>NTHE01000044.1 GCA_002551355.1 Streptomyces sp. man185 | reverse complement strand
CCTCCAGGAGCTGCGCGACCTGGCCCGCGGCATCCACCCCGCCGTCCTCACCGACCGCGGCCTGGACGCCGCGCTCTCCGCCATCGCCTCCCGCTGCACCGTGCCCGTGACCGTCGAGGTGGACCTGGACTCGCGGCCGGCGCAGGCGATCGAGGGGATCGCGTACTTCACCGTCTCGGAGCTGCTCCAGAACATCAGCAAGCACGCGCGTGCGACCCGGGCCACGGTCGATGTGTGGCGGGCGGCCGACCGGCTGATGCTCCAGGTCACGGACAACGGCCGGGGCGGGGCCTCGCCGGCCTCGGGCGGCGGCCTGGCCGGGCTGACGGAGCGGCTGGACGCCGTGGACGGGGTCCTCGTGGTCGACTCCCCGGCCGGCGGCCCGACGACGATCACGGCCGAGCTGCCCTGGCGGGGCTGACCGGAGCGCGCCTCACCGTCCTCTCCGTGCTCTGCCTCCTCGCCGTGCCCTCCTCCTCTCCGTCCTCCGTCCCCGGTCGTCTCCTGTCTTCCTCCGTTCTCCTCGCCCCCCTGTTCTCCTCGTTCTCCTCGGGTCTCCTCTCCCCCGTCCGCTCCCGGCTGCCCCCTCTCTCCCCCCGTCCGGACGCCCTGTCGCCCCGCTCCCGGTCCGCGTGGGTTATCCACAGGCCCCCCATCCGTGTCCGGGTCCTGGGATGCTTGAGCGGACGGGGCGCGGCGCGCGGTGGTAGGGCGTGGTGCGTGCGGGGTCGCGGGGAACGCGGCATATTCGAACAGTGGGGGACTCGCAGTCGTGGAGAACGTGGAGAACAGGGTGCGCGTGGTCATCGCCGAGGATTCGGTCCTGCTCCGGGAGGGGCTCACCCGTCTGCTCACCGATCTCGGGCACGACGTGGTCGCGGGGGTCGGGGACGCGGAGGCGCTGCTCAAGACCGTGGCGGACCTCGACGCCGAGCAGGCGCTTCCCGATGTGGTGGTCGCCGATGTGCGGATGCCGCCGACCCACACGGACGAGGGTGTGCGCGCGGCGGTGCGGCTGCGGAGGGACTACCCGGACATCGGGGTGCTGGTCCTCTCCCAGTACGTGGAGGAGCAGTACGCCACCGAGCTGCTGGCGGGCAGCAGCCGCGGGGTGGGGTATCTGTTGAAGGACCGGGTGGCCGAGGTCCGCGAGTTCGTGGACGCGGTGGTCCGGGTGGCGCAGGGCGGGACGGCGCTGGACCCGGAAGTGGTGGCGCAGTTGCTGGGCCGCAGCCGCAAGCAGGACGTGCTGGCCGGGCTGACGCCGCGCGAGCGGGAGGTCCTCGGTCTGATGGCCGAGGGCCGGACGAACTCCGCGGTCGCCCGGCAGCTCGTGGTGAGCGACGGGGCGGTCGAGAAGCACGTCAGCAACATCTTCCTGAAGCTGGGGCTCTCCCCCAGCGACGGCGACCACCGGCGCGTCCTCGCGGTGTTGACCTACCTGAATTCCTAGCAATCTGACACTCTGTCAGATACGGGAGTGTCCGGATACCTGGGCACCCAGGAGTGCCCTGAAGTGCACCTGAAGCGCTTCGGGGGCGCTTCGGGGGCATTGCGCAGGAGCGGGGGTGTCCGGCGGGCGCCCGAGGGGCACCCCTGATCAAGGGAAGGCCGCGGAGCGCCGAGAGGGGAGAGCGCGGGGGACCTGGGGCCTTTCGTTCGGATCAGGCCGGCCCCCGCGAGCCCGGCATGATCCGAACGAAAGGCCCTAGGTCAAAAGGCTCAGAGGGCAGGCATCTCCATCGCATGATCGAGGGCTGGCGAAACGTGACAAGCCTTACTAAAAGGGTGTCTCAAAACGGCGTCCACCATATGATCGGTCCCTGGAGGGCCACCTACGCGGACGTAGGGTGGCCTCTGGGATCGCCGGCTGGCCGGACGGTTCCGAACCGCCGCCCCAAGGGAGGTCCAGTTCAGTGACGAGCCAGGTCAGTAGCGCGGCAGAGAAGGCCGATGCGGCCAATGACGCCATCCTCGGGGGCCAGCGAGCCCCTCTGCCAGGTACGACGGGAACCACGGGCGGCGACGGGAAGGAAGTTCGCCGCCTGGACCGGGTGATCATCCGCTTCGCGGGCGACTCGGGTGACGGTATGCAGCTCACGGGTGACCGGTTCACCTCGGAGACCGCTTCCTTCGGCAACGATCTCTCCACCCTGCCGAACTTCCCGGCCGAGATCCGTGCCCCCGCAGGCACCCTGCCGGGAGTCTCTTCCTTCCAGCTCCACTTCGCCGACCATGACATTCTGACCCCGGGCGACGCCCCCAACGTCCTGGTCGCGATGAACCCCGCCGCGCTGAAGGCGAACATCGACGACGTACCGCGAGGCGCGGAAATCATCGTGAACACCGACGAGTTCACGAAGCGGCCGATGGCGAAGGTGGGGTATGCGACCAGTCCACTGGAGGACGGTTCGCTGGAGGCCTACAACGTCCACCCGGTGCCGCTGACGACGCTGACGCTGGAGGCGCTGAAGGAGTTCGGGCTCCCCCGCAAGGAGGCCGAGCGGTCCAAGAACATGTTCGCGCTCGGGCTGCTGTCGTGGATGTACCACCGGCCGACCGAGGGGACGGAGGCGTTCCTGCGGCAGAAGTTCGCGAAGAAGCCGCAGATCGCCGAGGCGAACGTGGCCGCGTTCCGGGCCGGGTGGAATTTCGGCGAGACGACCGAGGACTTCGCGGTCTCCTACGAGGTCGCCCCGGCGTCGCAGGCCTTCCCCACCGGCACCTACCGCAACATCTCGGGGAACCTCGCCCTGTCCTACGGCCTGATCGCCGCCGGGCAGCTGGCGGACCTGCCGCTCTACCTGGGCTCGTATCCGATCACCCCGGCCTCGGACATCCTGCACGAGCTGTCCCGGCACAAGAACTTCGGGGTGCGGACCTTCCAGGCCGAGGACGAGATCGCCGGGATCGGCGCGGCGCTCGGTGCGGCGTTCGGCGGGGCGCTGGGCGTCACGACGACGTCCGGCCCCGGGGTGGCGCTGAAGTCGGAGACGATCGGTCTCGCGGTGTCGCTGGAGCTGCCGCTGCTGATCATCGACATCCAGCGCGGCGGTCCGTCCACCGGGCTGCCGACCAAGACCGAGCAGGCCGACCTGCTCCAGGCGATGTACGGGCGCAACGGCGAGGCCCCGGTCCCGATCGTGGCCCCGCAGACCCCGGCCGACTGCTTCGACGCCGCGATCGACGCGGCCCGGATCGCCCTGACGTACCGGACCCCGGTCTTCCTGCTCTCCGACGGCTACCTGGCCAATGGCTCCGAGCCCTGGCGCATCCCGGAGACGGACTCGCTGCCCGACCTCAAGACGCCGTTCGCCACCGCGCCGAACCACACCCTGGCCGACGGCACCGAGGTCTTCTGGCCCTACAAGCGCGACCCGCAGACCCTGGCCCGCCCCTGGGCGGTCCCCGGGACGGCCGGCCTCGAACACCGCATCGGCGGGATCGAGAAGCAGGACGGCACCGGCAACATCTCCTACGACCCGGCCAACCACGACCTCATGGTCCGCACGCGCCAGGCGAAGATCGACGGTATCGAGGTGCCCGACCTCCAGGTCGACGACCCGGCCGAGGCCCGCACACTGGTGCTCGGCTGGGGATCGACGTACGGCCCGATCACGGCCGCCGTCCGCCGGCTGCGCGCCACGGGGGCGCCCATCGCCCAGGCCCACCTGCGCCATCTCAACCCCTTCCCGAAGAATCTCGGCGAGGTGCTGAAGCGCTACGACAAGGTCGTCGTGCCGGAGATGAACCTCGGCCAGCTCGCGATGCTGCTGAGGGCGAAGTATCTGGTGGACGCCCACAGCTACAACCAGGTCAACGGAATGCCGTTCAAGGCCGAGCAGCTCGCCGCGGCCCTCAAGGAGGCCATCGATGCCTGACACCGACGAACTGCGGCACAACGAACTGCTGCAGCTGGTGCCCAAGGCCGAGGCGAAGCAGTCCATGAAGGACTTCAAGTCGGACCAGGAAGTGCGCTGGTGCCCGGGGTGCGGCGACTACGCGGTCCTCGCCGCCGTCCAGGGCTTCATGCCGGAGCTGGGTCTCGCGAAGGAGAACATCACCTTCGTCTCCGGCATCGGCTGCTCCTCCCGCTTCCCGTACTACATGAACACCTACGGGATGCACTCCATCCACGGCCGGGCCCCGTCCATCGCGACCGGGCTCGCCACCTCCCGCCGGGACCTGTCGGTGTGGGTGGTCACCGGTGACGGCGACGCGCTCTCCATCGGCGGCAACCACCTCATCCACGCCCTGCGCCGCAACGTCAACCTCAAGATCCTGCTGTTCAACAACCGGATCTACGGGCTGACGAAGGGCCAGTACAGCCCCACCTCCGAGCTGGGCAAGATCACCAAGTCGACGCCGATGGGGTCGCTCGACGCGCCCTTCAACCCGGTGTCGCTCGCCATCGGGGCGGAGGCGACGTTCGTGGCCCGGACGGTCGACTCCGACCGCAAGCACCTCACGAGCGTGCTGCGCGCGGCCGCCGAGCACTCGGGCACGGCCCTGGTGGAGATCTACCAGAACTGCAACATCTTCAACGACGGCGCATTCGAGGTCCTCAAGGACAAGGAGCAGGCCGCCGAGGCCGTCATCCGCCTCGAACACGGGCAGCCGATCCTCTTCGGCTCCCAGGAGCCCAAGGGCGTGGTGCGCGATCCGGCCACCGGCGATCTGAAGGTGGTGGCCGTCACGGAGGAGAACCGCTCGCAGATCCTCGTGCACGACGCCCACTCGGAGTCGCCCACAACGGCGTTCGCGCTGTCCCGGCTCGCCGACGCGGACACGCTGCACCACACCCCGATCGGGGTGCTGCGCAGTGTCGAGCGGCCCGTCTACGACACGCTGATGTCGGACCAGCTCGACGCCGCCGTCGAGCGCGACGGCAAGGGCGACCTCGGCTCGCTCCTCGCGGGCAACGACACCTGGACGGTCATCGGCTGAGACCGAGCGAGGACCGCGATGCCGCGTGCGCCCGCCCGGAGCCCGGGCGGACCGTACGCGCGCCGCCCGGGGCCCGGGCCTGATCCCCCAGGGGATCAGGCCCGGGCCCCGTCGTATGCCTCGCGTGCCGCCTGCACCGCGTCCACCTGGCGTTCGGTCCAGCGGGCGAGCGCCCAGACCTGCTCGGCTGCCTCGACGCCGAGCGGAGTGAGCGTGTAGTCCACCCGTGGCGGGATCACCGGCTTCGCGTCGCGGTGGACGAACCCGTCACGCTCCAGCGTCTGGAGGGTCTGGGCCAGCATCTTCTCGCTCACGCCGCCCACCGAGCGCCGCAGTTCGCTGAAGCGGTACGAACGCTCCAGCAACGCCGCGAGAACGAGCACGCCCCAGCGGCTCGTCACATGTTCCAGGATCAGCCGCGACGGGCACATGGGCTGCTTGACGTCGCTGATCGCACTCACTGCCATGCCAGTACCTTACTTCAAAGTGGGTACTTTCTCTCGGTTAGCGCTTCCCTTAGGGTTGTGAACGAAGCACGGCGGACCGGTCCACCGGAACACCCGCCCACCGAAACAGCGCGAAATCGGAGCCCTCCCCATGAGCATCGTTGTCACCGGAGCCACTGGCGCACTCGGCCGCCTCGTCGTCGACGCCCTACTGACCACGGTCCCGGCCGGCGAGGTCGTCGCGGTCGTGCGCGACAAGGAGAAGGCCGCCGCGCTCGCCGCCCGGGGAGTGGAGCTGCGCATCGCGGACTACAGCCGTCCCGAGACCCTCGCCGGAGCCTTCCGGCCCGGCGACCGGGTGCTGCTGATCTCCGGCAGCGAGGTGGGCAAGCGGGTGGCGCAGCACACCGCGGTCATCGACGCGGCGAAGGCGGCGGGCGTCGCCCAGCTCGCGTACACCGGCGTCCTCGGCGGACCGGACGCGGACTTCACGCTGGCCGACGAGCACAAGGCAACCGAGCAGCTGATCCTCGACTCCGGACTGCCGTACACCTTCCTGCGCAACGGCTGGTACACGGAGAACTACACCGCCAACCTGGCCCCGGTCCTGGAGCACCGCGCGGTCGTCGCCAACGCGGGCGAGGGCCGCATCGCCTCCGCCACCCGGGCCGACTACGCCGCCGCCGCGGCCGCCGTGCTGACCGGCGACGGCCACCTCGACACCGCCTACGAGCTGAGCGGCGACACCGCCTGGTCGCTGGCGGAGTACGCCGTCCTGCTGTCCGAGCTGACCGGCACGACGATCGCGTACAACAACGTCCCGGCCGCCGCGCACCAGGAGATCCTCGTCGGCGCGGGGCTGCCCGAGGGCTTCGCCGCGATCCTGGTCGACGTGGACGAGGCGATCGAGCGCGGCCGGCTCGCGGGGACGAGCGGGGATCTCGCCCGGCTCATCGGCCGCCCGACGACGCCCCTCGCCGAGACCGTACGCGCCGCCCTGTCCGCCGCCTGAACCCCGACGCGCCCCCGCTTCCCGACCCGGCCCCACCTCGCCGCACCCAGCACTGTCATGAGTGTTTCCGTGAGACGGCTATGACACGAAGCCCTTCCGGCGCTACCGTCGTGCCGTCGGCGGATCCGCCGGTGCGAGCGGGCCGGGAGGGCACGTGGAGGGGAAGATCGTGGAGGGCAGGAACGAGCAGCGGACAGGCCTGCTGTACGGAATCGGCGCGTACGGGATGTGGGGCCTGGTCCCGCTGTTCTGGCCGCTGCTCAAGCCGTCCGGGGCGATGGAGATCCTCGCCCACCGGATGGTCTGGTCGCTGGCCGTCGTCATCGTCGCCCTGCTGGTCGTACGCCGCTGGGCCTGGATCGGCGAGCTGGTCCGCGACCGGCGCAAGCTGGGCCTGATATCGGTCGCGGCGGCGACGATCACGCTCAACTGGGGGCTCTACATCTGGGCCGTGAACAACGGCCAGGTCGTCGAGGCCTCGCTCGGCTACTTCATCAATCCGCTGGTCACCATCGCCATGGGCGTCCTGCTGCTGGGCGAACGGCTGCGGCCCGTCCAGTGGGCGGCGGTCGCCACGGGCCTGGCGGCGGTCCTCGTCCTGGCGATCGGGTACGGCAGGCCGCCGTGGATCTCGCTGGTGCTGGCGTTCTCCTTCGCCACGTACGGGCTGATCAAGAAGAAGGTCAACATGAGCGGCCTGGAGTCCCTGGCCGCCGAGACCGCCGTACTCTTCGTGCCCGCGCTCGGCTTCCTGCTCTGGCTCGCCGCCACCGGCGAGTCGACGTTCACGGCCGGGGGCGCGGCGCACGGGTTCCTGCTCGCCGCGACGGGCATCGTCACGGCGATCCCGTTGATCTGCTTCGGCGCGGCGGCGATCCGGGTGCCGCTGTCCACGCTGGGGCTCCTGCAGTATCTGGCCCCGGTATTCCAGTTCGGGCTGGGCGTCCTCTACTTCAACGAGGCGATGCCGCCCGAGCGGTGGGCCGGGTTCGCCTTGGTCTGGCTGGCACTGTCGCTGCTGACCTGGGACGCGTTGCGGACCGCTCGGCGCAACCGGGCGCTGGCGGTACGGCTGCTGGCGACGGCGGCCGCCGCACCGGCCAACGCGTCGGCCGATGCGCCAGCCGACGCGACCCCGGACCCCACGCCGACGACTCCGGGTCCCGCAGAACAAAAAATGACCTAGTTGCTTTTCTTACTCGGTTGCGTTTTTCTGGTCCCGTAGGGACACCAGGAGAGCGCGACCGAAGGAGAGCCATGGGCATGACCGACGTACTCATCGTGGGAGCGGGACCCACCGGGCTGGTGCTGGCCTGCGATCTGGCCCGGCGCGGGGCCGCCGTGCGGATCGTGGACCGGTCCCCCGCACCGCCGCGCACCTCGCGCGCCAAGGGACCCAACCCCCGGTCCCTGGAGATCCTGGACGATCTCGGGGTGGCCGAGGAGGTGCTCGCCGCCGGTTCGGCCCCGCTGCCGATGCTCAAGTACCGCGACCGCCTCCCGGTCGCGGAGGCCGATCCGTGGGCGGACTCCGCGCCGTCCCCGGACACCCCGTACGACCGGGGGTGGCTGATCGCCCAGTGGCGGCTGGAGGAGATCCTCCGCGACCGGCTGGCCGGGTACGGTGTTCGCGTCGAGCTGGGCCGCGAGGTCGTGGGGCTGACGCAGGGGGCCGGCGGGCCGCACGTGGACGTGGCGTTCTCCGAGGACCGGACGGAACGCGCGCGGTATGTCGTCGGGTGCGACGGCGCCCACAGTTCCGTGCGGAAAGTGCTCGGGATCGGGTTCGAGGGGACCACCGCCGAGGACCAGGTGATGGTCTGCGGCGATGTCGACCTGGCCGAAGGCGCCCTGGACCGCACCCGCTGGCATCAGTGGTTCGACGCGGACGGCGCGGTCATGCTCTGCCCGATCCCCGGTACGCGGACGGGCTGGTGGTTCCAGGCCGGGCCGGAGCGGGACGGGCGAGGCCGGCCGCTCGCGCCCACCGCCGACGGGTTCCGGCGGCTGCTCGCCCGCCACACCGCACTCCCCGGCCGGGCCCTGACACGGGCCGAGCTGCTGTCGACGTACCGGGTCAACGTGCGGATGGCGAACCGGTTCCGCGCGGGGCGGGTCTTCCTCGCGGGCGACGCGGCACACGTGCACGCCGTCGCGGGCGGCCTCGGGATGAACACCGGCATCCAGGACGCGTTCAACCTGGGCTGGAAGCTGGGCCTGGTCCTCGCCGGTGACGCGGGCGGGGAGCTGCTGGACACGTACGAGGAGGAGCGGCTTCCGGTGGCCGCCCGGACCCTGGACCTCACCTCGGAGCGACTGCGGGCCACGCTGGAGGCGATCCGCCGGCCCGGCGGCGGCCTGGACGCGGCAATCACCTCGGACACGACCGGCCTGGGCGTCGGCTACCGCTGGAGCTCCTTGGCCGCCCCGCAGGCCCGGGACGGAGTGCCCGACGCTCCGACTGCCGGGGATCGCGCGCCGGACGGCGAGGCGCCCGCCCCGCAGGCCGGGGACCGGGCCCCGGACGCCCCGTGCACCGATGCCGGGACCGGGGCCCGCACCCGGCTGCATCGGCTCTTCGCGGGTCCCCGCACCACCGTCCTCGGCTTCGGCCCGGGCAGCGCGGCGGTCCTGCGCGAGGTGGCGGACTCGTACGGCGACGCCGGGGTGCGGACCTGCCGGGTGTACGCGGCGCACGAGGGCCGGGCACGCGAGGACCGGGCCGGCGCGCAGTCGGCGGCGGTGGTCGACGACGCGGGGCACGCGGCCGCAGCGTACGCCGTCTGCGCCGGAACGGGAGCCTCCGGCGATACGGGCACGGGCACCGTCGTGGTCGTCCGCCCCGACCACCACGTGGGCGTGTCCGCCCCGGGGGACGACGCCGGCCCCGTACGCGCGTATCTGCGCCGGCTGCATGGAGCGGGCCGGTCCGCGGAACAGTCCACCGGGCCGTTCGCCGGGCCCTCCACAGGACTGCCCACGGAACGGTTCCCCGGCATGGTGGACGCCGTGCGGTAAAGGCTGATTGAGTGCCCGGATGGGGACTGTCCTGGGGGCCATGAGGAACGTGCGGTGGCACGAGCTGCAGCACGCGTACGGCTCCGCGTCCCAGGTTCCCGGCGTGCTGTCGCGGATCGCCTGGGGCGACGCACCGTCCTCGGACGAAGCCCTGAACGATCTGGAACGGTGGATCGGCACCCCGCCCGTCTTCGACTCGACGGCGGCGACGGTGCCGTTCCTCTGGGAGCTGGCGGCGACGGACTCGGTCAGGGACCGGGCAGGCGTGCTGGATCTGCTCGCCACGATCCTGGCCGCCGGAAATCCCGAGCACCCGGCGTGGACCCGCGCGGCACACGAGGCGGTGGCGGAGGGGCGCGCCACGGCCGTTCGACTGACCGCCGCGCCGGATGCGCCCGCCGTGCGCGACGTACCCGACACGCCCGAGGTCGGGGGCCCTGCCCCGGCGCAGGCCGTCCGCACGGCGGCCACGCGCCTGCTGGCCGCGATCGACCGGCACAGATGCCCCGTCTGTCCCACCCCACCGCCACGCGGGACATAAAGCCCTCAGGTCAGCTCGGCCTCGACCCGGTCCATCACGCTCTTCCAGTGCGTACGGCGCTCTTCGCGCTCCTCGGCGCTCGCCAAGCGCTCCTGATGAAAGCGCAGCACCGTCCGGTCCTCGGAACTGCCCGGCGTCACGGCGACCTGAACGGTGGAGGTCCCGTGGGTGAGGCGGACCCGGTCGCCGGGGCGGTAGCTGCGGATCTCGCCCGCGATGCCGTCCGCCGTCCGGTACGGAGCGCCCTTCTCGGTGGGCAGCGGGCCGTCGAGGCCGAGCCAGAGCGCGGCGCCCTCCGGTCCGGCGACGAAGTCCCAAACGGCGGCCGGCGGCCGGTGGATGGTCCGGGAGACACCGATCTCCCAGCCCGCGTCCTGCGTGAGTCCGGTCGGCATGACGGTCCCCTTCGTCGGTCGATACGTCGGTCGATTCTCGTCAGTCGGCGGCTTCACCCGTCGGAGGCGGAGAACCCGGTGCGGTGAGCCGGGCACGGTGGGCGCGGACCTTGTGCCGGTTGCCGCAGCGCTCCATCGAGCACCAGCGGCGCTTGCCGGGACGGGAGGTGTCCACGAACAGCAGCCGGCAGTCGTGCGCGCCGCACGTGCGGATCCGGTGGGCGTACGCCCCGGTGAACAGGTCGACCGCATCGCGGGCGACGGTGGAAAGCAGCCCGGTCCCGGTGCCTCCGGGCGTCCATGCCCGCCCGCCGCCCACGGTCAGCCGGGACGTCAACGACGCCCGCGACGCCGCGCCGTTGAGGGTGGCGAGGTCGTCCGGGTCCGGGGGCGCTTCCCGCACCCAGCCCTCCGTGAGCCGCCAGAGCGCATCGCGCAGCGCACGCGCGTCCGCCACCTCCGCCGCGCTCACGGCGAGCCCCCCACCGGAACCTGCGCCGAGCCCGCCCGGCAACCGGCACTCCTCCGCCCAGCGCACCAGGTCGGCCGGCTCGTGCAGTACCTCGAAATACGACAGGGGGCCGGGGCCGCCTGTCGGCAGCAGCTCCAGACACAGCGCGCCCGGATCGAACCGGAACGAGCTGCCGTCCGGATGCCGCAACAACAGCCCCGGCGTGTCCATTGCCTTCCCGTTCATGTAACCACTATAAACGGTTTCCATGACACCGACACTGTCCTGGAAGCTTGTGATCGACAGCGCCGACCCGCACGCGCAGGCCGGATTCTGGGCGGAGGCCCTGGGCTATCTGGTCGAGGACAACAGCGCGTTGGTCGAGCAGCTGCTGGCGGCCGGGGCCGTGCCCGAGGCCATCACGACCCACGCCCACGGCCGCCGCGCCTGGCTCGACCTCGCGGCGGCCCGGCACCCGGACGACCCGTATGACGAGGTCAGCGGTACGGGGCAGGGGAGGCGGCTGCTGTTCCAGCGGGTGCCGGAGCCGAAGACGGTCAAGAACCGCCTCCACATCGACGTGCACTCCGCCCCCGGTCAGCGGGACGCGGAGGCGGAGCGGCTGACGGCACTGGGCGCGCGGGCGCTGCGCACGTACGACGAACAGGGCGGGAGCTGGATCCTCATGACCGACCCCGAGGGCAATGAGTTCTGCCTGAACTGAGAGCCCGGGGCCGGGCTGAGGTGTCCTCGGCCCGGCCGGGCCGAGGACACCTCAGCAGCTTCGCCCGTCCCGCAGCCCGCGCAGCAGCAGTTCCACCAAGCGGCGCGGGTCGTAGCGCGGGTCGTCGCCCCGCCCCACGCACAGATTCCCGACGCCGCGCATCAGCTCATAGGGCTCGGCGCCGGCCCGGATCTCCCCCACGCCGGCCGCCGCGTCGAGCAACTGCCCGCAGACGGGCACCAGGCGGTCGAGGAAGTAGGCGTGCAGCGCCTCGAAGCCGCCGCTGTCCGAGCGCAGCGCGTCGGCGAGCCCGTGCTTCGTGACCAGGAAGTCGACGAAGAGGTCCACCCACCGCTCCAGCGCGGCGAACGGGGACTTCTCCTCGGCCAGCAGGGCCGGCCCCGCCTCGGCACAGGCTTCGACCTGGTGGCGGTAGACGGCCACCACCAGATCCGCCCGGGTCGGGAAGTGCCGGTAGATCGTGCCCATCCCGACCCCGGCCCGCTTGGCGATCTCGCGGATCGGCGCGTCGACC
Organism: Streptomyces sp. man185; assembly: GCA_002551355.1. Classification (GTDB taxonomy): domain Bacteria; phylum Actinomycetota; class Actinomycetes; order Streptomycetales; family Streptomycetaceae; genus Streptomyces. The sequence continues at coordinate 56,579 of NTHE01000044.1, read as the reverse complement.
CCCGAGGTCACGAACACCTCGGCGGCGGCGGCGAGCAGCGTCTGCTGATTGCGCACCGCGTCGGCCCGCTTCGGTCGGGCGGACGCCCCTCCGGCTTCATCGGCTGCAGTCACCGCGCACTCCTCTCCTCACCTGATCCGCCGGCACGGGCGCCCCGTCCCGGGATTCCCGGGACGGAATCCATCGCCAGGCATCGCCGTTGACAAAGCGGAACAGTGCTCCGTATCGTAAATGGAACAACGCTCCGCTTCACTCTAGCCGAAGCCGGACGCTTCCACCCCCCTGCCCTGCCATCCTTCGCATCCACGGCAGGGGCCTCCCGGAAGGGGCTTCCCCATGCCTGCATCCACACCTCGCACGACAGACGCCGCCGGACGACCCTCCTCCCCCGTCCTGTCCGTCGCCCCGCTGATGCTGCCCACCCCAGACCGAGCCGTCGACCTGGAGCTCCGCGTCTCCCTGCCCCTGACCGCCGCCCAGGCGCCCGGGGACGGGAACCGGCTGCCGGTCATCCTGCTCTCGCACGGCCAGGGCCACTCGAACAACCTCTCCTCGCTCAACGGCTACGCCCCGCTCGTCGCCCTCTGGGCAGCGCACGGGTTCGCCGTCATCCAGCCGACCCACCTCAGCTCGACGACGCTGGACCTGCCGCCCGAGACCCCCGGCGCACCCATGCACTGGCGCTCCCGCGCCGAGGACATGGCGCGCCTCATCGACCGGTTCGACGAGATCGAGGCGGCCGTGCCCGGACTCGCCGGCCGCCTGGACCGGGAGCGGATCGCCGTCGCCGGGCACTCGATGGGCGCCCACACGGCGGGCCTCCTGCTGGGTGCGAGCCTCACGGATCCGGACGACGGTACGGAGGTGAACCTGGCCGATCCCCGGATCAAGGCGGGCGTGGTGCTGGCCGGACCCGGCCGGGGCGGCGACGCGATCACCCCACCCATGGCGGAGGCACTGCCGTTCCTCACCACCACGGGCTTCTCCCGGATGGCGACGCCCACGCTCGTGGTCAGGGGCGAGAAAGACGCGTCCGGCCATCTGACGGTCATGGGCCCGGACTGGCACGCCGACCCCTACACCCTCGCCCCCGGCCCCAAGTCCCTGCTCACCCTCTTCGAAGCGGAACACGGCCTCGGCGGGATCTCCGGATACGACGTCGCCGAGACGACCGACGAGAACCCCGCGCGCGTCGCCGCACTCGCCCACCTCACCTCGGCCTACCTGCGCAGCGTGCTGTACGCCGACGACTCCGCGTGGCGGAAGGCCGTCGAGGCGCACGCGTCGGGCCCGGACGCGTTCGGCCGGGTCGAGTCAAAGTAAGCAGACGGCTCGGGTCGGGCCGGGACGGGGCGGCGCACGACAGCAGCCGGAACAGAACAGCAGGGTGGCCCCCGCCGGAGAGTCCGGCGGGGGCCACCCTGTTCGTCCTGTTCGCCCGTCCGAGCGGAACGGCCTAGGCGAAGTAGCGCACAGTGCCGCGCAGGGCGGCCTCCGCGTTCTCGCAGTGCTGCGTGAAGGTCGCCGCGAACGCCTTCACCTCTCCCGTCGCGTCATCGGTGACCAGCCGGGTGAGCTTGAACTCGCCGGTGGAGGCGTTGCATCCACGGGAGAAGCCCGACACGTCCAGCCCCGCACTCCCGTCGCCGCTGAACCGCTCGGCCCGGTAGAGCCGGCCGGCGACGAGCTTCTCGCCCTCCGGCGGCGTCAGCCGCACCGACCAGTCGGCGCGCTTGCCCGACGCCCCGTAGGTGAGGTACTCGTCGGTCCCCTGCACTGCGAACGTGCTGGTGGAACCGGTGTAGGTGTTCTTGGTCCCCTGGCCGACCCAGTCGCCCGCGTCACTGTCGTACGCGAAGGAGAGCGGCAGCGCCCGGTACTTGACGGTGCCCTTGAGCGGCGGGGCGTCGGCGTTCTCGCAGTGCTGGGTGAACGTGGCGTCCAGCAGCGTCACCGTGCCCTCGGCGTCGTGGGCGACCTGGTTGACGGTGAACTGCCCGTAGACCTCGTTGCAGCCCCGGCCGTCACCGCTGATGTCCAGCCCGGGCGAGCGTCCGGTGCGGAAGGCGGCGCGTTCGGCGTTGCGGTACACGCCCGGCTTGAGCAGTTCGCCGCGGGCTCCGGCGAACTCGATCATCCAGGTGACGTCCTCGTCGGAGACCCACACCCGAATGAGCCCCGGGTCGAACTCGGCAGGGTTCTCGGCCACCACATTCGCCCGGGGAGCCTTGTACGAGCCGGTGCCGCCCTGACCGATGTAGTCGCCCGGCGCGCTGTTGAAGGTGTACGAGCTGACCGGTTCGGTTCCCACCCCTGCGGCGGCCGCCGGGGTCGCGGCAAGCCCGACCGCTCCGGCCAGCACCAGCAGAGCGGTCGCCCCGCTCGCCACGCCTCTTCGCCACCGCGTGAACGTTCCTCGCATGTGCCCCACCCCTCCTTGGAGCCCCATCTGAGCCCCCGACCTCCTCTACCCCCGGAACACGCCGCCTTCACGCCAGCACCACATTTGGCCGGTTCTCGGCCGTAGGGCCAGAACTCGGCGCCGATTCCGCCCAGTTGACCCCTGCCTCACCTCAGCCACGTCGCCCACCGGCACCGCCCACCACCGTCGCGGTCGCGCCGCACCTCCTCCCGGATCCGCTCCGCCGTCAGATCGGCGAGCGGATCGGTCACGCCCCAGGAGTGGGGGCCCGGGTGCCGGTCGTACAGCACGCATGCGTCCCCGTCCGTGACGGAGAGCTGGTGGATGACGGCCGGGCACGGCAGCAGTTCGATGAAGCGGATCTTTCGGTGTCCGTCGGCATCGGTCCAGAACATCCACAGGTCCCGCCCGGCGGCAGGCGACACGGAGCGAGAAGCCGGCCCGGGCGTCCTTCCCGCCGCTGTCGGAGCGTGTGAGCGACGACTGCGAACGGCTGGTCGCCGCTGTTCAGGCGCTCGCCCGGGCGAAGTCCCGCCGTACGGGTCCGGCCCGCGGCGGATCGGGCGAGGCCCATCCACCCCTGGCGGGCGAGCGGCCGTTCGGTTCCTCCTAGGCTGTGGCCCATGCCCACGCCCCCCGCATATGCCCTCGTCGCCACGGACCTGGACGGCACCCTGCTGCGCCCGGACGACACCGTGAGCGCCCGGTCCCGCGCCGCGCTCGCCCGCGCCGCCTCGGCGGGCGCCCGGCACCTGATCGTCACCGGGCGTCCCGTGCCCGGGATACGGGCCCTGCTCGCCGACCTGGCGTACACCGGGATCGTCGTCTGCGGGCAGGGCACCCAGCTGTACGAGGCCGGGAGCGGGCGGCTGCTGCGGTCCGTCACCCTGGACCGCGAGGCCGCCGACGCCGCGCTCGGCAAGATCGAGGCGGAGACCGGGGCCGTGTTCGCCGCCGTGGACCAGGACGGCGTGGACGGGGTGACCCTGATCGAGGCCGGGTACCGGATGCCGAACCCGACGCTGCCCGCCCGGTGCGTCGCCTCCCGCGCCGCGCTGTGGGAGCGGCCCGTGATCAAGGTACTGGTGCGCCACCCGGTGCTGGGCGACGACGAGTTGGCCGCCGTGGCGCGCGGGGCCGTGGGTGATCTGGCGACGGTGACCATGGCGGGGCCCGGCACGGTGGAGCTGGCTCCGCGCGGGGTGGACAAGGGCACGGGCCTGGCGGTGGCCGCCGAGCTGCTGGGGGTCGGGGCAGAGCGGACGATCGCGTTCGGGGACATGCCCAACGACCTGCCCCTGTTCGCCGGTTCGGGCCACCGGGTGGCCATGGCCAACGCGCATCCGGAGCTGCGCGCGGCGGCCGACGAGGTGACCCTGTCGAACGCTGAGGACGGGGTCGCGGTGGTCCTGGAGCGCCTGTTCGGCACGGGGGCCGCACCGGACCCTAGCCTGGTCTAGACCAGGACGGTAGGCTGCCGTCACCATCGTGGCGCCCCACCGCCACGGGAACAGCACAGCTTGGCATGCACCTGTCCGTTATGCCGCGCGCAGACGGGCGGGCGGGAAACCCCACGAACCCACCGAGGAGCTGTCGTGAAGCGCAAGAGGATGTCGGCCGTCGTGACCCTGCTCGCCACCGGCCTCGCCGTGTCCCCGGCGGTCGCGGCGCCCGCCGCCACCGGGGCAAAGGCCCGTATCGGCGCCGACTGGGCGAAGCAGTCGATCACCTACACCGCCGCCCCGGGGCAGGTCAACGACCTCCACGTGGTCCCGATGGACCAGGGCGACGGGGTCCGGCGCATCGGCTTCCGGGACTCGGTGCCGCTCCAGCCCGGCGACCACTGCAGCTACCTGGAGCCGGGAGTCGAGACGTACGTCGTCTGCGAACTGCCCACCGACAGCGCCCGACCGGACCGGATCGACGTCTTCCTGGGCGACGGCGACGACGAGATCGCCACCAGTGATCCCGGGGTCGCCACCGTCAGCGGCGGCCCCGGCGACGACATGCTGCACGCCCACACCGCGCACACGGTCCGGGGCGACGCGGGCGACGACATGGTCATGGGGCGCGTCGTCCTCGACGGCGGCGACGGCATGGACCACCTGATGGCCGTCGAGGGCGACCAGCGGCTGTGGGGCGGCCGGGGCGACGACATGATCGAGGCGTACGACGGTGATGACCTCGTGTACGCGGGTCCGGGCGACGACCGCGTCATGGGCGGGGACGGCGACGACGTCCTCCTCGGCGGCTCCGGCGACGACATGCTGCACGGCGAGGCGGGTGACGATGTGATCGTCGGCGGCGGGGGGAAGGACACGGTCGAGGGCGGCCCGGGCCGGAACATCACCCTCCCCTGACCGGGACATCATGCGCCTCGAACGCCCTCACGCCCGGGGCGGGTTGAGCTTGCGGAAGTAGGTCCAACTGGTCTCGTTCGGCTCGCTCCACTCCTCCGGGGCGTGCGCGAACTCCGGGTGGTGGGCGGCGATGTGGGCCCGGGTGCGCTCGGGGACCTCGGTGTACGCGCCGAGCTTGCGGCCCCGGCAGTGGAAGGTGAGCCCGCCGGGCCGCTGCCCCCGGGCCATCCACGGCAGCCACGGGGACATCCGGCTCCACGACATGGTGGCCGGGACGCCGGCCGCCGGGCCCGCCAGGTCCGCGCGGTCGGCGAAGAACTGGAAGAGCTCCAGGGCTTTGTACGTGTCCCCCGCCGAGTGCAGCGGATATTCGGCCACCGGCAGCGGCGACGGGTAGGCGAGCGGGATCTCCAGGCTGAAGCAGAGCTGGTCCCCGAGGTCGGTCGTCGGGACCGGGAAAGGACGCCACTTCTGGTTCGCCGGGTCGTTCCAGACGTGCACCACCGGCAGGTCCTGCCAGGTCTCCAGGATCTCGCGGCTGACGGGATCCAGATAGAACGCGGCCTCACGGCTGAGCAGTCGGTACGCGTCCGGCCCGGCCTCGGCGTCCTGGACCAGGCGGGCGACGTTGAGACCCTCGAAGCCGAAGACGCGCCGATAGGGCTCGTCGGGGGCCCAGGAGTAGACGTCTCCGGACCACCAGTACGTGACCTCCTCTCCGTCGAGGGATGCGCGGGTGCGGGCGAAGGAGCGGAGCAGCTCCGCGGGTGTCGTCATACGGACCACTGTGCGCTGTCGGCGGGCGGGATTCACCCCGCCGGGGCCGCCGGAAGGTCCGGCAGGTCCTGCTCCGTCCACAGCACCTTGCCGTCCGGGCCGTGCCTCGCCCCCCAGTGGGAGGCGAGGCGGGAGACGATGAACAGGCCCCGGCCGCCCTCGTCGACGGTCCGGGCGTGCCGCAGGTGCGGGGAGGCCGTGGAGCCGTCGTGGACCTCGCAGGTGAGCGTGGAGTCCAGCAGGAGCCGCAGCCGCAGCGGCGGGGTGCCGTAGCGGACGGCGTTGGTGACGAGTTCGCTGACGATCAGCTCGGTCGCCTCCACGGTGTCCTCGTCCAGACCCCAGCCCTGGAGCCGGTCGCGGACGAGCACCCGGGCGGTGGCGGGCGTGGTGGGGTCCTGGGCGAGGTCCCAGGTCGCGACCAGGTGGTCGGAGACCGTACCCGTACGGGCCAGGAGCAGGGCCGCACCGGCGGCGCGGGTGTCGTCCGGCAGCGCGTACACGATGTCGTCGCCGAGTTGCTGGAGGCTGCGGCCCGGCCGGGCGAGGGTCTGCGTGATGCGTTCGGCCGCCCGGTCGCCGGAGAGCAGGTCGGCGGTGCAGAACGCGAGGAGGCTGCCCTCCTCCAGGGTGACGGTGGCGGGCGCGAAGAGGGCGCTGTCGGCGGAGAAGAGGCCGGGCCCCTCCGGTACGTCGAGGGCGAGGGCTCGTCCGTCGGGGCCGACGATCAGCGGCGCGGGGTGCCCGGCGCGCGCGACGGTGCAGGTGCGGGTGAACGGGTCGTAGACGCCGTACACGCAGCTCGCACTCAGGGGTTCGCCCTGGAGGGAGTCGGCGGGCGGCAGGGCGGCGCGTTCGTGGGCGAGGCGGTCGGCGGTGTCCTTGAGCCGGGCGAGGACCTCCTCCGGCTCCAGGTCGAGGCCCGCCAGCGCCTGGATGACCGTACGCAACTGGCCCATGGCGATGGCCGACTGGAGACCCTCGCCCGCGACCCCGCCGACGACGAGCGCGGTACGGGCGCCGGACAGGGCGATGGTGTCGAACCAGCAGCCGCTGTCACGGCCGGGCAGCAGGACGTGCGCGGTGTCGACGGCGGCCTGCCGCCGCTCGGCCTGCGGGAGCAGCCGCCGCTGGACCGTCGAGGCGATGACGTGTTCGCGCTCGTAGCGGCGGGCGTTGTCGATGCCGAGGGCCGCCCGGGTGGCCGCCGAGACGGCGAGGGAGACGTCGTCCTCGTCGAAGGGCTCGGCCGCACCGCAGCGGTAGAGGCTGACCAGTCCGAGGACCGCGCCCCGCAGGGTGAGGGGCACGACGATCAGGGAGTGCGCGCCGGTCTCCGCGACGGCGCGGGCCCCGCCCGGGTCGGTGGCCGGCCACGGGGTGTCGGGCCCGAGCGGGACGAGCCGGGCCCGCAGGTCGGCGGCGGCGAGCGCGTGCGGGGTACGGACGGGGAGGGGGCGGGTCGCGCCCGCCGAGCGGCCCCGGGCCCTGCTCCCGCCCTCCGCCGTGTTCCGGACGGCGTCGCACCGGCCGCTCGCGGCGCGGCGCAGCGGGGTCCCGGGCGGCAGCGGGCCCACCGGCGGCTCGGCGCCGCGCAGGACGTCGTCCACGACCTCCACGACGGCGAGGTCGGCGAATCCGGGCACCATGGCGTCGGCGAAGGCGCGGCAGGTGGTGGCGACGTCGAGGGAGCCGCCGACCGCGTCCCGGACGGCGGCGAGCGCGGCCTCCCGGGCGCGGGCCCGTTCCCGCTCGGTGACGTCGACGACCGCGACCAGCAGGCCGGGGGCCGGTCCTTCGGGGCCGTCCAGGCGGTAGGAGGAGACCAGGAACACGCGATCGCCGGGGATCCGGCGCAGGCGGCCCCGCACGAGGTGGTCGCGCACCGGGCCCTCGCCGGCCAGCACCTGCTTCATGAGCTGTTCGGCGCCGTCCGGGTCGTCGAGCCGGAAGACTTCGGTGAAGCGGATTCCGATGTACTGCCCGGTCTCCACTCCCTCGACGAGCGAGTTGGCGCGTACCAGCCGGAGCTGCGGGTCGAGCACGACGAGGCCGACGGCGGACTGGGTGAACAGGGCCGCGAGAAGCGCCTCGTCGAGACCGTCCCCCGGCCCCGCGGCCCTCCCGGGCCCGGCCGGGGTCCCACTGTCCGACACGGCTCCACCCACCCTCCGGCTTCGGCGCGCCGAAGCCGGAGCCGGCACGCGCCGGACCAGCATCACCCGCCGCACCCGGCCCGGCCACCGGTGGGCCGCAAAGGCGTGACAGCCTCCTGCCCCACCAGGCCCCACCAGGCCCCCGCCGTGCCCCCGCCCGTCAGTACCCCGGCGCCCGCAGCGAGCGCAGTACGTGGTCCACCAGGGAGGCGATCGTCTCCTCGTCCTGGACGGGCTTGCGCAGCACGTGGCGGTAGTAGACGGGGCCGTACAGCATCTCCACGGCCAGCGGGAGGTCCGCGCCGGGCGGGATCTGGCCCTGGTCCTGGGCGCTGCGCAGTCGGCCGATCGCCTCCTCGACGCGTGGGTCGACCAGCTGTTCCCGCAACTGCCGGGCCAGGAGGTCGTCGTGGTGCAGCTCGGAGAGGATGCCCGCGTAAGCGGGGCCGAACGGCGGAACCGAGAGCAGTTTCACCGCGCCGGCGACGTGGGAGCGCAGGTCGGCGCCGATGTCGCCGGTGTCCACGAACGGGGTGGCGTCGATCAGGGCGTCCGTGAACGCCTCCAGCAGGACCGCGCCCTTCGAGGGCCACCAGCGGTAGATCGTCTTCTTGCTGACCCCGGCGTCGGCCGCGATGGCCTCTATCGTGACGTGCCCATACCCCCGCTCCGTACACAGGTCGAGAGCGGACCGCAGGATAGCGCGGCGTGATCGTTCGCTGCGTCGCACACTGCTCGGCGATGTGATCATTCGGTGAGCATAGGGGGGTTCCAGCCAATCTCTTGTTGACATCTCGTCGCCAAAGACCGAACAATACCCAGGCGGAAACGGAACGTACCGTGTCGTGTCGTTCTCCTTGTCCGCACCGTTCGTGCCGTTCGTGCCGCGACGAGCCGATCGGGGGACGGCTCGCCCGGCCGACGGCGCGTGCGGACCCCCGCCGATCCGATCCGGCCAGGCCCCTCACACTCTCTCCGGGTCGCCCCTCAGGCCGTGATGTCCTTGGCCGTGAAGCGCGCCCAGGCCGCCGAGCCGAACACCGCGACGTACAGCCCCTGCAGTTGGAAGTTCTTGATCAGGTCGTCCCAGTGGACGGGCTCGCGCAGGACGTCGGCGAACGACATCCAGTAGTGCGCGAACAGATACGGGTGCACGCCGCTCAGCTGCGGAATGCTGTCCAGGATCTGCACCGTGATCAGCAGACCGACAGTGGCCGCCATCGCCCCGATCCCGCTGCCGGTCAGCGTCGAGACGAACAGCCCGAGCGCGGCGAATCCGGTCAGGGAGACGGCGACGACCAGCGCCGTCAGCGCCGCCCGCACCAGCCCCTCGCCGAAGCCGATCCGGGTCCCGGAGATCGTGGTGACCTCCCCCACCGGGAACAGCAGCGCGCCCACCGCCAGCGCGGACGCCGCCACGACCAGGGTCGCGATCAGGCAGAAGGCCAGGACGGAGGCGTACTTCACGAGCAGCAGCCGGGTCCGGCCCGCCGGGGCGACCAGCAGATAGCGCAGGGTGCCGCTGCTCGCCTCGCCCGCGATCGCGTCGCCCGCGACGACGCCGACGGCCATCGGCAGGAAGACCGGCAGCGTCGCGGCGAGGGCGGCGAAGACGAGGAAGAGGCCGTTGTTGGTGACCTGGGCGAGGAACGCCGGGCCGGCCCCGCCGTCCGGACCGCCCGCCCCGCCACCGCCCCCGCCGCCGGTCTCGATCCGCACCGCGATTCCGATGAGGACGGGTACGGCGGCGAGGACAGCGAGGAGGGCGTAGGTCCGGTGGCGGCGCAGCAGGGTGCTGATCTCGGACCGCAGGAGGCCCAGCGTCCACAGCGGGTTGCGGGAGCGCCGCGGATCGCGGGGGCGTACGGGTTCGGCCTGCGCGACCGGCATGGTCCGCGACGCCTTCTCAGCCCGCGACATCGAATCCCTCTCCCGTGAGCGCCACGAAGGCGTCCTCCAGCGAACCCCGCTCGACGCCGAAGCACCGCACCCGTACCCCGCCGCCCACCAGCGCCGCGTTGAGGTCGGCGAGGTCCACGGCGGCGGGCGGCGCGTCGGCGGTCAGCCGGTCGCCGTCGGCGCTCAGGCCGGTGAGCCCGTGCTCCTTGAGGATGCGGGCGGCGTCCCCGGGGTCGGGGGTGATGACGGCGAGCCGGCCCCGGGCGCTCGCGGCGAGGTCGGCGACCGGGCCCTGGACGATCAGCCGGCCCCGGGCCATCACCGCGGCGTGCGTGCAGACCTGCTCGATCTCGTCCAGCAGGTGGGACGAGAGGAACACCGTGGTGCCCTCGGCCGCCAGCTCCCGGACCAGGGAACGGATCTCGCGCATGCCCTGCGGGTCGAGGCCGTTGGTCGGCTCGTCCAGGACCAGCAGCCGGCGCGGCCGGAGCAGGGCGGCGGCGAGACCGAGGCGCTGCTTCATGCCGAGCGAGTACGCCTTGGCCTTCTTGGCCGACGCGGCGGCGAGCCCGACCCGCGCCAGGGCCGTCTCGACGCGGGCCAGGCGAGTGCGCGGGTCGGCGGTGGGGTCGGCCCGGTCGTACCGCAGGAGGTTGTCCCGGCCGTTCAGGAAGCCGTACAGCGCGGGTCCCTCGATCAGCGCGCCGACCTCCGGCAGCACCGTACGGGCGGCCGCCGGCATCGGGCGGCCGAGCACCTCGGCGGTGCCGGACGTCGGGTCGATGAGGCCCATCAGCATCCGGATCGTGGTGGTCTTCCCGGAGCCGTTCGGGCCGAGGAAGCCGAAGACGCTGCCGGCCGGCACGGTGAGGTCGAGGCCGTCCACGGCGAGCTGGCCGCCCCGGTAACGCTTGGTCAGGCCGCGGGTGCGGATGACGGGGGCGCCGATGGCCGGGTCCGGCGCGGAGTTCCCGGCCGGCACGGCCCCCGCTGCCGCTTCCCCGGCCGCTGCTGCCGCGCCCTCGGCCGCCGCGTCTCCGGCCGCTGTGTCCGTCATGGCGGTCGCACCTCTCCTCAAGCGCGGGACCGTCCCGTCCCGCCGCGCGGAGTGCGCGGCGGGACGGGACGGTCGGGTGACCTGATGCCCAGGCGTCCCCGGGAAGGTTCTACTTCGCCGCGGCGTCGGCGGCCCGCACCAGCGCGTCCTTCGTCACCGCTCCGACGTACACCGAGCCGTCGTCCGTCAGCAGGGCGTTGACCAGGCGCGTCTCGAAGACCGTGCCCGAGCCGAACTTCCCGGTGACCTTGTCGCCGAGCGCGTCGAGGAAGCCCTGCGCCTCGGCCGGGACGTCGCCCGAGCCGGTCTCGGGCAGACCCTTGCCGCCGGGAGACTTGATCTCGGCGATCGAGGTCCAGCCCTCGCCGATGACGTTGAGGCCCTCCTTGCCCGCGAAGCCGTCCAGCTCGGCCAGCTGCCCGGGCAGCGCCTGCTGCGCCGCGCCGTGCTCGTCCTTGCCGGTCTCCACCTCGTCGGCCTCGGTCACCTTGGCGCCCTTGGGCGGCGTGAAGGAGAACGTGGACGTGTCGGGCTTGGAGAAGTCGACCTTGGTGAACCCGGCGTCGACCACGGCCTTGCCGCCGCTCGCCGCGGACAGGGTGAACTTCAGCGGTACGCCGTTCTCGGCGTCCACGGCGATTCGGACCGAGCCGATCGTCGAACCGGACTGCTTCGGCTTGATCAGCAGCTGGTACGCGTCCCGCCCGGCGACCTGCGCCGTGCCGTCCACGGTGACCGAGGTGGTGTCGCCGACCGCCGCGAGCGCCTGCTCGGCGAAGTCCTTCGGGGTGGCCGGAGCGCCCTCGGGAGCCTTCGGGGCCTTCTCCGCGCGCTCGTCGCCGTCCCGGCCCTCGGGAGCCTCGGCGTGGTACACCTCGTCGGACGAGCTGTCGTACGCCCAGACCTCGCCCCGGTTGTGGATGACGCTGTACTCGGACGCGTCCCCGAGGACGGAGAGCTTCTGCCGCTCCGGGCCGTCGGCGGCCACCCGCAGCGTGTGCGTGCCGGACGTCAGCTCCATGAGCTTGTCCTGCGGGGCTGCCGCGCCGCCGTCCTTGTCCCCGCCCTCGCCGCCCGGTACGAACGAGCCCGCGGGGCCGTCGAGGGGCAGGCCCAGGTCGGTGCTGATCTTGAACGTGCCGGAGAGCTGCTCCTCGTCGGAAGCGGCGATCTTCTCGATCAGTTCCTGTGCGCTGATCTTCGGCAGGTCCGGGTCGCCGGAGCTCGCGAGCGCCGGGACGAGCCCGATGGTCGCGGCCGCCACCCCCGCGACCGCGACGGGGACGATGTAGCGCGCCGCCTTCCGGCGGCCCACGACAGTGCTCGTGGCCTCGCCGGTGGTCTCTGCGCTGTCGTTCGGTGCCATGGTGTGCCCTACCTCCGTGGTCGGCGGCTTCCGTTGTTAACCATCTGACCAAATCGGGCGGTTCGAAGCGTCAGCCCGGGGAATCAACTCCGCCTACTGCTCCGGTATGACAACCGGAAGGGGCGTGTACGCCAACCAGTAGGGGTATCGCCCCATCCGGGTGACGCACCGTCACCGCCCCCGCACACCGGGGGGCCTCCCGGACCTCAGCCCGCGCGGTGCACCACCGCGTCGCACAGCTCCTCCAGCGCGGCCTTCGCGTATCCCTCGGGCAGCGGCGCCAGCGTGGCGCGGGCCGCCTGGGCGTAGCGCACGGTGTCCTGGCGGGCCTGCTCCAGGGCCGGGTGGGCGCGCAGCCGGCGCAGCACCTCGGCCAGCGCGTCGTCGCTGCTCAGGTCACCGTCGAGCAGCTCGACGAGCTCCAGGTCGTCGGGCTTGCCGTCGGCCGCCGCCTGGGCGCGCAGCCGCAGGACCGGGAGCGTCGGGATGCCCTCGCGCAGGTCGGTGCCGGGGGTCTTGCCGGACTCGTGGGAGTCGGAGGCGATGTCGAGGACGTCGTCGGCGAGCTGGAAGGCGATGCCGAGCCGTTCCCCGTACTGGGTGAGGACGTCCACGGTCCGCTCGTCCGCGCCGGACATCATGGCGCCGAACCGGCCGGAGACGGCGACCAGCGAGCCGGTCTTGCCGCTGAGGACGTCCAGGTAGTGGTCGACCGGGTCGCGGCCGTCGCGCGGGCCCGCGGTCTCCAGGATCTGGCCGGTGACGAGCCGCTCGAAGGCCTCCGCCTGGATGCGGACGGCCTCGGGGCCGAGGTCGGCCAGGATGTGGGAGGCGCGGGCGAAGAGGAAGTCGCCGGTGAGGACGGCCACCGAGTTGCCCCAGCGGGTGTTGGCGCTGGGCACCCCGCGCCGCACGTCGGCCTCGTCCATCACGTCGTCGTGGTACAGCGTGGCCAGATGGGTCAGCTCGACGACGACGGCCGAGGGGATGACTCCCGGCGCGTCGGGATCGCCGAACTGTGACGCGAGCATGACCAGCAAGGGACGGAACCGCTTGCCCCCCGCACGCACCAGGTGCTGGGCGGCGTCCGTGATGAAGGGGACGTCGCTCTTGGTGGCTTCGAGCAGCCCTGCCTCGACAGCGGCCAGGCCCGACTGGACATCGGCCTCAAGAGCCTGGTCCCGCACGTGCAGTCCGAACGGCCCGACGACGGTCACGGGGACATCTCCTGTCTGCTGACGATCACACGCAATGTCGATGTGTCGCTGTCTCTCCTAGCAACTTCAGCGTATCCGGTCCGCTATGGATCACCGTGGGCGGCTTCCCATCACCGCCGGTATGTTCGGGATCAGCTCATACGATCAGGAGTCCCCGTTTTGTCCCACAGCACAGTCGGCACCGAGCCGGCCAAGCCCCCGCCCGAGGACGACCACGCCTTCTTCGGGCACCCACGGGGCCTGATGACCCTGTCCGGTCTGGAGGTCTGGGAGCGGTTCTCGTTCCTGGGCATGCAGGCCATCCTGGTGCTCTTCTTCGCCGACACGGTGGCGAACGGCGGCATGGACATGGACCCCGGCACCGCCGCCTCCGTCTCCGCCGCGTACGGGACGCTCGTCTATCTGGTCTCCGTGGCCGGCGGCTGGCTGGCCGACCGGATCCTCGGCTCGTACCGTGCCGTGCTGTACGGCGGCATCCTCATCGCCTGCGGCCACTACTCCATGGCCGTCCCCACCGACGCCATGACCTGGGTGGGCCTCGGCCTGATCAGCGCCGGAACGGGCCTCCTCAAGCCCAATGTGGCCTCCATGGTCGGCAAGCTCTACCGCACCGACGACGAGCGGCGCGACGCCGGCTTCGCCCTCTACTACATGGGCATCAACATCGGCGCGTTCGCCGGCCCGCTGATCACCGGCTGGCTCGGCGAGCACTGGAGCTGGCACTGGGGGTTCTCGGCCGCCGCGGTCGGCATGACCTTCGGCCTGATCCAGTACGTCGCGGGCCGCCGTCACCTGGCCGGGCGTAAGCACGCCGCCGAATTCGCGCTGGCCCCGGACGCGATGCGCCGCGCGGTCCGGCTGATCATCGGCGGGGCCGTCGTGGTCGCCGCCCTCGCGACCGTCCTGGCGCTGGTGGGCTGGCTGACCATCGACCGCTTCGTGGACGTGCTCACGGTGATCTCGATCATCGCCCCGATCACCTACTTCGCGGTGATGTTCAAGAGCCCCCGGGTCACCGCCGAGGAACGCGGCAGGCTCCGCCCGTACGTCGTGCTCTTCCTGGGCTCGGTCGTCTTCAACTTCATCCTGTTCCAGGCGTACTCGACGATGATCCTGCTCGCCTCGACGAACGCCCGCACCGAGATCCTCGGCTTCACCTTCCCGGCCAGTTGGTACGCCTCCGCGCTCGGCGCCTTCGAGGTCGCGCTCGCCCCGGTGGTGGCCGCCACCTGGGTCAGGATGGGCAAGCGCCAGCCGCACGCCTCCAACAAGATCGCCTTCGGCGTGATCCTCGGCGGGCTGTCCTTCCTGCTGATGGTCCTGCCGACGTCCGGGCACGCGGACGACACCTACAAGATGGCCGCCTGGTGGATCGTCGGCTCCTATCTGCTGCTCGGACTCGGCGACGTCCTGCTGGAGACCTCCGGCCTCTCCGCCAGCAGCAAGCTCGCCCCGAAGGCCTTCGCCAGCCAGACCATGGCCCTGTGGTTCCTCTCCCTGGCCGTCGCCAACGGCATCCAGGCCCAGATCGTGAAGCTGTACGGCGAGGTCTCCAACCCCGCCTACTTCGGCGTCAACGGGGCCATCGCCGTGGCGGCCGGTGTGGCGATGATCCTCGCCGCGCCCTGGCTGAAGCGCACGATGCACCCCGTCCACTGACCCGTACGCCTCTCCAGCACCCCGTCCCCCACCGAGGTGACCCATGAACATCACGACCGACTTCCCGTACGAGACGACCCGCGAGGACGTGCGCATCCCGCTGCCCGACGGCACCCGGCTCTACGCCCGGATCTGGCGGCCGCTGACCGACGAACCGGTCCCGGCCCTGCTGGAGTACCTGCCCTACCGGCTCGGCGACTGGACCGCGCCGCGCGACTGGCAGCGCCACCCCTGGTACGCGGGCCACGGCTACGCCTCCGTACGCGTCGACGTCCGGGGCCACGGCAACAGCGAGGGGCTGCCCGGCGACGAGTACGACGCGCAGGAGCTGGAGGACGGGGTCGCCGTCATCCACTGGCTGGCCCAGCAGGAGTGGTGCTCCGGACGGGTCGGGATGTTCGGCATCTCCTGGGGCGGCTTCAACTCGCTCCAGATCGCCGCGCTCGCCCCCGAGCCGCTGAAGGCGATCGTCACCGTCTGCTCGGCCGACGACCGCTACGACAACGACGTGCACTACATGGGCGGCTCGGTCCTCGCCGTGGACATGCACGCCTGGGCCGCCACCATGCTCGCCTTCGTCTGCCGCCCGCCGGACCCGGCACAGGTCGGTGACGACTGGAAGGAGATGTGGCTGAAGCGGCTGGAGGCCGTCGACCCGTTCATCCACACCTGGCTGGCCCACCAGAGCCGCGACGCCTACTGGCAGCACGGCAGCGTCTGCGAGGACTACGGCGCGATCAAGGCCAACGTCCTCGCGGTCGGCGGCTGGCACGACCCGTACCGGGACACCGTCCTGCGGCTGGTGGAGCACCTGGACCCCGGGCAGGTGCGGGGGATCATCGGGCCGTGGTCCCACCAGTACCCGGACCGGGGGCTGCCGCCGGGGCCCGCGATCGGCTTCCTCCAGGAGACGCTGCGCTGGTGGGACCAGCACCTCAAGGGCAAGGAGACGGGCGTGATGCGGGAGCCGCTGCTGCGGTCCTGGATCAGTGGCTCGCACCCGCCCGCCACGGTGTACGAGACGCTGCCCGGCCGCTGGGTAGGGGACGCGAGCTGGCCCTCGGAGAACGTCTCCCCGGTGGCGTACGCCCTCCAGGGCGGCGAGCGGATCGTCGCCTCGCCGCAGCAGACCGGCCTGGACGCGGGCCGCTTCTTCCCGTTCGGCAACGACGCGGACCTGCCGCCGGACCAGCGGGACGAGGACGCGAAGTCGGTGTCGTTCGAATTCCCCGTCGAGGAGGCGCCGATCGAGATCCTCGGCCGCCCCCGGGTGAAGCTCCGCATCCGGATGGACGCACCCCGCGGCCAGGCCATCGCCCGGCTCTGCGACGTCGCGCCCGACGGCTCCTCCACCCTGGTCACCCGGGGCGTCCTCAACCTCGCCGCCCGACACGGCCGCGACCGCACCGACGACTGGGCGCCCGGCGAGAGTGAGGACGTCGTCTTCGACCTCAACGGCATCGGGCACACCTTCCCCCGCGGCCACCGCATCCGGCTCGCCGTCTCCTCCTCGTACTGGCCCTGGATCTGGCCGCAGGCCGGCTCGGCGGGGTTCACCCTGGACGCCGACGGGAGCTTCGTCGAGCTGCCGGTGCGCCGCCACACCGAGGACCCGGCGATCACCTTCGGCGAACCGGAACAGTCCGAACCGCTCGGCGTGGTCTACCCGGTCACCCTGGAGGAGCCGCGCCCCGAACGCCTCGTCGTGCGCGATGTCGCCAAGGGCGAATGGCGCCTGGAGGTCGACCCCCGCTACGGCGGTACGCGGGTCTACCCCGACGGCCTCGAATTCACCGAGGACGCCCTGGAGACGTACACGATCCAGCAGGACGACCCGCTCTCCGCGCGGACCCGCTCCGACTGGCGGATCCGGCTGCACCGCCCGGAGGCCGCCTGGGACGTGGAGATCGAGACCCGCTCCGAGATCGCCGCCGACGAGCACGACTTCATCACCTCCAACGAGGTGGTCTGCAAGGACGGCGACGAGGTCGTCTTCCACCGCACCTGGGAGAAGCGCATCCCGCGCACGGCGGGCTGAGCGGCGTGCATGTTTCCCCTTCGGGTCCCCCGGGTTTCCGGGGGACCCGGTGAACTTTCCGGGCAATACACACAGTTGGGGACAGTCAGGGCACTGCCGCTGGGTAGGAGCCCCGACGTAACGTGTCCTCCACGCGACCTGGAAAGCGAGGCAGCACCACATGCCCGAGCAGAGCAGCCCGCTCGATCTGGCCGAGGGCGACCCCTTCGGCCCGCACAACCTTCCGTACGGTGTGTTCTCCACCCCCGACCACCCCGACGTCCGCCGGGTCGGCGTCCGCATCGGCAACCACGTCCTGGACGCCGGGGCCGCCGCCCACGCACTGGGCTCCCCCTACGCCGGGCTGCTCGCGCAGCCGAGCCTGACGCCGCTGCTCGCGGCGGGCCGCACCGCCTGGCGGGACGTGCGCCGCGCGCTCACCGCCTGGCTCACCGTCCCCGCCCACCGCGCGGACATCGAGCCGCTGCTGCACCCGGTGGACACGGTGACCCTGCACCTGCCGTACGAGGTCGCGGACTACGTCGACTTCTACGCCAGCGAGCACCACGCCACCAACGTCGGCAGGATCTTCCGGCCGGACGGCGACGCGCTCACCCCCAACTGGAAGCACCTGCCGATCGGTTACCACGGCCGCTCCGGCACCGTCGTGGTCTCCGGCACGGACGTGGTCCGCCCCAGCGGCCAGCGCAAGGCCCCCACCGACGCGGCACCCGTCTTCGGGCCCTCGGTGAAGCTCGACATCGAGGCCGAGGTCGGCTTCGTCGTCGGCGTCCCCTCCGCCCACGGCGCCCCGGTGCCGCTGGCCGACTTCCGCGAGCACGTCTTCGGGCTCTCGCTCCTCAACGACTGGTCCGCGCGCGACCTCCAGGCCTGGGAGTACGTGCCGCTCGGCCCGTTCCTCGGCAAGTCCTTCGCCACCTCCGTGTCGGCGTGGGTCACCCCGCTGGAGGCCCTGGACGCGGCCCGCACCGCCCCGCCCGCCCGGGACTTCCCGCTCCTGCCCTACCTCGACGACGCCGAGGACGAGGAGCCGGGCGGCTTCGACATCCGGATCACCGTGGAGGTCAACGGCCAGGTCGTCGCCGAGCCGCCGTTCGCCTCGATGTACTGGACAGCCGCCCAGCAGCTCGCGCACATGACGGTGAACGGCGCGTCGCTGCGCACCGGCGACCTGTACGGCTCCGGCACGGTCAGCGGACCCGAGCCCGCCCAGCGCGGCTCGCTCCTGGAGCTCACCTGGAACGGCCGCGACGCGCTCGAACTCCCCGAGGGCAAGCGGACGTTCCTGGAGGACGGCGACACGGTCACGCTGACCGCCTGGGCCCCGGGCCCGCACGGCACCCGCGTCGGCCTCGGCGACGTGACCGGAAGGATCGTCACCGCGCCATGACGCACGACGCCCCCTCGCTGACGCTGCCCGAGGAACTGCTCCTGCTGGCGCTGGACCCGCACCGCGGCAAGCCGCTCTGCGACCGCACGTACCTGCGGTACGGCACGGCGGGCGCGGTCCTCGCCGAGCTGGAGCTCCAGGGCCGGATACGCGAGGAGCGCGGCCGGGTCCAGGTGGTCAACCCCCTGGACCCGGCCCACCCGCTGCTCGCCTCGCTGCTGAGCACGCTCGACCCGCCGTCCAAGAAGAAGCGCTTCCGGCCGGGGACCAGCGCCAAGAGCTGGATCCGGCTGTACGGCAGGAACGTCGAGGAAAGCCACCTGGACCACCTGGTGGAACGCGGCGTGCTGCGCCGCGAGACCCGCCGCTTCCTCGGCGTACTCCCCTACCAGCGGCACTTCCCGGGCGACCCGGACCTGACCGGCGCGGCCCTGTGGCGCTTCGGCCAGGCCGAGGCCCGGGGCTTCCCCGACCAGCGCAGCCGCGCACTGGCCGGCCTCGTCTCGGCGACCGGCCTCGGCGGCACCCTCACCACCGCAGGCCGCACGGGCCGCTCCGCGATGAAGACCCTGCGCCGCGCCCAGTGGTTCGCCTCGGCGGTCCACCACAACGTCCGCCAGAACCAGTCCAGCCGCAGCGGGGGCGGGAGCGGCGGCGGTTGGCTCGACGGAGGCGGGGGCAGCGGCTGCGGGGGTGGCTGCGGCGGGGGCGGGGACTGAGAGAACGGCGGGAAGGGGGCTTGCGTGGCACGGGTGCGGACGCGGTTGCGGGGTAGCCGTCCTGGCGGGGAAGGAGTAGTCACCCGGGCCAGGACCCCCACCCCGGAGCAGACCATCGACAGCGTCAAGGCCGATCCGGCCGAGGTCAAGGAGGGCTCACCGATGAACGACGAGTCACAGAACAAGATGGGTACGCCCACCCCCGAGGAACTGCGCGAGCAGGTCGAGCAGGCGCGCGACGGACTCGGTCGGAACGTCGAGGCATGGGCGGGCAAGGCAGACGTCAAGGCACAGGCGAAGGACAAGGCCGCGGCGGCGAAGGAACAGGCCGCGGAGAAGACCGCCGAGCTGAAGGAGCAGGCCGCGGAGAAGACCGCGGCGGTGAAGGAGCAGGCCGCATCGGCCACCGCCCAGATCCGTGAGAAGACGGCGCAGGCCGCCCAGGCGGTGAAGGACAAGACTCCGGACTCCGTGCAGGAGAAGACGGCACAGGCCGCCACGCAGGTGCGCGAGAGCGCCGCCCGGGCGGGGCAGTTCGCGACGGACCGTACCCCCGACCCGCTGCTGGAGAAGGCGGACCGGGCCGCGAAGGCCGCCCGTGCCAACCGCACCCCGCTCCTGGCGGGCGGCGCACTGCTGATCGCCTTCCTGTTGATACGCCGCGGCCGGGGGCGCAACAAGTGAAGGCGTCCAAGCTCGCCTACAAGCCGATGGGGTTCGCCCTCGGCGCGGTCAGCGGCATGATCGCGAGCGCCGTGTTCAAGCAGACGTGGAAGATCGTCGAAGGCGAGGGCGACGCCCCCGACGCCCTCGACGAGGACCGCCCGTGGCGACAGATCCTCCTCGCCGCCGCCGTACAGGGCGCGATCTTCGCCGTGGTCAAGGCCACCGTCGAACGCTCGGGCGCCCAGGCGACCCGGCGCGTCACGGGCACCTGGCCGGCGTGACCCGCGGCGGTGCCGGCCCCCGGTAGACCGGCCGACACGGCTGCGGGTCCCCGGCTCAGCGCCCCGGCCCCGGGCCTTCGGCGTCCCGGACCAGCAAGGCGATCCGCACCCGGTTGTCCACCTCCAGCTTGCTGAACAGGCTGCTCGTGTGGGCTTTGACGGTGGCGACGGTGATGCCCAGCAGCTCGGCGATCTCCCGGTTGCCCAGCCCGTCCGCGATGGCCCGCGCGGTGTCGAGTTCGCGCGGGGTCAGGGCGGACAGCCGCTTCCGGGCGGCTTCGCGGACGGCCCCGGCGACCACCGGGCCGCCGGCCGCGGTGGCCGCCCCGATGAGCCGCGTCGTGGCCCACGGCGACAGGGCGGGTTCGCCGTTCGCGACCGTCCGTACCGCGTCGATGATCCGGTCGGGCGGGGTGTGCTTGAGGACGAAGCCGAGGGCTCCCGCGCGCAGCGCGTCGAGGACCAGCGCGTCGGAGTCGAAGGCGGTCAGGACGATGACCCGCGGCGGCCGGTCCAGCGCCAGCAGCTCCCGGGTCCAGCTCACGCCGTCCCGCCCGGGCATCCGTACGTCCATGAGCACGACGTCCGGCGCCTTCTCCCGTACGACGGCGAGGGCCTCCTCCCCGTCGGCCGCCTCGGCCACCACGGTGAGGTCGCTCTCGCCGTCGATGACCAGACGCACCGCCATCCGGATCAGCTGTTCGTCGTCGACCACGACCACCCGCACCGGCGGCTTACCGGACTCCACGTCCTGGCCTCCGCTCGGGCTCGTCGCCGGGGCGCGGCGACCGGGCGGACTCGTCCGGCCAGGGCAGCCGGGCGGTCAGGACGAACCCGCCGTCGGACGCCGGGTGGCGGCCGACGGTCCCGCCGACGGCCCGGACCCGCTCGGCGAGCCCCGGCAGGCCGTACCCGGAGGTCGGCGGCCGGGCGATCTGTCGGGCGGCCGGACCGTTGCGGACGGCGACGCCGAGCGCGCCGCCGGACCCCCCGTCCAGGGTGATCCGGACCGGGGCGCCGGGGGCGTGCTTGGCGGCGTTGGTCAGCGCTTCCCGGACGACGCGATAGCAGACGTCGCCCACCGCGTCCGGGGGTTCGCCGGTCGCGTCGACGGTCAGCACCGCGTCCATGCCGGAGGCGCGTGCGTCGTCCACCAGGGCCGGGACACGGCCCCAGGAGGGGCCCGGCGGCTCGGGGCGGTCCGGCTGTTCGGCCCGGAGCACTCCGAGCACGTCGCGCAGATCCTCCAGGGCCCGGTAGGAGCCGTCCGCGATGCCCCGTACCAGCACCCGGCGCTCCTCGTCCGCCAGGTCGGCGCGGTGGTCCAGCGCGCCGGCCTGCAGGGCGACCAGGGAGATCCGGTGGGCGAGGCTGTCGTGCATCTCGCGGGCGATCCGGTTGCGCTCCAGCACCCGGGCCCGGTCCGCCAGGGCGGCCTGTTCGCGTTCCGCGCTCAGGGCCCGCTCCCGGAGCGACAGGACTTCGGCGCGGCGGGCTCCCACGGCCCATCCCGTGGTGACGGCGACCCCCGCCGTCAGCAGCTGCAGGACGAGTTGGATCCAGGGGGAGCCGGGCGGCCGCTCCACCGGGTACAGCCCCGTGGTGAACAGCGGCGCGACGACGAACGCGGCCGCCACCGTCGCGATCTCGGCCGGACGCCGGCGGGTCGCCAGGGAGCCGATCGCCAGCAGTGCCGCCCCGGACGCCAGGGCGGAGGCGGCCGACGCGACGGCGACGGCGAGCGCCACGGGGACGGGGAACCGCCGCCGCCAGGCCACCGCCGTCAGGCAGCCGAGGGCGATCAGCGGGTCGCCGGTGACGTACCAGGAGCAGGAGTCCGCCGCGCATCCGCGCGGCAGCATCGAGCCGGTGAGCAGCCAGAGCAGCACCCCCACCACGGCGGCCGCCCCGAGCCGCACCGCCTGCTGCCACGGTGGCACGGGCCTTCGGGGTGGCACGGCGTCCGTCTCCATCGGTTCATTATCGCGACGCCGCCCGGCCGGGACGTACGACCTGGGAAGGGGAACGCCTTCGACTCCGGTCGAAGGTCCGCGTCCGCGCACTCGCCTCCGGTGCCGGGCACGACGGCCCGGGCGGGCGATGTGCGGACGACCGCGCGGTCGGAAGACTGGGGCTTTCTCACGGACGACGAGGAGGACTTCGTATGCGCCGGAAACCCCTGGCACTGGCTCTCGCCGCGACCGCCGTCGTCGCGACCTGGGTCGCCCCGGCCTCGGGCGCGGCACCGGACGCGGCGGCCACCGCACCGGCACCGCTGAAGTGGGGGCCCTGTCCGGGGACGAACCCTCCCAAGCAGCTCCAGTGCGGCACGCTGAAGGTTCCGCTGGACTACCGCGACCCCGGAGGCCGCCAGATCGAGATCGCGGTCTCCCGGCTGCCGAGCCAGAAGCCCGCGCAGCGCCGCGGTGCGCTGCTCACCAACCCGGGCGGCCCCGGTGGCTCCGGCCTGGGCTACCCGTTGGCCCTGGGGGCGACGCTGCCCCGACAGGTGCTGGACACCTACGACATCATCGGCATGGACCCGCGCGGTGTGGGCCGCAGCACCCCGGTGACCTGCGACCTGACGCCGGCCCAGCTGAAGCGCGGTGCGTTCCCCACGTACGCCCACAACCCGGGTGACGTGGTGCGCGAGGCGCGGTACGCGCGCACCCTCGCCCAGCAGTGCGCCGCGTCGGGCACCGCGTGGATGCTGCCGCACACCACGACGGCGAACACCGCGCGGGACATGGACCGCATCCGGGCCGCGATCGGCGAGCCCAGGATCTCCTATCTCGGCGCCTCGTACGGCACCCAGCTCGGCGCCACCTACGCGCAACTCTTCCCCGGGCACGGCGACCGGATCGTGCTCGACAGCGCCCTCGGCCCGCGCGGCTACGACGTCACCGCGTTCCGGCTGCTGGCCCGCGGCATGGAGGACCGGTTCCCCGACTTCGCGGCGTTCGCGTCCGCGCACCCCGAGTACGGTCTGGGCACCACCCCGGCCGAGGTGGAGGCCACGTACTCCGCCCTCGCCCGCCGCCTGGACGCCGAGCCGCAAGGGAACATCACCGGAACCCTGTTCCGCGGGCTGACCCTGGAACTGATGTACTCGGACGCACAGCTTCCGGAGCTGGCGAAGATGTGGCAGACCCTGAAGGCCGGGAAGCCCTACCCCTTCGAGCCGACACCGGACCAGGAGAACTCCGCCGCCTCCCGCCTCCATGTCCTGTGCGCGGACTCCCGGTGGCCCCGCCACCAGCTCGGCTACCAACTGAACGTCCTGGCCGACCGCGCGCGGTACCCCAAGCTCGGCGGCTCCACGGCGAACGTCACCCCCTGCGCGTCCTGGCCGTCCGAGCACCGCGAGCCGCCGGTGCGCATCGGCGACAGGGGGCCGTCGAACATCCTGCTGGTCCAGAACGAACGCGACCCGGGAACCCCGCTGGCGGGAGCCCTGAAGCTCCGGCAGGCACTGGGCCAACGGGCCAGGATGGTCACCGCCGACCAGGGCGGCCACGGCGTCTACCCCTTCGGCGCCAACACCTGCGCCACCGAGGCGACGACCACCTTCCTCACCACGGGCAAGCGCCCGGCACGCGATCTGAGCTGCTCGGCCGGCTAGGCGGTGCCATCACCGGCCGAGGCCGTTCGCACGTTCGGGTCGTCCGGATCCGGTTTCCGGCGGATACGCTGGTCGGGCCCGCGAGACTCCTCCCCATGGGAGCAATGATGAGCATCGAACCCGAGGCCTCCGAGCCGCGGTGGGCGGTCCCGCCCGAGGGCGGCTGGACCGCCGATGACCTGGACACACTCCCGGATCTGCCTCCGCACACGGAGCTGATCGACG
This sequence comes from Streptomyces sp. man185, assembly GCA_002551355.1. GTDB lineage: Bacteria > Actinomycetota > Actinomycetes > Streptomycetales > Streptomycetaceae > Streptomyces. The sequence continues at coordinate 32,725 of NTHE01000044.1, read as the reverse complement.
GGAGCCTCGTCTTCGTGAGTCCGCAGACCCTGTTCCATTCACGAGCGGTCGACTTCTTCAACTGGCAGCTGCAGTCCCTGGTGCCGCCCGAGTTGGAGGTCGTGCGCGAGTTCACCATCGACATCGACCGCTACAACCGGCCCGAACCCGATGTGATCGTCATCGACGGTGACGTCGTCCAGGACCCGAACCAGACCCGGTTCCCGGCCGAGGCGGTGCGCCTGGCCATCGAGGTCGTCTCGCCGGAGTCCCGGTCCCGCGACCGGGAGACCAAGCCCGTGAAGTACGCCCGCGCGACCATCCCGCACTACTGGCGGGTGGAGAACCACGACGGGCGTGCCGTGGTGTACGTCTTCGAGCGGGAGCCCGCCACCGGCGCGTACACCTCGACCGGGATCTTCCACGACCGGATGAAGGTGTCGGTGCCGTTCCCCCTGGACCTGGATCTGACGGCGATCACGGCCCGCCGACGGGCGGCGGGATCGGAGTAGGTCTCCCCCGCCGCCCGGCCCGCGCCTCACTCGTACTCGGGCGGTTCCTCGTCCCAGGCGAACTCGGGGTCGCTGGGCTGCGGGGCCGAAGCGGCCGGGGTCTGCTCACGGGCCGGGGCCCGGCGCGGGGCGGGGGCGGAGGCCGGGCGGGACGCGGGGGCAGTGGCCCCGCGAGGAGCCGGGGCAGACGCTTCCGCGGGCGCGGGTGCCTCGCCTGCCGGGGTCTGTTCCAGGACCTCCAGCACACCCTCCCCGTACGTCGCGAGCTTCTTCTCGCCCAGGCCGCTGATGCCCCCCAGCCCTCCGATCGTCGTCGGGTGGACGGTCGCGATCTCCCGCAGCGTCGCGTCGTGGAAGATCACGTACGCCGGGACGCCCTGCTCCTTCGCCGTCGCCCCGCGCCAGGCGCGCAGCGCCTCGAAGACCGGGACGGCGGACTCGGGGAGGTCGGCGGCGGCCGCCTTGCCCTTGGCACCCCTGCCGCCGCCCGCCGAGGACGACGAGCGGGACGTCGGCTTCTTCGGCTCCTTGCGGAGCAGCACCTCCCGCTCGCGGCCGAGCACCGTCGCGCTCTCGTCGGTCAGGACCAGCGTGCCGTACTCCCCCTCGACCGCGAGCAGGCCCTGGGCCAGGAGCTGGCGGACCACACCGCGCCACTCCGCCTCGGCCAGCTCCTCGCCGATGCCGAAGACGGAGAGCTGGTCGTGGTCGAACTGGATGACCTTGGCGGTCTTGCGGCCGAGCAGGATGTCGATGATCTGGCCCGCGCCGAACTTCTGGTTCCGCTCGCGCTTCAGTCGCACCACCGTGGAGAGCAGCTTCTGCGAGACGACCGTGCCGTCCCAGGTCTCCGGCGGGGTGAGGCAGGTGTCGCAGTTGCCGCAGGCGGCGGCGGTGGGCTCCTGGCCGAAGTAGGTGAGGAGCTGGGCCCGGCGGCACTGGACCGTCTCGCAGAGCGCCAGCATCGAGTCCAGGTGGGCTGCGGCCCGGCGGCGGTGGGCCTCGTCGCCGTCACCGCCCTGGATGAGCTTGCGCTGCTGGACGACGTCCTGGAGTCCGTAGGCCATCCAGGCCGTGGACGGCTCCCCGTCACGGCCTGCGCGGCCCGTCTCCTGGTAGTAGCCCTCGACGGACTTGGGGAGGTCGACGTGGGCGACGAAGCGGACGTCCGGCTTGTCGATGCCCATCCCGAACGCGATCGTCGCGACGACGACGAGCCCCTCCTCACGGAGGAACCGCGCCTGGTGGGCGGCGCGCGTCCCGGCGTCCAGGCCCGCGTGGTACGGAACGGCCTCCACGCCGTTGCCGCTCAGATACTCCGCGATCTTCTCGGTGGAGTTGCGCGAGAGGCAGTAGACGATGCCCGCGTCGCCGGCGTGCTCCTCCTTGAGGAAGGAGAGGAGCTGCTTCTTCGGCTCGGACTTCGGCACGATCCGGTACTGGATGTTCGGCCGGTCGAAGCTCGCGACGAAGTGCTTCGCGTCCGGCATGCCGAGCCGGCGGGTGATCTCCTCGTGCGTGGCGTTCGTCGCGGTCGCCGTCAGGGCGATGCGCGGCACGTCCGGCCAGCGCTCACCGAGCACGGACAGCGCCAGATAGTCGGGGCGGAAGTCGTGGCCCCACTGGGCGACGCAGTGCGCCTCGTCGATCGCGAAGACGGAGACCTCGCCCCGGGCCAGCAGGGAGAGGGTGGAGTCCAGGCGCAGGCGCTCGGGGGCCAGGTAGAGGATGTCCAGCTCGCCCGCGAGGAACTGCGCCTCCATCGAGCGGCGCTCGTCGAAGTCCTGCGTGGAGTTCATGAAGCCGGCCCGGACGCCGAGCGCCCGCAGGGCGTCGACCTGGTCCTGCATGAGGGCGATCAGCGGGGAGACGACGACGCCGGTGCCCCGCCGGACCAGGGACGGGATCTGGTAGCAGAGGGACTTTCCGCCACCGGTGGGCATGAGCACGACCGCGTCGCCGCCCGCCACCACATGCTCGATGATCGCGCCCTGCTCGCCGCGGAACGACTCGTACCCGAAGACGCGGTGCAGTGTGCGCCGCGCCTCGCTCTCGCCTCCCGCGTCGGTGTCGGTCACCGTCCCGGTCTCATCCATGCTCACGCCCCATGCTCTGTTCCCCCGAGGATCCGCACGCCCGGACCCGTCCGTCCTGCTCTCGTCCCCGTCCACGATAGGCGGAGCCGACGACAACGCCGGACGGTCTGTGGATAACCGACCGTCCGGCGTTGTCGTCGCTCATACTGCGGGGCTTGCGCGCGGGCTACCGCACGAAGACTCCCGCCTGGCTCGCCAGGTCCAGGAAGTACTGCGGGGCCAGGCCCAGCACCAGGGTGACGGCGACGCCGACCGCGATCGTCGTCATGGTCAGCGGGGACGGGACGGCGACCGTGGGGCCGTCCGCCTTCGGCTCGCTGAAGAACATCAGGACGATCACGCGGATGTAGAAGAACGCCGCGACGGCCGAGGAGAGCACACCGACGACCACCAGTGCGCCCGCACCGCCCTCGGCGGCCGCCTTGAACACCGCGAACTTCCCGGAGAACCCGGAGGTCAGCGGGATGCCCGCGAAGGCCAGCAGGAACACCGCGAAGACCGCCGCGACCAGCGGCGAGCGGCGGCCGAGCCCGGCCCACTTCGACAGGTGGGTGGCCTCGCCGCCCGCGTCCCGCACCAGCGTGACGACGGCGAACGCGCCGACCGTCACGAAGGAGTAGGCCAGTAGGTAGAAGAGGACCGAGGAGATGCCTTCCGGGCTGGCCGCGATGACGCCCGCGAGGATGAAGCCCGCGTGCGCGATCGAGGAGTAGGCCAGCAGTCGCTTGATGTCGGTCTGGGTGATCGCGACGATCGCGCCGCCCAGCATCGTGATGATCGCCACCGCCCACATGACCGGCCGCAGGTCCCACGTGAGGCCCGGCAGTGCCACGTACAGCAGGCGCAGCATCGCGCCGAACGCGGCGACCTTCGTGGCGGCGGCCATGAAGCCGGTCACCGGGGTCGGGGCGCCCTGATAGACGTCCGGGGTCCACATGTGGAACGGGATCGCGCCGACCTTGAAGAGCAGACCGACCAGGATCATCGCGCCGCCGATGAGCAGCAGCGCGTCGTTGCCCATGGTGTCGGCGAGGGCCGGATCGATCTCCAGGACCGAGCCGTCGACGACATTGGCGATGTCGGCGTACGCGAGGGAGCCCGCGTAGCCGTAGAGGAGCGCGATCCCGAAGAGGAAGAACGCCGAGGAGAACGCGCCGAGCAGGAAGTACTTCACGGCCGCTTCCTGCGACAGCAGCCGCTTGCGGCGGGCCACTGCGCACAGGAGGTAGAGCGGGAGGGAGAAGACCTCCAGGGCGATGAAAAGGGTCAGCAGGTCATTGGCGGCCGGGAAGACCAGCAGCCCCGCCACCGAGAAGAGGAGCAGCGGGAAGACCTCGGTGGTGGTGAACCCGGCCCGCACGGCGGCCTTCTCGCCCTCGCCGCCCGGTACGGCTCCGGCCTGGGCGGCGAAGGAGTCGACCCGGTTGCCGTGGGCGGTGGGGTCCAGCCGGCGCTCGGCGAACGTGAACACCGCCACCATGGCGACCAGGAGAATGGTGCCCTGGAGGAACAGGGTGGGGCCGTCGATCGCGATGGCGCCCTCGGCCGCGATCATGGCCTTCGTGGTGCCGTATCCGCCGGCCGCGAGGCCGACGATCGCGGCGAACGAGGCGGCGGCCGCCACCACGGTCAGGAAGAGCTGGCTGTGGTAGCGGGCCCGGCGCGGCACGAAGGCCTCCACCAGGATGCCCAGCACGGCGGCGACCAGGATGATCAGGACCGGCATCAGCTGGGTGTACTCGATCTTCGGCATGGTGAACGAGTCGCCCGGTGCCGCCGATGTCACCCCGCTCGCCGTCGTCCACAGACTGTGGACAGCTGTTGCGCTCACTTGGCGGCCTCCACCTCGGGCTGGGGGTCCTTCTTCTGTACGTCGGACATGGTGTGCTCCACCGCCGGGTTGACGACCTCGGTGAGCGGCTTCGGGAAGACGCCCAGGAAGATCAGCACGGCGATCAGCGGAAGCGCGACCGCCAGCTCACGGGCCTTGAGGTCCGGCATGGAGCGGACCGATTCCCGCACCGGGCCGGTCATCGTGCGCTGGTAGAGGACCAGGACGTAGAGCGCGGCGAGCACGATGCCGGAGGTGGCGATGACGCCGGCCACCGGATACGCGCTGAACGTGCCGACCAGGACCAGGAACTCACTGACGAACGGGGCGAGTCCGGGCAGCGACAGGGTGGCGAGCCCGCCGATGAGGAACGTCCCGGCCAGCACGGGGGCGACCTTCTGCACCCCGCCGTAGTCCGCGATGAGCCGCGAGCCGCGCCGGGTGATCAGGAAGCCGGCGACCAGCAGCAGCGCGGCCGTCGAGATGCCGTGGTTGACCATGTAGAGCGTGGCGCCCGACTGGCCCTGGCTGGTCATCGCGAAGATGCCCAGGATGATGAATCCGAAGTGCGAGATCGAGGCGTAGGCGATGAGCCGCTTGATGTCGCGCTGGCCGACCGCGAGGAGCGCCCCGTACACGATGGAGACCAGCGCCAGGGTGATGACCACCGGCGTCGCCCACTTACTGGCCTCCGGGAAGAGCCCGAGGCAGAAGCGGAGCATCGCGAAGGTGCCGACCTTGTCGACGATCGCGGTGATCAGCACGGCGACCGGGGCGGTCGCCTCGCCCATCGCGTTGGGCAGCCAGGTGTGCAGCGGCCACAGCGGAGCCTTGATCGCGAAGGCGAGGAAGAACCCGAGGAACAGCCACCGCTCGGTGCTGGTCGCCATCTCCAGGGAGCCGTTGGCGCGGGCCTCGGCGATCTCGGAGAGCGAGAAGCTGCCCGCGACCACGTACAGGCCGATGACCGCGGCCAGCATGATCAGACCGCCGGCCAGGTTGTAGAGGAGGAACTTGACCGCCGCGTAGGAACGCTGGGCGGCTGCGTTCTCGTCGGTGCCCGCGTGGGCCCGGTCGCCGAAGCCGCCGATGAGGAAGTACATCGGGATGAGCATGGCTTCGAACAGGATGTAGAAGAGGAAGACGTCGGTCGCGACGAACGACAGGATCACCATGGCCTCGACCATGAGGATCAGGGCGAAGAAGCCCTGCGTCGGACGCCAGCGCGAGGACTTCGTCTCCAGGGGGTCGGCGTCGTGCCAGCCGGCGACGATGACGAACGGGATCAGCAGCGCGGTGAGGCCGAGGAGCGCCACCCCGATGCCGTCCACGCCCAGTTCGTAGCGGACGCCGAAGTCGGCGATCCAGGCCCGGGACTCGGTGAGCTGATAGCGGTCGCCGCCCGGTTCGAAGCGGAGGAAGACGACGGCCGCCAGGACGAGCGTGCCGAGCGAGAAGAGCAGCGCGAGCCATTTGGCCGCGGTGCGCCGCGCGGCGGGGACGGCGGCGGTGGCGATCGCGCCGATCGCCGGGAGCGCCGCCGTCGCGGTCAGGAGGGGAAAGGACATGTGATCAGACCGCCCTCATCAGCAGGGTCGCGGCGATGACGACCGCCGTACCGCCGAACATCGAGACCGCGTAGGTGCGGGCGTAGCCGTTCTGGAGCTTGCGCAGCCGGCCGGAGAGCCCGCCGACCGATGCGGCCGTGCCGTTGACGACGCCGTCGACCAGGGAGTGGTCCACGTAGACCAGCGAGCGGGTGAGGTGCTCGCCGCCGCGGACCAGGACCACGTGGTTGAAGTCGTCCTGGAGGAGATCGCGGCGGGCGGCCCGGGTGAGGACCGAGCCGCGCGGGGCGACGACGGGCACGGGCTTGCGCCCGTACATCGCCCAGGCGATGCCGACGCCGATGACCAGGGCCACCACGGTGGCTCCGGTGACCGTGGCCGCGCTCAGCGGGGAGTGCCCGTGGTCGTAACCGGTGACCGGCTCCAGCCAGTTGACGAACCGGTCGCCGATCGCGAAGAACCCGCCGGCGAAGACCGACCCGAAGGCCAGCACGATCATCGGGATCGTCATCGACTTCGGGGACTCGTGCGGGTGCGGCTCGTGGCCTTCCGCGTCCGGCTGCCAGCGCTTCTCGCCGAAGAAGGTCATCAGCATCACGCGCGTCATGTAGAACGCGGTGATCGCGGCGCCCAGCAGGGCCACGGAGCCGAGGATCCAGCCCTCGGCTCCGCCCTTGGCGAAGGCCGCCTCGATGATCTTGTCCTTGGAGAAGAAGCCGGAGAGGCCGGGGAAGCCGATGATGGCCAGATAACCGAGGCCGAAGGTGACGAAGGTGACCGGCATGTACTTCCGCAGGCCGCCGTACTTGCGCATGTCGACCTCGTCGTTCATGCCGTGCATGACGGAGCCCGCGCCGAGGAAGAGCCCGGCCTTGAAGAAGCCGTGCGTCACCAGGTGCATGATCGCGAAGATGTAGCCGATGGGGCCGAGGCCCGCGGCCAGGATCATGTAGCCGATCTGGGACATCGTGGAGCCGGCGAGGGCCTTCTTGATGTCGTCCTTCGCGCAACCGACGATCGCACCGAAGATCAGCGTGACCGCGCCGACGATGACGACGACCAGTTGGGCGTCCGGGGCGGCGTTGAAGATCGCGCCGGAGCGGACGATGAGATAGACACCGGCGGTGACCATGGTCGCGGCGTGGATGAGAGCCGAGACCGGGGTCGGGCCCTCCATCGCGTCACCGAGCCAGGACTGCAGCGGCACCTGGGCCGACTTGCCGCAGGCGGCCAGCAGCAGCATCAGCCCGATGGCCGTCAGCTTGCCCTGGCTCGTCTCGTCCGCCGACTCCAGCACCGGCCCGAAGGCGAAGGTGCCGAAGGTGGTGAACATCAGCATGATCGCGATCGACAGGCCCATGTCGCCGACCCGGTTGACCAGGAAGGCCTTCTTCGCGGCGGTGGCCGCGGTGGGCTTGTGCTGCCAGAAGCCGATGAGCAGGAACGACGCCAGACCGACGCCCTCCCACCCGACGTACAGCAGAAGGTAGTTGTCGGCGATGACCAGGATGAGCATCGCCGCGAGGAACAGGTTGAGATAGCCGAAGAAGCGGCGCCTGCGCTCGTCGTGCTCCATGTAGCCGATGGAGTAGATGTGGATCAGCGTGCCCACACCGGTGATGAGCAGGACGAACGTCATCGACAACTGGTCGAGCTGGAAGGCGATGTCGGCCTGGAAGCCCTCCACCGGAATCCAGCTGAACAGATGCTGGTGCAGGGCCCGGTCCTCGGCGCCCTTCCCCAGCATGTCGGTGAACAGGATCAGTCCGACGACGAACGAGGCGCCGGCGAGCGCGGTGCCGAGCCAGTGGCCCGTCTTGTCCAGCCGGCGTCCGCCGCAGAGCAGGACCGCCGCTCCGAGCAGGGGCGCCGCGACGAGCAGCGCAATCAGGTTCTCCACGTTTCCGACCCCTTACAGCTTCATCAGGCTGGCGTCGTCGACCGAGGCCGAGTGGCGGGAGCGGAACAACGACACGATGATCGCGAGTCCGACGACGACTTCCGCGGCGGCGACGACCATCGTGAAGAACGCGACGATCTGCCCGTCGAGGTTGCCGTGCATCCGGGAGAACGTGACGAGCGCCAGATTGCAGGCGTTGAGCATCAGCTCGACGCACATGAACAACACGATCGCGTTCCGCCGGATCAGCACCCCGGAGGCGCCGATCGCGAACAGCAGGGCCGCGAGGTAGAGGTAGTTGACCGGGTTCACTTGGCGGCCTCCGAATTCTCCGCCGCGGACGCGGAATCGGCTCCGCGCGTCACGGCGTCCGCGTCCTCACGTCCGAGCCGCTCCCCGGAGCGCTGCTCCAGGGCCTTGAGATCGGCGAGGGACTCCTGCGAGACGTCCCGGATCTGGCCGCGCTGACGCAGCGTCTGCATGACGGTGAGCTCGGACGCCGTGCCGTCGGGGAGCAGACCGGGGATGTCGACCGCGTTGTGCCGGGCGTAGACGCCGGGGGCGGGGAGCGGTGGGAGGTGCTTGCCGCGTACGCGCTCCTGCGACATCTCCCGCTGGGTCTTGGCCCGTTCGGTGCGCTCGCGGTGGGTGAGCACCATCGCGCCGACGGTCGCGGTGATCAGCAGGGCGCCCGTGATCTCGAAGGCGAAGATGTACTTGGTGAAAATGAGGTTGGCGATTCCCTCGACGTTGCCACCGTGCCGGGCGTTGGCCGCGCCGAGCCCGTTGAAGGTGCTCAGGGAGGCGTTGCCGATGCCCGCGATCAGCAGCACGGCGAAGCCGAGGGCGCATCCGAGGGCCAGCCAGCGCTGTCCCTTGAGGGTCTCCTTCAGCGAGTCCGCCGCGGTGACGCCGACGAGCATGACGACGAAGAGGAACAGCATCATGATCGCGCCGGTGTAGACGACGATCTGGACGATGCCGAGGAAGTACGCGCCGTTGGCGAGGTAGAAGACCGCGAGGATGATCATGGTCCCGGCGAGCGACAAGGCGCTGTGCACGGACTTCTTCATCAGCACCGTGGCGAGCGCGCCGATCACGGCGACGGTGCCCAGGATCCAGAACTGGATGGCCTCGCCGGTCGAGGTGGTGGTGGCTGCGGCCAGCGCGTTCACGCGCCCACCCCCTTGTCGTGCCGGGTGGCGTCGGCGGCCCGGGTGGACTCGATGGGGTCCTCGTCGGACTTGACGCCCTCGCCCTTGGACACGGCCGCCTGCCGGACGGTGCCGGGGGCGGCCTCGGTGACCACGCCCCGGTAGTAGTCCTGTTCGTCCATGCCGGGGAAGATCGCGTGCGGGCTGTCGACCATGCCTTCCTCCAGGCCCGCGAGCAGCTCGTCCTTGGTGTAGATGAGGCTCTCGCGGGTGGTGTTGGCGAGCTCGAACTCGTTCGTCATGGTCAGCGCCCGGGTGGGGCACGCCTCGATGCAGAGTCCGCACAGGATGCAGCGCGCGTAGTTGATCTGGTAGACGCGGCCGTAGCGCTCCCCCGGGGAGTAGCGCTCCTCTTCGGTGTTGTCCGCGCCCTCCACGTAGATCGCGTCCGCCGGACAGGCCCAGGCGCACAGCTCGCAGCCGACGCACTTCTCCAGGCCGTCAGGGTGACGGTTGAGCTGGTGGCGGCCGTGGAAGCGGGGCGCCGTCACCTTCGGCGTCTCCGGATACTGCTCGGTGAGCCGCTTCTTGAACATGGCCTTGAAGGTCACGCCGAAGCCGGCCACGGGGTTCTGGAACTTGTCGCCCGAGCCCTCCGAGGGCTCGGCGGATCCCGATGAGCCCGTGAGCTCTGGTTTCTCAGACACCGCCGGCCTCCTTTCCGTCACTCGCGCTGTCGTCACTCTGAGTATCCGCCCCGCCACTGACAACGAGCTCGCGCTCCCGCCGTGGCCTGCGCCTGGGTACGGGCGGCAGTGTCTGTCCGGGCAGCGGAGGCACCGGGAAGCCGCCCGCCATCGGGTCGAAGGCGGGTTCCGGTCCGGCCGCTTCCGTCTCGGCCCGGTTCCTGCGATCGCGGAACATGTCGACGACGAAGGAGATCAGCAGGATCGCGATCACGACGGCGCCCACGTACAGCACGATCCGTGAGAAGTCGTAGCCCTCGTTGCGCAGGGCGCGGACGGTGGCCACCAGCATCAGCCAGACGATCGAGACCGGGATGAGGACCTTCCAGCCGAGCTTCATCAACTGGTCGTAGCGCACGCGGGGAAGCGTGCCGCGCAGCCAGATGAAGAAGAAGATCAACAACTGGAGCTTCAGGAAGAACCAGAGCATCGGCCACCAGCCGTGGTTCGCACCCTCCCAGAACGCGGAGACGGGGTACGGAGCCCGCCAGCCGCCGAGGAACAGCGTCACCGCGATCATCGACACCGTGACCATGTGGATGTACTCGGCGAGCATGAACATCGCGAACTTGATGGAGCTGTACTCGGTGTTGAAGCCGCCGACCAGGTCGCCCTCGGACTCCGGCATGTCGAACGGCGCCCGGCTGGCCTCACCGACCATCGTCACCATGTAGATGATGAAGGAGACCGGCAGCAGCATGATGTACCAGCGGTCCGCCTGCGCCTCCACGATCGTCGAGGTGGACATCGACCCGGAGTAGAGGAAGACCGAGGCGAAGGCGGCGCCCATGGCGATCTCGTACGAGATCATCTGGGCGGACGAGCGGATTCCGCCGAGCAGGGGGTACGTCGAGCCCGAGGACCAGCCGCCGAGGACGAATCCGTACACCCCGACCGCACCGACGGCCAGGATGTAGAGCGCGGCGATCGGGAGGTCCGTGAGCTGCATCGTGGTGCGCTGCCCGAAGATGGAGACCTCGTTGCCCGCCGGGCCGAAGGGAATCACGGCGATCGCCATGAAGGCGGGGATCGCGGCGAGGATCGGCGCGAGGACGTAGACCGCCTTGTCCGCGCGCTTGACGATCACGTCTTCCTTCAGCATCAGCTTGATGCCGTCGGCCAGCGACTGGAGCAGGCCCCAGGGCCCGTGCCGGTTGGGGCCGATGCGCAACTGCATCCAGGCGACGACCTTGCGCTCCCACACGATGGAGAACAGCACGATCAGCATCAGGAACGCGAAGCAGAAGACCGCCTTGATGACGACGAGCCACCAGGGGTCGGTGCCGAACATCGAGAGATCCTCGGCGGCGAGGACGACACTCTCGGGTGCCGTCGTGAGTGCGGCGAGGCCAGTCACGCTCGTACCTCCGATGGTTCGACGGGTGCACCCGGTGCGGCGGCGGGGCCGATCCGCACCAGGCCGCCCGGGTTCACGCCGGTGTCGGCGGGGATGCCGCGTCCCACCGAGTTCAGCGGCACCCAGACCACCCGGTCCGGCATGTCGGTGACCGCGAGGGGCAGTTCGACGGTGCCGGCGGGTCCGGTGACGGCGAGCAGGTCGCCGTCCTTGACGCCGGACTCGGCGGCGGTGACCGCCGAGAGCCGGGCGACGGCCGCGTGCCGGGTTCCGGCGAGGGCGGTGTCGCCCTCCTGGAGCCGGCCGAGGTCGAGCAGCATCCGGTGGCCCGCCAGGACCGCCTCGCCGTCGCCGGGGCGGGGCAGCGGCTGCGCGTTCTCGCGCGGGTCCTCCGCGTGGCCGCCCTCCCAGCCGCCGAGCCGGTCCAGCTCGCGGCGGGCGGCGGTCAGGTCCGGGAGCGCGAAGTGCACGTCCATGGCGTCGGCCAGCATGTGCAGCACCCGGGAGTCGGTCGGCGCGAGCGTCCGGGGCATCTGCTCCGGCTTCAGCGCGGCCTGGAACATCCGGACCCGGCCCTCCCAGTTGAGGAAGGTGCCGGACTTCTCCGCGACGGCGGCGACCGGGAAGACCACGTCCGCCCGGGCGGTGACCGCGCTCGGCCGCAGCTCCAGGGAGACCAGGAAGCCGACCTCGTTCAGCGCCTGGACGGCGCGGTCGGGGTCGGGCAGGTCCTCGACGCCGACCCCGGCGACGAGCAGCGCGCCCAGTTCGCCGGTGGCGGCGGCCTCGACGATCTGGCCGGTGTCGCGGCCGTGCCGGGAGGGCAGTTCGGCCAGCCGCCACAGCTCCGCGACCTCGTCGCGGGCGCGCGGGTCGGTGGCCGGACGGCCGCCGGGCAGCAGCGAGGGCAGTGCGCCCGCCTCGATCGCGCCCCGGTCGCCCGCCCGGCGCGGAATCCACACCAGGCGTGCGCCGGTGGCGGTGGCGGTGCGGATCGCGGCGGACAGTGCGCCGGGCACGCCCGCGAGCCGCTCCCCGACGATGATCAGGGAGTGCTCGGCGCGCAACGCTTCGGCGGCCGCCGCTCCTTCGGCTTCCAGACCGACGCCGCCCGCGAGCGCGTCGAGCCACTCGGTCTCGGTGCCGGGGGCGGCGGGCAGCAGGGTGCCGCCCGCCTTCACCAGGCCCCGGGTGGCGTGCGAGGCGAGTGCGAACGTCTTCTGACCGCCCTTGCGGTGGGCCTTGCGCAGCCTGAGGAAGACGCCGGGGGCCTCCTCCTCGGACTCGAACCCGACGAGGAGGACCGCCGGGGCCTTCTCCAGCGCGGTGTACGTGACGCCCTCGCCGTCCAGGTCCCGGCCGCGTCCGGCGACCCGGGCGGCCAGGAAGTCGGCCTCCTCGGCGCTGTGGACCCGGGAGCGGAAGTCGATGTCGTTGGTGTCGAGGGCGACCCGGGCGAACTTGCTGTACGCGTAGGCGTCCTCGACGGTCAGCCGACCGCCGGTGAGGACGCCGGTACGGCCGCGGGCGGCAAGGAGTCCAGCCGCCGCGGCTTCCAGCGCCTCGGGCCAGCTCGCCGGTTCCAGCTCGCCGTCGGCGTTGCGGACCAGCGGGGTGGTGAGGCGGTCGCGCTGCTGGGCGTAGCGGAAGCCGAACCTCCCCTTGTCGCAGATCCACTCCTCGTTGACCTCGGGCTCATTGGCCGCGAGGCGCCGCATGACCTTGCCGCGCCGGTGGTCGGTGCGGGTCGAGCAGCCGCCCGAGCACTGTTCGCACACCGAGGGGGTGGAGACCAGGTCGAAGGGGCGGGAGCGGAACCGGTACGCCGCCGAGGTCAGCGCGCCGACCGGGCAGATCTGGATGGTGTTGCCGGAGAAGTACGACTCGAAGGGGTCGCCCTCGCCGGTGCCGACCTGCTGGAGCGCGCCGCGCTCGATCAGCTCGATCATCGGGTCGCCCGCCACCTGGTTGGAGAACCGGGTGCAGCGCGCGCAGAGCACGCACCGCTCACGGTCCAGCAGCACCTGGGTGGAGATCGGGACGGGCTTCTCGAAGGTCCGCTTCTTGCCCTCGAACCGGGAGTCGGCCTCGCCGTGCGACATCGCCTGGTTCTGGAGCGGGCACTCGCCGCCCTTGTCGCAGACGGGGCAGTCCAGCGGGTGGTTGATCAGCAGCAGCTCCATCACGCCCTTCTGCGCCTTCTCGGCGACAGGAGAGGTGATCTGCGACTTGACGACCATGCCGTCGGTGCAGGTGATGGTGCAGGAGGCCATCGGCTTGCGCTGGCCCTCGACCTCGACGATGCACTGGCGGCAGGCGCCCGCGGGATCGAGGAGCGGGTGGTCGCAGAAGCGCGGGATCTCGATGCCGAGGAGTTCGGCGGCGCGGATGACCAGGGTCCCCTTGGGGACGCTGATCTCGATGCCGTCGATGGTCAGCGTGACCAGGTCCTCGGGCGGGATGGCCGCCTCGCCGCCCCCGGAGGGCGCACTCGTGGTGACTGTCATGCGTTCACCCCCCGGTGAGCGTTCGTGCCGTCGGTGTTCTTGTCGTCGGCCCAGGCCGTGGACCGGGCGGGGTCGAAGGGGCAGCCCTTGCCGGTGATGTGCTGCTCGTACTCCTCGCGGAAGTACTTCAGCGAGGAGAAGATCGGCGAGGCCGCGCCGTCGCCGAGCGCGCAGAACGACTTGCCGTTGATGTTGTCGGCGATGTCGTTGAGCTTGTCGAGGTCGGCCATCTCGCCCTTGCCGGACTCGATGTCACGGAGCAACTGGACGAGCCAGTAGGTCCCTTCGCGGCAGGGCGTGCACTTGCCGCAGGACTCGTGGGCGTAGAACTCGGTCCAGCGGGTGACGGCCCGCACGACGCAGGTCGTCTCGTCGAAGCACTGGAGCGCCTTGGTGCCGAGCATGGACCCGGCGGCGCCGACGCCCTCGTAGTCGAGGGGGACGTCGAGGTGCTCCTCGGTGAACATCGGGGTGGAGGAGCCGCCCGGCGTCCAGAACTTCAGCCGGTGACCGGCCCGCATGCCGCCGCTCATGTCGAGGAGCTGGCGCAGCGTGATGCCGAGCGGGGCCTCGTACTGGCCGGGGCTGGTGACATGGCCGCTGAGTGAGTAGAGCGTGAAGCCCGGGGACTTCTCGCTGCCCATCGACTTGAACCAGTCCTTGCCCTTGTTCAGGATCGCGGGAACCGACGCGATGGACTCGACGTTGTTCACCACAGTGGGACAGGCGTACAGACCGGCGACCGCAGGGAAGGGGGGCCGCAGCCGGGGCTGGCCTCGCCGCCCTTCGAGAGAGTCGAGCAGCGCGGTTTCCTCACCACAGATGTACGCACCGGCGCCCGCGTGCACCGTGAGTTCCAGATCGAGTCCTGAACCCAGGATGTTCGTCCCCAGATAACCCGCCTCGTACGCCTCTCGTACCGCCTCGTGCAGTCGTCGCAGCACGGGGACGACCTCACCGCGCAAGTAGATGAACGCGTGCGAGGAACGGATCGCGTAACAGGCGATCACGATGCCCTCGATGAGGCTGTGCGGGTTCGCGAAGAGGAGCGGGATGTCCTTGCAGGTCCCCGGCTCCGACTCGTCGGCGTTGACCACCAGATAGTGCGGTTTGCCGTCTCCCTGCGGGATGAACTGCCACTTCATCCCGGTGGGGAAGCCGGCGCCCCCGCGCCCGCGCAGACCGGAGTCCTTGACGTACGCGATGAGGTCGTCGGGGTCCATGGCGAGGGCCTTGCGAAGTCCCTCGTAGCCCTCGTGACGGCGGTAGGTGTCCAGGGTCCACGATTCGGGCTGGTCCCAGAAGGCGGAGAGGACAGGGGCTAGCAGCTTCTCGGGGCTCGTCCCGTTGTGGTCGATCTCGGCGGCCAAGGTCATCACTCCCCCTCCTCGGCTGCGGGCCCGGCCGGGTGCTCCGGGTCGGATGCCGAGGTCTGCTGCGGTGCGTCGTGCGAGCTGAGGCGCTCGGTCGGCGACGGATCGTGGACCTGCGCGTCGTGCGGTGGCGCGTCCTGGGGCTGTCCGGCGCGCGGGGAGACCACGCGCGCCTTCGGCAGCGCCTCGCCCTTGGCGAGCTTCAGCCCGATGAGGGATGCGGGGCCCGCGCCGCCGGTGGCCTCGACGGCGCCGGGGCGCTCGTCGGGGAAGCCGGCCAGGATGCGGGCCGTGTCCTTGTAGGAGCAGAGGGGAGCGCCGCGGGTGGGCTCGACGGTCCGGCCGGCGATCAGGTCGTCGACGAGCCGGGTGGCGCTCTCGGGCGTCTGGTTGTCGAAGAACTCCCAGTTGACCATCACGACGGGCGCGAAGTCGCAGGCGGCGTTGCACTCGATGTGTTCGAGAGTGACCTTGCCGTCCTCGGTGGTCTCGTTGTTGCCGACCCCGAGGTGCTCCTTGAGCGTGTCGAAGATGGCGTCGCCGCCCATGACCGCGCACAGGGTGTTGGTGCAGACGCCGACCTGGTAGTCGCCGCTCGGCCTGCGCCGGTACATGGAGTAGAAGGTCGCGACGGCGGTGACCTCGGCGGTGGTGAGGTCGAGCGTCTCGGCGCAGAAGGCCATGCCCGTACGGGAGACGTATCCCTCCTCGGACTGCACGAGGTGCAGCAGCGGCAGCAGGGCGGAGCGGCTGCCGGGGTAGCGGGCGAGCACCTCCTTCGCGTCCGCGTCGAGCCGGGCGCGCACCTCGGCCGGGTAGGGGGTGGCGGGGAGCTGCGGCATCCCCAGACTGACGTCTTGGCGTGAGGTGGTCACCGGTCGACGCCTCCCATCACGGGGTCGATGGACGCGACGGCGACGATGACGTCGGCGACCTGGCCGCCTTCGCACATCGCCGCCATGGCCTGCAGGTTGGTGAAGGACGGGTCGCGGAAGTGGACCCGGTAGGGACGGGTGCCGCCGTCGGAGACGACGTGCACGCCGAGTTCGCCCTTGGGGGACTCGACGGCGGTGTACGTCTGTCCGGCGGGCACCCGGAAGCCCTCGGTCACCAGCTTGAAGTGGTGGATCAGGGCCTCCATGGAGGTGCCCATGATGTTCCGGATGTGGTCGAGCGAGTTGCCGAGTCCGTCCGGGCCGAGGGCGAGCTGGGCGGGCCAGGCGATCTTCTTGTCGGCGACCATGACCGGCCCGGGCTCCAGGCGGTCGATGCACTGCTCGATGATGCGCAGCGACTGGCGCATCTCCTCCAGCCGGATGAGGAAGCGCCCGTAGGAGTCGCAGGTGTCGGCGGTCGGGACCTCGAAGTCGTAGGTCTCGTAGCCGCAGTACGGGTCGCTCTTGCGCAGGTCGTGCGGGAGGCCGGCGGAGCGCAGCACCGGGCCGGTGGCGCCGAGCGCCACGCAGCCGGTGAGGTCGAGGTAGCCGACGTCCTTCATCCGGGCCTTGAAGATGGGGTTGCCGGTGGCGAGCTTGTCGTACTCCGGCAGGTTCTTCTTCATGGTCTTGATGAACTCGCGCAGCTGGTCGACCGCGCCCGGGGGCAGGTCCTGGGCGAGGCCGCCGGGGCGGACGAACGCGTGGTTCATGCGCAGGCCGGTGAAGAGCTCGAAGAGGTCGAGAACCAGTTCACGATCGCGGAAGCCGTAGATCATGATCGTGGTCGCGCCGAGCTCCATGCCGCCGGTGGCGATGCACACGAGGTGCGAGGCGAGCCGGTTGAGCTCCATCAGCAGGACGCGCAGGACGGTGGCCCGGTCGGGGATCTGGTCCTCGATGCCGAGGAGCTTCTCGACGCCCAGGCAGTACGCCGTCTCGTTGAAGAACGGCGTCAGGTAGTCCATCCGCGTGACGAAGGTGGTGCCCTGTGTCCAGTTGCGGAATTCGAGGTTCTTCTCGATGCCGGTGTGGAGGTAGCCGATGCCGCAGCGGGCCTCGGTGACGGTCTCGCCGTCGATCTCCAGGATGAGGCGCAGCACGCCGTGCGTGGACGGGTGCTGGGGGCCCATGTTGACGATGATGCGCTCGTCGTCGGACTTGACGGCGGATTCGACGACCTCGTCCCAGTCGCCGCCGGTGACCGTATATACAGTCCCCTCGGTGGTCGCTCGGGGTGTCGCGTGGGGAGTGGTCATCAGGAGTACGACCTCCGCTGGTCCGGAGCCGGGATCTGGGCGCCCTTGTACTCGACGGCGATGCCGCCGAGCGGGTAGTCCTTGCGCTGCGGGAAGCCCTGCCAGTCGTCCGGCATCATGATCCGGGTCAGGGCCGGGTGCCCGTCGAAGACGATGCCGAAGAAGTCGTACGCCTCGCGCTCGTGCCAGTCGTTGGTCGGGTAGACCTCGACGAGCGACGGGATGTGCGGGTCGCTGTCCGGGGCGGACACCTCCAGCCGGATCAGCCGGCCGTGGGTGAGCGAGCGCAGGTGGTAGACGGCGTGCAGCTCGCGGCCCTTGTCGCCCAGGAAGTGGACGCCGCTCACGCCGGTACAGAGCTCGAAGCGCAGGGCGGGGTCGTCGCGCAGGGTGCGGGCGACCTGGACCAGGTGCTCGCGGGCGATGTGGAAGGTCAGCTCGTCGCGGTCGACGACGGTCTTCTCGATGGCGTTGGAGGGGAGCAGGTCCTGTTCCTCCAGGGCCCCTTCGAGCTCGTCGGCCACCTCGTCGAACCAGCCGCCGTAGGGCCGGGAGGAGGCTCCCGGCAGGGTGACGGTGCGGACGAGGCCGCCGTAGCCGGAGGTGTCGCCGCCGTTGTTCGCGCCGAACATCCCCTTGCGGACGCGGATGACCTCGCCGCCGGTGTCGCGCGGGGCGGGTACGGCGTTGCCGTTCTGCCCCTCGCCGTGGGTGTTGTCGCTCACCGCAGGAGCCCCTTCATCTCGATCAGGGGCAGTGCCTTGAGGGCCGCTTCCTCGGCCTCGCGGGCGGCTTCCTCCGCGTTGACCCCGAGCTTGCCGTCCTGGATCTTCTGGTGGAGCTTGAGGATGGCGTCCAGCAGCATCTCGGGACGGGGCGGACAACCCGGCAAATAGATATCTACCGGAACAATGTGATCAACACCCTGCACAATGGCGTAGTTATTGAACATTCCACCCGATGACGCGCAAACCCCCATGGAGATGACCCACTTGGGATTCGGCATCTGGTCGTAGACCTGCCGCAGGACAGGTGCCATCTTCTGGCTCACCCGGCCCGCGACGATCATCAGGTCCGCCTGGCGCGGCGATCCGCGGAAGACCTCCATCCCGAACCGGGCCAGGTCGTAGCGGCCGGCGCCTGTCGTCATCATCTCGATGGCGCAGCAGGCCAGTCCGAACGTGGCCGGGAAGACGGAGGACTTCCGCACCCAGCCCGCGGCCTGCTCGACCGTGGTCAGAACGAAGCCGCTCGGCAGTTTCTCTTCGAGTCCCATGGTGTGCCCCTCAGCCCCTCAGTCCCATTCCAGGCCGCCGCGGCGCCATACATACGCGTAGGCGACGAAGACGGTGAGCACGAAGAGCAGCATCTCCACGAGCCCGAAGATCCCGAGGGCGTCGAAGGAGACCGCCCAGGGATAGAGGAAGACGATCTCGATGTCGAAGACGATGAACAGCATCGCCGTCAGGTAGTACTTGATCGGGAAGCGGCCGCCTCCGGCGGGAGTCGGGGTGGGTTCGATACCGCACTCGTACGCTTCGAGCTTTGCCCGGTTGTAGCGCTTGGGGCCGATAAGCGTGGCCATGACCACGGAGAAGATCGCAAACCCTGCCCCGAGGGCGCCGAGCACGAGGATGGGCGCGTAGGCATTCACGCTCCTCGCTCCTTCCAGTCGTCCTTGACCTTTGGACCGCATCGGGCGACCGGCTCGCCACCTCACCAAGATCGTGCACATGTGAGGCAGTTCACAAGCCCGACTGCCCCGCATCCTATGCCTGGTCCCCTGTGATCTGCGACACGGGGTACGACAACGGCTTTGTGATCTCCACCACCTGACGAAGGATCATGAAGTCGTATGAGCGGTGATCTTCGCACGCGAAGCGGCCGAGTGATCACGAGACGTGACATTCGATGGTGTTACCGCTGGTCAAAAGCGTGCGGTGCTATCAATCGAAGGCCCGTACAAGCAAATTGGCGATGGACGCCCAGGGGTGATAAGGGCGGCGGCCGACCTCGACGCTCACCCGGACGAGGGGCGGCGGGTATCGATGGGGACATGTGCACGCATTCACGAAGTTCCGGATCATCCACCCGGCGACGCCCCGCACTCCGGTCCGGCCTCGCACGCCGACGCGCATCGCGGCCGCGAGGGTTGCCCGTCCCGGCACACGCGCACTGTGACCTGCGCCACTCGATCCCGCACCCCAGGAAACCGGGCTTGGCCATCGGTGTGAACGGATGGTAAGCGACGGGCAATTCGGGCGTATTACCGAAAGGCCGTGATCACGGGCCCGATCACAGCTGCCCGTTTTGCCCGTTACGGCGTCAATAAAGGCGCTCAGAAAGTGGATTCACAGATTCCGAACGTAACTGTGTCGCAACACACGTTTCTTGATGGGACCCCTACAGCCCTGATAGCGCTAGTACCCATGTCCCACACCGCTCACATACCCAGCCACCGGAAGCCCCGTCAGCGCGCCTCGAAGTCGGCGCTGCGGGCCGGAGTTGCCGGTGGCGTCCTCAGCACCATCGCGGTCGCGGGTGCCGCCGGTCCGGCCCAGGCCGAGCCGGTGACCCAGACGATCGAGATGCCCACGATCACGGCCGATCTCTCCACCGCTGTGGCCGCCTCCGCTCAGGCCACCCAGCAGGTCGCCCTCGACCTCGAGACGCAGGCCGCCGAGGACGCCGCGGCCCTGAAGGCCGCCAAGACGGCCAAGAAGGCCCACGCCGAGGCCGTCCGCAAGGACGAGGCCGAGAAGAAGGCCGAAGCCGCCGCGAAGGCCAAGGCAGAGGCGGAGGCCGAGGAGCGCGCCGAGCGCGCCTCCCGGACCTCCGAGCGCACGACGCTCAGCGCCTCCTCCGGCTCCTCGGACTCCGGCAGCTCCGCCTCCGCACCTTCCTCCTCCTCGAACGTGAGCGGTTCCGCCGCCTCCATCGTGGCGTTCGCCAAGGCCCAGGTCGGCGACGCGTACGTCTCCGGCGGCACCGGCCCGAACGCGTGGGACTGCTCGGGCCTCGTCCAGGCCGCCTACCGCACGGCGGGCATCGACCTGCCGCGCGTCTCGCAGTCGCAGTCGACCGCCGGCACCCAGGTCTCCCTGGACAACCTGCTGCCCGGCGACATCCTGTACTGGGGCGGCGCGGGCAGCGCGTACCACGTGGCGATCTACGTCGGCGGCGGCGAGTTCGTCGGTGCGCAGAACTCCGGCACCGGCACGGTGCAGCGCTCCATGGACTACGACCGGCCGACCGGCGCGGTCCGCGTTCTCTGATTCACAAGCGGGTCCCCGGGTGTTCTCCCGGCGACCCGTGGCGCCCCTGGGCGCTCCGGTGCACGGCTGAGGGCCGCCGCTCCCCCGCTCGGGGGCGGCGGCCCTTCGCCGTCGTCGTCGCGGCGACGAGCAGCGCCAGGACCATCAGCAGGGCACTCACCCAGACCGGCGCCCGGTAGCCGAACCCTGCGTCCAGGGCCAGACCGCCCGCCCACGGGCCCACCGTCGCCCCCAGGTTGAACGCGGTCGTCGAGAAGGCCCCGGCCAGCGTCGGGGCCCCGGGGGCGAGGCCCAGGACCCGGGTGATCAGGGCGGTGCCCGTACCGAAGGCGAACAGGCCGAGGAGCGGCACCAGCACGAGGGCCGCCACCGGGCTGCCCGCCGTCAGGGCGAGCGCGGCCCAGCCGAAGGCGAGCGCGGCCATGCCCGTGGCGACGACGGCGACCGGGCGGGCGTCGGCGAACCGGCCCGCCAGCGTGACCCCGGCGAACGAGCCCGCCCCGAAGAGCGCCAGGGACACCGGCACCCACCCCTCGCCCAGACCTGTCTCCCGGGTGAGCAGCGGCTCCAGGTAGGAGAACGTGCAGAAGGTCGCCCCCTGCACCAGGGCCATCGTGAGCAGGACCGGCCGCAGCAGGGGCCCGGTCAGCGCGCGCAGTTCGTCGCGCACGGGTACGGGAGCGTCGCCCACGCCCGTACCGTCCCGGCCGCCCCGCCCGCCCGGGATGGAGCGCAGGACCGCGAGGAACGCGGGCAGCGAGACGATCGCGACCGCCCAGAAGGCCGACCGCCACCCCCACCGCTCCCCCAGCACCGCGCCGGCCGGTACGCCCACCACACAGGCGATCGTCACGCCGCCGACCACCACGGCGGTGGCCCGGCCCTTCAGCCGGTCGGGGACCATCGCGACGGCGGTCGTCAGGGCGACCGCCCAGAACCCCGCGTTGGCGAGGGCCCCGACGAAGCGGGTCGCGAGGAGCACCCCGTAACTCGGGGTGAGAGCACCGGCGACATGGACGGCGACGAACACCGCGAGGAAGAGGAGCAGGGCGCGGCGGCGCGGCCAGGTGCGGCCGGCGAGCGCCATGAGGGGTGCCCCGACCACCATTCCGACGGCGAAGGCCGAGGTGAGGAGGCCGGCGGCGGAGAGGGAGACGTCGAGGTCGGCGGCGATGCCCGAGAGCAGCCCGGACAGCATGAACTCGGAGGTGCCCTGGGCGAAGACCGCGAGCCCGAGGACGTAGACGGCGAATGGCATGGGTGAGTAGCCCCTTGGACGGAACCGTCGGGTGGACAGACAGACCGGGTGCGGGGATACGGGCCGCGCGGACGCCCGTCGCCGCAGGCCTGTGGGGCCCGGCGGGGGCGGCGAGGAGGAGTGCCCGGCGGTGATCGGCCGGTGGCACGAATCCTGCGTACGGCGGTGGTTCAGCGCGTACGTGAAGGGGGAACGGCCCGTACCCGCGGTGATCCGGCGGGCGTGGAACCGTGATGAAGGAGGCCGGGGACCCCAGGGGTCAGCCGGCGACGCTCAGCGGGAACACGGCCACCGGCGCACCGGTGGCCGGAGTCTGTCGGACTCGGGGCTGTTCATGGGACGGGAGGCTACCGGGCGGGCGGCCGGACCTCCAGCGGTTTCCCGGCCGGGGCCGGAGAACCGCAAGAGTCACCTTGCCGCTCAGCGGCGGCGGGGGCGGCGGTTCGGCCGCTCCTGCTCCTTGGCGGAGGTGGTGGGCGCGGGCAGCGCGTCGTACGCGGCGTCGAAGTCCTCGTCGTCGTCCGGCACGGTCAGGTCCACGGTGAAGCGGGGCTCCAGGAAGAGGTCCTGGTGCTGGGGCAGGGAAGCGGTGGTCATGGCTCTGTCTGTCCTTGGGGTCGAGCAGCGCTGTAGCGGCTTTTCTGTACCCCGCCGGCCTGCGTTCAATGTGAGAGTGAGTCAAAGAAGGTGTGACGCGCCGCGTGTCGCCACGGTGGGCGGGGCAGGCGTCGGCCGGTCCGGGTCGTGGACGGCCCGGCAGGCGCGCAAATCATCGCACACGATCACCTGGGGCGATGAGGATTAACCCGGGTGTGAAGCGGAGCGGCTGGTTCGGGGGTGTCGTGCGGGTACGTCAGAGGACGACGCGGAAGTGGGTGGTCAGCCGCCGGTCCTCGCCCAGGACGTGGAACGCCAGACCGGGCGGCTGGTCCCGGTCCGCCGGCAGGTCGCCCTCCCAGGGCAGGCGCAGGGTCCAGGTGACGGCGGGGCCGACGATCAGGGGGCGGCCGGCGAAGGCCGAGGCGGCGGCGGTGTGGGCGTGCCCGGTGAGGACGGCGACGACCCGGGGGTGGGCGGCGAGCAGGGCGGCGAGCCGCCCGGGCTCCTGGAGCATCCCGGCGTCCGGCAGCGGGTGGTGGAGCTCGACGGGCGGCTGGTGGAAGGCGATCAGCGCGGGGACGTCGTCGGGCAGTCCGGTGAGCGTGGCGTCGATCCACGCCAGCGTCTGTGCGTCGAGGCGCCCCTCGTCGCGGCCGGGGATCGTGGAGTCGCACATCAGGACGGCGCACCCGGCGATGCGGTGGACCCGGTTGACCGGCGCGCTGTCCGGCGCCTCCCCGAGGAAGGCCTTGCGGTAGGCGGGGCGGGCGTCGTGGTTGCCCGGACAGGCGAGCACGGGGAACGGCGCGTCCAGCAGGCGTACGGCCTCCTCGTACTCGGCTTCGGCCGCGTGGTCGGCGATGTCCCCGGTGACCAGCAGCGCGTCGACCGGGCGGGGCAGGGCCCGCAGATGGTCCATGACGCGGGCGGCCCGCCGTGTCGCGCGCTCGCTGCCGTCCAGGTGCAGATCGCTGATCTGAGCAAGCAACATGTGCGGCCCTCCCCCATCGCCTAACGTCAATTTCTCTTCTTCCGTTAGGACCCTAGAGTGGGAGGGGCGGACGTTCAAGAGGTGGCGGAGGGAGCGAGCAGTGGCAGAGCGACCCGTGCTGGAGCTGGTGGGCACCATCCGGCACGACGGAGACGGTGGAGTCCTCGACGACCTGGAGACGGTCCGGGGAGCGAACCGCTGGTTGCAGCACCAGCCCGGTCTGCCGGCCGCCGTCACCGGGGGGTTCGTCGTCGACGAGGAGCTCAGGGAGGCGGTCGTCGGCGTACGGCGGGCTGCCCGGGCCCTGTTCGCACGGGCGGTCAGCCCGGCCCCGCCCAGCCCGGCCGACGCCCACCACCTGCTGCCCGCCGACAAGGCGCTGGCCCTGCTGAACGCGGCCGCCGCCCGGGAACCGGTCGCCCCCCAACTGCGCTGGCCCGCCGAAGGCCCGCCCGCGGCGGGCCTGTTGTCCACCGAGGACGACCCCGGCGTACGGCTGGTGGCGGCGCTGGCGCGCGACGCCGTCGACTTCCTGAGCGGGCCGCAGCGCGAGCACCTGCGGGCCTGCCACGCGCCGCGCTGCGTCCGGTACTTCGTCAAGAGCCACGGCCGTCAGGAGTGGTGCAAGCCGTCCTGCGGCAACCGGGCCCGGGTGGCCCGCCACTACGAGCGGACGCGCGGAACGGCGGGCGGAGTGGGTCCGCCCGCCGTCGCGGAGTGAAGCGCGGCCGGCGTCAGGCCTTGGGGGCCACCTTCGAGAGGCCGTTGATGATGCGGTCCATCGCGTCGCCGCCCTGCGGGTCGGTCAGGTTGGCCAGCATCTTGAGCGTGAACTTCATCAGCAGCGGGTGGGTCAGGCCGCGCTGCGTGGCGACCTTCATGATCTTCGGGTTGCCGATCAGCTTCACGAAGGCGCGGCCCATCGTGTAGTAGCCGCCGTAGGTCTCCTTGAGGACCTTCGGGTAGTTGTTCAGGGCCAGTTCGCGCTGGGCGGGGGTGGCACGGGCGTGGGCCTGGACGATGACGTCGGCCGCGATCTGGCCCGACTCCATGGCGTACGCGATGCCTTCGCCGTTGAACGGGTTGACCATGCCGCCCGCGTCGCCGACGAGCAGCAGGCCCTTGGTGTAGTGCGGCTGCCGGTTGAACGCCATCGGGAGGGCCGCGCCCCGGATCGGCATCGTCATGTTCTCCGGGGTGTAACCCCAGTCCTCCGGCATCGAGGCGCACCAGGCCTTGAGGACCTCGCGCCAGTCCAGCTCCTTGAAGGCGGAGGAGGAGTTGAGGATGCCGAGGCCCACGTTGGAGGTGCCGTCGCCCATGCCGAAGATCCAGCCGTAGCCGGGCAGCAGCCGGTCCTCGGCGCCGCGCTTGTCCCACAGCTCCAGCCAGGACTCCAGGTAGTCGTCGTCGTGGCGGGGCGAGGTGAAGTACGTCCGGACGGCGACGCCCATCGGGCGGTCCTCGCGGCGGTGCAGGCCCATCGCCAGGGAGAGCCGGGTGGAGTTGCCGTCGGCGGCGACGACGAGCGGGGCGTGGAAGGTGACCGGGGTCTTCTCCTCGCCGATCCTCGCCTCGACGCCGGTGATGCGGCCGGTGCGCTCGTCGCGGATGGGCGCGCCCACGTTGCAGCGCTCGTACAGCCGGGCGCCGGCCTTCTGTGCCTGCCGGGCCAGCTGCTCGTCGAAGTCGTCGCGCTTGCGGACCAGCCCGTAGTCCGGGTAGGAGGCGAGGTCCGGCCAGTCCAGCTGGAGCCGTACGCCGCCGCCGATGATGCGCAGGCCCTTGTTGCGCAGCCAGCCCGCCTCCTCGGAGATGTCGATCCCCATGGAGACGAGCTGTTTCGTGGCGCGGGGCGTGAGCCCGTCGCCGCAGACCTTCTCCCGGGGGAAGGCGGTCTTCTCCAGAAGCAGGACGTCGAGTCCGGCCTTGGCGAGGTAGTAGGCGGTCGTGGAGCCGGCTGGGCCCGCTCCGACGACGATCACGTCCGCGCTGTGCTCGGAGAGGGGCTCGGTCACGGTCGGATCTCCCGAAGACTCGAATTCGCGTGCCGCGCGGCACATGTCCCGTGCAGTCTATGGGTGCCTGCGAACCAACCCTCCGAAGGGCTCCCTCATGTCGATCGCGCCTGCCACGCCCCACGCTTCGGCCCCCGCCGTACGCCTCCGTGTTCCGACGGACGAGGACGCCCTGAGCTGGCACCGGGTCTTCGACGACCCCGAGGTGATGGAGTTCTTCGGGGGCCGCCGGGCGGACTTCTCCGTGTACGAGGAGCTCACCGCGCGCCAGCGCCGGCACGACGCGGAGCTGGGCTACTGCCTGTGGACGCTCACGGACGAGGACGACTCCGTCCTCGGCTTCACCGGGGCGCAGCCGTGGCCGCACACGCACTACGGGCCGGTCGGCGCGACCGAGATCGGCTGGCGCCTCGGCCGCACGGCGTGGGGGCGCGGGTACGCCTCCTCCGCCGCCCGCACCACACTGGAGCGGGTGCGGGCGGCGGGGGTGGGCGAGGTGATCGCGATGATCCACTCCCGTAACGCCCGGTCGATGGCGGTGGCGGAGCGGCTCGGGATGCGACGGGCCGAGTCGTACGACACCCCGCGCGGCCAGGAGGCCGTCTGCTTCCGGCTGGAGCTTTAGCGCGGGGCCGTTACGGAAACGTCAGGCGCGGGTGGCCCGGTGCAGGGCCACCACGCCGCCGGTCAGGTTGCGCCACGCGACCTTCGACCAGCCCGCCTTCTGGAGCAGTGCGGCGAGGGCGGGCTGGTCGGGCCAGTCGCGGATGGACTCGGCGAGGTAGACGTACGCGTCCGGGTTGGAGGACACCGCGCGGGCGGCCGGCGGGATCGCCCGCATCAGGTACTCCGTGTAGACCGTGCGGAACGGGGTCCAGGTCGGCTGCGAGAACTCGCAGATCACGACCCGCCCGCCGGGCTTCGTCACCCGGTACAGCTCGCGGAGCGCGACCTCGGTGTCCTGGATGTTGCGCAGCCCGAAGGAGATCGTCACGGTGTCGAACGTCTCGTCCTTGAACGGCAGCTTCATGCCGTCGCCCGCCGTGAACGGCATCCACGGGTGGCGCTCCTTGCCGACCTTGAGCATGCCGAGCGAGAAGTCGCACGGCACGACGTAGGCGCCCGCCTTCACGAAAGGCTGCGAGGAGGTCGCCGTACCGGCCGCCAGGTCCAGGATCTTCTGCGCGGGGCGGGCGTCGACCGCCGCCGCGACCGCCTTGCGCCACAGCCGGGCCTGGCCGAGCGAGATCACGTCGTTGGTCAGGTCGTAGTTGGCCGCCACACCGTCGAACATCGAGGCGACTTCGTGCGGCTGCTTTTCCAGGGAGGCTCGGGTCACCCTTCCATTCAAGCAGCCCGGCCGCGGCGATCAGTGGGGGCGGTCTCCGGCGATCGCCACGCGTTCGGCGACCCGGCGGTGCGGGGCGTAGTCGTTGACCGCGTAGTGCTGGGTGGCCCGGTTGTCCCAGAACGCGACGTCGCCCGCGCGCCAGGAGAACCGCACCTGGAACTCCGGGGCGTGCGCCTGCTGGAACAGCAGGCGCAGCAGCCGGTCGCTCTCCTCCTGCGCGAAGCCCGTGATCCGCGTGGTGAACGAGGCGTTGACGAAGATCGTCCGGCGGCCGGTGACGGGGTGCCGGCGTATCACCGGGTGCTCCACCGGCGGGAACTGCTCCTGGTGGGCGGCCAGCCGCTCCGGCGGACAGAATCGGGAGAAGCCGGGGATGAAGTCGTGCACCGCCCGCGCCCCCTCGATGCGCTCCTTCACCTCCGGGGCGAGATTGTCGTACGCGGCCGCCATGTCCGCCCACAGCGTGTCGCCGCCCACCGGCGGCACCTCCCGGAGCTGGAGGACCGCGCCGAGGGCCGGGCGCTCGCGGAAGGTGACGTCGGTGTGCCAGACGTTCTCGAAGGTGGGGACGGCGGTGCGGTCGAGCCGGGCCACCTCCGGGTCGTCGCCGGTGGCCAGCAGCGGGTTGGTCTCCAGCTCGCCCCAGTGCCCGGCGAACGCCCGCTGCTGCCGCGAGGTGAGGTGCTGGTCGCGGAAGAACAGCACCTTCCACTCCAGCAGCGCCCGGTCCAGCTCGGCGCGCACGGTCGCCTCCAGCGGGCGGGACAGGTCGACGCCGTGGATCTCCGCGCCGATGACCCGGCCGAGCGGGACCAGGCGGAAGCCCTCGTAGGGGCGGTCGGTCCAGCCCTCCGGGACCCGGCGCAGCTCCCGCGGGCCCTCGTACAGTCCGTCGGCGGGGATGCGGTGGTCGCGCAGGACGGGGGGTGCGGTGGTGCTCATGAGGTTCTCCTCCTCCGGTGGGGCCGTGCGTCTCGGCTCCGGTTGGGGCCGTGCGGTTCAGCTGGCCGCTTCGCGTACCGCCGTGCCGATCTCGGCGCGCAGCGCGGCGTACTCGGGCAGTCCGCGCAGCTCGTCGGGGTCGGTGCCGGTACGGGGCAGGCCGATGGGGACGTCCAGGGCGACGGTCCCCGGGCGGTTGGTGAGGACGACCGCCCGGGTGCCGAGGAAGACCGCCTCGTCGACGCTGTGGGTGACGAAGACCGAGGTGGCCCCGGTCTCGGCGCTCACGGTGCGCAGATCCTCCTGGAGCCGCTCCCGGGTCAGCGCGTCGAGCGCGGCGAACGGCTCGTCGAGCAGCAGGAGCCGCTTGCCGCCGGCCAGCGCGCGGGCGATGGCGACGCGCTGCTGCTGGCCGCCGGAGATCTGCCAGACGCGGCGGCCCGCCGTGTCCGCGAGTCCGACCCGCGCCAACAACCCCTCGATGCGTTCCGGCCGTTCGGCCCGGGGCACGCCCGCGTACTTCAGGGCGAGGCCGATGTTGTCGCCGACCGTGCGCCAGGGGAAGAGGCGCGGCTGCTGGAAGACGATGCCCGCCTGGTCGCCGGGTTCGGGTCGCTCGCCGAAGACCTCGACCGCGCCCTCGGTGGCCTGCTCGAAGCCCGCGATCAGCCGCAGCAGGGTGCTCTTGCCGCAGCCGGACGGGCCGACGAGGACCAGGAACTCACCGGCCGGGATCTCCAGGGAGAGCGGGCCGAGGGCGGTGACCGCGTCCGCGCCCCGGCCGTAGGAGTGCCGGACGTCCGTTACCGAGACGACGGGGCCGGTGCTCTGGTCCGTACCGGCCGCCGCCTCGGGGCCCTTGCTGAGGTCAGGGGCTGACGGCATCGGTGAGCCCTTCCACGTGGATGGACTTGCGCAGGGCTTCGATGTCCGGCGCGGAGTCGATCTGCTTCTGGTCGACGAGGAACTGCGCGGCGCTTCGCAGGTTGTCCGCCAGGCCGCCGACCTTGCCGGGGGCACCGAGCCACTTGGCGTCGGCCTGCTCGGCGGGCTTGAGGAAGATGCCCTGCTTCAGCTGGGACCCCGCCTCGGCCGGGCTGATGCCGAGCTGCTTGCCCACTGCGGCCGACGCGGCGTCGGGGTCGTCGTGGATCAGGTCGAGCGCCCGCGCCTGGGCCTTGCGCCAGGCGGGGAGCACGTCGGGGTGGGCCTTGAGGAAGCGGGTGGAGGCGACCCCGAGGTCGAGGGTGGGCTTGCCGCCCGCGGCGAGTTCGCGGCTGGAGACGATGACCTCGCCGGTCTTCTTCAGCTCCTCCAGCGTCGGCAGCCAGACGTAGGTGGCGTCGATGTCGCCGCGCGTCCAGGCGGCCAGGATGTCCTGCGGCTCCAGATCCAGCAGCTGGACCTTCGAGGCGTCGACCCTGGCCTGGTCGAGCGCCGCCAGCAGGCTGTAGTGCGAGGTGGAGCTGAACGGGGTGGCGACCTTCTTGCCCTCCAGGTCCTTGACGGAGGAGATCTTGGAGCCGTTCCGGGCGACCAGCGCCTCGTTGTCCCCGGCGACGTCGAGCACCCAGGTGACCTCGTACGGGATGTTCAGCGGTGCGGAGAGCCCCCGGGCCACCGGGCTGGAGCCGATCGCGGCGAGGTCCACGGACCCGGCGACGAACGCGGTGTTGATGCTGGCCCCGGAGTCGAACTTGGTCCACTTGATGTCGTAGCCGGGGAGCGCCTTCTCCAGCCAGCCCTTCTCCTTGACGATCAGATCGCCGCTGGGGAACGCCTGGTAGGCGATGCGTATCGTCTTGCCGCCGTCGCCCCCGTCGCCGGAGCCGCCGCCCTGGCCGCACGCCGTCACCGCCAGCAGGGCGCCGAGCGTCACGGCGAGGAAGGTGAGGCGGAGCGGGCCGCGTGTTCGGGGCATGTGCGTGTCCTTCGTACGGGAGTGAGAGGGGTGGGCGGAAAGGGGACGGGCGGTCAGGCGTGGCCGCGCCACGGGGCGAGGCGGTCCGCCAGCAGGCGCAGGGCCGCGTCGATGAGGAGGCCGGAGATGCCGATCGCGAAGAGGCCGAGCACGACGGTGTCGGACTGGTTGTAGCGCTGGGCGTCCCGGATCAGGCCGCCGATCCCCGGCAGTCCGTTGACGGTCTCGGCGGCGACGACGGAGGAGTACGCGATGCCGAAGGCGAGCCGGACCCCGACGAGGATCTCGGGCAGCGCGGAGGGCAGCACGACGGAGGTGACGACCTGTCCGCGCCGGGCCCCGATCGCCCGGGCCGCCTCGACCAGGGTCGTCGGCGCGGACGCCACCGCGGACGCGGTGGCGACGGCGACCGGCGGCATCGCGGCGATGGCCAGCAGCCACAGCTTGGGCGCCTCGTCGATGCCGAACCAGATGATCAGCAGGCTGAAGTAGGCGAGCGGGGGCAGGGTGCGCAGGAACGCCACCGCGGGTTCCAGCACCACCCGCACCCACGGCAGCGTCCCCATGAGGACGCCGAGCACGAGCCCCGCCACCACGCCCGCACCGGCCCCGATGAAGATCCGGCGCAGGCTGATCCCGAGGTGCTCGATCAGGGTGTGCCCCTGGTAGCCCCGGACGCCGTCGTGCGTACCGGAGGTCTCCAGCAGCGCCCGCCACACGGCGGCGGGAGAGGGCACCAGCACCGGCGACCACAGCTGGAGCACGGTCACCAGCTGCCAGCCGCCGAGCAGGACGGCGAGCGCGAGGACCCGCAGCCCGATCCGGCGCAGGGCGGCGCGTTCGGGACGGCGGCGGCCGCTGTCGGCGTTCGGCGGGCCCGGGGGCGCCGGAGCGGCTGCGGCTTCGGCGCTCCGTTCCCGCAGGGACGGGGAGGTCGGCATGGAGGGATCTCCGGAGTCATGGAGCGTCGCCGGACCTGCGGAGGCAGGCCGGAAGGACACGCGAGGGGCGGCGCTGGGAACGCGACGATGCGAGGGGCGGGACCCGGAGGGGATCAGGCGCGGAAGGCGCGGAAAGCGCTCAGGGTGCTGATACCGGGGACGCGCGCAGGCATCACGTGGGCATCACCGAGGATGCCGCGGCCGGCATCAACAGGATGCGCTGGAGACGCGGCAGAGATCGATGTGGAGGCACTCCACCAGAAAACGATCGACTGTCACGGGCGCTGTTCTAGCACAGCGCTTCGCTCGGGCACCAGGATCCGCCAGGGAGTGAGACACCCCCGGACCGGTGCGTGGACGGGTGCGCACACCGTCTCGAACTGATCTTCACTTCTCTTCAACCTTTCCGGCACACGGGTGCTCTGTAAGGGGTGGGAGCCGAGGAGAGGGGAGAGCGGATGCCGGCAGGGGCGGAGCCCGCCATGGCGGACGGCGAGCGCGCCGCGTTCGAGGCGTACGCCCGGACCGGGCAGCGCCGGCTGTACCGGACGGCCTACCTGCTGTGCGGCGACGTCGAGGGCGCGCAGGACCTGACGCAGACGACGCTCGCCAAGCTGTTCCAGCACTGGCGCAGGGCGAGCCGGGCGGACAACCTCGACGCCTACGCCAAGACCGTGCTGGTGCGCACCTTCGTCGCCGAACGCCGCCGCTCCGTACGGGATCTGCTCGCCCACAACCGCAACGCGCCCCGCCCGCAACCCAATCCCGCGCCGGGCGCCGACCTCCGGGTCACACTGCTCGGGCTGCTCGCCGAACTCCCGCCCCGGGCAAGGGCGATGGTCGTCCTGCGCTACTGGGACGACCTGAGCGTGGAGAGAGTCGCGTCGCTGCTGCGATGCAGCGAGTCCACGGTGAAGAGCCAGTGCTCGCGTTCGCTCGTCCGCCTGCGCGCCCGGATGGGCGACGTCCAGCTCTACTCCACCGGAAGCTGAGGGCCGGTCATGACCCCTGAACCGCACGAGCACCTGCCGCCCCGCGGGCCCGGGGAAGGCGCCCCCGGCCGAGGCACACCCGACGAGGAGCTGTTCCGGGAGGCCCTGCACCGGACGGCCGGCCCGCTGTCCCTCCAGCCCGATCTGGTCCCCGACGCCGTACGGGAGGGCCACCGGCGGCGGGCCAGGAGCCGGGCGTACGCGGTCGCGGGCGCCTTCGTCGCGGTGACCGCCCTGACTCTGGGTCTCTCCGTGCTCGGCCCCTGGCTGCTGTCGGGACCGAACCCGGAACCCGCGTCGCCCGCCGGACCGTCCCTCTCCCTGCCCGCCCCCACGCCCACCCCGTCCCCCCGACGTACGGAGCCACTCCCCGACATGCCGAGCCCCACCGCCACCCCCGTGCCGACGGAGTCCGCGGCCGTGCCGCCCGTTCCCCCCGGGCCGCCCGCGCCCTCTCTGGCGGCCCCGCCCGGGGCCGGCACCCGCGAGGTCCAGCGCCTGGAGAAGTTCCGGCAGCGGGCGGCCGGAATCCTGGACTCCCTGCTGCCCGCGTCGGTCGGGGCCGTCCTGCCGGCCGGCGACGACCCGGAGGGCTACCAGGGGCGGCGCGGCGCCGTCGTGCACGCCGTCCGCCTGGCGGTGCGCCCGGATCCGGGGAGGCCGGTGCCCGCCTGCCGTGACATCCCGGACAAGGGGCTGACCTGCGAGGCCGTCACCCTGGAGGACGGCACGCCCGCGCAGGCCCACCGGCAGCCCGCCGAGGGCCGGACGGGCACGGAGGTCTCCCTCCAGTACCGCTACGGCCGCAGCACGGTGGCGCTGTCCGTCGCGCCCGCGCCGTCCGGGGCGGGTGGCACTCCCGTCACCGCCGAGGACCTCGTCCGGGTCGTCCAGAGCACCCGGTTCCGGGAGCTGATCGCGTACGCCGACGAGAACCCGGTGGCGTGGAGCGGGGCCGCCTCGTGACGCGCCGCCGCACGACCGGCACCCTGCCGCCCGCGTACGCGGAACCGGCCCGCGACGAGGACACGTTCCGGCTGCGCGTGCCGCCGCCCCGGAGCTCGGAGCCCACCCGGAGCGGGCCACCGCCGACTCCCCGTTCCGGGCCCGCTCCCCGGTCCCGGTCCCGGTCCGCGGTGCGGTCCCGGGTGCGGCGGCGGCAGCGGAACCGGCGGCGGGCGGCCGGCCTCGCCGTGCTGGCGCTCGCGGTCGTGGCGGG
>NTHE01000043.1 GCA_002551355.1 Streptomyces sp. man185 | reverse complement strand
GTCCTGGCGGATCTTCCGCAGGTCCCGATGCAGCCCCGACCGCATGACGTCAATCGCCAAGGCAGTCCTCACACTGGAGCGGCAACGCTGAAGAAGCTCGATGAGCCGGAGCATCAGATAGCGGGCCCGCTCACGGCCGCGCTCGTCGACGGCGGCGTCGAGGGAGTCGAGCCATTCCCGGGTTTCCTCAGGATCAAAATCCGGGACCTGGCTCGGAAGGCCGCCAATGATGATCGGGTTGCGATCGGATCCGGAAGCCACACTGTTCCTTCGCTGTTCGGTGGTGCTCTACGGGGCCTGTCTCGGGGGATGCAACCCCCCGACGACTCTGTCAAATCTGTGTGCCAACTCTGCGTGCACCGCCTCCATCGTGCTACCGCGAGGGCCCGAACGTCATCTCTACCGAGGGGTAACCCGGAGGTTCGGAAAACTCGTCCGCAGGGCACGAGTGTGGGCAGTACGCGGCTGGGTACGGGCAAACCGCAACCTTACGCCCAAGGCGTCCAAGCGTTCCCAAAGCCTGTTCGACTCCTATTGGCGGATCGAAACCGCATAAGCTGAGGAAGGACGTAAACGGATGGAGCGACCTCGGGGCAACCCCTGGAAGCCGCCGGAGAGACATGCCGGAACTTGCGGCGACGTGGCAGGGAACGTCACCGTATAGGCGGTCTCGCACGCTGGGTACTTGCGCGATTCGCCGAGCCCGTGTGGACTACGGCCAACGCCCCGCGCACGCGCGTGGCTGCAGCATTTTCCGAAGACATGATCAGGAGGCAACCCGTGAGCGCGACCGCGGACCACGCGGAGGAGCGGACCAACCCGGCAGCACGCCTGGGGTTCGAGCCCGGACAAGTGGTCCAGGAGATCGGCTACGACGAAGACGTCGAGCTGGAGCTCCGTGAGGGCATTGAGGCCACTACCGGCCAGGAACTCGTCGACGAGGAGTACGACGACGTCGCAGACGTCGTCCTGCTCTGGTTCCGCGACGAGGACGGCGACCTTACGGACGCGCTGGTGGATGCCATTGGTCTGATCGAGGACGGCGGCACGGTCTGGCTGATGACGCCCAAGACCGGCCGTGACGGATACGTCGAACCGAGCGACATCAATGAGGCTGCCCAGACAGCCGGTCTCGCCCAGACCAAGAGCATCAGCGCGGGCAAGGACTGGACGGGCAGCCGTCTGGTCACCCCCAAGGGGGCCAAGGCCAAGCGCTGAACCACGTTTCGCACCACCCGAGGCCCTCACGGGCGCCGCACCGCGCCCGTGAGGGCCTTCGTACGCCTGCGCGGCCCCTTCGGGACCGGCCCGCGACCCCTGCGTAGGGTGGGGAGTCACCCGGACGTACCCGGCCCGGGAAGCGGAGAAGCGGCGAAGGGATACGAGTTCCATGACGATCGAGGTCGGCAGCCAGGCCCCGGACTTCCAGCTCAAGGACAACCACGGCCGGACCGTGCGGCTGTCGGAGTTCCGCGGTGAGAAGAACGTGGTGCTGGTGTTCTACCCGTTCGCCTTCACCGGCGTCTGCACCGGCGAGCTGTGCGCGCTCCGCGACGAGCTGCCCCGCTTCGAGAACGAGGGCACCCAGCTCCTCGCCGTCTCCAACGACTCCATCCACACCCTGCGCGTCTTCGCCGAGCAGGAGGGCCTGGAGTACCCGCTGCTGTCCGACTTCTGGCCGCACGGAGAGACCTCGCGGGCCTACGGCGTCTTCGACGAGGACAAGGGCTGCGCGGTGCGCGGCACCTTCGTCATCGACAAGGCGGGCGTCGTCCGCTGGAGCGTCGTCAACGGCCTCCCGGACGCCCGCGACCTGAACGACTACGTCAAGGCGCTCGAAGCGCTCTGAGACGATCTCCTGGCGACGCCCGGTCAAAAGCCTGTTTTGGCCGGGAACCGGTCACTAGGATCCAATCGTTGATCCGATGCCAACGAACGACGGGGACGCTGGTGTCTGCCGGCCCCTGAGAAAACTACTGGAGGACTCGTGGGAGTCAGCCTCAGCAAGGGCGGCAACGTCTCGCTGACCAAGGCCGCGCCCAACCTGACCGCGGTCATCGTCGGTCTGGGCTGGGACGCCCGCACCACCACCGGGGGTGACTTCGACCTCGACGCCAGCGCGTTGCTGACGAACCCCGAGGGCAAGGTCGGCGCCGACGGCAATTTCGTCTTCTTCAACAACCTGAAGAGCCCCGACGGCTCCGTCGAGCACACCGGTGACAACACCACCGGTGAGGGCGAGGGCGACGACGAGGTCATCAAGGTGAACCTCGCCGGTGTCCCCGCCGACGTCGACAAGATCGTCTTCCCGGTCTCGATCTACGAGGCCGAGAGCCGCCAGCAGAGCTTCGGCCAGGTCCGCAACGCGTACATCCGCGTGGTCAACCAGGCCGACAACACCGAGCTCGCCCGCTACGACCTGAGCGAGGACGCCTCGACGGAGACCGCGATGGTCTTCGGCGAGCTGTACCGCAACGGCGCCGAGTGGAAGTTCCGCGCCATCGGCCAGGGGTACGCCTCCGGCCTGCGCGGCATCGCCCAGGACTTCGGCGTCAACGTCTGACGTTCTGGCGCCAGGGGGCGTCCGGCCGGTCTCGACCCGCCGGGCGCCCCCTCACCGGGCGCTTTCGACGCCCGGCCCCGGGCGTCGAAAGCGCCCGGCAGCGTTTTTTCATGACTCGGGGAGGACACACATGGGCGTCACGCTCGCCAAGGGAGGCAACGTCTCCCTCTCCAAGGTCGCACCCAACCTCACCCAGGTGCTGGTAGGGCTCGGCTGGGACGCGCGCTCCACCACGGGCGCCGCTTTCGACCTCGACGCCAGCGCACTGCTGTGCCAGTCGGGCCGGGTGCTCGGCGACGAGTGGTTCGTCTTCTACAACAACCTCACGAGCCCGGACGGCTCCGTCGAGCACACCGGTGACAACCTCACCGGGGAGGGCGACGGGGACGACGAGTCCGTCATCGTCCGTCTCGACCAGGTGCCCGCCCACTGCGACAAGATCGTCTTCCCGGTCTCGATCCATGACGCGGACAACCGGGGTCAGGCGTTCGGCCAGGTCAGCAACGCTTTCATCCGCGTGGTCAACCAGGCCGACGGCCAGGAACTGGCCCGCTACGACCTGAGCGAGGACGCCTCGACGGAGACCGCGATGATCTTCGGC
This sequence comes from Streptomyces sp. man185, assembly GCA_002551355.1. Classification (GTDB taxonomy): domain Bacteria; phylum Actinomycetota; class Actinomycetes; order Streptomycetales; family Streptomycetaceae; genus Streptomyces. Next base: position 68,560 of record NTHE01000043.1, on the reverse strand, counting down.
GAGCTCTACCGGTACAACGGCGAGTGGAAATTCCGTGCAGTCGGCCAGGGGTACGCGTCTGGCCTGCGAGGCATCGCTCTAGACTTCGGCGTCAACGTTTCATAACGCCGCGCACGGCGCGGGGTAGCCCCGACACACCGGGGGAGACCCTTTTACCAACACGATGGGGTAGCCAGTGGTTCTGAAAACCTTCGGCTGGTCGTTCGCGGTCACCGCGCTCGGCCTGGTCGCAGCGATTTTCTACGGGGGGTGGCAGGCCTTCGGTATCGTCGCGATCCTGTCCGTCCTGGAGATCTCGCTGTCCTTCGACAACGCGGTGATCAACGCCGGAATCCTGAAGAAGATGAACGCCTTCTGGCAGAAGATCTTCCTCACCATCGGCATTCTCATCGCCGTCTTCGGTATGCGACTGGTGTTCCCCGTCGTGATCGTGGCCGTGAGCGCCCAGCTCGGACCGATCGAGGCCATCGACCTGTCCTTCAACGACCCTGACAGGTACAAGGAACTGGTGACGGACGCGCATCCGTCGATCGCCGCCTTCGGTGGCATGTTCCTGTTGATGATCTTCCTCGACTTCATCTTCGACGAGGACCGGGACATCCACTGGCTCCGCTGGATCGAGCGGCCGCTCGCCAAGCTCGGCAAGGTCGACATGCTGTCGGTCTGCGTCGCGCTGATCATCCTGCTCATCACCGCCATGACCTTCGCGACCCAGGCCCACCAGCACGGTGGCGGGCACGTGGACAAGTCGGCGACGGTCATGCTCTCCGGCATCGCCGGTCTCATCACCTACCTCGTCGTCGGCGGGCTCTCCGGATTCTTCGAGGGCAAGCTCGAAGAGGAGGAGGAGCGTGAGCACGAGGCCGAGGAAGAGGCCAAGAAGAAGGGCAAGCCCGTCACCGGGGTCGCCCTCGCCGGCAAGGCCGCGTTCTTCCTCTTCCTCTACCTGGAGGTCCTGGACGCCTCGTTCTCCTTCGACGGCGTCATCGGCGCCTTCGCCATCACCAACGAGATCGTGCTGATGGCCCTCGGCCTCGGCATCGGCGCCATGTACGTCCGTTCGCTCACCGTCTACCTGGTGCGCGAGGGCACGCTCGACGACTACGTCTACCTGGAGCACGGCGCGCACTACGCGATCGGCGCGCTCTCCGTCATCCTGCTGATCACCATCCAGCACGAGATCAACGAGCTCATCACCGGCTCGGTCGGCGTGATCCTGATCGCCCTCTCCTTCTGGTCCTCGGTCAAGCGCAACCGCGCGCTCGCCGCGGAATCCGGCGGAGGCGGCGGCTCGCCGAGCAAGTCCGAAGTGTCCTCCGGGGTGTGACCCGGTAGGGATTGAGGAACGCTCTCTGCGGGGCGGCCCACACGGCGACGGCTCTCCGGGAACTCCCGGACCCGGCCCGGTGGCCGCCCCGCAGTGATGTCCGGGGCGCGGAACAGGCGGCGCGAACAGCGTGAACAGGTGGGGGTAGGGATGGGATTCTTCGACGGCCTGTGGCCGGGGCGCGCGGCGCAGTTCGACTCGGGCAACTCGACGTCGAGCGCCATCGTGCTGTCCAAACGGAACGCCACGATCTCGCTCAACAAGCAGGGCGCGCTCTCGGGCAACCTCCGGGTCAACCTCTCCTGGCGGATGCGGACCTCGGACATCGAGGGCCGGTCGCGCCAGAACGGCATGCTGCGGCGCCCCCTCCAGCTCTTCAAGCCCGAGGTCGTCCAGGCGCACACCCAGGGCGTCGTCAACGTCGACCTGGACCTCGGCTGCATGTACGAGCTGACGGACGGCACCAAGGGGGTCGTGCAGCCGCTGGGCAGCCTGATCGGCGACCTCAACGGCCCTCCCTACGTCCGCCTCAGCGGCGACGACCGGTTCGGCGCGCCCTCGGGCGAGACCGTCTACGTCAACCTCGACCAGCGCGACAAGATCAAGCGGCTGCTGTTCTTCGTCTACATCTACGACCGGACGCCTGCGTTCGACCGTACACACGCCAAGATCACGCTCTACCCGGGCAACGGCCCGCGCATCGAGATCGAACTGGACGAACGCGCGGCGGAGGCCCGCTCCTGCGCGGTGTTCACCGTGGAGAACATCAAGGACGAGCTGATCGTGCGCCGCGAGGTGAAGTTCGTGTACGGCTTCCAGTCGGAGCTGGACCGGCTGTACGGCTACGGCATGCAGTGGGGCCGCGGCTACAAGTCCCGCACCTGAGCCGGGGGCCGTTCCTCGGGGCTCGACTCAGGACCGGACGAACTGCGGACCTTGGGGAGGCAGCACGAAATGGGGGTCGGGCGCGTGCGCGGCGGCTGCCGCCGGCTGGGGATAGCCGTACGCGGGCGGCTCGGCGGGCTGCGGAAAACCGTACGCCGGCTGGTGGGCCGCGGCGGGGGCGGCGGGGTGCGCCACCGGAGGCGGATAGCCGTAGGAGGGCTGCTGGTGCTGGACCGTGGCCTGGGAGTCGGGCCCGGTTCCGGTGGCGGGGGCCGGGGCGGGTCCCGGCGGCACGCTCGGAGGCGGCGGCACGGCAGCCGGGAGGGGCCCGGGACCTGCCGGGTCCTGCGCCCCGCCGGCCGCCCGGTCCTGGTCCGCGGCTTCCGACTCGTCCACCGAGATGCCGAAGGCGGTGGCCAGGCCGATCAGACCGGTGGGATAGCCCTGGCCGACCGCACGGAACTTCCATCCCTCGCCGCGGCGGTACAGCTCGCCGCAGATGATTGCCGTCTCTTCCCCGGTCTCCGGCCGGACATCGAACACCGCCAGCGGCTCGCCCTCGGCGAACGCGGCGTCGAACAGGAGTATCCGCAGGTCCGGGACCTGTTCGAAGGCGGCCCCGTCGGAGGAGGCCGCGATGACCACCTGGTCCACCGACGCGTCGAGCGCCCCGAGGTCCGCCTCGACGGTGTCCGTCAGCCCCTCCGGGACACTGCGCTTCGGCAGTCGCCGGACCAGGCCGGAAGGGTGCCGGGGCTGGTTGTAGAAGACGAAGTCCTCGTCGGACCTCACCCGCCCGGACGCACCGAGGAGCAGGGCGGAGGCGTCCACGTCGGGAACCCCGGGGCCCGGGGTCCAGCGCAGCACGGCCCGGACGGCCGCGGCATCGACGGGGACGTTCGAGCCCTTCAGCATCGTGTGCGTCATGACGGTCATCCTGCCTGCTGGGGGCCCGTGCGGACAACGCGGGGGGCGGCACGGCCGTGCCCGGCGGCGGCGCGGGCAGAGCGGGACCGTACCGCGAGAGTGGGTCGGACAAGGCGCGGGTAACCGGAAATTCATGTACATGGGGAACTGTTGACACCCGTCCGTACGTACTATTACCGGCCATGCGTTGTTCGGCCGGTCAGGCAGTTCGGGGGAAAATCATGCGTCACTTCGGGCACATATCGCCCACTGCCCGCGAGGGTCTGTTCCACCAGGAGCCCTCCGCCTTCACCGCGGACTCCCCGGCACGGATGCTCTCCGTCGCGCTGGGCGCCACGCTCTACTCCCCGGCCACCCGCCCGTCGCTCGCCGACGATGTGCTGAAGCAGGCCGCGCGCGGTGTCGTCTCCATGGTTCTGTGCCTGGAGGACTCGATCGACGACGCCGAGGTCACCGACGCCGAAGCCAACCTGATCAGGCAGTTCGCCGCACTGGCCGCCCGGGACACGGCCTCCGGACCCGCCGTGCGGAGCCAGGGCGACGCCAAGGGCGCGGCGGAAGCGACCGGCGCAGACGTCCCGCTCCTCTTCATCCGCGTACGGGAACCGGCCCAGATCACCGACCTGGTGCGACGCCTCGGCGACTCGGTCCGAATGTTGTCCGGTTTTGTACTTCCTAAATTCACCGAAGAGCGGGGAGGGCACTTCCTGGAGGCGCTCGCCGAGGCCGAGGCGGCGTGCGGCCGACGGCTCTTCGCCATGCCGGTCCTCGAATCCCCCGAGCTGCTCCATCTGGAGACGCGCGGCGAAATTCTCCAGGGCATCGCCCGCAGCGTCGACAAGTACCGGGACCGGGTGCTCGCCCTGCGGCTCGGCGTCACCGACTTCTGCTCGGCCTACGGACTGCGCCGCGCGCCCGACATGACGGCCTACGACGTCCATATCGTCGCCTCCGTGATCGCCGACGTGGTCAACGTGCTCGGCCGGGCCGACGGCACCGGCTTCACCATCACCGGCCCGGTCTGGGAGTACTTCCGCCGCCAGGAGCGCATGTTCAAGCCCCAGCTGCGCCGCAGCCCCTTCCTGGAGGGCCGGGCCGAGGAACTGCGCACGGCCCTCATCGAGCACGACATGGACGGCCTGCTCCGGGAGATCGAGCTCGACCGGGCCAACGGCCTGCTCGGCAAGACCTGCATCCACCCCTCGCACGTGGCACCCGTCCACGCACTGTCCGTGGTCAGCCACGAGGAGTTCACCGACGCCCAGGACATCCTGAGCCCCGAGCGCGGGGGCGGCGGGGTGCTGCGCTCGGCGTACACGAACAAGATGAATGAAGTGAAGCCCCACCGGGCCTGGGCCGAGCGCACGCTCCAGCGGGCCGAGGTCTTCGGGGTGGCGCGTGAAGAGGTCGGCTTCGTGGACCTGCTGGCCGCCGGCCTGACGAACTGAGCGCGCATCGATGAGCGAGCGTGCGACGAGAGAAGAGATCGTGGACGTGGTGTGGTCGGGCGAGTGGGTGGCCGAGCGGCTCGGAGTCGCCCTCGAAGGCGACGGAGAGCTCCAGGAGCTACTGGGTCTGGCCCTGCGCCGCAATCCCAAGCGGGCGCATCTGCTGGTGTCCAACGTGCTGGGCAAGCACGTGCCCCAGCGGCCCTCCGTCGTGCACGGGGCCGGGTTCGAGCTCGGTGAGCGGGTACGGGCGCTGCTCGGCGCGCAGGAGGCCCGCCGCGCGGTGGTCCTCGGGTACGCGGAGACGGCCACCGGCCTCGGCCACGCCGTCGCGGACGGCCTGCGGGACGCCCCGTACCTGCACTCCACCCGGCGTCCGGTGGCGGGCGTGAAGCAGGCGGGCGGCTTCGAGGAGGCCCACTCGCACGCCACCTCGCACCTGCTGCTGCCGGAGGACCCCGCGCTGCTGGCGGGCGGCGCGGACGCCTCCACGCTGGTCCTGGTCGACGACGAGTTCTCCACCGGCAACACGGTCCTGAACACCATCCGCGCGCTGCACGCCCTGCACCCGCGCGAGCGGTACGTCATCGTCGCCCTGGTCGACATGCGCTCGGCCGACGACCGCGACCGGCTGTCCGTCTTCGCAGCCGAGATCGGCGCCCGCGTCGACCTGGTGACGCGCAGCACCGGGACGGTCGCCCTGCCGGACGGCGTGCTGGAGCGCGGCCAGGCTCTGGTGGCGGAGCAGGAGGCGGAACAGGCGAGGGAGGCCGAACAGGCGGAGCGCGCGGACAAGGCCGCCGAAGGCGCTGCCCCCGTCACCCGCGTCGACCTCCCCTGGCCGGCCGGCGTCCCCGACGGCGGCCGACACGGCTTCACCCCCGCCCACCGGGCGGCCCTGGAAGCGGCGCTCCCGCCCATGGCGCACCGGATCGCGGCCGCGCTGGGCGACGAGACGGCGGCGCACCGGGGCCACGGACCCCGCCGGGTCCTCGTCCTCGGCTTCGAGGAGCTGATGTACGCCCCACTGCGCCTCGGCACCGCGCTCGAAGCCGCTCTGGGAGCCGACGCCGAGGTCCGCTACTCCACCACCACCCGCTCGCCCGTCCTGGCCGTCGACGACCCCGGCTACGCGATACGCACCCGCCTCGTCTTCCCGGCCCACGACGACCCGGCGGACGGCCCCGGCGACCGGTACGCGTACAACGTGGCGGGCGCCGGCTTCGACGCCGTGGTCGCCGTCGTCGACTCCACCGCCGACACTCCCGAACTGCACGCCCCCGACGGACTGCTGGCCCGCCTCGCCGAGCACACGAGCCACGTCCTCCTCGCGGTCGTCCCTTCCTACACCCCCACCCCTGTCCAGGAGTTCACCGTGCTGCCCGAGCCCCTCCGAGGCCCCGACTTCTCCAGTTACGCGCCGGAGGACGTCGGCTGGCTGCTCCAGGACCTTTCGGACACCGAGCTGGAAGCGCCCACCGAGGAGCGCGAGGAGGCGATCCAGAGCGGTGGCGCGCACTACGCCGAGTCGCTGCCCGTGGAGTACCAGCCGAGCGCCGAGTACCAGGCGCTGTTCACCGCCGCCCTGGAGGCCTCCGCCGCGCGCATCGCCCGCGCGGTCGGCACTGTCACCGAGACGGTCCTCGCCGAGCGCGGCCCCCGCCCGGTGCTCGTCTCGCTCGCCCGGGCCGGAACCCCGGTCGGGGTGCTGATGCGCCGCTGGGCCCAGCACCGGCACGGCCTGGACCTGCCGCACTACGCCATCTCCATCGTCCGGGGCCGGGGCATCGACGCCACCGCCCTGCGCTGGCTGGCCGCCCATCACGACCCGGCCGACGTGGTGTTCGTCGACGGCTGGACGGGGAAGGGTGCGATCACCCGCGAACTGGCCGCGGCGATAGTCGAGTTCGAGGCCTCGGGCGGACCCGCCGGCTTCGATCCGGAGATCGCCGTGCTCGCGGACCCGGGCGGCTGCGTGCGCACGTACGGCACCCGCGAGGACTTCCTCATCCCCTCCGCCTGCCTCAACTCCACGGTCTCCGGTCTCATTTCCCGTACGGTGCTCCGCGCCGACCTGGTCGGACCCGACGACTTCCACGGCGGGAAGTTCTACCGGGAGCTGGCCGAATCCGACGTCTCGGGCGACTTCCTCGACACGATCGCCGCCCGCTTCGACGAGGTGGCGGGCCCGGTCGAGGCCGAGGCCAAGGAACTGCTCGCCGCCGACCGGGCCCCGACCTGGGAGGGCTGGGCGGCCGTCGAGCGGATCAGCGAGGAGTACGGCATCCACGACGTCAACCTGGTCAAGCCGGGCGTCGGCGAGACCACCCGGGTCCTGCTCCGCCGGGTCCCCTGGAAGATCCTCGCCAAGCGCGGCGCGGGCGCGGACCTGGAGCACATCCGGCTGCTGGCCGAGCAGCGCGGCGTCCCGGTCGAGGAGGTCGACGACCTCCCGTACAGCTGTGTCGGCCTGATCCACCCCCGGTTCACGCGCGGCGCGACGGGCGCGGACGGCAAGGCGGTGGCGGCCGGTATGCCGGGGGCCGACGGCAAGGCGGTGCAGGGCGCATGAGCGTGACCTCTTCTTCCTCGGCCACGCTGGTGGCGAGCGACCTCGACCGCACGCTGATCTACTCGGCGGCCTCGCTCGACCTGTCCATGCCGGACGCGGAGGCCCCCCGGCTCCTCTGCGTCGAGGTGTACGGGCACAAGCCCCTCTCGTACATGACGGAGACGGCAGCCGCACTCCTCACCGAAGTGGCGGCCGCCACCGTCTTCGTGCCGACCACCACCCGCACCCGCGAGCAGTACCACCGCATCCATCTCCCCGGCCCCACCCCCCGGTACGCGATCTGCGCCAACGGCGGGCACATCCTCGTCGACGGCGTCTCCGACCGGGCCTGGCAGCAGCAGGTGGAGACCCGCATCGCCGACGCGTGCGCACCGCTCACCGAGATCCGCGCCCACCTCGCCATCACGGCCGACCCGGCCTGGCTCCTCAAGGAGCGGGTCGCCGAGGACCTCTTCGCCTACCTCGTCGTCGAACGTGCTCTCCTGCCCGAGGAGTGGGTGAAGGAACTGGCCGCCTGGGCGCGGCCGCGCGGCTGGACGGTCTCCCTCCAGGGCCGCAAGATCTACGTCGTCCCGGCGCCGCTCACCAAGAGCGCCGCGATGCACGAGGTCGCCCGCCGCACCGGAGCCACGCGGACGCTCGCCGCCGGGGACTCCCTCCTCGACGCCGACCTGCTGCTCGCCGCCGACCTCGGCTGGCGCCCCGGCCACGGGGAACTGGCCGACGAGGGCTGGCGGGCCCCGCACGTGGTGGCCCTGGATGAGCGGGGCGGGGCGGCGGGGGAGGAGATCCTGCGCCGTTTCCTGGCGGCTTCGGCCGCGTGAGTTCCCCTGCGTGAGGGCGCGGCTTGCGCGAGGCTGGGGGCATGACCAAGGGCAACGACACAACGATCACGGACGAGCTGTATGCGTACATGCTGGCCCACAACCCGCCGCTGGACCCGGTCCAGCGGGAGCTGGTGGACACCACGTACGCGCGGTTCCCCGACCACGCGGGCATGCAGTCGGCCCAGGAGCAGGCCCCGCTGCTCGCCTTCCTCGTCCGGCTGGTCGGCGCCCGGCACGTGGTGGAGGTCGGCACGTTCACCGGGTTCAGCGCCCTGGCGATGGCCCAGGCGCTGCCCGCCGACGGCACGCTGATCGCCTGCGACATCTCCGAGGAGTGGACGGCGTACGGCCGGGAGGCCTGGGAGAAGGCAGGCGTCGCGAACCGGATCGACCTGCGCATCGCCCCCGCCCTGGACACCCTGCGCGCGATGCCCGACGAGCCGCACATCGACTTCGCCTACCTGGACGCGGACAAGGGCGGCTACATCGCGTACTGGGAGGAGCTGGTGCCCAGGATGCGGCAGGGCGGGGTCATCGCCACGGACAACGTGCTCTTCCACGGCGGGGTCACGGACCCGGAGGCGACGGGCCCCACGGCGGCGATCAAGGAGTTCAACGACCACGTGAGCGCCGACGCCCGGATGGACAGCGTCCTGCTGACGGTCTCGGACGGCCTGACGCTGTCCCGCAAGAGATAGCCGGGCGAGCGGGCGCAGCGCCCCGGGCGGTGGGGCTCAGCCGCAGCGGCCGGGGCGGTGCGGCCGGCGGGGCTCAGCCGCAGCACCCGCCCCCGCAGCAGCCGCCGCCACCCCCACCGCCGCCGGACGGCGCGGGAGCGGAACCGGCGGCACCGCCCACGGCCACGGCGGACAGCAGCTTGACGGTGTCGTCGTGGCCTGCGGGGCAGGAGGCGGGGTCCGAGGACTGCGCCATGGGACGGCTGAGTTCGAACGTGTCTCCGCAGGTGCGGCAGCGGAATTCGTAACGAGGCATGGGCTCAGGCTAGAGCCATCGCGGGCCGGAGACCACGCCCCCTTCGGGCGACGACGGCAGTTTGACGACAGGCCCTAGCCCTGGGCGCCGCCGCGCTCCTCGCGGATGTCGGAGACGACCCGGGCGGCGGTCTGCCGCACGGCCTCGGTCTCGGTCAGGAAATGCCAGTAATCGGGGTGGCGCCCCTCGAGCCCGGCGATGGCCCGCTCCAGCCGGGCGACCGAGTCGTCGAGCGGCCGTGCGTGCCGGGGGTCGGGCGTGTGCCGGCCGGCCATGGCGAGGCGCTGGGCGTCCCGCACCGCGAACCGGGTCCGCTCGATCTCCTGCTGCGGGTCCTTCGCCACGGCGTTCAACTGCTGCAACCGGTCCCCGGCGGCGGAGACCGCCTCGTCCGTGGCGTTGAGCAGGGCGCGGACCGTGGACAGCCGGGACGTGGCGTCCGCCCAGTGCTGCTCGTCGCGCGCCTTCGCCGCCTCGGCGAGCTTCTCCTCGGCCTGCCGCACGTTCACGGCGGCCTGCTCCGGCACGGGCTGGAGGTCCTGCCAGCAGGCGGCAGAGAAACGCCGCCGCAACTCGCTGAGCACCGGCTCCACCGAGCCCGCACGCGTCGTCAGCGCCTGGGCGCGGGTCCGCAGGGACACCAGCCGCCGGTCGATCTCGGCGGCCCGCTCGGGTAGCCGCTCCGCCTCGGTGCGTACGGCCTCGGCATCGCGGAGCACCACGTCGGCGCGCTGGAGGGTCTCCGGGACGCCGTGCTTTCCCGCGCCCTGGTTCAGCTTGGTCAGCTCCGGGGCGAGCGCTGCGAGCCGGGCGGCGAGCTCGTCGGCCCGCAGCCCCGAGGCCCGGACGGTGTCGAGGGCGTTGCTCGCCGCCAGGAGCGCCTGCCGGGCCCGCTCGACGGCGGGGGCGAGCCGGGCGAGCTGTGTCTCCGCGCTGCCCAGCAGGGGCCCGAGCCCCCGGGCGAAGCGGTCCAGCTCGCCCTTGACCCGCACGAGGTCGTCCTTGGCCCGGGTCAGCTCGGTGCGGGCCCGGGAGGCGACGGCGGGCTCCAGGTCGTCCCGGTCCAGGTCATGGCTGTCGACGGCGGTGATGTAGCCGTGGCTGACCTCGTCGATGCGCCGGCCGAGCGCGGCGAAGTCCTCGGCGGCCTTGCGGCCGCGCGACGAGCTGTCCACGGCGTTGATGGTCTCGATGGAGATCCTGAGATCACGCTGGGCGCTGTCCAGCTCGTAGAAGGCCTCGGCGGCGGCATCCTTAGCGGCCTGCGCCTCGGCCCGCTGATTCTCCCCGCCACGCCCGCCGAACCACCGGCGCGTACCGCCACCGGCGAAGGCGGCGGGCAGCGCGGCGAGCACGAGGGGCACGGGCAGCAGCACCAACGCGAGGAGATCCCGAACCCCACGACCGCCCGGCCCGCCGGAACCGCCCCGGCCGTCACCACTGTGGACGGCGGAACTCCCACCCGCTCCTGCCTCCGGCCGCGCGTGTGTCGCCGTCACATCCCTCTCCCGTGCCGATTCGCCCTGCCCGGTACATTCTCCCACCAGGTAAGGACGAACACACGGGTCGGTTAGTTCGCACTTCGCACGGTGACTTGCCCGTTGTCGCTGCGCGCCTTCACCACATGGGCGCTGTCGTCGCCGCGCGGCACCTCGACGGAGACGTCCCCGTTGTCGGCGAAGGCGTTCACCGCGTACTTCTGCCCGCCCGGCGGCAGATCGATGGTGATGCCCCCGTTGTCGCTCACGGTGTCCACGAGGTCGGGCACGGAACTGAAGCCCAGCCGGATCTCCCCGTTGTCGGCGCGGGCTGTCACGGAGGAGGCGGTGATCCGGTCGGCCCGCACCTCCCCGTTGTCGCTCTTCAGCTTCAGCGCGCCGCTCACGTCCCGAACATCGATCTCTCCGTTGTCGGAGGAGAGATCCAGCGCGCGGTCGAAGCCGGTGGCGCTGATCGTCCCGTTGTCCGACGCGGCCGTCACATCGACCCCGCGCGGCACCTTCACCCGGTGCCGCGAGTCGCAGTTGTTGGCCATCCCCTCGCACTTCACCCGGAGCGTGAGGGTGTCGTGCTCCATCTTCCAGACGGAGTCCGGCCCGCTGCCGAACACCACCCACCCGTCGACCTGCCGCTCCACCTCGACCTGCTCCACATCGGCCGGAACGAGGTCGACGGTGCCGTTCTCGGCGCTGATGGTCAGCTTTTTCCCCTCCAGGGCGAACGACTTGCGCTCGACGGGCGCGCCGTCGACGTCCGTGCTCCCGCACCCGGTGAGAGCCAGCGCCAGCAACGCCACCCCGCCCCCGAGAGCGAGGGCCCGCCCGGGCGCCCCGGGACGAGCCCCGGGGCGTGTGCGGGTCGGTGCGCTCGTAACGATGTCCACGGTGATCGGTCCCCCAGATACATGCTGCCGGACGGTGCCACCGGGCGTCGCTGCCGGTGCACTGAAACGGTATGCACCGACAGCCGTCTGCGGGATCCGGACGGCTACCGTCTCGGGGTGGGGTTAACCCCCGCAACCGCCCCGCCGAGGGGCCCTCGGCGGACGGCCCGGGCCCGCCCGGGAACGGTTTATGAGCAGGGGCCCGGTCCATGTACGCTGTTGCCTCATCCACGGGTGCGTAGCTCAGGGGTAGAGCGCTGCTCTTACAAAGCAGATGTCGGCGGTTCGAAACCGTCCGCGCCCACAGCGGTAACTAGCAGGTGAGAGCCTGTTTCGGCCCCTCGGTCCATACGGATCGGGGGGCCGTTTCCATGATCGATGCCACATAGATGCCACATCCCCACCAGGGGCTTGTGGATCCGTCACCCGTTCGAGGGATGGACTGCGTGGCCCCGGCACGTAGAGTGCGGGGCATGGAAGGGGCAGGTGCGTCTCCCCACGCGCGCCTGACACGCGCCTTCCAGGTTCTGCGGTGACTGGGCGGGGAGGCCCGGCCCGCAGGAGCGAGGCCCCCGCCGTGAGAATCGGCGGGGGCCTTCTGCTGTCCAACGTAGACCGCCCCGCACCCATCAGGGTGCGGGGCGGGGCGTCTTGACTGAGTCATGACGCCTAACGGCGCAATCGGGCGGACACGCGAACACCCTTGCGCCGCTTCGGTGCCACATCCGAACGGGGCGGATGCGGGCGCTCAGTGTAGGTTCTGCCCTACATACATTTGATCTTGATCAGCTGAACGTGGTGGAGTGCCACGCTCCGTACCGCCGCCCGACTGGGTCATCGCCCGCCGCCGCGCGACCGGAGACCGCATCCGCGCCGCCCGGAAGGCCGCCGGGTTTACCCAAGAAGAGGTCGCGCTCCGCATTCCGATGGACCGGGCCACGTACAACCGCATCGAGATGGGCCACGCAGCGCCACTCCTCGACAGCCTGATCCTCATCGCCAATGTCATCGGCGTCCCGCTCTCCGAGCTTGTCGAGTAGCTCCCGGTTACACCGGCGGGGTGCCCGGTGGGGACGGAGTCGGCGGCGGATGCGGCAGCGGCGGCCCTTGATCCGGCGGCGTCTGCGGCGACCCGCTTCCGTGCCGGCCCATCTCGATCCGGCGGGCCGTCAGCCCGTAGATGCCGAGCGGCGGGAACAGGTCGACGCGCCGCGGGTAGTTGCCGCCCGCGCACGGCCGGCAGAGAAGGTCCGCGTCGGCGGCGGTAACGCGCACGCCCTCCACCGGTTCCTTCCAGCAGGCCTCGCAGGTGGTGACCGCGGTCGGCGACAACGTGGTGGTCGTCATGGGCGCCGCCCGGAGGGTGTGCTGGGGCGGGTGTCGGTGGTACGCATGGTGGTGCCTCCGTCCTCATGGGTGGGTGGTGACCCGTCTCGGCCGCTGTCCTGGCAGGGAGTGGGCGGCCGGGGCGGGAGTTCGTGGCAGATGCAGCCGCAGCACAGCTGCTCGACAGTTCGCCCGGCTGCGGTGACGTTCGTGTTGCCCGGGCACAGTTCGTGCCCCTCGTCCCAGTCGAAGTAGAACGCGGTCAGGCACTCGGGAGCGGAGTACGTCCTTCTGCGTTGGTCGTCGACGGCAGTCACCGGCAGGTGGCCTCTCGTTCGGCGCAGGCGGCCGTGTCGAGGCACTCGCGGGGGAACCACAGATACGCGGCGCCCGTGTCGGGGACGACGCGCTGCTGGCCGAGGTCGGTGCTCAGGCCGACAGGCAGCCAGATCCTGCACCAGACGCACGCCCAACCGCGCTGCTGCTGTTCGAGCGTGTCGTTGACCGGCGGTAACTGGCGTATGGGCACGGCCGCCTCCCGGGTCGTCGAAGTGGTTCTCAGACCGTAGAGAAAGCTGTTTCTCCGAACGTGCCGTGTTTCTCGCTGTTTCTCCGGCGGGCCCGGCTGTTGCTCCGGGTTTCTCAGAAGCCGATCGCGGCCCGCGCGCGAGCGATGACGCCGTGCGCCGACCGCCCCGTTACTGCCCCTTCAGCGAGCCCGTCCCAGACCTTCGCGTACAAGGCGATGTCGTCGGAGGAGTCCAGCCACATTTCCGTGTGCCACGTCTCGGCGATCACGAGGCGGTCATCGTGGATCCAGAAGTCGTCACCCGTAGCGATCCGCACGTCCGCAGTGAGCGGGATGATCCCCAGCTCCACGGTGCTCAGTCCGTTCACGGACATCAGCCGGTCCAGCTGATCGGCGAGGACGGCGCGCGAGCAGATCCTCGCGTGGAGAGCGGCCTCGGCGACGAGCACCCGATACCGGCGGCCAGTGCGGTACAGCCCCTCCTGCCGGCGCATCCGAGAGGCGACCGCCCCCTCGATGTCGCGGGTCACGCCGCGCATCTCGGCGTACCGGGTGAAGATGCTGCGCGCGTACTCGGGGGTCTGGAAGACGCCGGGGATGACCGATGCGCTGAATCCGCGGAACACGGTGGTCCTCTCGTGTTGTGCGCCGAGAGCATCCTGTACGGCGCGGTGCCCGCCTGCGAGCTGGCGGCGCCAGGACCGATAGGTGGACTCCAGTCCGGCGAGACGCCCGTGCAGCTCGGTGGCGCATTGGGGCTGCCCTGCGGCTACCGCCCACGCTTCCAGGTCCGTGGTGCTCGCGGTCTGCTTCCCGTTTTCCAGCTTCGAGACCTTCGACGGGGCCCACCCGCAGCGGGCGGCGAAGTCGCGGACGGTCAGCCCGGTCTCGGTGCGCAGCTCACGGAGCCGCGCACCGAGGAGGACCCGGGCGCGCTGGAAGTCGGTGCTCACATGGGCGACGGTACCCGGCTGGTGAACTCCTCGTACCTGAGCGCGTGGTGCCATGCCGCGTCGCGGACCTGGCACGCCCGGACGACCTGCTCCGGTTCGGTGGTCAGCTCCATCCGGCGGTCCGCATCGGTCCAGTTGAAGCGGGCCAGGATCCGGCAGTCGAACAGCCAGAAGTCGCCGTCGTCCGCGAACCCGAGGGACGCTGCCGCCGACCGGTGCAGGTAGCGGATGTCCTCCCCGGCGGCAAGGTTCCCAGGGGTCGTGGCGAGCAAGTACCGCTGATTGTCCGTCGCAGGCTCGTCGACCAAACGGACCCGCTCAATGCGCTTTCCCTGCGCTGTCTGCGTGCGGACGTTGGAGTACCAGGGGCTGTCCTCGCCGTTGCGAGGCGCGATGCCCCGGAGGAACTCTTGGTACTCCTCGGTCCGCTGGTCGGCGGCGTACTCCCGTCGGGTCTCCAGCCGCCATGCGGTGTGCTCGAAGCCGGTCCGGAAGAAGTCGAGTATCCGGGCGGCGGGAACGACGCTCTGCACCGTCACTCCTTCGGGGCGAAGTTCACGAGGAGGGCGCGGTCGACGACGACCAGCGACTCACCCTTCAATGGGCTGGCCATCTGCGCGAGGACCTCGGGGTCGGTGACCGTGTACCCCTGGACGAGGATCTCCCCGGACTCGACGTCCTCGTAGAGCGTGGGGCATTCTCCGTCTTTCGAGTTGGTGCCGAGCATCCGCAGTGTGCGGGCCATGTGCGTCCCCTCCCGATGGTGTGCCCGACCGCGTGTGGCCGGGGTGTGACCGACCGTAGACCGACGATCAAGAAACACGCCACCGGTTCGGCGCACCTCGCCGCAGCCTGGGACGGGGCCGTACGATTCCGGCCGTGGCTGATATCGAGATCCCCGAATCCCTGATCGAGCTGGAGCGCGCGGCCTGGGCGGAGCAGAAGGCGGGCGCGCTGACCGTGAAGACTGCGGACGCTGTGCAGCGGGCGTACCGCGAGCACGCCGCGTCGGCCGGGGTGTCGCGGCTGGAGCTGGAGATGGCGACCAAGCGAGTCGCGCGGCACCCGGAGGGTGAACCCGGGACGTGACGAGGGCCCCCACCGTGCGAGACGAGTGAGGGCCAGCGCGGTGCGGCGGCGTCAGCTCGCGGGCTCGAATTCGACGGTCTCCTGGCCGCAGCCCTCAGCCAGTACAGCCAGGGCGTCCGCCTCGGCGCGGTCGATGGAAAGGCCCCAGCGGAGCTTCGTCCCGACCCAGTCCACGGCGTAGGTGCAGCGGGCGTCGGCCAGCGGCGGGAGCCACTCCGCCGGGTCCTGGTCGCTCTTCGACCGGTTCGTCTTTGCAGTGACCGCGACGAGCGATCGCTCGCTGCCGAGGTCGTTCGCGTAAGCCTGGCGACGCTCGCCGGTCCACTGTGAGGCGCCGGAGTCCCAGGCTTCGGCGAGCGGGACCATGTGGTCAATGTCCAGGCCGCCGGGGGCCGTCAGAGTGACCGCGTCGTAGTAGCTGAACCACCCGCCGGCCACGACCTTGCAGGCGCCCTCGATCGTCGGCTCTACCCTCGACTCGGCCAGCAGCACCTCCATGCGGGTGTTGCATGAGTCGCGGTCCTCGTCCACCCAGTGCTTGAAGCTCGTGCGCTGGTACCCCTCGCGGGACTCGGCGGCGAGCGGGAGCTGCTGAACGGCGTCGGCCAGCGGGAAGGCTTCAACCGCCTGCGCGGGAGTGGCGGAGAGCAGGGGCAGGATGGCGAGAGCGGCGGCGGCGAGGCCCCGCACAGTCTTGGTGATCATGGTGTCTTGGTATCGCCCCGCCGACTTCAACCGCTGTCGAATCGCCTGCGCTTCACTCGGCGGAGTGGGAAGTCGTACAGACGCAACGCCCCGCCACCGGCCGAAGCCGCGGCGGGGCGCAGTCAGTTCCTCAGGCGATGAACGCGGTGTTCTCCCTCATGGGGTCAGGCGGCGAGCAGCAGGCGGGCGGCGAGCTGGTGGTAGCAGCGGCCGGCCTTGAGTCCGGCGGGGCAGGTGCAGTTCGACGGGTGGGTCAGGTAGGTCTCGGTGCCGTCGGTGGAGACGGCGGTGAAGATCTGGCCGCGCAGGGGGATGATCGCGGCGTCCTCGATGAGCTCGCGGGCGGAGGTGATCTGGTGAGCCTTGTAGCCGGTGGTGTCGGTGGTGGCGGTGCGGATGTGGCGGGCGCACTTGGGGCCGTAGCCGGACGCCTGGGAGCGGGGGGAGGTGAGGCGGCGACCGCAGCGGAGGCAGTTGGTGTGTGCTGCGGTGGCGTTCATCTGGTCTCCCTGGGGCGGCGAGCGCTTCCTCGTGAGACCCATGTTGGCCTACTCGGTTGGCTATTGTCAACTGGGTAGGCATAGAGAGTTGGCCTAGCGTGTGGGAGAGTGGCGCGCATGGACACAGCCCGACTCGAACTTTCAGCTCAGCGGTACCGCGAGGCAGAGCAGGCGCTCGAAGCCGCCCGCGAAGACCTTCAGGCTGAAGCCGTGGCCGCCCTCCAGCAGGGCGAGGAGCGCGGCAACCAGGCGACCGTCGTTCGCATCACGGGGTGGACCAGGGAGTACGTGCGCCGACTCAAGAAGAAGGCCGACGAGGGGCAGAGCGCATGACAGAGACCGCCGAGCAGAACTGCTATCAGCGGGCGCTCGAAGCATCCTTCGCCGTGCTCGACCGCGAGCAAGGTAGCCGCGGGCAAAGTGTCTTCTTCGAGCACAACCACCGGGTGCTCACCGAGCACGCTCCGGCCGCTGGCCCTGCCCCGCAGTGCAGCAGCTCCACCTGCGGGAAGCCCTGGCCGTGCGAGGACGCCACGACCGCGATGACCCAGGTCGGCGTGCGCTCCTGACACGACGAAGCCCCCTCCCAGCTGCGCGCGGGAGGGGGCCTGCTGAAGCTCATGGGTACTGGCGACGGAACGGATCCAACGCCACCGACCCCGGCGACGGATCAGGCTCCGTTGGTCCCGGCACCGACGACCGGCGGCACACCAGCGCATCTGGATCACCCGGCGGCGGCTGCAACGAATACCCCGCCGGACACGTCTGCCCATCCGCACCATCGCGGCCGTTCGTGCCGTCCTTCCCCGGCGCCCCTGCGGGCCCGGCCGGCCCCGGGTCACCCTTCGGACCCGCCGGGCCGACGACCGACTGCCCATCCGCCCCCGGGACCCCGGTCGGGCCGACAGCGCCCACACCATCCGACCCGGCCTCGCCGTCCGCCCCAGGCGAACCCGACGGGCCCGCCCTTCCTGCCGGACCCGTGGGACCCACCGGCCCAGTCGGGCCCGGCACCCCTTGCAGGCCCCGTGGCCCAACCACCGACGCCCCCGGCAACCCGCGCGACCCCGGCGGGCCCGCCACCGGCTTCCCGCCGAGCCGCTCCACCTGCTGCGCCAGCGCGTCCCGGGCCGTGTTCGCCGTACGCAGCTCGCCAGACAGGCCCTGCACCGTTACCACCAGGAACCCGAATCCGGCCAGCACCAGGGCGGCGACGAGCGCGAACAGGATGTCGGTGCGCCGCCGTTCGGCACCGGGGCTCTTGTGCCGTCTCACGCTGCCGCCCCCTTCGCGCTCAGGTAAACGGTCAGGATTAGCAGCAGAACCGGAGCAACGAGCGCGGTGAAGATGAGCCGTCGGTCTGCCGCGCGCCGGTCCGCCGCACGCTGGTCGTCCTGCCGACGCCTCTCGGCCTCCTGCTCGCGCGCCTCCTCGATACCGCGGACCCGTTCGGCCACCAGCCGGAGCGCCTCGTCCTTCGCGAGCTGCTCCAGCTGGTACCGCTCCAGGCTTACTTTGCTGTCGAGGCGGAGGCCGAGCTCCCGGAAGTCGTCCTTGAGGTCGGTGCGTACGTCTTCGAGGCGGCGCATCACCTCGCCGAGAGTCGGCTCGTCAGGCACGTGCTACTCCACTCGCTCGGGTCAGACGGCGGTCGGTCGGGCCGGGGCGCCGCCCGGGGTGATGGGGGTGACCTGGCCGCGGGTGATGAACATGAGGACGGCCAGCACGCATCCGTTGACGGCGGCGGTGGTGGTCGGGGCGACCTCGAAGCCGAACGCGCCAACGGCCGTGGCGATCGTGGCGACGGCGGCGGTGAAGGCCTGCACGGCGATCGGGCGGGTGAGAGCGGCGGCGATCGCGCCGAGGACCGCGGAGGTTCCCGCGACGAGCCACCCGGCCTGCTCCGCGCTGAGCCCGACGTTGAACGTGACGACCAGGCCGAGGACGGCGGCGAGGGAGTTGAGCCAGAGGGCGGGCTCCCGCCCGAAGATGAGTCGCATGGTCAGCCTTCCTTGCCGTTGATGTCGACGTCGACCTTGATGACGGCGTCGGCGATGGCCTGCTCGACCGCGGCCACGACGGCGGCGGTGTCGACGTTGCGGCCGATGAGTCCGGCCAGGGTCTGCACGGTGGCGTGGGTGGCGGCGAGTTCGGTCTGCACGGCGCGCACCCGTGCGTGGGTGTCCCGCATGAACGAGTCGGCGGTCCAGTGGCTGTTGCCGGGCGCGGCCGTGGACGGAGCCTTGAGAATGCCGTCCTTGGTCCACGTGGCCTTCGAGACGGCCTCGGCGATCTTGTTCACGTCGTCGGTGCTGAGCGGCACGTCGGTCTCCTTCGGTGGGGTGGTCGGCTTGCTCGGGGTGGTGGGTGCCGGCTTCTCGCCGGGGTTCCACGACGCGGGGTGCGCGAGGCGCTCGGCAACGTCCCGCCGGAACTGGTCCATCGGCAGCCGGGGGTCGACCGGCTTCCGGCGGGTCGCTTCCTTGTGCGCCCACACGCTGTCCGCCGACCAACCGTGGAAGCGGCACCTGGCGGCCTGCACACGCACGGCCACGTCATACTGCGTCGCGGGCCACGTGCGGTTGGGCGTCCCGTCGTTCTCGCACTCCAGCCCATACGAGATCGCGTTGCCGTCGATCGGCTCGGCCGCGTCCGGCGCCGGGTGGCGCGAGGACTCGTTGCGGACCGCGTCGTACGCGTTCCGAGCCACCGTTCCGGCGTGGTTCGCGCGCCCGTTCCCGACGAGGTACAGGCGCCCGGACCGTGCGAGGAAGTCGTGGCACAGCGGGCCGGGAAGCGCTGCGCTCCCGTTGAAGCACCAGCTCGACAGGCCTGTTCCCTCGCCCGCCGTGTGGTGGATCATCGTGGCGTGGACGTCGGAGAACGGCCCTTTGTGGTTCCGGTTGTTCGTGCGCCACCCCGGCATCTCCACGATGTCGGTGACGCCCTCCGCCCGCAGGGCCTTCAGCCACTGGTCGGGGGTCATGGGCCTGGCCATCAGGCCTCCAAGTCCGTCGAGACGATGACCTTCTTCGCCAACTGCGTCACCACACCCGGCCGCGCTTCCAAGTAGTCCCGCAGGTACTCGACGACGCTCTGCTCCGTCAGCCCCGGCAGTGTTCCGCCGGCCCCGAGCGACACCTGCACCATCAGCGTCAGCCCGGTCTCGTTCGGCCCGTCGGCCTGGAGTCTGTAGTGGGGGAAGGGAGTGTCAGCCATGGGTTCCTCTTCTCGAACGGTGGGCGGGCGCGGGTCGCGCCCGGGTCTTGTGCCGCCTCAGGCCAGGCGCTGGAGCTGCATGTACGATCCGGCGGCGATCCGGGCAGGGGAGGCGTTGCTGACGGCCTGGGACCACTGCAACGCGAGCGTCCCGGCGTTCGTCGTGTCGATGACGCCTTCCTCTGCCGCGCCCATGAACAGGGTTGTGGACGCCCGGTCGCCGTACCGCACAGCCGTCCCGAAGCTGTGGACACCGAACCTGCCGCCGACGTCGGTGGCGGACGTCTGCGCGGGCCCGGAGCCCAAGGCCCAACGGCTGCCCGTCGACCCCGCAGGCGTCGACCACGCCACCTGGAACCCCGCTGCCGAGACGGCTGCGTAGATGATGAGGAACCGCACGTGGTACGACGCGTTCGCCTCCAGCGGCAGGAACAGCTCGCTGTCGTCGGCCAGCGTCGTCGTCGCCGACCGGTCCTCGTTCGCGAGCTTCTTCGCGAAGATCGGCAGCATCGACCGGAGGAAGGCGGCGGTGAGCCGCTGGCCTGCGGGGATGGTGGGGTAGGTGGCCATGGGTTCTCCTACAGGGCTGCGGTCTGCGGGTTGGCGAGTCGGACGTCTGCCCCGGCCGTGTGCGGTTTCGTGACGCCGTTGACGGCGCGCGTCACGGTGAGGGTCTGGGGGTCGACGACGGTGAAGTCGCCGAACAGGCACGTCGGGCTGACGTTGGTGATGCCGGTGAACCCGGAGATGGCCAGGCCGACGCTGCCGCTGGCGACCGTGTTCGAGGGGATGATCCGGTCGATGTGCCAGAGGTTGGGGTCCGGCTCGGGGCTGCCGTCAGCCCAGACCCGGCCCCGGATGCGTTGCCCGTCGATGCGGGCCCGCAGCCAGAACATGGCGCCCGGGGTGTAGGTGAGGCGGGTGTCTGCCGACGCGACCTCTGTGGGCCCGTTCGTGACGGCGATGTGGACCTTGCTGTCGGTGCGGAAGTAGAGGCGGCACCGGTAGTAGGCGCTCGCGCTGGCGTAGCGGAGAACGATGCCGGGGGCCAGGCTCGTGCCGGTCGAGACCTGCCCAGCGCCGATCGACGTGAGGATCTCGCAGTCCTGTAGGTCGTCGACGAGGAGCTGGCGGCGCACGGTGTCCGGTGAGGCGGCGAGCGTGACCACGCCCTGGGTGCCGTTCACCGTCCGGTCCGATGCCGACCCTGACAGCTCCTGCCAGGCCTGTCCGGAGGGCGCGGTGCCCCAGCTGCCGGAGGCGACGCGGTTGAAGTCGTCAGTGGCCTTGCCGGAGCAGCCGGTTACGGTCATCACCTCGCCGCCGACTCGGATGTCCCACGGCAGGTCGGTGGACGCGGTGCTCCACCGGTCGTCGCCGGTGGCAGTGACGTCGATGGTGGTGGCGTTGCTGGTGGCGTCGGTGTAGAGGACGCTGCCGGAGGTGTCCGCCCGCCCGTAGACGTCGTGGTCGGCGGTGGCCACCCGCCAAGGGCTCTCCGGCTGGCAGTTGAACGTCAGCCGGTGCTGGAAGTTGTCGATGGTCTCCGCGTAGCCGAGGCCCATCAGGGAGATGTCGTCGCTCGGCGGTACGGGCAGCGGCCCCTGGAGGACGATGCGGTGGCCGGGCCGGACCGCGAGGACCTGCGTGCGCAGCGCCGGGTCCGCAACGAAGGGGGCGCGGGCGAGGTTGACGCTGATCTGCGGGTAGCGGGCCTCATCGACGGTGCCGAGGTGGAGCCGCCATCCCGCCTGGTCGGGCAGGTCGGTGTCCGAGGCGATGTTCACGGTGACGGGGTCGCCGTACTCGCCGATGCCCTCCGGCGGCTCGGCCGTCGACATGGTGCCCTCGGCGACGCTGGCCCGCGCCGTCCCGGAAGTCGAGGCGTTGGTGACGTCGACGACGTTCTTCACGAAGGACAGGTCGTCGACCGGGCGCGGCACCTGCGACAGGTGGTTCCCGGTGTACGACAGGGTGAGCGTGGGGTCCTGGTTGTACAGACTCGTACGCGGCCGGTACCCCAACGCGAGCGCGCCGCGCGCCTCGTACATGATGCCGAGGTCCGAGGTCTCGCACTCCTCCAGCCGGTCCACTGCCTTCGCCCGGGGCTCGGGACCCATCGCCACCGTGTCCGCCATCTGTGCACCGAGGGACTCGAAGGCGACCCGGGCTTCGGCGCACAGCCGCTGGAAGCGGACGCCGGCCGGTTCGCCGGTGGGGTCCAGGCGTTCGCCGAGTTCCCCGATCGGTGTGGTGGTGGTCCACAGGGCGACGTGGCCGACGGTTCCGCCGGGCAGCCCGCGGGTGCCGTAGGGGCCGACGACGCTGACGGTCGCCGGGCACATGGACACCGACATGATCCGGGCCAGGGTGGAGAGGTTCTGCGTGTCGGTTACGGACACGTCGGAGACGCCGTTGACCTCCAGCAGGCGCAGGGCCCGGCTGATGCCGGTGCCGACCTGCTGGAGCTCAATGGACACGAGGAGGTGCGTGCCGCGTACGTCGAGGGTATGAGCGAGCTCGCCGCCGAGGGGAGACCCGTCCGGGTCCAGGGCGCGGAGCGTCAGTGTGTTCGTCGCGGTGTAGTACAGCTCCCAGAACATCGTGCCGGCGTTGTCCTGCTGGATGCGGCAGATGACCTGCCCGTCGGATGCGCCGGCCGGTGAGACGCGCAGTAGGAAGCGGACCTGCGTGGCGGTGGTGGGCGTGTACTCGGGGAGGCGGCCGATGAACTCGGTGCCGGTCATGACCGGCAGCGGGTCGGACGCGCCGAAGCCGTTGTAGGCGGCGAGCGCAGGGGTGGGTACGCCGCGGATCGTCATGCCGGGCACGCCGGTTGATGGGCTCGTGATGGCTCGGGACCCGGCGATGTCCTCGCAGGGCCAGTACGCCAGCGGCACCGCCGGGAGCGCACCAACACCTCTGTGCAGGACACTCAGGGTCGGCGGCCGGCCGCGCTGGAGGCGCGCCAGGAGGCCCATGGCTTCGACGTCGACCCAGATGTCGTTGCCGGTGGTGTCCCATTCCTGGGGCAGGTCGCTGAGTTCGCCCCAGAACCGGTAGTCCTTGAGGCCATCGACGCCGGGGACACTGACGCGGACCTGGTTGTTGCGGGACAGCGTGCCGAAGTACGGGCCGAGAGGGTTCCTCGGTGAGAACCGGCCGTCGCGGTTGTTGAGCTGGAACCGGCACCGGCTGGGGTCGACCTTGGCCCCGGCACCGGACCGGCCGCCGGTGATCTCGATGTTCCCGGAGCCGTCGCGGGTCAGGACGTACGGGGTGATGTCGACCCATGCCCCGGCAAGGTACATCTCGACGGTGACCGGCCGCCCGTTGGAGACTTCCCCGGATGGCCGTGAGGGGCCGGGCGTGTTGGCGTGGCGCCGCTGGTAGGCCAGCGTGCGCGCCGCGACACCTGCGGATCCGGAGACGGGCATTGGTCAGCCCACTTCCTGGAAGCAGACCCACGTGCGGAGGTCGATGCCGGTGGTGGGGGTGGTGGCCCGTACGCGCAGGAACCGGGACGCGGCGACGATGGGACGCTCGTCGGGCATCCACTGCCAGGCGTACGTAAGCGAGGAGTTCCCGGCGACGGAGTCGAGGGACACCGCGTCGAACACCCGGGACGCGGTGGGGGTGCCCTCGACGGTCGCGGTGTACCCGGTGGCCGACGAGCCGAGGGTGAGCAGCGAAGCGGGCCCGTTCGGGTCCAGGTTCTGCACGCCGGCCGCGACGTGCGCGGTGACGGTCGCGGCGACGTCGGTCTGGAGGAGCTCGATCACCCCGTCGGCGCCGGGGGCGTCGTCGGCGGTGAATCCCCAGGACAGCAGCTGGATCTGCCGGGTGGAGGGGGTGGCGAGCTGGAGCATCGTCTTGATGGTGGTGCCGGTGGCCACCGCGACTTGCGCGGCGGTGGTCGGCATCGGGCCGTTCCAGACCTGGTAGGGCATCGTGTGTTCCTCTATCCGTTTCCGCGCCCGAGGGCCTTCTGTACGTTGCCGCCGGACCTGCGCAGCACCTCGTCCCGCATGGGGTCGAAGATCTGCCGGGCGACGACGTTGCCGTCGAGGGTGATGGTCTGGTGGATGACCACCGGCTGCTGTGGTGCTGTCCCGCCGCCCGCGTACCGCCCCGCCGGAGCAGCGGGGCGGCGGGGGGTGTTGAGCATCGAGTCCCACGCCATCCGCTTCGACGCCCCCGCCGGATACACCCGGGACCCGACCGGCAGTCGGGCAATCTCCGGGCCCTCCTCGCCGACGAGGGTCAGCCCGCCGCGGATCCCGCCCGACGCCGCGGCACCGACGATGCCGCCGGCCGCCTTCTTGCCGAACGCCTTCTCGACGGCCTTCTCCATCGCCGTCGCGAGCTTGGCCATGGACTTCTCCAGCTTTGACTGCTGAGTAGCCAGGGACTTGACGAGCTTCTCCTGAGCCTTGATCTGCGCCCCGTACATCGCGGTCGCCGTGGTCTTGCCCGCGGACGCGGCCGCCTTCGTGATCTCGGCCTGGAGCTGGTTCATGGACCGGATCTCGCTGGACGACGCGCCGAGGAGCGCGGTCGCGGTCTCCAGTCCGCCGCCGTCGACCCCGGCCTCGGCGACCTGGGACAGCAGGTTCTTGTCGAGGCCCTTCGCTGCGAGGTCCTTCAGTGCCTGGTCGAACGCGGTGGACTTGTCGCGGGAGTCGACGAGGCCGCCCATCACGGACGATGTGGTGACGAGGCCGTCGCCGGACGCGCCCCGGGTGATGTTCGCCGAGCCGAGGATGTTGCTCTTCACCGAGCTGGACAGCTGCGACGCGGCGTTCTTCAGGTCGGACAGCTTGGACTTCGCCTTGTCGAGCTCGCCGTTGACCTTAGACAGCGCTCGCTCGTGCTTGATCAGCGACTTCCCGACGGAGTCCAGCTGCTTCAGCAGGGCTTTTTCCTGCCCACCGTGCGTTGCCTTCATGATGATGCCGCGCCAGGAGTTCAGCGCCGACACCAGTTGACTGAGCCCGTCCGGCCGGCCCAGTGCATCCCCGAACTCGCTCACCGTGCGGCCGGCGGCCCGCCCGAAGTGGCTGACGGTCAGGTCCCCCCGAGGCCCGGAGCGGGCCTGCTTCTCGGCCTTGGTGACGCCGCCCCGGGCGAACTTCGCCAGCCCGTACCCGAATCGGTCGGCGACCTGTTCCAGGATCGCGAGCGAGCGGGGGCGCTTGGCGTCCGCCAAGGGGATGTAGGCCTCGCCGCCGGTCTCCGGCTCGGCCCACAGGCGCATCGCCCCGGCGGGGGCCAATTGGGCGACGTGGTTCTCGGAGCCGTCCGCGAAGGCGCGGATGCCGCCGTTGGCGTAGTACTCGGTGACCGACCCGTTCGCGTTGGCGAGCTGGGTGCCGTGCGCCCCGGACCGGCGGGCCTGCTGGGCGGGCCCGCTGCCGGTGATCCGGTAGTGGGTGGTGAACGTGATCGTCTTGTCGCGCAGAGAGTTGCGGGCCGCCTGGACGGCGCGGATACCGCCGAGGGCCTGGCCGGTGTAGGCGCTGATCTTCACGGACCCGTCTTTCAGGCGGGTCACCTTGAAGCCGAATTCGCGGAGGATCTGTTCGGCGCCCTTGCTGAGGGTCTTCAGGGTGACGCTCTTGCTGCCCGGGGTCTTCTTCACCGCCGCCGCAAATGCGTCGAGTCCCCTTTGTGCGTCCTCCTTCTTCATCTTCATGATGGTGGTGCGCCCGCTGGGGACCTTGAGAATGCTGTTCGCGTAGGCGCGGGCTTCGTCCTTGCCGAGGCCCATCGCCTGGGCCTGCTTGATCAGCTCCCGGCGGCCCCGGGCGTAAATCTCATTGACCCGCTCCCACGACGATCCGGATTCCCGTGCAGAGGACGCGGCTTCACCGGTTTTCGCAGCAAGGTCGATAAGAGCGGTCGCGGCCTCGCGGGACTTCTTCGAGTTGAGGTCGAGGTCCCCGTTGTTCATCGACAGGACTTTGCCGTTTTCCTTCGCGGTAGCGGCTGCGGCATCGATGGCCGCCTCGAAACCGATCATCCCGGTGAGCCCCGCGCGGTTGACCGCGTTCAGCGCCTCGATGCTCTGGCGCAGCCCGTCCGCCGACTGCTTCTGGGCTTCGAGTTTCCCTTGCACCGCGAGGGCCTGCTCGCCGAAGATGCCCATCCCGGCAGCGGCCAGCTTCTGCTCCGCAGCCAGGTCCGCGACCGCCGCCTTGTACTCGGGGAACAGCTTCCCGATTTCCCCGGCCGACATGCCGGATTCGAGGAGCGCCGCCTTGATGTCGGCGAAGCCCTTTGCGGCTTCCTTGCTGTGCCCGCTGCCCGCGAGCTCGGCGAGTGAGGAGTCGAGGGACTCGAAGTCCTGGGCAAGCGCCTTCGCAGACCCCTCGCCGTCCCTGAAGTCGTCGAAAAGGGAATGGACGGAACGGCGGAAATCGTCGAGTGGGCCGATTCCGCTGCTGCCGAAGCTCTTGACGTATTCGTCTTCTTCCTTCGTTGCCTTGCCCAGCTCGCGGACTTTCTTGACGAGCCCGTCCATGTCGCCGAATGTCTTCTTGAATTCGCCCGTGGCCTTGCCGGAGATCGCGAGGTTCTTGAGGCTGGTGCTCAGCTTGTCGACGTCCGGCGGCGCGCCCCGTGCACTGTCCGCGAGCTGCTTAACCCCGATCGCCGCGACCGCGAGGACCGCGAGCCCAACACCGGCCCTCTGCATGGCCGTCATCGACGCGGCGGTCGCCCGCAGGGTGGTGCCGACACCGGCCGCCCGCATGATCGCGAAGTACGCGCCGAGCCGGGCCACCGCCGCGCCGCCCGTCACCGCCGCCAGGCCGGCCGCCGCCATGCTCACCAGCCGGATACCCGTGTACAGGCCGAGGAGCGCGCTCAGGACGTTCGTCGGTACCGCGTTGACCAGCTGCGCCAGGGCGTTGACCAGGCTCAGCAACCCGACACCAGTGTCCGAGGCCGCGACGACCAGATGCGTGAGAGCACGCGCAAGGTTCCCGAGGGTCTCCCCGACCATCGGCCCGGACTCCCGCACGAAGTCCATGAACTCGCCGACGTCCCCGCCCACCTTGCCCCCGTCGAGGGCCTGTGAGAACCGGACCAGGCCGAGCGTCGCCCGCGCGAGAGCCCCCTGCGACCAGTCGGCGAGCTTGTCCATGAACCGCTCGAACCCCGGCGTCTGGATACCCCCAGCGCCGACCGTGATCAGGTTGTCCAGCTCGGTCGCCGTGCCCCGCACAAGCGGCGTCAGCCGGGGCAGCAACGCCCCGAAGAGGCCCATCGACTTGGTGACGACCGGCATGGTGTCCTTGGCCAACAGGTCGGACCAGTCGCCGTACTCCTTCTTCAAGATGCCCGTTGCCGCCGCGGCTTCCCGGGTCGCGGGGGGCATCTCCTTCAGCGTGGCCAGGTAGTCGGCCTCGGCCTTCGTCGCCTGCTCGGAGGCCCGGCCGTGCTCGCGTACCGCCTTCTCGTACTTCGTCTGTGCGGCCGACGCCTCCATCATCGACTTGACCTGGCCGCCGAGCGCGAGCCCGAGCACGGCCAGCCCGGCACCGGCCGCAGCCGCGCCGGCCGCGATCGGCACCAGCGAGGCGGCCACCGGGATCAGGGCCGGGGCCAGAAGCAGAGCGCCCTTGCGGAGGTTGTTCATGGACCCGCTCGCCCCGCCGCTGCCGCCTGCCGATGTGCTGAGCGTGCCGAGACGTCCCCGCAGCCCGCCCATGCTGCTGCCGGCGCGGCGCAGGGAGTCGTCGAGTTCGTCCATGTTGCCGCGCAGGGTGCGGGTGCGGTCGGACAGTTCACCGACGCGTGTCCCGGCCGTGTTGGCGCGGGTGTTGAAAGTGCGGAGCGAGTTGCCCGCGCCGGTGGTGGAGGTGCGCAGGTCTCCCATGGACGCGGCTGCGGCGGCTGCCCGGCCGCGCAGGGTCCGCAGCTCGCGGGAGGCGTTCTGCGCAGCCTCGCCGAGGGTGCGGAGCGCGGCGGCGGTGGTGAGGGACCGGGCAGACAGGGTGTTGAGGGCCTGCCCGGCGTCCCTCGCGTTGGTTCGCAGGTCCCGGAGGTTGGTGTTGACGGCAGCGACGCCGCCTGCGGTGTCGTTTGCTACGCGTACCCGGATCTCGATGTCATTGCCCACTCCCGTCCCCTCCTTCCGGTGTCCCCAGGCGTTCGATCTCGATCAGGCGCAGCAGGTCGGCGTCCTCGGCGAGCACTGCGCTGGGCAGGCAGTGGAACCGCTCGCAGAGGGTGAGGATCAGGCGGGCACGGCTGTAGGCGTCGGGTGGCTGGAGAGGGGCTCCATCGGAATCGATGCCTCCGGGGACGGCTCGCCAGCGGGCGAGCTCTCCGGCAAAGGGGCGTCCACGACGCCCTCAAGGCGCTCGATCCACCGGGTGGCGACCTTGAGCATGAGGTCTTTGTCCTGCGCGAACACGGCGTCGCGGGACGGCGGGACGGGGGTGCCGTCCTCCTCTTCGAGGTTCCAGGAGATCAGCGACCGGGTGAACTCCTCCAGCTGCCGGACGAGGACCGGACCGTCGATGTCGGACTCGGCGAGACCGACGATCTCCAGGTACTCGCCGAGGCTCTTGCGGCGGACGTGGACCTCCAGGCCCGCGAGTTCCTCGTCGTTCTCGAAGGTGAGGATGAGCGGCTTGGGCTGCTTGCGGTATCCCACGGTGCGGGCCTCTCAGGTCCAGGTCGGGACGGTGCCGTCGGCGAGGACGCCGGGGACCGCGAAGGTGAGCTCACCGGAGTCGGAACGGCTGAGCGGGTAGTCGGTGAACAGCACCTCGTTGTTGAGGCTCTGGCCGCTGACCGTGAGCGCGAGCGTCCGTGCGACGGAGGTGGACGGGACCGTCTTGAAGACGTCGTGCGAGGCGGCAGCGCCGTCGTTGAAGACCCCGTTAAGGGTGACGCTGAAGTCGGCGAGGAGCAGCAGGCGCTCCATGGCGGACTTGTCGATGCCAGTGACGTCCTGCGTCGCGCGCGGTGTCGCGAACTGCAAGTTGGTGATGTCGTTCTTGATCGCGCGGGGAGTTCCCGCCGCGTCGTCCACGCTGCACGTGGTCCAGCCGATGCCGGATTCCTTCGCCATGGGTCAGCCCTCCTTGTTCTGGTCGACGAGACGCAGCTGGTGCTCGCCGAAGTCCTCAACCCAGTCCTGCGGACGGGCGTGTGTGCGGTGGCGGCCGGTGGGGTTGCCCCGCCAGTCGCCGTCCCGAACGGCGTAGATCTCCGGGCGGGTCCTGTGCTCGGCGAAGCACCGCTGCCCGGACTCGAACCGGAACACCGTCAGCCCGGCGTCGGTGCGCTGCTCGCGGAATGTCCGCTTCGACTGCGTGCGGATGTACGCCGCCTGTTGCGCTCCGAGTTCGGTGGCCTCGTCGATCGCCGACTCCCAGCCGTGCAGCCACGCCGGGCATCCGACCTGCTGGCACGCGGCCCGCACGCTGGTGTCCGTCGGGCTGGTGATGCTGTACGTCTGGTACGCCCCGACCGGGAGCGCCGGGTCCACCCGGTTTACGGCCTGCTGCATCAGAACTTCACCTCGACGTCGTTGCGGATAGCGGACACGGCGAACACTGCGTTCGTGAACGTGCCGGTCGTCACGACACGGAGGTAGCGCTCCACGGTTTGGCCGGCCGCGGTCGCGATGCGCTGCGACGTGATCCCGGTGGCTGCGGTGAACGCCCCGCCGGCCACGTCCGCCCAGGTGTCGGCACCGCCGTTGTCGCTGGACTCCTGGAGCTTGACGGTGACGCTGGTGCCGGTGAACGCGAAGACGTGCAGGTATGCCTGGAGGCCGAACAGGGCGGCCCCGTTGAACAGGGGCGGCGAGCCGACGCCGAAGTCGACGCCGGTGCCGTTGCCAGCTGTGGAGTCGGTGCGTTTCCCGGCGGTGAGGGACCGCCCCCACTCAATGCCGTACCCGTTGGCCTGGGCGTCGACGGAGAACGTGAACTCGCCGCTGTCGCCGCGGTTGCCGTCGTAGTTGGCTTGCTTGGCGACGATGTTCGCGGAGGGGGAGCCGAGGGCGGTGCCCCTCATGTACATCATGATCACGTCGGAGGACGGCAGGAGCTTCAGGCGGGCGTGCGACCGGTCCGGCAGGGTGCCCGGGTTGAAGAACGACGTGTACTGCATGCGGCCGTCGCGGATCCCTCCGATCCGCTCCATCGCGCTCTTGTCGATGCCGGTCTGCTCCAACGCCGCCGGGCCGCCGCCCACGGTGCCGAGAGCCTGGATATCGCCGGAGAGGTCGTAGCCCGCGATGAGCAGGGCGTCCCCGAGGCCGGACTGCTTGGCCATGTCAGGCCACCTCTTCCCATAGGTCGTTGACAATGACGGGCAGGGCGATCGTCATCACCCGGTACAGGGCGCCGTCCTGCTGGAGGTAGCCCGCCCGGACGTCGAGGGGCTGTCCGTGCTGGCCGAGGAGGTCGACCTGCCGGACCTGGCCGCCGAGAGTGAAGTCCGCGGAGTAGGCGGCGCACAGCTCATCGACGGCGGCGATCATGTCGGGGTCGATTGCGTCGGCCGGGAGCTGCTGCGCCGGGGTGTAGATCCGGACGTTGAAGACGAGGAGCACGGACAGGCTGCTGAGCCCGGAGGAGCGGACCGGGGTGATCCGGTCGGCCCAGACTGCGGCGGTGAGCCCGTGCCCGACGGCGTTCTTCGGCTCGTGCCCGTTGACCGTCTCGAACCTGCCGGTCGCGCCCGCGTGGGAGGCGACGGCGTCGGTGATGCTGAGGATGTCCAGGGCCATGGTCAGCCGCCCATCTCGGGCAGGTGACGGCGTACGGCCCGCTCAGCGATCTCCGGGCCTCGCGCCTCGACGAGCTGCTTCGTGGTTCGCCAGTGCCGGTATCCGGGGAAGCCTGGCCGGGCCCGGTTGCGGGTGCCGACGCCTTCGAGCCACGGCCCGTAGACCACGCCGTCGTCGTGGACCAGCGACACGTCGGCGGACACCCGGGTCGTTTTCACCTGGGACTCGTAGTAGCCCGTCGGGTTCCGGAAGTAGCCGCCCATCAGGGCGAGCGCGTGCTCCTCCCCGAACTCGGCGATGTCCTCGCGGGCGTCGTCCGACGCGTCCTGCATCGCGCGCTCGGCCCGGCCGTCGAACCACGGGCCCGAGAAGGTGACCTCTACTCCGCCCATGTCACACCGCCCTGCTTCGGGCCTTGCGGCCGTGCGCCGTGTATGTGGCATCCCGCAGCGCCTGGAGCGCGCCGCCGTCCCGGGTGCGCTCGCTGCTGCCCTCACCCGAGCGCAGGGTGCGGGCACCGCCGGACGCCTCGAACGCTTGGCCCGCCGCCGCTTCCGCGATCGCCAACTGGCGTACGAGGGCCGGGGGGTCCCAGCGCAGCACCGGGCCGGCCGCGTGCGCGGCGGCCGTGGTGCCGACCGCGGCCCGGGTGACGCGCAGGGCGCGCGGTGCGTAGACGCGGGCGCCCGCCTCGTGCGGGGCGTTGGCGCTGCCGTCCCACGCGCGGCGGACGATGAGGAGGTTGCCCGCGATCTCGTCGATCCGCATGCGCTCGGTGTCGACGAGGATCGTCTCGGTCTCCGCGAACAGGTTGCCGTCGGCCACGGGGATGCCGAGGGTCTTGACCTGCTGGTCGACCGCCCCGGTGAGGGTCTGGCCGGTGTCGTGCATCGACCGGCCGGTCACGATGACCCGCTCGTCGTCCAGGCGCAGCAGCGACCCGACACCGACCGTGGCTGACGTCGCAGCGTCGACGGTCAGGGCGGCGGTGCTGCCGTTGATCCCGGTGTGGGTGCCGACGGTGGTGGTGTCGTCCCGGTACCCGTACAGGCCGACGGCGGTGATGTCGCGCTGGCGGGTGGGCCCGCCGCCGAGGAAGGAGCTGCCGGAAAGGTTGAGCTCCAGGCGGGTGTACGGCGGACCGCCCGCGTTCGGTTCCAGGAGGACGTCGGCCATGTCGATGGTCCGGCCGCCGCTGGTGAGGGAGGTGAGCGAGATCAGCTCGTTGTCGTCGAGCCACAGACGCCATGCCCGGCCGCCGACGGCGGTGGGCCAGTCCCAGGAACGCGCGGCGTGCTGGGGGTAGAACGTGCGGTGGCACAGGCCGTTGATGCTGTCGGTCGCGGCCGCGAGGGCGCGGTCGATCTGTGCGTCGTTGCGGGCCGTGGCCTTGCTGTCGAGGGCGTTCTTGACGTCCTCGCGGGTGGCGTAGGCGGGGATCTGCATGTCACCTCCCTCCGGTCAGTCGGTGTCGGGCGTACGAGGTGTGCGCGGTGGGGACAGCAGGAGCCGCTCCACCTCCTCGACGGCGGTCAGCCACGCGTGCTGGACCACGCCGCCGAGGTCGTCCCACTCAGGCAGGGGCTCGCCGCGGACGTTCAGCCCGCCGGTCGCCTCGCCGTACGCGGTGTAGGCGCCCTGCGCGAGTTGGAGCCGGGTGGGCCTGGCCATCAGCTGCTACCGGCGCCCTGAGCCGTCGGGCCGCCATCCGTCCCAGGGGCAGAAGAGCTGCCCGTCTGGCCCTTGCCGGAGGGGCTCCCCGTCGTTCGGGCAGGCTTCTGGCGGCCGGCCGCGCTCTTCCCGGGCGGCGTCGACTCCTTCTCGGAGGATGTCTCCGAGCTGCTCCCAGCTGATACGTCCTCACCCCTCTCGGCGGCGGCGCGCTCACGCGCCCGCTCCTCGGCCAGCTCCTGCGGGTCGACGTCGGTCTCGGCGACGGGCACCAGCTCGGGCCCGCGGTCGGTGTCGACGACGACCTCCTCGCCCGCGATGGACGGCCCGGTGGCCACGGTGATCTTCGGCATCTCTGCCCCTTCCTCGATGTGGTCGGTGCTCTGGCACTGGGGGCAGCACGGGGCACCGACCGCGTACACAGCGGTGCAGCCCAGGCACTTCAGCGACGTCACGGTCAGACCGCCATCGCCGGGAGGTTCTCCGGGGCCCGCTGCACGTTCAGGTCGCGGGTCAGCGCGTTGACCGCCCCGGCCCCGGTCGACGCGAGCCGCACGAAGCAGTACTCGTCGGCGAGCTGCGTCCCCTCCACCTCGATCGCGACCGCCTGCTGCACGGCGGACGCCGCGGCGACGACGGTGTGCGTGGCGGCCTGCGTACGGCGGGTCCACGCGTCCGACCCGTTGCCGGTGTTCGTGTGGTACTCGCTGATGCACGCGAGGTTCGCGGCGCCGGTACCGGCCGCGTCCTTGGCCTGCTGGAGGGTGTAGGTGTCGCCTGCCGCGGCACCGAGGAAGCACACGAAGGCGACTCCTCCGGCGTCGGCGAGGTTGATCCACACGTTGTCCGCTGCCGGGGTGGAGTTGAAGAGGCGGCCGAGGGCCTTCTGCGACATGGGGTGCTCCTGTCTGGGGTTGCCGCCCGGGGCGACACTGCCGGTCGGGTGGGAGCCGGCGGCGGGGGTTGAGTGCCGCCGCCGGCCGAGGGGTTACGCGGCGAGTTCGACGAACGGGCTGAGCTTCTTGCTGGAGCCGTTCGCGGGGGTGATGGCGGACTGGAGCCACGGGCGGCCGTCGACGCGCTGGATGATCCGGAACGTCGTCTTGTCGCTGCCGAAGTGGTAGTCCGTCGAGGAGTCGGCGGTCATGGTCTGGCGGTCGCCGATGAGGTAGTAGGCGAGGTCGACGAACGCGATGTCGCCGCGGGCACCGAGCTGTCCGGCCTTCTCGGTGATGATGAGCGGCCGCCCGAAGATGGTCATCGGGAAGGGGCCGGAGGCGTTGACGACGAACACCGAGTTGCCGCCGTCGCCGACGGTCAGGCTCATCTGGAGGAGCTGGGGCAGGGCGTCGGGGGCGACGATCCACACGGCGTTGGACAGCGAGGACGGCAGCATCTGCGCGTACATGTTGACGATGTCCGCGTAAAGGATCTTGTTACTGGTCGTGCGGGCGACGGCGACCGCGGCCTTGTTCTTCGCGCCGAAGAAGCCGAGCGGCATGCCGACGCCGGTGCCGGTCATGAACGCCTGGTCCTCGGAGAACGCGAGGGCCTGCGGCCACAGCGTCTCGATCAGCGAGGCGAACGAAACGATGGAGTCCTGGAGCAGCTCGTTCGGAACGGCGCTGAGCCCGGTGAGCTTCTTCGCGTCCAGCTCGACCTTCCCGAACTTCGGGTTGGCGTCCTGGAGCATGGCGCCCTCTTCGGACCAGAAGGCGATCATGCCGCCGAACACGGAGCCCTTGTTCGTCGTCGAGTCGATGATCGGCATCGGGACGCGGGCCGAGTCCATCGGGACGACCGTCGCGAGCGGGCGGACAACGGACTGCTCCAGGGCGATCTGGAGGAGCTGGGAGCGCAGCACCTCGGGGACGAGGAACCCACCGTCCGACGGGGACACCGACGAAGCGGCGTTCTTCAGGATATCCAGCTTCTCCGCGACGTCGGCGGCCGGGGCCTGGTGCCAGATCGTCCGGACGTACTCGACGGAGTCCTCGAAGTGCTTGTCGAGGGCGGCGCCCGGCGCGGACTTGTTGTGGGCGGTGCCCTTGCGGTGCGAGGTGAGCATGCCGCGCTTCTTGGCCTGCGGGTCCAGGTCGAGGCGCTGGATGTCGTCCTTGCCCGGCGTCATGCCGTTCTCGCGCATCATCTGCGCGAAGACCCGCTGTGTCTCCTCGGCGACCATGCGGTTGAGGTCGGTGCCGTCGGACTGCTGTGCCTCGGCGTACGAGGTGATGAACTCGCCGAGCGCCTCCCGGGACGCGACAACGTCCTTGAGGGTCTTGGGGTCGGCGAGCATCTCGGCGAGTTCCTGCGCGTTGCGCGGGACGGTCACGGTGGGTGCCACGGGTGCCTCCTTCAGGCAGTCGCCGCGCGGGACGACGCTGGGGGTTCGATGAGGTGTGAGGTGAGCGCGGCCCAGGGGTCCGGCTCGGGGGTGGTGAGGTGGGCGGTGAGGTCGGCCCAGTCGTCGACCGGTTCGGTCGGCTCCTCGACGGCCTCCGGCTCGGGCGCGGTCAGTCCGTCGACCGGGTCCACGACAGGCTCCGGCTCAACAGGCGTCTCAGGCGTGGCGGGGACTTGCGGAACGATCGAGGCGCGCAGCAGCGCGACCATCTCGTCCGTCAGCACCGACCCGGCCGTGAACGTGAGCTCGGGCCCGTGCTCGCCACGCAGTTCCGCGGTCGGGGCAGGCGCCGCGGCAACAGGCTGCGGGTCCGGGGCCTCCTCGCGGCCGGCGTACCGGAACACCGACAGGTCCCACGAGTTCGCCATCGCGGGCTCCTCCTCGGCAGGCGCACCCGGCCGTGCCGCCGGGATCACCTCGTCCGCGAGACCCGCATCGACCGCCTCCTGCGCGAGATACCAGGACTCGGCGCGCATCCGTGCCCGCCACTCCTCCCGGATACCGCCCGCGCGGGCCGCGTAGACGTCGGCGAGGTTCTCGGACTGGAGGTCCAGGAGGCGGGCCATCTCCTCCATGTCGGAGGCGTTGCCGAGGCACGCCCCGTGCGCGTCGTGGATCATCAGCTGGGACTGAGGCATCATCACGATCCGATCCCCGGCCATCGCGATGACCGACGCGATCGACGCGGCGATCCCGTCGATCTGCACGGTCACGTTCGCCGGGTGCAGGCGGATCGCGTTGGCGATGGCGATGCCCTCGAACACGGACCCGCCAGGCGAGTTGATCCGTACGCGCAGGTTCGGCGCGGTGACAGAGGCCAGCTCTCGCACGAAGGTGTCGGCGGTCGCGCCGAACCAGCCGCCGATGTCGTCATAGATCAACACCTCGGCCTCATCAGCAGCGGCGGCGTTGCGGATCTCGTACCAGGCGCGGCCGGCCTCGGCGCGGACCTCCGCGCGGGCGGCCATGCGGTCAGGCCGGGCGACGGCCTCAATCCACGGCATCAGTCGTCCTCCTTGGTCTTGCGGCGCTTCACCACGCGGCACCGGCAGTCGTTGCCGTGCTCAGCTCCCACGCACTTCACGTAGCCGGACCCGCCGGGGTAGTCCTCGTAGGCGTCGGCCCGGTTGCGGTACGTCTTGCCGTCGTTGTCCGCGCAGGGCTGGCACGTGTTCTCGTCGATGTGCGCGACGGCTTCCCAGCGCATCGCGGCCTCGATGCCCTCACCAGCGCCAGCCGCGGCGTCGGCCAGCAGCTGCGCAGCGAAGTCCTCGAACGTCGGCGCTCCCTGGCGGGGCGCGGCCTCCGGCTGCGGTGTCGCCAGGTTCAGCCCGGCGCCCGCCCGGTTAAGGATGTCGCGAGCCTCTTCCCAGGTGATGACCGTGCCTACACCGAGGTAGATGGACTGGATCATGTCGCCGAGCTCGCGCGGGGTGATCGTCCCGTCCCCGCCCGCCGCCGGGCTCGCCTCGATCGCGGGCAGCCCCATCGCGGCGAGGACCGAATCAGAGGCGAGGCCGGCGTCGATGAGAGCCTTCGCCGCGGTCACCTTCGAGGTGAGCTGAGCGGCCTCGGCCTCCGGGTCCGGCGGCACCGGGTTCTCGTAGTCGAACTCCAAGCCTTCGGCGGTCGCGCCGAACAACGGGAGCAGGTCATGGTTCAGGGCGCCCTTGATGCGCTCCAGGCGGGGCACGGTCAGCTGCTCCGCGAACCAGGCCTTCGCCGCCTCGGCGGTTGCCCGGTTGACGTCGGTGACCTCGCCGAGCGCAAAAGCCGAGATGCCGTACGCCTCACGGAGCACCGCCCGGGACACGTCGCGCAGCTCGACGAACTGCATGTCCCGCTGGGTCAGCTTCCGGTCGATCCACTTGCCGTGCTCCAGGATCGCGACCCGGTGCGCATTCGCGACGCCGCGGTGTTGCTCGTTCCACCGCTCGCGCAGCTGGTCGAAGTCCGGGTCGGACAAGGGCTGTGGGACCTCGATGATTCCGCCGGGCTCAGCGGAGTTGAGGAAGAAGTTGCGGTTCCACTCGGCCGAGTAGCGGGTGGCGTCGAGGTCGGCGAGGACCGCCTGCACCGGGCCCATGCCCCGGTACGGGTCCAACGGGTTCGGCATGCGGAGCTGGATGACCTCGTGGAGCCCGAGGGGTACCTGCTCGCCGTCCGGGCTGGTGTAGATGTACCCGGCGAGGAACTTCTCCTGCGACGGGACGGGGGTCATACGGTCCGGGCGGACCGGCCACATCTCCAACGGGAGGTTCTGCACTGCCGGGTGGTAGGCGATGACCCACCAGCCTTCGCCGACCAGGTCGACGTGCTGCTGGAACGTCTCGACGAACTCCTGCCGCGGCATGAACGGGTTCGGCTTGTTCCACAGGTCCAGGGCCGCATGCGAGGTGACCTCGACGCGGTCCTCCTTCAGCCCGGACTTGGCCTTGCGCCACAGCTTCCACTCGACCTGCGCGGTCGCGTTGCTGGTGCGGTTGACGATGGAGAACAGGGTGCCGACCGAGCCCATGGCCCGCATCTGCTGCTCCATGCCGGCGGGGCGCATGAAGGGGAGGGCGCGCTGGGCGCCTCGGCTGACGAACGGGATGGGGCTGTCGATGGTGGTGCGGCGGGCGGCGGCGGAGATGGACCCGATGAGCGTTTTGCCCATGGTCCCCTCCTTGCTCAGTCGTCGCTGTCGACCCACCACTGGAGGACAACAGTGAGGACACCACCGGTGATCAAACCGACGCCCGCACCGAAAATGCTCCAGCTTCCAGCCGAGATTAGCGCGAATCCTGCGGTGTTCATGGCGGTCGGCCGCAACTTCTTCAGTGCGGGGCCTGTGCTGGCCACTGCGGACAGGAACTTCTTCGGCATCACAATCACAGCCACCTCACTCGGGGGCGGCCCGCGCTGTAGTACGCGAGCAGCAGGGCGTCGGCGTTGTCCGGGCTGCGCCCGAGCCGCTTACGGATGTCGTCCTTCGGCTCCACCCGGATCCGCCCTTTCGGGTCGGTGTCCCACCGGGGTTCGAGGAGCTGCGCGACGGTGGTGTCGGCGTTGTCCATCATCGCCAGGTCCCACCCGCCGGCCTCGGAGAGGCCGCGGCCGAGGGACCACCAGATCTCGGCGCGGAGGTTGATGAACTTGTCGGGCTCGCTGGCCTTCTCGCCGACGTTCACGCCGATGATGTGCGCTGTGTGCTCGCCCCGGGTGGCCGCGTTACGGAGCTCGCCGATCACCCCGAAGCCGATGCCGATGCTGTCGACCTTCACGGCCGTCGCGCCGGACTCCTTGATCGCGCGGAGGATCAGAGGGGCGATCACCTCCGGCCGGTCTGTGTGGGCGGACCACTCCCGGCCCGCGCGGTGCCCGCGTCGCTCCCGAATCACCGTCTCGTCCCCGCCGCCACCGACGTCGACGCCGAGCTCGACGGGCTCCAGCTCCTCCGGCTTCGGCCGGTGGTCGGTCGCGGCCCGGCACTTCGCGACGTCGGACTGGCGGACCACCTGGTTCGCAGCATCGGTGCTGAACTCGCCGAGGACCTTGGCCCGGTAGATGGGGTTGTCGACGCCCCAGTCCTTCGCCTTCTCCTCCACCCACTCCCTCGATACGAGGGCCGCGGCCATGTCGGCGGGGATCTCCTCGCCGGTCAGGTTCGGGGAGTCGAACGCGCTGATCGACATCTGGTGCCAGCCCGACCCCGGGGTGCACACCTTCCGGAAGTGCGACGCCGGGTTGTCCGGGTTGCCGATCGCGAGGATCCGGCAGTCCGGCCCCGTCGCCAACGCGTCGGCCGCGGTCCACAGCTGCTCGGGGATCCCACACGCCTCGTCGAGGATCACGAGGACGAACCTCGCGTGGATGCCTTGGAACCCGTCCTCGTCGGTGTCCGCCGGCTTCCGCCCGTACCCGACGAGTTCGTCATCGATGAGCCACTCGGTCTGATTCACGCGGCCGGCCAACTTGCCGGTGCGGTGGTGCTTGCGGATGTACCGCCAGAGGATCGCCCGGACCTGGGAGAAGGTGGGGGCGGTGCTGACGACGAACGCCTCGCCCGGCGGGTGGGTGTCCAGCCACCAGCACGCCACCAGCGCCGCTGTCCAGCTCTTCCCGACGCCGTGCCCGGACCGTACCGCGGTGCGCCGGTGGTCCCGCACCGCGTGAAGAATCTCCCGCTGCTTCGACCACACCGTCTGCCGGAGACGCTCCTGCACCCACCGCACCGGCGTCGCCCCGTACCGCGCCGTGCGGCGGGCGAGGGCGCGGCGGTCGATGTGGGTCTTCAACTGGTCGCGTACGACCTTGAGCTGTCGGGTGTCTCCGGCGCGGACCAGCTGGTCGATCTGGTGGCGCAGGTGTTCCAGGTCAGCCGTCGGTGCCGTCATCGTCCGCCGCCGCACTGTCGTCGCCGTCTACCCGGTCGAACAGGGCGCTGATCTCCGCGCCGAGCTGCTGCGCATCCACGGACACCCGGGACGGGGCGTCGGCGCCGAACAGCTTCCGGTACGACTCCCGGATCGTGCGCAGCTCCCGGATCGCGGCGAGCTTCGGCCCGTCGTCGAGGAGCGTGTTCCCGTCGTCGTCCTTCACTACCTTGCCGTGCGACACCATGATGTGGTCC
Organism: Streptomyces sp. man185; assembly: GCA_002551355.1. GTDB lineage: Bacteria > Actinomycetota > Actinomycetes > Streptomycetales > Streptomycetaceae > Streptomyces. The sequence goes on along the minus strand of NTHE01000043.1, from coordinate 29,428 downwards.
CGCTCCAGGACCTCCAGCGCGGACACGTACAGGGCGTCGAGCTGCTCCGCCTCCGTCTGGATCAGCTTGGCCACCGGCTCCCGCGCAACGTCAGCCTTCGCCCGCTGAACGCCGCGCCACGCCTCGCCCTTGTCGGTGTACCCGAGTTCGGTGGCGATCTGCTGGTAGCTCTTGCGCTCGGAGCGGAGTTTGGCAGCGGCAGCGTCGCGCTGTACGGACTCGATGCTGCGGATGTACCGGCCCTTGCCGTCGCGGACCCGTTCGCCGTCGTTGGGCTGCTGGTCGTGTGCCATTGGCGGCCTCCCTCCCGCCTCAGGGTAGCCAATGGCCCACCTCAACTCGCGCGGTCAGACGCAGGTCAGTGGGCCACCCGAACGGCGCGGCACAGCACGGTCACTGCTCGGCGGCGTCCTCGATCTGCTGCTCCAGGTCGGCGATGCCCTCCTGGTTGTGTTGGCTCAGGCCGTCCATGTACGCGTCGAGGTACTCGTCTTCCGGGATGTCGTCGCACTCGGGGGGCTTCGGGTCGGAGTCGGTCTCCGGGTCGAAGTCCGCCGGCCGTTCGCTGAGCATCGCGGCGACGGCGTCCACGCACTGCTCGGTGATCTCGGCCTTGCTGAGCGCGGGCGCCGAAGTGGGCGCGGCCGGCTTCTCGGGCGCGGGGTCGGAGCTGGAGCAAGCGGTGAGGGTGGCGGCCAGGAGTATGGCGGTGGCGGCGGTGCGGGTGCGCATGGTGTGTCCCCTTGGTGTGCGGTGTGGGGGACATCATGCGGTACGAGGTAGGGCAGGCGGAGCGAAACGGACGAGGCCCCGGCCGCGTAGGGCGGTCGGGGCCGAAGGCTGTGACCGGTCAGCCGTTTCGAAGCGGGCCGCGGAATGCGGTCAGGACGGCCTCTTCGTCCGCACGAAAGCGGTGTCCGCAGTCCATGAAGACGAGGTCGACCTCCGGCACGGCCTTGTGGGACTGCGTGATCTCCGTCGGAGAGACGCCGCACGCCGGGCAGTTGGGAAGCGCGGCGGCGGCCTCGGGGCGGTCACGCAGTCCCTTGAGCACTGTGAGCTGCTGCTCCTTGATGGCCTGGTGGATCTCTCCGAGTTGGGGCGCCGTCAGTTTGCTGAATCCATCAGTGTCGGTCATGGGGCAATCCTCTCGTGGCAATGCCCCACAGGTCCGCGTCGGCGGGGGCATCTGTCCTGGCGCTACCCGGCGCGCCCATCCCGCCTTCGTCGATCACGCCTATGTTTGCGGGGCATCTCGGCACACTGAGCGCATGCAGATGAGTGAAACATTCGCAGCGACGATCGCCGCTGTCATCCCAGTGATCTGGCTGGTGGCCTCTCTTGAAGCGCACCAGCTGATGAAGCCCTACCTCGCCTACTCGCAGCGCTTTGAGCAGGCGGCACAAGAGGGTGAGCGAATGCTAAGCGAAGCCGGTGAGCAACCCGCCTCTGAGCGAATCTTTGCGGTGCAGACAGAGATGAACAACCGCCTGGCAGAGATTATCGAGGATCAGAGGACTGTCGATCCGCCGATCTTGTTCACCTTCTGGGTCACCTTCGGAGGGATCCTTCTGTCAGCAGAGTGGATGGCGCTGCAGTGGCTCGCCGAAAGTGATCCAGGCCCAGACCCGGGGCTGGCCATCTTTCTGCTCGCGTCCACAGTCGGGGGGTTCAGCGCGTTGGCCTTCGTGCCCGTCGCGGTAACCATGGTGCAGGCGACGAAGCACAGGAAGCGTGGTCACAAGCGCCACACTGCGCTGCAGGAAGCCACCATGCGCCTTCATGTCCGCGCAGTAGATCGAGAACGAGACGAGGAGCCCAACCAGAATTGACGGTCGAGTACCAAGACGCCCCCGCCGGTACGGGTCGGCGGGGGCGTCTGGCCGGGCGCTACGCGACGTGCAGGGGGCAGGCTACTGAGGCTTCGTGTCTGCCGAGACTGCGTTCTCGTCAGGCCGGTACCGGTTGGCGATGCACTGAGCCGAGTAGTTGTTCATCAGGTCCATGGCCTCTTCTTCGCTGACGCCGCGGGAGACGAGTGCTTGCCAGAGCTTGAGGGCGGGGTTGTTCGGGTCGAGGGCCATACCCTCATCATCCCTTCTGGCTGGTGCCCTTGGCGGCCTTCTCGGCGTCGCGCTGCTTCTTGCTGGCGTCGTTCTTGTCCTTCAGGTCGCGGATGCTCATGTTCTTGAGTGCCATGGGTCAGGTCCTCTCGTGGTGGACGTGGTGGCGGGCGGGGTTGTCGGGGTCGTCGGTGATCCGGAAGGGGCGGTCCGGGGTGTTGCTCGCGTTGTTGTTGTTGCTCTGACCTGGGACAACAACGCCAACAACGGGGTCGCCGAGAGGGGTTGGGGGGAGGGGCGGGAAGTCTTCCCGGTGCACCCCCTCGCGGCCCCCCAGCGGGGGCACCCGTACGCCGCCCCGTACGCGCACCCCGTGCCGGGTGAGGAGGGCGCGCACGTCGGCGGTCTTCCAGGGGGTGGCGGGGAGGCCCATCAGGGGTGTGCGGGTGAGGCGCTCGGCGAGGGTCGCGAGGTGTACCCCGGCCCCCTCGGTGTAGGCCTCGGAGAGCAGGACCGCGACGTAGGCGAGGGGCAGCAGTTCGGAAGGGTGCTGCTCGGGCTCCGGGGACTCCTTCTCGGGCTGCTTCTCCCCGCTGCTCCCGCCCTTGGTGGACTGCTCCTCCCGGGGCTTCCTGGTGGCGATCAAGCCGAGGGCGATGGCGGTGACGGTCCATGCGGCGGCGGCCGCGATCGCGATGCGGGTGGTCCAGGGCAGGCCGTACGCGAAGCCGACGGCGAGGACGAGGCAGAGGATGCGCAGGGCGGGTGACCCCTTCGTCGGGGTCGTCTTCCTCATTTCCGCCTTCTCCGGAGGGGTGTTCGCGGCCTCCTCCCCCGCCTCCTCGGCGGGCTTCTCGGCGTCTTCTTCGGGCTGCTCCGCTGCGCCCTTGGGCTTCTTCGGGGGCGCGGGCGGCTTGGCCGGGGCGGTGCAGAGCACGAGGTCGATCGCGCGGCCGCTGAGATCGACCCAGCCGACCCACACGGCGGTCCAGAACCTGATCCAGGCGTCCACGGTCACCCTCCGAAGGACATGAGGGCGGCCGCGGCGAGCTGCCCGGGGATGGCCCAGATCGTGCCGTCGCCGGTGGCCGGCCACACGAACGCGGCGATCAGCGCGACGACCGCGGCGCGCCCGGCGTTGAGGGGCCCGGCGAGCATGATGATCAGAAGGAGGAGGGCGACCGCGCCGATCCCGACGTTGCCGAACGGGCCGTCGGACCCGACGCCGAAACCGGTGAGGCCCTGGGCGACGACCTTCTCGGCGTTCGCCCAGATCTTCCCGGCCGCGACATACGAAGTTCCGGCGAGGAAGGCGCACACGCCCGCCTTCCCGGCCCCGAACTTGATGCGGCCTTTCCCCTGGACTCCGAGGATCAGGAGCGCGGTCAGGGCGAGGGCGATCCCGCCGCCGCCGAGGGTGCCGAGGACGGCGCCGCCGCTGCTGGGTGCTGCGATGAACTGCATGGTCAGGGGCTCCTTAGAGGGTGCCGGGGGCGTGCAGGGCGAGGGCGAGGGCGGCGGAGCAGACGGGGATGCGGGCGGCCCAGACGAGGACGGGCCGGAGCGCGGGGGGCATGTACGGGAGGCCGGGCAGGTAGGAGGCGACGATGTACGTCACCAGGCCCATGGCGACCCCGACGCCGGCGGCGGCGGGCCCGGCGTCGGCGAGGAGGTCGCGCATCATGCCGACGAGGCCGAACGCCCACCCGGCTCCGGCCGCGCCCGCGTGGTAGGCGAGCCAGATCCGGCGCCGGTGGAGTCGCTCAGCAGCACGTTCGGCGGCCGGGTCCGGGGCTAGCCACGGCGGGGATGCGGCCGGGGTGGGTTGGTTCACGGTGACGTAGAACCCGGGGGCGAGTTCCTGCTCGGCGGGGACCGGCTCGGGCTCCGGGACGGTCGCGCGGTGGTTGAACGGGCCGGGCGGCAGGGACCACCACGGGCGCTTGGCCTCCTCCTCCGGCTCGTCGTCCTCGTCGTCCACGGGCTGGTCGTCCGGCTCAGCCGGGGCCGGCGGACCGGCCGGAGGCGGCGGTACGTAGCGGAACTTGACGAGCGGCTCGGGCTCCGGCTCGGGCGCGACGACGGGGCCGTCGATGCGGGCCCGGAGCCAGGCGCGGGCGCGGTGCTCGCCGTCGGCCTTCTGGGTCGGGTCGTTCACGGGGTGCCTCCGAGGGCGTCACGGATGCGCTGGGCGCGGGCCTGGCCGATGCCGTACTCGGCCTTGAGCGTGCGGAAGCTGGGCACAGTGGTGCCGTACTTCGCGCGGGCCTGCTCGATGAGCGGGTCGGGGTCGGGTACATCGCGGTCGCCCTCGGGTACCTCGTCGTCCGGCTCGTCGGGTGCCTCGTCCGGGCCGGGTACGGGGTACTCGGGTACGTCAGGTGCGGCGGGTACGCCGTACTCGGGTTCAGCGGACTGGGGGAACTTCAGCGACTCCAGGAAGGGCCGGTCCGGAATGCGCGCGTGGACCTGCGGAGTGCGGGCCCCGGCGGCGGCGAGTACGGGTACTCGGCTCTGCACCTCGGGGTGCACCAGCGCCGTACTCCAGACGTCCAGCTCCAGGTCAGCGCCGGGTACAGGCTCAGGTGCGGGGTCAAGGGCGGACCCGGTCGCAGCGGGTACAGCGGGGTGCGGGTTGCCCGCACGGAGGGCTACCCGTACCTGCGTCTCGGAGACGGGTACGCCGTACTCCGTGCACCAGGATGCGACCTCGGCCGGGGTGTCCTCCGGGTGTGCGGCGCGGACGAGGTGGACGACGGCGAGCGGGTCCATGGCCCGGAGCTGCGCCCCGGTGACACCGAGCGGGGTACGCGGGTACGGCTCCTCGGGTACGGGTGTACCTGCCCACGGTGAGGCCAGGGGTACGGTCGCGAGCTGGCCGGAGGTACGTCGGGCGGCGAGCTGCTGCAACAGGCGGTGGCGCTGCTCGCCGTTCGTGCCGGCTCCGGAGCGGGCGACGGCGGCGGCCAGGCGGCGGCGGCGGTACCCGGACAGCCACCCGCCGGGGCGGAGCTCCAGGACGGCGGCGAGGTGGACGGCTCGTGCGGTGGCCCGGTCGCGAGTGATCTGCGCCGCGGTACGGTCCCGGGTCGCGAGGCCAAGCCGGGACAGGAGGCGTTCGCGGAGCTCCCGGCCGATGATGGCGGGCAGTCCGGTGGATAGGGCCTCGGGGCGGGCGACGCGGATCTCCAGGCCCATGGCGAGGTGCCAGAGCAGCCCGGCGAGGACGGGGCCGATGACGGCGCGGACGGTGCCGCCGACGATGCCGGACGTGGCGTAGCAGGGGATGACCTGTACGCCGGTGATGACCCAGACGAGGACGCCCGGGATGCCGGCCGACCCGGCGTTCGTGGTGGTGGCGGTGGCGGCCTTGTTGGCGCGGGCCATGACGGCGCAGGCGAGGAGCGCGAGCTCCCCGGCCCCGAACATCAGGGCGCGCTCGGTGCTGTCGACCATGCCGAGGCGCTCCCCGGCGAACCGCCAGCTGGTGTCGCCGGAGTAGGCCGTGCAGACGATGGCCCCGGCCCCGGCGACGAGGACGGGTGCGGGCGGCCACGTGATGGAACGGACGGTGCGGACGATGGCCCACAGAGCGGCGCCGAGGACGGCGAGGGCGGCCGCGGTGATCCCGGCGGCCGGCCAGGGGTGGTCGACCGCCCAGGTGATGAGCGGGTGTGCGGGCACGGTGCTCCTCCGGGAGCGTGGGGGCCGGGCCTGCGCTGGGGTACGCGGGCCCGGCCGGTACGGGGGATCAGCGGGCGGTGGCGGCGGCGTTGCCGTGCGCGCGGGCGAGGGCGAGCGTGTTGCGGGCCTCGGCCTCGCGGGCGGCGCGCCCGGCGTAGTCGGCGGCGGCCTGGCGCTGGAGTTCGGCGACGCGGTCGGCCTCGGTGGTCTGCTGCTCGGCCATCACACAGACCTCGCGATCTGGTGCAGGCAGAGCGCCCACTCGCCTCGGGTGCGGGCACCGGCCCACATCTCGGGGCGCAGGGCGGCCATGGCGCGGCGCCCGGCGTGCTGGGCGACGACCTGCGGGTAGCCGCTGAGGGTCCGGGCGTCGGCGAGGGCGAGGGCGCGGCCCCACCCGGCGACGGTGAGCTCGCCGTCCGGCTTGACCTTGGTGAGGTGGTCGGCGGCGGCGGTGAGGAGCTGCGCGGCGAGGCTCGGGGTGGCGAGGATCTGCCGGAGGACAGCGTCGGCCGCAGAAGCGTCCTGGGCATTGGGCGCGGGCGCGGCGGCCAGGCGCAGCGCTTCTCCCCGCTGACGGTGATCGGTAGGGTCGGACATGCCTGCCCCTTCGTCGTGGTTGAGGGTGGGCGCCCCCGGTCCATGTGGCGTTCCAGCGCCGGGCCGGGGGCTTTGTGCGTCAGTAGCTGGGCTACTTCCTCAGACTGTACGGGGCCCCGTACACTCGGGCAAGTGGCCCGCCCAACGGAATGAGGCCGGGTGTGACCGAGGAGGCGCAGCGCGTGATCGACGCCATGAATGCCGTGGAGGCGATGCCCGACCCGCAAGCGCGGGCCCAGGCGATCGGTGAGGTGATGGCCGACCAGGCCGAGCGAGGGAAGCGGTGGCGTGAGCTACGACGGCAGGTGGTGCTCGACATGCGCGCGGAGAAGCCGCCCGTCTCGTACCGGAAGATCGCTGCCGCGCTCAAGATCTCGTTGGCCACGGTGCAGGACATCGAGCGCGGCTACACCGGCTCGGGCCGGGATCGCCCCCGGGCGAAGCCGAGCAAGGAGTAAGTGGCGCAGCAGAGCCCCCGACCGTCATGGGCGGGGGCTTCGTGCTGCTCAGGCTGCCGTTGTCGGTGAGGCGCGGCACCCTGGGGGTATGGAGCCTGCGCCGATCGTCGTGCACCAGCCGTCGCCCACGGGCGGTCGGCGCGTCACCGTGCGCGGGCGGATAGTAGGGCTGGCCCACTCGGATCACGACCTGGTGGTGTTCCTGGAAGGCGCGGGGCTGCTGGATCCGGATTTGCTGTTGGACGATCCGGCGTGGGTGGAGTGGCGGGGCGGCCGCGCCCATGAATGGGGCGAGAGCTGATCAGATCTTCTGGAGTGCCTGCTGCGCTTGCAGCGCAAACTCAGTGCTCGCCATGTTCGCCGCGTCCCAGAGCTGTGCGAGCTCCACTTCTGTCGGCGCATTCGTGGAAGCGGCCTTGACCCTCAATTCCGCGAGGGCCAGATCGCTCATGGCCGAGCCCACTTTGAATGCCGAGGCACCCGTCGGGAGATCAGCGAGCAGCGAGACACGCGTGACGCCAGCAGCTACAGCCGCAGTCCGAACCTCGTGCTCCTGGAAATACGGCGTGAGGTCCTCAGAACCATCTGCGCGCCGGGTCAGGTTGAGCGCAGTATTCGGGCCTGAAAGAAAATCCTTCAGGCGGCGGACTGCGATCATCAACTCCTCGAAAGCCTGCTGTTGGTGGTTTCGTAGCCAGAGGTGGTGCGCACTGTCGCGCTGCATCTTGGCCTGCCGAAGCATGGCGAAGCTCGTCCCGAAGGCGGCAAGGGCAGCGCCCCCAGCACCTGATGCTCCCGCGATCACCGCGGCCAGTCCTGCGTCCATGACGTGAGTCTGCAACACCACCGCGCGGGCGTGGAGGAAATGGTGAACTTCGCTCGCCGTTCCGCCATCATCGCGTGGGTCGGCGGTTGTACGGTCCGCTCATGAACTGGCGAGACGCGCGGTCGTGGGCCGCATCGTGGGAGTGGGGGGACGCGCCCGCATGGGCCGCGTTCGGTCTGGCAGCGATAGCCCTGTGGATCAGCATCAGGGCGCAAAAGGACGGACGTAAGTCCGCCAACGCTGCTGTGGAGTCGGTGAAAGAGGCACGGCTGTCCCGGGTTGCTTCGGAGAAGTCCGCAGCCGTAGCCGCGGAGACGCTGGCTGATCAGCGGCGGGAAGCTGGGGAGCGCCGGGCTGCGGAAGAAGAGGCCAACAGGCCGCGGGCGGTGCTCCGTATCGAGCACAGCAGGAAGGCCGTGTGGCAGCTCGTTAACTCGGGCACCGCTGCAGCGGAGAACGTTCGTTGCGAGGATCGCCCGGAGGCGCTGGCCCGAGGTTGGCCGGATGGGCTGTCGGTTCCGGCGGGCGAGGTTCATGAGTTCATGATGTTGGGGTCCATGCAGGCGGCGATCCCTCCGGTGCTCCGTGTGACCTGGGATGGGCAGGATGAGCCGGTTCCTCTGCGGGTGCCGCCGCGGGTTGGTTGACGAGTCTCTGTGCAAACCGGCGCCCGCCTCCTGACGCAGGTGGCGGGCGCCGGCGCTGCTCGGTCAGTGAGGCTGCGCCGTGCTGGTCAGCCAGGCGAACGCCTCGGCCAGCTCCTTGAGCGCGGGAGCAGCGGTCTGAGCGGGCAGGTCCTTGACCTCTTCGGCCTGCTCGGCGATCGCCTTGTAGAGCGCCAGGCGAGCATTCTCGCGGGTCTTGTTGATCTCATCAGCTGTGGCCATGGTGGCGCCTTTCGTCGTGCGCTGTACGGGCGTTGGCCAGCCTCGCACGCACCACTGACAATCCGACCGGACCTGCGGCTACAGGCGTTGAGTTGCCAGCCACTGGACAAGGTCGGCGAGCACCGGCGCCGGGGGCGGGTCGGCCGGAACGGTGAGGAGCCCGTGCGCCGGCCGGAGGACGATGTGCCCGTCTTCGGTGGTCCACCAGTAGGGCTTGCCGAACAGCCACACGGTGCGGGCACGGTCTTGGGCGTGCATGGGTCAGCCCTCCGTTGGGACGGTGTAGTTCGTGCAGCCGCAGGTACAGAGGCCGTCATGCCAGCCGCGGGCGTGAGCGCAGAGTGCGCACGGCTGCTCCCCGATCGGGTCGGCAGGCGTGAGCGCGCGCATGTACTCCATGACCTCGGCCGCGCTGAGCGACGGGGTAGCGCCCGGGGTGGGCCGGCAGTGAATGACGCCGGGTGTGATCGCCGCGTCGGCGACGAGGGGCCAGCCGAAGCCGTGAGCGGCGTGGTAGGTGATCACCTCTGGCGTGGCCTGGGGCGGCCGGGTGAGCGGGGACAGTGCAGCCTTGAGGGCTTCGAGGGTCTCGGGCTCCGCGGCGATCTGCTGGACGGGGTCAGTGCGTACGAGGTGGAGGCGCATAGTCATCCCTCGGTATAGAGCGGCTCGGTGGTGAGATGCGGGCGGAGGATGTCGAGCGCGCGCTGCTCCGGGGTCAGCTCGGCCGACGGGCTGCCCGTCGTGGGGAGGAGCCCCAGCACGGCCCCGGTCCCACTGCCGTGAAGCCAGGCGTCCGCCAGCGCGTCGGCGATCAGCTGGTCTCGGGCGGTGATGAGGGCGTCGGCCTCGTCGCAGGTGTCGCCGGGGTGGGGCGGGTAGTGGCGGCCTCCGTCGCAGGCGGGTGCCCAGCGGGCGAGCTTGGTGACGGTGAGGTCGGGCGCCACGGGTTCGATGGTGATGCTCGTCGTGCTGGGCTGCTGCTCCAGCATGGTGCTCGCCGCGTCCGGCTCGGGGCAGTCGAGGCGGGCGCAGGTGACGTAGCCGCCGGAGCCGAGGAACAGGGACTCGCGGTGACAGGCGGGGCAGTGGCCTTGGACGGTGGGGAAACTGATCTGTTCGGGCACGGGGGTCTCCTCGAGGCAGGCGGTGGAAGCCGGGTGGCCGGAGCGCACGGTCATCCCTCCGTGGTGGGCTGCTCGGTGGTCAGCCACCACCGCATCCCGTGCTGGTCGGCGTGGCTGCCCTGGTGCCCGGGGCGTAGCACGCACTCGCCGTACTGGCCGGGGTGGAGCCAGGTGAAGACCTCCGACGGCTGGTGGCCGCAGTGCTCGGCCGGCGGCGCGACGGGCGCGCGCTGGTCGCGGTTGCGTGCGGCCTTGCACCGGGGATACGGGCAGCCGTCGACCGGGGGCAGGTGGTGGGCGTTGCACACGGCGAGCTGGTCGGTGCACTGGGCGGCGACGAGGTGGGCGACGAGGGCGCGGAGGCGCGCGCTCTCTTCGGGGAGGAGGACGTTGCGGTCGGCTCGGTCAAGGAGGTGGTCGAGCTCGGTGCTCATCGGGGCTGCTCCGTCGTCGGGTCGGTCCAGCCGTCGCGGACCGCGGCTTCGGCAAGCGCGGCGGCGTCCTGGTCGGCGGTGCCGGCCCGGGCGCGCTGCTCCGCTCGGCGGGCTGCTCGCCGTCGCTCGGCTCGGCCGGCGCTGGAGAGGAGGGCCATGAGGGTGAGGGAGGCGGCGAGGAGCAGCAGGGGGAGGGCGAGTTCGTCGAGGTTCATCGGTGGTGTCTCCGGCGGGGGTTGGCGATGTGGCCGGTGAGGGTGGCGGTGGTGAGGACGATGAGCGCGACGAGGAGGAGCGCGGTCACCGGGGCTCCTCGGTGGTGGCGTCGAGGCAGCGCTTGCACTTGCCCGGGTTGAAGCCGTAGAGGTGCTGGCCGCAGTAGTAGCCGCCGCAGCCGTGTTCGTCGCCGCCGGGCTGCTCGCCGCAGAGGTGGGCGAGGCCCCGGTCGATGGCTTCGGTGCAGTTGGGTTCTTCGCAGGTGGTGGGGACGGCGTATCCGGCGGTGATGGTCTGGCCGTTGCGGGTGATGTCGTACTGGGCGTATCCCATGACGGGTGGTCCTTCCGGGTTGAGGGCGGCCGCCCCGGTGGTGGGGCGGCCACACAGCAGACGGTCAGGCGGCGGGGGTTCCGGCGTGCTCGGGGCAGAAGTCGTCGCCGTCGGGGTCGCACTCCCAGCCCTCGTTGTCGACGAGGTGCTTGCGGGCGACGCCGAGGCGCTCGGCCCGAGTCATGTCCTCGCTGACCATGTAGTCGCCGGTGGCCTCGACGCCGCAGTGGTCGCAGAAGACGGTGATCTGGGACGGATAGAGCGGGCTGTTGGGGTCGCGGAGGATCGCGGAGACGATCTCGGGGGTCTGGGGCTGGGGCGTGGTCATGTGGGTCTCCTCAGTGGGCCGGGATTACCCGGCAGCAGGGTCGGGGGTCAGCGGGTGCGGCAGTAGCGGCGCGGTCCGGGGTGGGCCCGGCCGCAGTTGCAGACGGGCTTCCGGCGTCGGGCGCGGTCGGAGCGGTGGTGGTGTCGGAGGCGGTGCAGGATCGCGCTCAGCACGGTGTGGGCTCCTCGGGCGCGGCAGGGGCAGCGGGCGGGGTGGCGGGCGTCCTGAACCCGCCGCGTGCGACGGCTCGACGGACGGCGCGGGCGTGGTGCTCCCAGTACGAGCGGTCGTCCTCGTCGAGCTGGTCCCAGCCGACGCCCGCGACCATGAACCGGCGGTAAAGCCACGGCGCGAGGGTGTCCGCCTCGCCCGTGGTGGGCGGCTGCACCCCGGCGGCAGCGTCGTGGGCCAGGCGGCGGAGGAGCCTGCTGGCCCAGCGGGCTCCGTTGTCGAACAGGTCGACGTACTCGTCGGGGAACTCCGTGTTGTCCACTGCCTCGGCGGCCTCGTGGAGGGTCGCGGCCCGGTCGGCAGGCGCGGGCTCCGTACCGTCCAGCCCGGCGGCGGTGTGGATCGCGTCGATCAGCGTCTGGACGTCCGGCCACGACTCGGCGAGGGCCATCGGCTCGTCGTCCACGGTGAGCCACACGCAGTCCTTCAGCCGCTCGTTGACCCGGTCCCGGATCAGCTCGGCTGGTGTCGGCTCGGCCGTGCCCTCGGCCGTGGTGGTGCCGAGGAGCTGCCGGGCCACCGTGGCGGCGACCGCCGCAATGTTGCGCGGGTCATCCACAACGATGCTGCTCACCGCATCGGTACCGCACTGCTCGTACACGGCGGCAGCCATCGCCTCCATCAGCGGGTCACCTTCGACCCAGACGGCGGCGGGGCTGGGCTCCGGTGTCGGCGAGTGCTCGGCAGCCACGTGCTCGCGGACGATCCGCGCCCGGCTGTCGACGTACTTGTCCGGCACCCCGTGGCACGCCCAGTGGCAGCCCGGCTCAGTGCAGCGGATCGGGGTGATCGGGCCAAGGATGCTCTCGGCGGGGTGGTCAGGGGTGGTGGGCATCAGGGGCTCCAGGAGGTAGGTACGGTGGGCGGGCCGGCTGCCCCCGGTTGCGTCGGGGGCAGCCGGTACTGCGTTCACGGGGTGCGACGCCGGGCGGCGATCCGGGCGACCTTCGCGTCCAGGTGGGCGCCCGGGTCATCGACGAGCGACGCCAACGCCACCGACGCGGTGACGATCACGTCGCACAGCTCGTCGGCAACATCCGCCGCGGTGTGCGTGACGCCCTTCCGCGGGTTCTGGCCGGTCGCACCAAGCCACGCCTGCGCCACCTCCCCGGACTCCTCGGTTAGCTTCAGGAGGCGCAGGGTGATCTCCTGCTGGGAGCGGCCGTTTTGCTCGTCAAGCCAGGCGACGAGGTTGCGGATGGTGGTCCAGTGGTCGGGGTTCGTCATCAGGGGCTCCAGGTGGCGGGTGCGGAGCGGGTGGGAGTCACAAGCACTCGGCGACAAGCTGGCCGAGCCCGTTCATGAACGCCGCCCGCGCCGCGTCATCAACCTCCGGGGCGAACGCGCAGTGCAGACGCACCAGCGGCCGGCCGTCACCGCCGACGGTCAGGGTGTGGTCCTCGGGCTGAAGTTGGTCGGCGCCGAGCTGGACGGCCCACGCGGACACGTCGGCCGCCCCGCGGATCAGGTCGTAGACCCGGTTCTGCGCCAAGTCGTAGGCCTCGCTGGCGTCGGCCTCGAACGGCAGGAGCTGCCGCCAGGTGACGCCGTCCGCGTCGTTGGACTGTCCGTCGATGTCCTCGGCGGTGTGCTGCGGGGCGAGGCTGGTGACTGCTGAGTCCTGCATCATCTCGCCGACGCCCATGAAGTCCGGGTCTTCGGCGAGGGCGGCGTACTGGCGGGCGGCTTCGGCGGTGAGGTCGTCGGAGGTGTAGGGCTGTTCGGTCATGGGGCTGCTCCAGGTAGGGGTGGGCGGGGTGGGTGGTTACGCGGTGGCGGCGGCCGGCCGGACGGACCACCGGCCGTCGGAGTGGCGGACGAGGACGTCACCGAACCGGGCGACCACCCGGTCCTCGCCGGTGCCGACGCGGAGCCCGACGACGGTGGTCCGCCCGTCGACCCACTCGAAGTAGCCCTTGGCGTAGACGCCGTACGAGTCGACTGCGTCGTCGACGGCGGTGATGGTGTCGGGGGTGACGAGCCAGGTGGTGTCGGTGGTGGGCATGGGTGCTCCTGGTGGTTGGGCTGGGGGCTGGTTGGTGTGGTGCCTATGCGGCGGGGTGGCTGCCGGTGGTGGGGTCACAGCCGAGGTGGGTGTCGTAGCCGCGGGTGGCCCAGTCGGGGTTGAGGGGGGTGTTGCAGACGGTGCAGAGGGGCTTTTCGCTCTTCTCTGTTCCGGCTGTTCCCTCCCCGTTCCCCCACTCCGTGGGGGGAACGTGGGGAACGGGGGGCGTTCCCGACGTTTCCCCGACGTTTCCGGGAAACGTCTGACCTGGGGTTTCTTCGTTCCGGGGTGCGTTCCGGGAAACGTTTCCGGGAAACGTGGTGGGGAACGGGTCGGGGAAACGTTGCGGGGAAACGTCGATACCGGGCATTTCGGTCCGGGCTTTGCGGGCGCGGACCGCCTCGGCGATCTTGTTGTTCCCGCCGGAAATCTGGAGCTCGGCGAGCTTCTCGCGGACGACTCGGTTGCCCGCATCGTTGGGGACGCCGGCGCGGTCGAGGGCGGCGACGATGTGCTCGACGGTGCCGGGGACGGCGGCCATGCCGGTGTCGGCTTCGTAGGTCATGACGATGTGGCGGGTGCCGCCGTGGGCCCAGTTGTCGCCGTCTCGGCGGGCCTGGCGGACGATGGTGAACTGGTCGGGGCCGATGCCGGTGCGGGTGTGCGTGCGGCGCAGGGAGAGGGTGCCGCCGCCTTGTGCGGAGAGTTCCCAGACGTGGTCGACGTCCTGGGTCTTGGCGGAGGAGCCGCGGCCGCCGCGGTCCTTGTCCTTCCCGAAGTGGTCGAGGCGGATGGACGCGATGCGGTCGCGCTTGAGTGGGAGCAGGGTGTGGCGGTAGAGGGATAGCCAGGTGTCGGCGTCGTTCTCGGGGCCGGAGATGAATCTGCTGACGGTGTCGATGACGACGAGTTCGGCGCCGGTGGCCTTGACGAGGGCGATGAGGTCCGCGCCGCCGCCCGCGGTGTCGAGCGGGCGCACCGGGGGGAACGACGCGTAGCGGAGCTGGCCCATGTTGCGGGGCCCGGCGCCGAACGACAGGAACCGTTCCTGGACCTGCTCCTGCCCGTTCTCCGCATCGAGGTACAGGATCCGGACGGGGTCCTGCGGGGTGTCGTCGAGGAACGACTGGCCGGTGGCCATACGCCACATCCACTCCTGGCAGAACAGGGACTTGCCGGCCTTGCCGTCGCCGACGAGGGTGATCTGCTGCCCGGGGCCCATGAGCTTCCCAGGGAGGAGCTGGATGGCCCCGAAGTCGGTGGCGAAGAAGCTGTCCCAGTTGATGAGGGCCGCGACGAGGTGCGCGGGCCCGCGGCCGGTGTTCTCGCGGAGCTGCTCGCCCTGGTGGAACGTCTGGACGAGCGCGTCGAGTTCGTCTCCGGCGGCTCCGTTGCGGACGGCCTGCTTGAGGTCGTTGGAGTGGGCGTCGTAGCGGCGCTGCCGGGCGGACTCGTAGACCCGCTCGACGAACGCGGGGAGCAGGGCAGGGTTGAGGTAGTCGGTGCCGAGCTTGATGATCAGGTTGCCCTGATCGACCTCGCGGAGCCGCCCTTGCTTCTCGATCTCGGCGCGGATGAGGACGGGGTGGGGGCCCGTGCCGGAGGCGACGAGCCCGGCGACGGTGTCCCAGATGAGGCGCCGGGACGGCTGGTAGATGTCGTCCCGGGTGATGATCGCGGAGGCGTCGTTGAACGCCTGGGCGCTGTGCATGACCGCACCCATGACCAGGTCTTCGGCCTCGTCGTCGTGGGGGGTGTTCAGGTTGAGGCCGTCGTGGTCCGCCGAAGGGTGCGGGTTCATGTGGCGGACGTTCTCCACGGGGACGGGCTCCGATCAGAAGAGGGTGGTCGGCTCGGCCGGCGGGCACTGGTGGTCGGTGACGTGGGGGTGGGGGCAGGTGGTGGGGTGCCAGGTGTGGATCCACCGGAGCCGGGCGGGCCGGTGTTCGCCGACGAGGAGGCACCAGATGAGCCGGTTGGGGGTGCGGAGTTGGGCCTGTTGGGCGGGGGTGAGGGGGGTGAGGTCTGCGGTGACCCGCAGGGCGGCGGTGTCGCCGACCCACTGGGTGAGGGTGGGTGCGGAGCAGGAAGGACACCGTGCGGGGCCGGTGCCCTTCCTGCTCGCGCGGTGGGTCATCAGCCCGGGGTGCCGTTCATGACCGGCTGCTCGATGTGCTCACCGATCGCCGTGACCACGTCGGCGAACGCCTTCTGGCGGATGTCGCCGGGGCGTTCCAGCTTGTAGCCGAGGACGAGCCCGTTCTGCCCGATGCGGTACCGGAGGCGGGCGACGAGCTTGTAGCCCTCGGACCCTTCGAAGGGGACCAGACCGATGGTGAACGTCTCGGGGACGGACAGCTGGCCCTTCTGCCCGGCCTTCGCGGTGCTGGTCTCGACGTACTGGAACTGCCGCTGTCCGGAGGCGAGTCGGCTTGCGGACTGGAAGTCGACCTTGCTGGTGGCCTGGAACGACTGGGCGATCTCCAGCATTTCGCCGGCCGATGGCTCCAGCAGCTCGGGCAGGTGGTCCTCGAGGAACTCGGCGAACTGCTCTTGGTCGACGAGCTTGCCGTCGCGGGCGGCCCACTGCTTCCACGCCTCGGTCTCGCGGAGGGCCAGGCGGAGGATGTGGTCGCCGAAGCGGGGGCCGTCGGTCTCGTGTGCGTTGAGGATGGCGGTGACGGTGAGCCGGTCGGCGTCGGCGTAGACCTCGGTGTCGTCGTCGGCGTGCTTCTCGAAGTAGGCGTGGAAGCTGGCGGCGTCGCGGACGGTGGTGGTGCCGGTCTTTCGGTCGGGGGCGGTGGCGGGCCCGGTGAGGTCGACCTTGTGGACGCCGGTGGGGGTGTGGAAGGCGTACACCTTGCCGGGCTCCAGCTCGGCCGGCGGGGCGGAGCGGAGGGCGGTTTCGACGATGGTCTGCGCTTCGCCGTTGGTGGAGGAGGGTTCGGTGTGAATCATGGTCAGGCGTCCTTGAAGGTCTGGGTGGCGGGGGCCGAGCGGAAGTCCATGGCGAGCTGGCGGGGGTCCTCGCGGACGGGCAGCCCGTCGTCGTCGAGGAAGTACAAGCTCTTGACCGGGGTCGGCTTCGGGGCCTTGACCGCGGACTCGACGCCGATGGGGAGCGGCGCGGACTCGACGCCGTTCGCGGGCGGTTCGACGACGATGGTGATCGTCATGGAGCCCTTCTTGCCGTGGGCGCGGACCGCTTCGAGGAGCGTGTGGAACTCGGTGCTCAGCTCCTCCTCGGTGCGGCCGTTGAGGTGGGAGGCGAGGAACGCGGCGACGGGCGCGGTCTCGGTGATCTCGCCGGTGTCGGGGTTGGTGTGCTCGGTCATGCGGCGTGGGCTCCTTGCTGAGTGGTCCTGCCCTGGTGGCAGTTGTGCGGGTGGGTGATGCGGATGGTCTGGGTGAACGCGGTGACCGCGGTGGCGCCGACGACCGGGCCCTCGACGGTGCGGCAGAGCAGGCACTCGTACTTCGCCTTGGGGTGCTCGGCCCAGGTGCCGCCCTTCAGCTGGCGGCCGAAGGTGGTGGTGAGCACTCCGGTGATCTGCCGGCCGTCGGGGAGCGGGTAGCCGCTCATGCTGCGGCGGGAAGGTCGACGGCGGTGTGCGCGCTGCGGGCGTTGCGCGTCTCTTGGTCGGTGAGGTGCTGCACGCATCCGCTGTGGTTGCAGTCGGGTTGCACCCGTCCGACCGGGGGTGTGCCGTGCACGGCTTCCCAGGCGATGCGGTTGCGGCCACGGCGCTCTTCACCGATCCGGACCTGGGCCGGGCCCTTCCACTCGATGTGACCTTCGACGTCGAGGGTCATGAAGTCGTAGGCCTCGCGGCAGGTCTCGAAGCGGGGAAGCGGCTGCCGGGTTGCGTACGCGGGCGTGGTGCCGCGCGAGCGGTGGCGCAGGATGGATCGCCGCTCACGCTCGTCGAGACCGCCCCAAACGCCTTCATCGACGCCGTTGTCCAGGGACCACTTCTGGCACTGGAGCATGACGGGGCAGCGGCGGCAGACGTACTTGGCCTCTTCGGTCTGGGCGAGCGCCGGGCCGGAGGTGCCGGTGGGGAAGAACAGGTCGGGGTCCTCGAAGCGGCAGGAGCCGTGCAGCTGCCACGCGGTCATGACGTCCCTCCGAAGATCGAAGCGAGTTGGGCGCGGAGCTTGTCGCGCATGGGCTGGTCTTCGAGGTGGGAGCCCTCGACGCATCCGCCGTGGTCGCAGCCCGGGATGACCTTGCCGACGGGCGGCCGGCCGTAGTGGGTCTCGAACGCGTAGCGGTTGACGGTGTGGTTGCGTCCGGCCCAGCGGAATACGGCGACGCCGTCGGCGTTGCGGTAGCCGGTCCAGTCGAGGTGTCCGCCGTCGGCGGGTCGGACGCGCTGGTCGAACAGCGTCTTGGCGCTGGGCGCGGGGGTCCTGCCGCGCTTGTGCTGGGGAATGCCGAGGGTGCGTCGGGTGGCGGCGACGCCGTGGGCGTCGACGTGGAGGGTGCGGGCGATGGAAGCGTCGGAGTGACCGGCGCGGAGCATGGCGGCGACGTCCGTGCGGATCTTCATCGGGTCACCGCCGGGGTGAACTCGGACCAGTCGCAGCCCGCGACCGCCCTGGAGTGCGAGGCAGGGACGTCGGCGAGCGGCATCCCGAGGTGGTCGTACGCCATCGCGAGGAGGACATAGGCGTCGGCCTCGTCGTACCGCCACCGGCCCGTGCAGTCCACGCCGTACCGGTCACGGACCGCGTCGCGGACCATGCCCTTCACCTGCGTGGAGGTGAGCTTGGTGCCGGTCTCCTCGTCCTTCCACCGGGCCTTGCCGGTGGCGTAGATCGTCCGGTTGTCCGGCGGGACGATCGCGTACGGGATGCCCCGGCGCCACAGTTCGTGGCGGACCATCCACCGCATCGCGGCGAGCTGGTCCATGCCCTGGAGGCGGGCCTTGGAGAACGCGGCGCCCTCGATGACGACCTTGTCGGCGTTGCGGATGAAGCTGACGATGCCGTCGAGCTGCTGCTGGAACCGGCCGTGGAGGGTGGTCGCGGTGGTGTGGACGTGGTCGGTCCAGCCTTCGCCGGCGACGCCGGTGGTGCCGATGGCGACGTCGAGGGCGATGACGAGGGGGCGGTGGGTCACCGCGGCCGGGCGGGTGGTCAGCCTGGCCGCGGGAGTCTGGTCGAACAGGGTTGGGGTGGTCACCGCATGTCCTCCTTCGGGCGGTCTGAGCGGCGGTGCTGCCACATGGCCCCGGCTTCGACGGCGGGCTGTCTGATTCCGCAGGCGTCGTCGAGGCGGTCCTGGAGCCGGTCGGCGCGGCGGGTTTCGGCGGCGAGCTGGGAGCGTGCTTCCCGGAGTTGCGCGAGCGCCTCGTCTGGGGTGGCGGCCTGCTCGGCGAGGCGGCGTGCGTTGGTGAGCGCGGCCTGCGCGGTCCGGCGTTCGTCGCGGGCGGCCTGGGCGTACGCCTCGACGCGGGCGTGGAGTGCGCGGAGGGTGCTGCGGCGGATGAACGGCATCACGCCTCACCCCGCTGGGCGGGGACCAACGGCCACGAGCCGTCGATCACCTTGTCCGGTGCGCCGCCCTGCTCCGGCGTCGCCTTCGTGCGGAACCAGCGCTGGAGGCCGGCCTGCTGCTCGGCCCGCCACTTCTGCTGGGCGGCGGACAAGTCGGCCGGGGCCCAGCCGTTGAGCTGCGAGTGCCGGGCGAACTGGGCTTCGGCGATGAGGAGCGCGGCCAGGGCGTCGGCTTCGGCGGTGTGCCAGTCGGTCAGGGCGACGCCGTACCGCTCGCAGGTGGGCTTCAGCTTCCGCTGGCCCTGGCCCTTGACGTACTTGTCGACCTGCTTGTCGATGACGAGAGGGTCGACCAGCGGGAGCGGGCCGGGCCCGACGCGTTCGGCCATGGTGGGCAGACCGTGGCGTGCCAGCTCGCAGTGCAGGACGGTCCAGTCGTAGGACAGGTTGTAGGCGATCACCGGCATGCCGTACGTCAGTGCCTGCGCGAGCCGGTCCGCGAGCTCCTCCAGCGCGGTCGCCGGGTCCTGGCCCTCGGCCTGCGCGCGGGCGTCGTCGATGCCGTGGATCTCGGTGGTCTCCGGCGGGATGGGGACGCCGGGGTTGATGAGCCAGCTCATTGTGTGGTCGGGGCGGTTGCCGCCGCGGACGATGAGCGCGGCGGTGACGATCCGCGCCTCGTTCGGGTCGGTCGCGGTGGTCTCGGTGTCGAAGCCGAGCTTGCGGATGTTGGCGAAGGTACTCATGCCCGGCCGCCCTTCAGGGAGGTGAGGAACGTGCGGAGCGCGGGCGCCGCAGCAGTGGCCGGGAGTTGCCCGCCGTTGGCCCGGGCGAACTCGGTCTCGACCTCTTCGGTCGTCATGCCGTGGACCCCAGCGGCGGCGATGATCTGGAACCAGAGGCCTTCGACGTCGTCGGGCTCGACGACCTCGGCGTCGACCGCCCCGTCCTCGTCCGGCACGGGATCCGGGGCGCCTGGCGGTGGGCCGGACTCCTCGGCGGCCTGTTCCTTGGACTTCACCGGCGCCCCGAGCGTGGCCGCCTTCGCGGTCAGCGTGGCGGCGAGCTCCTTGTCCATGTGCCCGGCGGCCACCGCCTGCTCGTACAGCTCGCGGACCGCCGCCGGGGTCGTGGCCACTGCGGCGAGCGCCGCGTAGTCGGGGCGCCCGCCGGTGATCGCGACGCGCTCCGGGCCGGACGCCACCGCCGGGGCGCCGCCGGTGATGTTCCCGGCCATGAGCGCAGTCGGGGTGATCTCCACGTCCAGCGTTGGGACCATGAACCGGGCCGGGCCCTCGTCCCGCTGAACGAGCTTCTCCTCCATGCCGAGCCACCCGGCGACGTACCCGCCGGCCTTGGCCAACAGCTCGGCGGCCGGCGGCAGTTCCGTCGCGGCGTAGTAGCCCTTCGTGATGAGGAGCCACTGGCCGAGGGCGGGCACGTCGCGGAGCATGACGTTGACCCGGGTCGTGATCTTGCACTCGCGGTTGTCCGGGTCGCAGAGGCACGGCCGGTCGCGCTTGTGCTCGGTGACGCCGTCGCAGCGGCGCTGGCACTTCGATCCGGCGTACAGCTCGTACCACTGGGACACGGCGTCGCGCGGGGGGATGAGGACGGGGAGCCGGTTCGTGGTGGAGTACACCTCGAACTCGGCGGGGCCCCCGTTGGCCGGGGTCCAGGGCTGCACCTCGCCGCCGTACAGCTCGGCGACGGAGGTGAGGATCTCGCGGGACGGGCTGGTGAAGCGGAAGTGGTTGAGCTTGGCCGGGCGGGTGCCGGGCTTGCCGTCGCGGCGGGGCTTGCCGGTGGCGACGACGTGGCCGATGCGGATCTCTCCGAGCTGACGCATCCGCATCTGGAGGTCGATGATGGGCATCAGGCAGCCTTCTCTTCGATGGTGGCGGGGAGGACGAGCGCCTCACCGACGACGGACTTGGCGAGGACCCGCTGGAACTCGGCGACCTGCTGGACGTGGAGGAACGCCTCGTACACGTCATCGCCGCACTTCAGCGGCATCGGGCGGTAGCCCTCAGGCCGGAGGTGGAGGACGATGCCGACGCTGTGCGCCTTCGGCATCGGGATCTGAGAGCCGTCCGGCAGCCACGCAACCTCGGCACGGCGGTACGCGGCCATCTGCGCCCCGGCCTCCGGGTAGACACCCTTCTCATCGAGCTCGCCGCCGGTCTTCGTGTCCCCGACGAACAGGGTGGTCGCGGGGACCTTCAGCGCGGCGGCGATCCGGGGCGAGCGGAACAGGTAGTCGAGCTTCCCGGCCCAGCCGTCGGTGAAGTTCCCGACGGTCATCTCCGACGCCTCGAAGGTGATGTCCCACTCCTCGACGAAGCGGAGGAAGTGGTCGATGAACGGGGCGATCTCGTCGTCGGTGAGGAACCTCTCGGGGATCGGCTGCCCCAAGACCTTCGCTTCGATGACGTCGTGGACGGCACCGCCGATCTCGCCGCGCTCGTCCTTCTTCCGGATGTGGCCCTTGCGGAGCCAGTCGTACGCCGCTTCCTTCTCGGCGGGGCGCCGGGAGGCGGCGACGAGGGTGGGGAGGGTGTTGAGGGCGTCGGTGGCGGTGAGGTTGGCGGCCCAGAACACGAGCTGGGGCTTCGGGAATCCCTGGCTGAGGATGGTGGTGACGCGGCGGAGTTTGATGTCGGTGCCGGGGACGCGGTACCAGCCCTGGGAGGGCTTGGGGATGCGGTCGGGGCCGGTGGGTGCCGGGGCCGCTGCCTTGCGGCGGCGGCCGGCGGCCGGGGCCTGAGCCCCGGCCAGCGCGGTGTTCGTCATCAGGCGTCCGCCTCCGGGTCGTACTCGGTGGCGACCTCGATGCGAGTGACGGTGTAGCCCGTCGGGTCGTCGGCCCCGTCCTTCTCGACGACCAGCTCGTACGAGTCGTCGGGTGCGGTTTCGTCGCCGAGCCAGTCGAAGGAGAGATCGGTGGAGTCGTCCGCGTGGTTGGTGGCGTCGGCTTCGCAGTGGGTGCGGGCGGCGGCCTGGTTGGTGTAGGTCCCGAGCGGGGTCACGCCCCACTCGGCGCGGTAGACGTACGCGACGGCGGGCTCGGTCTCCAACTGCGGCGCGGCCGGGGCCGTCTGCGCGGCCACGAGCGCGAGCGTCGCGTGCACCTGCGCCTCGGTGGCAAGCGCGGCCCCGGTGACCGGGTCGCCCCCGTCGCCGTAGGTGAAGTGGTGCGCGCGGTCGGCGAGGCGCTCGGCCTCGCGGTAGTGCTCAGATCCGGAGGCCATCAGGCCACCTCCTTGTTTGCGTGGTGGCGGCGGCGCTGACCGGCGATGTTGCACGTACGGCACTCGCGCTTGCCGGGCCGGTTGATGGTGTTCTCGGGAGTGAACTCGTGGCCCCGGAAGCACCGGTTGGTGCGGGCCGCGATTGCGGAGGGGGAGTTGCCTCGCCGTACGTTCTCGGCGTGCGTGACCGGCTCCAAGTGCGAGGGGTTGACGCAGGCTCGGTTACGGCAGGTGTGGTCGAGCACGAGCCCGGCCGGCACGGGCCCGACTTCCAGTTCGTACGAAACGATGTGGGCTCGGCGGACGGAGCCGTCAAGGCGGAACTGGCCGTATCCGTCGCGCACGTTGAGCGATGCCGTCCAGTTCCAGCAGTCGTTGCCACCTTGCTTGTCGACCTTTGCCCAGAAGCGAGCGGTCGCGGGTCCGGTCATTAGGCGGCGCTCCGTTCCGGGGTGGTTGTGGTGTAGGTGCGGCGCCCGTCGGTGTCGACGGCGGCGAGGACACCCCGCGCGGCCAGGGCCCGCAGGTCCTTCCGCGCGGTGTTCCGGCCGGACGTCGGCCACGGGGACGCGGCGAGGAGTTCGGCGGCCCGGTGGGTGGTGACCGGGGCGGGCTCCTGCTGGACGGCGGTGGCGAGCCAGGCCCGCCGGGTGATGGGGGTGCTCACGTGACGGCTCCGAGGATCGTGAGGAAGGCGACGGCGAGGACGGCCCAGATGGCGGCGGAGAAGGTGAGGGACCAGGCCCAGGCGCGGCGGCTCACGCGGCACCCGCCTCACGCTGCGCCGGGACCGGGCGCGGACCGGAGAGGAGCAGCAGCCGCTCGGCCAACTCCCGGGCACGGTGCCCGTACAGCGGAACGCGGGACGAGGACCGCTCGCCGAGGTCGGCGACGAGCTCCTCCGTGAGGAGCCGCCCCTCCTGCGGGGCCCGCTCGGTGTCGGCCAGCTCGTGGAGCCGGTCCCACAGGGTGGTGTCGGACGGGTCGAGGAGGGCCTCGATCACGTCGGTGACGACCAGGTCGCGGAGCGCGGCCATGTCGAGGACGACGGCGGTCGGGGTGACCTCGACGCTTACCGGGATCGGACCGGTGATGGGGGTGCGGTCATCGGACATTGGTGCCTCCGAGGAGCATGAGGAGCGCGGCGGCGGTCAGCGGCGCGGCGTGAACGGCGTGGGAGGTGGTGGCCGGCAGAGCGCGCAGCCAGTGGGGGGCGAGGTGGTCGGCCCCGGCGAAGAGCAGGACGGGGATGGCCCCGGTGGCGAAGGCGGCCACGGAGAGGCAGACGATTGCGGGCAGCGGGTGCTCCATCACTGGGCACCGCCCCACTGCACGGCGGGGACGCCGCGCTCGGCGCGGAACTCGTCGACCGCCGCCCGGCAGCACACGGGCTCGCCCTCGACGCTGTGCTCGTCCTGGTTGGTGGAGTCGTCGGCCGCCTCGTCGGCGGTCAGCGCCTCGAACTCCGAGCGGCAGAGCGTGCACAGCACGATGTCGTCGGCCGTGAATGCGGCGCTGAAGCCGGGCCAGTTCTCCAGCAAGAACTTCTGCACGGCGGGCCAGACCTCCGTGCGGAGAATGTCGGTCTCGTGGGCGTAATCCGCCCGTGTCCAGTACGGGCTGACCGGCGGGGTGATGGTGGCGCGGCCGTTGATCTTCGCGGGCTGCTTCACTGGGCACCGCCCGACTGGCGGGCGAGCAGCGCCTGGAGCTTCGAGACGGACGCGGCACGGCGCGGGTCAGCCGGGGCGACCGCGGGGTGCTTGTCCGCGAGGTGCTCCATCACGTGGTCCAGAGGGTCCACCAGGTGCCGCTGCTCGGCGAGTTCACCGGGCGTCGGGGTGGGCATCGGCAGCGCACCCATCAGGGCCACCGCGTCCGCCAGCTCGGTGACCGCCGGGGCCACCTTTACCCCGTGCTCAGCCAGCTCCTCCAGCGTCGCCATCACGAACCGAGGGCACGACGTCACGCTCTCCGGGCAGTACAACCCGAGCCCGGAACGCGTCACCGCCGCCCGCACCCACACCGCACCATCCAGCGTCATGACCCGCAGCGGGCCCGGACCGGCGCTCACAGGGACACCGCCGTGGCGTCAGCCGCCGCGTACAGAACCGCGACCGCACACTCCGTCGTACGCCCCTCCACGTCCGCCCAGTCGTCGACGTGGTCCTCCAGGCCGAACAGGTCCCGGTACGCCGGGCCCTCCTCGTCCACGGTCAGCCGGTCGCCCAGCACCATCAACGCCTCGTCGGCCAGCAACGAGTACGACCGCGGGTCACCCTCCACCGCGCACCGCAGTGCCGCCGGGATTGACAGGGGCCGTGAGGCGTACGGGGTGTTCTTGTCAGACAGGGCGTTCGGGAAGTAGTCCCCGTGGTGCAGGCCGTTCGCCGCGAGGATCCGGGCAGCCGCCCGGAACGTCGCCGCCACGGTCGTCGGCCGGGGGATGGTCACGTCCACGTGGACCGTGCGCCGGTGGCCGGCAGGCAAGTCCGTGGGGCGGATAAGATCGATGGTCACGGTGTCCTCGATTTCTGAAGTGGTTGAGGGTGCCGAGGGGTCGCATCCGGATAGCCGTCCGGGGCGGCCCCGAGTCATGTGGTGGATCAGGCGGACGCGGCGACGAGCTGCGCGGACGAGTCCGTGTCCTGCTCCGCCATCCAGGCCTGGACCTCAGCGAGGTCGAACCGGCGCTGGCGGCCGGCGAACGGGGCGACGGGCATCCCCTGCTTGATCCACTGGAGGATCTGCCAGTCGGAGACGCCGTAGTACGTCTCCATCTCGCGCATCGTCAGGAGGGGCACGAGTCCGGCCGGGAGGGTGGTGACGCGTTCACTCTTCGTCGGCATCGGAGCTTGACCTTTCTACTGTCGCGGTCGAATGTGTGAGCATGCGGCTGAACAAGGCGTGCATGCGGTCGTCGAGTGCCTCGGTGATGAGCCATGCCGTGCGGAGCTCGGTGCGCTCCCGGGCGGTGGTGCCTCGCCCGGTGAGCCGGCCGATGGTGGCCGGGCTGACGCCCCGCCCTTCCGGGTCGACCGCCTTCGTCTTCTCGGAGAGTTCGTCGAGGGTGAGCTGCTGCCGCTTCATTGCGTTGCGGAGTGGCTGGCCTTCGTCGTTGCGGAGCACCTTGGGCATGGGTACCTCGGGCTGTTCGGTGCGGGTGAGCGCCTCGTTCTGAGGTGCTGTGACAGTTTTACAGTCGCAGTCGCGATGGTGTCAACGAGAACCGCCGAGAACTTCCGAGACGTGTCGCGTGATTCGAATGCATGTTCTATGGTGAAGTCATATGCCAGCGCGCGGGCGCGTGACGGGGAGGTTACGCGCCGTGCGAGAACTCGCCATGCTTCTACTTTTACTTGCGAAAAGTAGAGGCGGCGGGGCAGTCTTGGGGTCGTGGCCACAGAGGATGCGACCCCCACCGAAGACCTCGCTCAGCTGCTCGCGCGCCTGAAGGACGAATACGGCGTGAACGACAGCCAGATTGCGGCAGCCATCGGCGTGTCCATCTCCACCGTCAACACCTGGGTCCACCGCAAGCGGCAGCCCCGCCCGGACGCCCTGCGCGCCCTCGCCGCGGCGTACCCCAAGTTCACCGAAGACCAGATCTTCGCCGCCGCCGGCCGTAAGACCCCCGGCCCACTCAGCCGCACTGCCGAGGAGCGCCTCCTCGAACTGTTCCGGGGGCTCACCGCCGAACAGCAGGAAATCAAAGAGCTGGAACTCCGTGCGCTGAACGAGCACAACCGTTCCGCGCTGTCGTGAGTCTCCGCTAAATGGAGTCCGTCACTCCCTGCTTATAACGGATCGTCAGCTTCTGTAACAGTGGTCGCATTCTCAACTGTTGAGATGTACGGTCGTTCGCACGGCCGATGCCCTCCCCTCATCTGCCGCAGGTTCCCATCCCGCCTGCGTACACGGGGGTCCGCATGTGCATTCGCGTCCGTTTCGCCTCGCTCGGCACGGCTCCGCTGTTCGACGCCGTCACCCAGACCATCGCTCTCCCTCCCGACCTTGACCACGAACACACGGTCACCGCCGCGCGAGCGATTCTCTCCGAACTCGCAGTGCCACAGGCCCGGTTCGGTGCACGCTGTTTCTGCGGGGAGCCGCTCGACCTGAGCCCCCGTGTACCCCAGCAGCGAAGGAGTGACGAGCAGGTGATGAAGCATGTCTAAAGGCGATGTCTACCAAGTCGGCAGCCGTACGTGCGGATGCGTCGACTGCATCGAGGACTACCCGCCCGCACAGTACGGAGATCGGCCGGGCCGGGATGGTTGTCTGGGCCGGTGGCGGGCCAGGTACCGCACGCCAGAGGGAGTGCAGAAGCAGAAGACGCTGCCCTCGCGCGCGGACGCTGTCCTTTTCCTGCGGACTCAGGCGGTGTCTCATGGCGCGTAGAGCCACGAACAACCCGCGACAGCTTCGAGAGAAGGGCTGCGGCTGCAAGGCCTGCATCGAGCACTACCCCGCCGACAAGTACGGCGAGCGGAAGAGCCGGCGCGACTGCATCGGCAGCTGGCAGGCCCGCTACCGGGACCCCGACGGCAAGCAGTGCGGGCCGGTGTTCCCTACCCAGAAGGAAGCCACGGCCCACCTGGACAAGGTGCGCACCCAGGTGCGCGAGGGGACCTACCAGGACCCGAAGCGCGGCTCGATCACGGTGGAAGACTGGTACGAGATCTGGTGGCCGACTGTGAAGGTCAAGTCCGTCACCACGAAGAACCGCAAGCTCAGCGCCTGGACGGTGCACGTCCAGCCGAAGTGGGGCAAGCGCAAGCTGAACTCCATCACGTGGCTCCAGGTGCAGGACTGGATCAGCAACGAGGTCAAGGGCCACGCCACGCAGAAGAAGGTGCTGGAGCTGCTGCGGCACATGATGGTCGCTGCGCTCCGCGACCGGCGCATCAGCGTGAATCCCTGCACCGACATCGAGGTGTCTCCGGCCCCCGCCCGGCACCCCGACGAGCTGATCCCACCGACCGCGGCGCAGTGCGCCCTGATCCGCGAACAGCTCGATGAGTACTACCTCCCCCTTGTAGTGTTCGCGGAGGAGACCGGGATGCGGTGGGGCGAGTACACGGGCCTGCGGGCCTGCAACGTGGACCTCGGCAGCGCCACGGTGAAGGTGAAGGAAGTTCTCATCGACGACCGGGGGCGCATCCGCCGGAAGATGGCGCCGAAGTCCCGTGCCGGTTTCCGCACTGTCCCGCTCACCCCGACGGCCGTCGCTGCCGTGCAGACCATGCTCGACAAGTGGGCGCCAGCCACCACCGAGACGCCCATCGGCGATGGTGAAGACCTCCACCGCGAAGAGCTCATCTTCCGCGGCCCGAACGGCGGGCCGCTCACCCGGCCGAACTTCCGCCGGCACTGGATCCCGGCCATCAAGGACGCTGGCCTGGCCCGGCTGGTGAAGAACGAGGAGACGGGGCGGACGGAGTACTGGCCGCGCGTGCATGACCTGCGGCACACGTTCGCCACGAGGCTGAAAGACGCCGGGGTGCCCGAGAAGGACGTCCAGGTCATCATGGGTCACGAGCGCGGGGGCCGGGTGACGTGGCTGTACCAGCACGCTGGGCCGGAGCTGGTGGAGGAGGTGCGGGCTGCGCTGGTCAAGGGCCGTTCGTTGAGGGCTGTGTCGTGAGGACGGATGCCGCATCGATGCCACATGGATGCCACAAACCCCGCTCGGGAGGTCTCGGAAGTTCTCGGAAGTTCCCGTTTTTGCAGGTGGGAGGAGTACTCGGAAGCTCTCGGAGCATCTCGGATTCTCTCGTCATCGGTCTACGGGTTCTTACAAAGCAGATGTCGGCGGTTCGAAACCGTCCGCGCCCACCAGCACAAAGACCCCCAGCCGATCATGGCTGGGGGTCTTTGACATCCACTTCTGACATCAACGGGCGCGGTCACCCACGGTCGGGACGCTGCCGCTTCAACATCCGGTCGAGGTGACTCACGGCCTCGCGCTGTGTGTCCTGCACGACGTGGGCGTAGATGTTCATCGTGACCGCGATCTGGCTGTGCCCGAGGATCTCCATCACGACACGGGGAGCGACCCCGGCGGCGGTGAGCAGGGTCGCGCAGCCGTGTCGTGCATCGTGCAGCCGGATCACCCGGAGCCCGGCGGTGTCGGCGACCCGAGTGAAGGAGCGGTACAGGTTGCGCGGCTCGATCGGCCGGCCGGTGCGGGTGGTGAAGACGTAGCCGGTCTCCTCCCACTGGTCACCAGCAGCTTCGCGCATGGCCGTCTGCCGCAGCCGTTCCCATCGGAGAGGGGCAACGCAGAGGGCGGGCAGGGGGAGCGTCTGCTTCCTGCGGCGTCCCTTGGGGTCGTCCTCGTACGCCTCACCGCGTACACGCTGCCGCTGAGTGCGGACCCGGATCTCTCGCTTGTCGAGGTCCACGTTCTCCCACCGAAGGCCCACGATCTCCCCACGGCGGAAGCCGAGCGCGATGGCGAGGACGAAGGCCGCGTAGAGCGGGTCCTTCCGGGCGGCGGTGAGGAAGGACAGGGTTTCGTCGAGCGACCAGGGGGAGAGGTCCCGCGCTTCTGCCGAGGGCGGTTCTACGAGGGTTGCCACGTTCCGCATGACGAGTTCCTCCCGGCACGCAGCTGTCAGCGCTGTGCGCAGGACGCGGTGGGACTCCTTGGCGGTCGCTGCGGTGGTCTGCTGCTCCAGCCGGACCAGGAAGCGCCGGACGTCAGCGACGCTCAGAGATTCGAGGCGCTTCGAGCCGAGCATGGGCGCGAGGTAGAGGCGGATGTGCGTCTCGTACTTCGCGTAGGTCGTGCGCTTGCGGCGCGGCTTGATGATGTTCTCCAGCCAGTAGGGCAGCCACTCGGAGAGCTTGGCCGACCGCGTGGGCACGGGCACTCCCTGGTCCACCTTGGCGAGCAGGTCACGGCGCTTGGCGTCGCATTCGGCCCAGGTCTTGCCGTAGGCGAACTTGCGGGCCCGGGTGCCGTCCGGCTGGAGCACGTAGACCGCGGCTTGATAGCGGCCGTCCTTGCGCTTGGTGATGGTGCCCGCGCCGTTGGGGTTGCGCTTGCGCTGGGGAGGCATCAGGCGGCTTCCTCGATCTCGTTGACGATGAAGTCCCGTACGGCGTCGGCGGGGATGCGGCGGGACCGGCCGATGGTGATGGAGGTCAGTCGGCGGGAGCGGATCAGGTCGTAGACGGTGGAGCGTCCGAGCTTCAGCCGCGCCATGACCTCGGGCACGGTGAGGAGTTCGGCAGTGGCGGTGGTCACGATGCGGCTCCTTCCAGAGCGAGTTGGTCTTGCAGCTCGGCGCGGTGTTCGCGGGCGGTTTCGCGGTTGTGTTGGAGGTCGCGGTGGATGTTGGCGGCGAGCCAGGATTCGCCGGGGGTGTGGCCGTTCCCGGCGTAGGCCCAGTGCGCGAGCGTGAGCGTGGTGGCTTCCGGGTGGTCGTCGGGGTCGGGGAGGCCGAGGGCGGCGCGTTGTTCGGCGGCGCGGTAG
>NTHE01000042.1 GCA_002551355.1 Streptomyces sp. man185 | reverse complement strand
GTCCGCGACCCGCGCGGCCAGCGGGGTCCCGGCGACGGCCTCGGCGAGTCCGGCAACCGCGGCCGCCTGGGCGGGCCCCGGCCTCAGCAGACCGGCCACCAGTGCCCCGTCGAAGGCGTCCACGGCGGCGAGCGCCTCGTCGAGCCCCTCGACCGGATCGGACAGCAGGTCGCCGCGCATCAGGCCACCGCCCGCGTCGGCGGGAACCACTGCATCTCGGGCAACGGTGAAGTGACCGGGGTCAGTTCGAGATAGGCCAGGTGGCGCAGGAACCGGTTGAACACCTGGGCAGCCGCCGAGGAGTCGGCCTTCTCCGGCCGCGTCGCGGTCATGGCGGCGGTGAGGGACTGCGCGTCGGGCACCCCGTCCGGGGGCTCCAGCGCGAGGTAGCGGGCGACGCGCTCCGCGCCGTACTGCAGCACCGCCTCGCCGACGAGCGCCTGGATGTGCTTGCAGAACATGCCGTGCGCACCGCCGCAGGGCCGGTTGTTGTTCGTGCTGCAGGAGAACGCGTACGTCCGCGCCGCCACCGACGACACGTACACCCGCCCGATGTCCGATCCGCTGGAGACGACTCCCTGCAACCGCCCGTCGGCGAGTTCGACGAACGGCACCTTGGCCAGCTTCCGCGGGCGCGCGGGCGCCATCACCCGCGCGGTACTCGACTGCTCCCAGACCGACAACGCGCCAACTCCCATGCATGAGAAAGGGGACGTCCACGCCGTTACGGCGGGACGTGTACGAACTTAATCCCGACCACTGACAACGTGGTCGAGCATCCCCGGGTCGATGGTGCGGGTGAGGAGATGAAGGGGCGCGGCACGGATACCGGTCGCCTCCGCCGCTTCCCAGTAGGCGAGGGCCGTGGCCGCGTCGACCGGACCGTGGACGAGCGGAACGCCGGCCCCCGAGGCGTGGAGCAAGGACTCCAGCCGGCAGGAGGCGACGGTGTCCGGCACCATCGGCTGCGCCAGATAGCCGGCCACCGCGGCGGCCGGCAGTCCCTCGGCCACCTGCCGCTGGGCGGGCCCGGCGCTGAGCAGCCCGCCGCCGACGACCAGGACGTCCTTCGCCCGTTCCATCCGGGCGATGGCGCGAGACGTGTCGAAGCAGTGCGGGAACGAGTCGTCGACCACCGTCGTACCCGGTGCGAGACGGCCGACGTCCAGGAGCGTGCCGCCCCCGCTGACCGCCGCGACGATCAGGCGGGCCCCGTACACGGCGTCGGGCAGCTCCCGGTCCGACTCGACCACCTCCACCGCCTCGGCGAGACGGCGCTCCACGAGGGTGTCGGCCAGCTCCTTGAGGCGCGGCCCGCTGCCCGGCACGTCACCGAGCAGCAGCCGCGCGGGCGGCCGCTCGGCCAGCGTGAGCAGCAACTCCAGCGAGGAGGAACCGATCGACCCGAGCCCCACGAACGCGACGGTGAGAGAGCCCAGTTGCTGCCCCGTCGCGTCGAGAGCGGCGTGCACGGTCCTGACGACGGACACGACGGTCGCCGCATGACCGGTGGTGACAGCGGGGGCAGCAGGGAGCGCCTCCGTCGTGCCGACGGCCCGCAGGACGTCGAAGCCGTACCCGGTGAGCGAGGGGATCATGCCCGCGAGGGAGACGGCCCGCGCGCCGAGGGACGAGGCGAGCTCCACCCCGCGCGTGGTGTGCCCGAGCAGGCTGTCGCCGGGAGCGAGTTCGTCCGCGAACAGCGGAACGCACACGAAACCTGAACGGCCCAGCGGCGTACGCAGCGTCTCCAGGAGCCGCGGACGCCCGTCGGGGAACAGCAGAGTCCGCAACTCCTCGCGCGGCAAGGCCGCTTGCGGCAGACCCGCAAGCCGGGCGAGGTCGGCCGGGGACGGCAGATAGCCGACGAGCGCGGCGTCCATCCGCTGGTCCCCGCCGGGGCGGTCCGGCTTGTGCGGGCGGCCGGGACCAGGCCCTGCCGAGGCCGCCGCGTGCGCCAGTCCGTCGCGTACCGCCTCCGCGAACACGGCCAGCGCCCGGGGGGTGAACGCCGTCGCCGCCGCGCGGACGGTGATCCTCAGCCGCCCGCCCTCCGGACCGGCGGACAGGAACACATCCGTACCGGCCGGAGGCGGCGTGTACTCGCTGTCGCCGTCCTCCCGGGTGACCGTCAGCGTCTCTCCGCTCTCCGGGCCCAGGGCGGAGAAGTCCAGAAAGGTGAAGAAGAACTGGGAGGCCAGGGGCAGCCCTCCGGGCAGCGGTGGAACGGCCCCCTCGTACGTCCGCGCCCCGGCGGCCTCGGCGGCGACGCGCCGCAGATCGTCCTCGAAGCCCGCCTCGTCGGACCGCCCGGACGCCGGACCCGCCGGCCGCAGGGGAACAGCCGTGGCGAAGGGACCGAACACCCGGTGAGCGTCGGGCAGGGAGTGGTCCCGGCCGCTCACCGCGAGACCGACCACCAGATCCGCCCGGCCGGTGGTGGCCGCGAGCGCCCGGTAGTAGGCGGTGAGCACGGGGGCGAAGAGGGTGGATCCGGTGCGCGCCGCGAGCCTGCGCAGCGCCTCCACCCGGTCCGCTTCGACGGTGAACCCGTGCGTGTGGAAGAGCGGGTTCGCCGCGACGCCCGGAGGAGTGCCGGTGTTCGTACCTGCGGAGAGCACGGGCGGCCGGTACGGCGCGCTCAGCCGCGCCCACCGGTCCTCTCCGGTCGGTGCGGCGGAGCCCGCACCGGGGTCCGTCCCGGTGGCGGCGGGAGTGTCCGTGCGCTCCGCGAGACGGACGGCGTGGTCGCGGAAGGTGCTGCGGAGCGGGGCAGGAGCCGGTTCTTCTCCGTGGGACAGGGCGTCGTACACGGTCGTGAGCTCCCGTACCAGGAGCGCCGCGCTGTAGCCGTCACCGATGATGTGGTGGGCGTGTGCCACCAGGACGTGTTCGTCCGGTGCCACGGTGAGCACGCGCAGGCGCAGCAGGGGCCAGGCCCAGGGTTCGAACCGGCGCTCCCGCTCGGCGGCCAGCCGCTCCTCCACCTGCTCCGGTTCGTCGAGGGTCTCGAAGTCGACCGGCAGGCGCAGCGAGGGCGGTAGCTGCTGCTGGACGGCCGGGCGTGCCCCGGCGGGGAAGACGGTACGCAGCATCGGGTGGCGCACGACGAGCGTGTCCACCGCCCTCTGGAAGAGGTCGGTGTCGAGGCGGCCGCGCAGGCGCAACCGGGTGAGCCAGGACGATGTCGTGCCCGGTGCGATGGCTTCGGCCAGCAGGAAGCCCCGTTGGGTGGGGGTGAGAGGGAAGGGCGGGGGAGCGGCCCCCGGATCGAGCGCATCGGGGCGTCCGACCAGGCCGTCGCCTCCCCGCGCGGAGGTGTCGGCCGAGGCGTCGGCGGCGGTGCCCGCGCCTTCGTGAACCGCGGCCGCAGCGGCTGCGTCCACGGCGGCGGCGAGGGCGGCGAGCGTGCGGCTGCGGTAGATGACGGTCGGCCGGGGCAGCGGCCCGCCCTTCTTCTCCAGCCGGGCGAACACCTCCAGCACGAGCAGGGAGTCACCGCCCAGGACGAAGAAGTCGTCCTCACGGCACACGTCGTCGCCCTGGAGCAGAGCGGACCAGATGGCGGCGAGCCGGATCTCGGTCGGAGTGCGGGGTGCCGTGCGGGTCGGTGCAGGGACCGGTGTACGGACGTCTGCCGTACGCGCGTCGATGCCGGTGTCCGTGCCGGCCCCGGGTGGGGCGGCCGCGGTCGCTTCCCGGCGGGCGGCCAGCGCACGGCGGTCGATCTTGCCCGTGCCCGTGAGCGGCATCTTCTCGACACGGGTGATCCGGGACGGAAGCATGTACACGGGCAGCGACGTGGCCAGATGACGCCGCAGCGCCACGGCGTCCTCCCCGGACGATCCGGGCCCGGGGGTCACGAAGGCGCAGAGGCGTCCGTCCTGGGCGAGAACGACGGCGTGGGTGACATCGGGGTGGGTCTGGAGGACCGCCTCGATCTCGCCAGGCTCGACCCGGTTGCCCCGGATCTTCACCTGGTCGTCCAGCCGCCCGAGGAATTCCAGGGTGCCGTCCTCGGAGCACCGCACCCGGTCGCCGCTGCGGTACCAGCGCCGCCCGCGCCTAACCGTGAACGCGGCCTCGGTCAGGGCCGGGTCGCCGAGGTATCCCGGGGTCAGACCGATTCCGGAGATGAGGAGTTCGCCGGCCTCGCCGGGCCGCCGCGGCTCCCCGTCGGGACCGACGACCTCCACCTCCGTACCCGAGACCGGGCGGCCGATGGGCAGTCGCCGCACCCGGTCGTCGGGCCGGTCGCGGATGATGTGGCAGCTCGTGTTGATGGTGGCCTCGGTCGGGCCGTACAGGTTGGCGATGCGCTGACCGTCGCCGAAGAGGTCGAACCAGCGGCGTACGTGGGCGGGCGACAGGGCCTCGCCGCCGACATGGATCCACCGCAGCGCGGACAGGTCCGGCAGCGGTGCGCCGTTTCGTACCCGTGCCTCGGAGGCGCCGAGGAGCTGTTCCCAGAGCGTGGGAACGGAGCTCCAGACGGTGATCCGGCGGCGTTCGACCTGGGTCAGCAGCCTGTCGGGATCGCGCAACAGGTCCCAGTCCACCGTGACCACGGTCGCGCCGACGAGCAGTGGGGCGAGAAGCTGGCGGACGGAGGCGTCGAAGCAGGGCGAGGCGGTCTGGGCGAGCCGGTCGTGCTCGTCGTAGCCGAAGGTGTCGATCGCCCAGGCGAGGTAGTTCTCCATCGACCGGTGGGTGACGGGCACGGCCTTGGGCCGGCCGGTGGACCCGGAAGTGAAGATCACGTACGCGATGCCGTCGGCGTCGACCGGGCCGTCGGGCGCGGGCTTCCCGCCCCCGGACGGGGCGGAACCCCCCGAGAGCGGCGACGCCGAAGCGTCGACGGGCACCAGGGTGACATTGCCGAGCGTTTCCCCCACCGCCCGGGTCGCGGCGTGACTGAGCACGGTCCGGGCCCCCGAGCGCGTGAGCTGGTCCATCAGGCGCGCGGTCGGGTGGCCGGCGTCCAGCGGAACCCAGCCCGCCCCGGCGCGCAGGGCCGCGACGACCGAGACGACGGTGTCGGCGCCGGGTTCGGTGAGAAGCCCGACGAGGCTTCCCGGGGTGACGCCGCGGGCCAGGAGGGAGGCCGCGAGGGCGTGGGAGGCACGGTCGAGTTCGGCGTACGTCAGGGTGGCGGCGCCGGTGTCGACGGCGACCGCGTCCGGGGTGGCCCGGAACCGCTCGACCAGGCGGCGTACGAGCGTGGCGGATGCGGGCCGGTCGGTTCCGGTTCCGCTTCCACCTGCGCTTCCGGGGGTGGTTCCGGAAGCGGCCGGACGCCGGTCGGGGGTGTCGGGCCCGGACCGGACCAGAGCGGCCAACGCGTCGTGGAAGTCACGGTCCAGGCGGGCCACCGTCTCCGGGGAGAAGAGCCGGACGGGGAAGTTCCACGAGAAGCGCAGGACCGTCTCGTCCTGCCAGCACAGCAGGCTCAGGCGGGTCGCGGCGGTGGCGGTGCCCGCGGCGGTCGGCCGCACGCTCACCGGACAACGCCCGTCGAGAGCGGCGGGGAAGCGCGAGAAGCTGAAACCGGCCGGGCTGACCGTCCGGGGGCCGGCCCCGGACGGGTCCGTCGGCAGCAGCCGTGCCAGGTCCAGGCCGGTGAGGCCGGCGTGCTGCTCGCTCTCCAGCCAGATCCCCGCCAGTCGCTCGGCCAGGGCCTCCTCCGACTCCTCCGGGCCGGTCGAGCACAACAGGGGGAGGGTGTCGGCGAGCGGCCCCACGAGCCGGTCCAGACCTCCCAGGCGGTCGTCCCGCCGGGCGCGGGCGACGTTCACCGCGATCTCCCGCTGCCCGCTCCACCGGGCCAGACACCGCACGTGCACGGCGAGCAGCAAGTGGAACAGGCTCACGCCGTGATCCGCGGCCCGCTTCTCCAACGCGGCGGTCAGCGCGGCGTCGAGGGAACTCTGATGCGTGGTCAGGGGAGCGGTGGGAAGGGCGGACGGATCCCCGTCGTACGGCAGGCGCAGCGGCTCGCGGGAGGCCAGTCGGCCCGCCCAGTACCGCCTGGCGACGGCGAGATCTCTCACGCCGTCCGTGGAGGACCGCTCGTCGGCGGACGCGGCCGCGTACCGCGCGAAGTCGGTGCCGAGCGCGGGCAGCGTCGGGGCGTCCCCGTGAGCGAAGGCGGTGTAGAGCGACCATAGTTCTCCGGCGAGGACGTTGAGGCTGTATCCGTCACCGGCCGCATGGTGGATCACCAGCACCAGATGGGACAGCTCCGGACTCTCCCGGGCGAGGACCGCGCGCACGGGAGGTTCGGCGGAGAGGTCGAACGGCCGGTTGCACAGGGCCGTTTCGAGCTCCTCGATACGGCCGGGCAGCTCGCGGACCTCGTACCAGTCGGACAGAGCGGCGGGCGGGGCGACGTACTGCGCCGGTGCCGCCGAGCCGATCCCGTCCTCGGCGCTCCCGGCATTCCCCGTGCTCCCGATGCGAATCCGCAGCATGGTGTGCCGGTCGGCGAGCGCGGCGAGCGCCCGGCCCAGGAGCTGAGCGTCCAGGGGCCCCCGGACGGTCTGGCGGACGTAACCGTAGGCGGGCACGTCCGGGTGGAGGCGGCTGCTGGTGTGCAGGGCGAGTTGGACGGGCGTGAGGGGGAAGGGGACCCCGTCCGGCACCGGGGGCGGGCTGAATGAGGCGGAGGGACGGGACAGGGACGGCGCGGCGTCGAGGTGCGCGGCCAGTTCGGCGATGGTCCGGTACTCGAAGAAGAGCGTGGCGGGCAGGGTCCTGCCCAGCTCCCGTTCGAGCTGCCGGACGAGGTCGACGGCGGCGAGCGAGTCGAGGCCGAGGGCGAGGAACGGCTCGTCGTCGGGGACCGTGTCGGCGGGCAGACGCAGCGCCGAGGCCAGCAGCCGGCGAAGCAACGCCGCAGTACCGGTGGGGGGTTCGGTCCCCGTGCGCGTACGCGGGTTCACGTCGGCGCCGGTGCCGGGCGCCCGGCCCGAGGCTGCCTGCTCCGTTCCGGCTTCCGTTCCCTCGGCTCCCACCGTCGCGGTCGGGGACGCCACGGGCGCGGGCCGCGAGGACGGCGTCAGGTCGGCGAGCAGCAGCTGCGGTGCGTCGACGCCGCATGCCGTCCGGAGCGCGGCCAGCGCGGGCGCGAGCTCGACCGGCCGGCTTTCGTTGCTCCGCACGTTGGGGGAGCCCTCTCCCGCCCCGGTGCCGAAGGCCACCGCCATGCCCGTCCCGGCCAGCGCCGTGAGGTTCACCGACTGCCAGGGACTGCCCGCGTGTCGTTCCGACGCGGCGAACGCGTCGAGGAAGGCGTTGGCGCCGGCGTAGTCGCCCAGCGCGCCCGCGAGGCCGGGCAGCACGGCGCTGACGGAGGAGAACGCGACGCGGACCGCCGGGGCCAGCCCGTGCCGGCGCAGGGCGAGCGAGAGCAGCAGACTGCCCCGCGTCTTCGCGGCCAGGGCGTCCGCCGTCTCCTGCGCGCGCCTGTTCCGCAGGGTGCCGGGTCGCACGACACCCGCGGCGTGGAAGAGGGCGTCGAGGCGGGGCAGTCCGGCGATGAGCGCATCGACATCACGCTCCACCGAGACGTCGGCCACGCGGTAGTGGACCGTAGCGCCCAGCGAGCGGAGTTCCTCGGCCAGTCCCTCGGGAAGCCCGGGGGAGCGCCCGGTGAGCACGAGGGTCGGGCGGCCCCGGCCGGCGAGGTCCCGGGCGAGTGCGGCGCCGATTCCGCCGCCGCCCCCGGTGATGAGGAAGGTGCCGTCGGCCGGCAACGGTGACCGCGTCGCCTCGGCCCGCGCCGTGGCGCCGCTCGTGAGCGGCGTGAAGCCGCGAGCGAGCCGGCGTCCCCCGCGCCAGGCGACGGTGGCGGCGCTGCCCGGAGCGCCGCCCGACTCCAGCTCGGCCAGCACGGCGGTCAGGCGCTGGGAGGGGGTGTCCAGGGAACAGACATCGACGGCGGTGGCCGAAGCGTGCGGGGTCTCCTGCGGCAACGCGAGCAGGAGTCCGCAGAGGACGGCATGGGCGGGCCGTGGCGCTTCCCGTACGGCGCCCGTGGCGTGCACGTCCTCGGTCAGAACCAGCAGCCGGTCCGCG
Source organism: Streptomyces sp. man185 (assembly GCA_002551355.1). Taxonomy (GTDB): domain Bacteria; phylum Actinomycetota; class Actinomycetes; order Streptomycetales; family Streptomycetaceae; genus Streptomyces. The sequence goes on along the minus strand of NTHE01000042.1, from coordinate 63,868 downwards.
CCTGTCTCGTCGAACCGTGCGAGAGCCTCGCCGAAGGCGGCCAGTGCGGCGTCCTGGGCCCGGCCGAGTGCGGCGCCGGTGTCCTGGACGGGAGCGGGCCCGGCCACCAGGACCACGGCGTCCGGCCGCCCGTCGCCCGCTTCGTGGCTGCGCACCCCTGCGGCGGAGAGCTGCGAGGCGAGCCGGTCGACGGACGCGGAGTCGGGTCCCGTCAGCAGCACCGAACGCACGGTCCCCGCCGACTTTCCGGGCGGGGCCGTCTCCTCCCACAGGACCCGGTGCAGCAGGGGGCTCGCGGGCGGATCGGCCCAGTACCGGCTGCGCTGGAAGGGGTAGGTGGGCAGGGGGATGCGACCGTGCCCCGAGTCGAGCGCGGTCCGGTCCAGCGGCACGCCGAGCGACCACAGGCGGCCGACGGTCTCCAGAAGGGCCCTGCGCCCACCGTGCCCGTCAACGGGCAGCCGTGCGGCGTCTGTCCGGTCGGTGGAACGACCCGGCAGGGCGCCCATCACCGTAACTCCGCCGCCGGACGTGCCGGACGTGCACGCCACCGTCGTCGTTCGGACCGCACCCGACAACGTCGCGCCGTGGCCGACCTCCAGGAAGGTGTCGTACCCCTCCCGGGCCAGACGTTCCACAGCCGCCCCGAACAGCACCGGGCGCTCGGCGTGGTCGCGCAGGTATTCCGGGTCGAGGACCGGCTGCCACGCGGCGGTGACGGTGCTCATCAGGGGGATGGACGGGGCCTGCGGCGTCAGCGCACGGGCCGCGTCGGCGAGCCGGTCGGCGACCGGCCGCATCAACGGTGAGTGGAAGGCCCGGGAGACCCGCAGCCGACGGGTGGGGATGCTCTGCGCGTCGAGGGCGAGGGCGGCGTGCTCCACGGCGGAGACGCTCCCGGAGAGGACCTGGAGCCCGGGACCGTTGTACGCGGCCACGGTGAGGCCCCCATCGGACTCCGCCACCGCAGCGGCCACCGCGTCCTCACCCCCGCGGACGGCGATCATGGCGCCCGGTTCGGTGAACGAGCCCATGAGACGGCCGCGTTCGGCCGCGAACCGCACCGCCTCCCGGAGGGTCAGCACCCCGCTGACACAGGCGGCCGTGATCTCCCCGACGCTGTGCCCGGCGACCGCGTCGGGCTCAACGCCCCAGGTACGCAGCTGGCGGGCGAGCGCCACCCCCGAGGCGACGAGGAGCGGCTGTGCCACTTCGGTCACGGCCTGCGCGGCCGGATCCACCTCCGGGTCCAGCCCCCAGTCCCGCAGGGGCCGCCCGCGGACAGGGCGAAGGAGCGCGGAAGCCTCGTCGAACGTGTCCCGGAACACCGACGCCGTCCGGTACAACGCCCGGTCCTGGCCGGGGAACTGCGCGCCCTGTCCGGGAAAGAGGAAGACCACGCGCGGCCGCGAACGGACGAGGCCGCCGACGCGCCCGACCGCTTCGCCCGTTCCCGTACCGCCCGCCCTCGCATTTCCCGATTCCGCATCGTCCGTCCCGGCGGCGAAGGCGGCGAGCCGTTCCCGTAGATCACCGTCGGCGATGATCGCGAGCCGGTGGGGCCCCTCGTCCCGGGACGTGCTCGCGGTCCGGCACACGTCACCCTCGCGCAGCCGCGGACGGCTCTCCAGGTGCTCGGCGAGCCGGCCCGCCGCGTCCCGCAGCGCGCCCGCGCTGTGCGTCGAGAGGGTCAGCAGATGAGGTCCCTCGACGGCGCCTTCGCGCACGACACCCGGCGACGGCGGGGGCGGGGCCTGTTCGAGAACGGCATGGGCGTTGGTGCCGCCGAAACCGAAGGCGTTGATCCCCGCGACGCGGGGCCCGGCGGACGTCCAGTCCCGGGCCTCGGCCACCACGGAGAAACCCGCGGGGGCGAGGCCCGGCGAGGCCGGGGTGTGGTGCAGCGACGGCGGCAGCCTGCGGTGGCCCAGGGCCAGCACGACCTTCACCAGCGCGGGCAGCGCGGCGGCGTTCAGCAGATGCCCGATGTTCGTCTTCACCGAACCGATCAACCGCGGCTCGCCGTCGGGCCGTACGGGAAACGCGTGGGCCAGCGACCGCAGTTCGATCGGGTCCCCCACGGCCGTGCCGGTCCCGTGGGCCTCCACATAGGTCACCGAGGCGGGATCGACGCCCGCCGCCTCGTACGCCCGGCCGATGACCTCGCGCTGCCGCAACGGGTTGGGCGCCATCAGGCTCATCGACCGGCCGTCGTTGTTGACGGCAGTGCCCCGGACCAGCGCGAGCACCGGATCGTCCGCGAGCCGGGCCGCCTCAAGACGCGTCAGGACGATCGCCGCGCCGCCCTCGCCGGGCACGAAGCCGTCCGCGTCGGCGCTGAAGGCGCGGCTGCGACCGCTGGGGGACAGGGCCTGCGCTTCTTCGAGCAGCCGGTGCGGGGTCGAGGTCAGGTGGAGGTTGACCCCGCCGACGACGGCGAGGTCGCACTCGCCCTCCAGCAGGCTGCGCCGGGCCAGATGCAGGGCCACCAGACCCGACGAGCAGGCGGTGTCCACGGCGAGTGCGGGACCGTCGAGGTCGAGGCTCTGCGAGACCCGGGCGGCGATGAGGGCGGGCAGGTTCCCCGTGAGAGCGGTGGGCAGCGGGGAGCCGTCGGCCGAGGCCCGCTCCAGGACCTCCCGGTAGCCGCTGTCCCCGACCGCAGCGAACACCCCGATCCTGCGACCGCGCCGATGGGGCCCCGCGTATCCGGCGCGTTCGAGTGCCTCGTGCGCGAGTTCCAGGAAGAGCCGTGCCTGCGGGTCGAGGGCGCGCGCCTCCCCCTCACCGATGCCGAAGTACCCGGCGTCGAAAGCGCCCGGGTCCTCCAGCAGCGCCGCCCAACGCTCCCGGGGAGCTGCCGTTCGAGCCCCCGAACGGTCCTGGCCGTCGTCCCATCGCTCATGCGGTACGGGCGTGACGGCGTCATACCCGTCGACGAGCAGGTCCCAGAAGGCCTCGGGGGTGGCGGCGCCGGGGAACCGGCACGCCATGCCGATGACGGCCGCAGAGGTGGAGGCGTCGGCGGAGGCGGACGTGGCGGTGGAGGTGTCGCGGCCGGTCCGGTCTGCCTCTGTTGTTGCTCCGGTCCGCGGCGCGGAACTCTCCCCGGCTTCCGGGGAGGACGACGGCGGACCGGGCGTCACGGTCAGGAGGTGGCCGGCGAGCGCGGCCACCGTGCCGTGGTCGCGGATGACCGCCGGCGGCAGCGTCACACCGAAGGCGTCCTCCAGGGCCACCAGCACCTCCATCGCCTTGAGCGACGTACCCCCGAGGCTCCCGAACGGCTCGTGCGCCCCGATCGACTCGGCGGACCGGCCCAGCACCCGCGCCCACACCTCCCGGACGGCCTCGACGATCTCCGCCCGAGCCCGGGGCACCTTCGCGCGCGGCTCCGCCGCCGGCCGTGCACCCGTCCCGAACGCACCGGACCCGACAACACCGGCCCCGAACGCACCCGCCTCGAAACGCTCCCGCAGCCGCCGACGCTGCAGCTTGCCACTCGTCGTACGGGGGAACGCCCCCGGCGGCACGGCCAGCACCCGCACATCGTCATGGAGCAGGGCCTCGCCCACCCGGGCCGCGACGCGTCCGAGCACCTCCGCCGCATCGCCCGGGGGCCGCGCCCAGGGGACGAACACCACGACCCGCTCCACACCGGTGACCGGGTCGGTCGAACCGACCACCGCCGGGGTACCGGGAGGCAGCCCGGGTGTCGCCGCCGCCACCGCTTCCATGTCCGTGGCGTGGAAGGTGCGGCCGTTGAGGAACAGCACGTCCTTGTGCCGGCCCGTGACGCACAGCCGACCGTCCCGCAGGAACCCGAGATCACCGGTGTGCAGCCACCCTCTCGCGAACACCTCCGCGCTCACACCGGGAAGGCCGTGATAGCCACGGGCCAGTTGGGGGCCGCTCACCATGATGTGCCCGACCCGCCGGTCCCCGAGGACATCACCCGCGTCGTCGACGATGCGCACGGCGCAGCCGGCCACCGGCAGGCCGACGTCCATCAACTCGACGGCTCCTGAGCCCGGTTCGGCGTCAACCGCCACCCCACCGCTCAACGACGCCCGGTCCAGGACCAGCGGCTCGGCCACTTCCCCCGGCGGCGGGAAGGTCACCGCCAGGGTCGCCTCCGCCAGGCCGTAGACCGGTTGGGCGGCCGCCGGATCCAGCCCCGCCGGACGCGTCTTGAGGACGAAGGCTCGCCACACCGCGGGCGCGATCGGCTCCGCCCCGACCAGGATCAGCCGTACGGCCGAGAGATCCAGGCGGGCCAGGACCTCGTCGGGAACACGGCGTACGGCGAGCGCCAGGGCGAAGTTGGCAGCGGACAGCACCGTGGCCCGGTGCCGGGCCGCCACCTCGAACCACACGCGGGGCCGCTTGGCGAACGACAGCGGACCGATCTTGACCTGCCTGGCCCGGGCGGCCAGCGGAGCGAGATGCGTGCCGATGAGGCCCATGTCGTGGAAATACGGCATCCAGCTGACCACCACGTCCTCGGCACCCAGCGCCGAGGCGGCCCGTATCTGGTCCAGATTGGCCAGCACCGCACCGTGCGTCACCTCCACCCCCTTGGGTGCGCCGGTGCTTCCCGAGGAGAACTGGAGGAACGCGACGTCGTCCGGCCCGGCTGCGGCAGGTTCCCGCAACGACGGCCCCTCCCGCAGGGTGCCGAGGGCCAAGGTGTTCACAGCGGAGGGGAGTTCACCCGTCAGCGACGCGGACGAGGCGTCCACGACGACGGGCGGCCGCCCCAGGTGCTCCCAGACCGGCAGCACCCGGCGGGCGTCCGGAGCCAGCGGTACCGGAACGAGACCGGCCGCCACCGCGCCCCAGAACATCGCCTGGAAGTCCTCGCTGCGGTCGGCGAGCAACGGCACACAGGTCCCGGGCGCGACGCCCGCCTCCCGGAAGCCGCCGGCCACGCGCAGCGCATCGTCCAGAAGCTCGCGCAGCGTGACCGTCAGTTCGCTGCCGTCGCCGCGGACATGCACGACGACCTGCCCGGGAGCCTCACGGACCGCGTCCAGCAGTACATCCAGCAGTGTCATGTCGTGTTCCACCGGTTCCGTCGGTCCGTTCCTCGAAGAATGATCTTAGAAACGCGCAGGTGGTGAGGAATCAACCGCCGGGAGGAGACCGCGTGCACCCTGGGAGTGACCTGCTGGGGGAAGTCCTCGGCCCCGAGCCGGACCGGCGACGGCTAGCGTGGTGCTCGTGAAAGTGGGCGCCGAGGAGACCCGGCTGATCGTCCTGCGCGGCAACAGCGCCTCGGGGAAGTCGAGCGTCGCGTTTGGTCTCCGCGACAGATTCGGCAGGGGACTGGCCGTGGTCGGACAGGACAACCTCCGCCGCACCGTGCTGCGCGAACGCGACCGGCCGGGGGCGGCGAACATCGGCCTGATCGACCTGACGGCCCGCTACGCCCTGGACGCGGGCTACCACGTGGTGGTCGAGGGCATTCTCTACGCCGATCACTACGGCGACATGCTCGCCCGGCTGCGCGCCGACCACCGGGGGCCCACCCACGCGTACTACCTCGACGTCCCGTTCGCCGAGACCCTGGCCCGGCACGCCACCAAGCCGATCGCCGACGAGGTCGACGAGCCCCAGTTACGGGACTGGTACCGCCCCCGCGATGTACTGCCCGACGGCCTGGAGACGGTGATCGGCCCCGACAGCATCCTGGACGCGACCGTCGACCGCATCATGCTCGACAGCGGCCTGGCCCGGCTGCCGCCGATCGACCGCTGAGGTCCCGGGGCCGGGCCGACCGGAGAGACCTGCCCGGCCGGTCGTGGGGCGGTCACGGGGCGGGCAGATCGGGCCGGACAGGGGGGACCGGGCAGGCCACCCGTCCTTGCGCGCTCGCCTAGGCGCCGGTCGGCGCTGCCTGCTGCACGACCTCGAAGGACCACACGGTGGAGCCGCTGGCCGCAGGCTTGGGGCGCTCACCGCTCCCGGCGTCGCCGCCGCCCTGATGGGCCGCCTTCATCGGCCCCTCCATCCACGCCTGGAAGGACGCCTCGTCACGCCAGCGCGTGTAGACGAGGTAGTCGTCCGTTCCCTCGACGGGCCTGAGCAGCTCGAACCATTCGAACCCGTCGGAGCTCTCCACGGCATGGGCGCGGGAAGCGAAGCGCTTCTCCAGCGTCTCGCGTTGTTCCTGGGGGACGGTCAGCACATTGATCTTCACTACGCTCATGGCACCATCCTGCCGTACGGCGCCCGGACGCCGTCGCTCACCCGTCGGTGTGCGCGGCGGCGGCGGGAAGTTCCACCGTGATGCGCAGGCCGCCGCGGAGCGCGGGGTGAGGGTGAACGTCCCGTCGTGTGCGCGGGCGACGGTCTCGACGATGCCCAGGCCGAGACCGACCCCCGTCCAGTGGGTGCGCAGGCGTTCGGCGCCGCGCTGGAAGGGTTCGGAGAGCGTCGAGACCAGCTCGGGGGAGAGCTGCGCACCGGTGTTCTCGACCGCCAGGAGCACGGTCCCGGAGCCGTCGTGCGGATCGACCGGATCCTGGTACGCGGCGCGGAGCCGCAGAGCGCATGGGGCCTGCCCGCCACCGGCAGCGACCACCTGCCCGTAGCGGCCCGCCTCAGCTGGTGACCACCGCGAGATGAGCCGGTCCGCAAGAGGCGAAGAAGCACAGAGGCAGGGCCACCCCGGAGGACTTCCGGCGGTCGTCCTACCGCTCGGACGAGCGCGTCGTCCTCATGGGGAACTCCTCGATGCCCGGGACACGCAGCGGATCCAGCCGCTCACGGGTCCCGGCGTCCGCCGGGGCAAGAACGAGCAGCAGTTGACCGTGGTCGGGAGTGACCAGCGTTTCGCAGTCCATCGCCGGACGGACCGCCCACGGGTGCAGCAGGGTCTTGCGGTCGACCCGCCGCACCCCCACCTCGTGCTCCGCTCCGTCCGCCGAACCTCCCGGAAGACTTTCCGGAAGGCCACCCGCCGGTTTCGTCCGTGGCCTCCCACGGGTGGACAGGAACAGGCCGGTCAGCCCGAAGCCGTCCACCGGTGGTCCGACGCCGAAGCGCGCGAGGGACGGTACCTGCGGTTCGCGTACCGCCGGCCGGTCGACACCCGAGTCCTCCGCGAACGCCGCTACGGCCCGGAGGTAGGCGGCCCCGACCGCACCCCGGCCCCTGACGGTGTCCTCCGGGCCGGTGCAGCGCCCCTGATCGGCACGGTGGCCTGGGTCGTACTCGGCAATTCGGTAGACATACCTCGGCACGCGCCCACCCTCCCGCACACCCACATGCCCCGCGAGAGCGGTCCGGCTCGCTGGGGGACTCCCAGCCGCTCGCCCTTTCCTGAGACCACCACGCACCCACGCGCTAAGCTGCGGATTCGCCACGGGGGAAGTCCGGTCGAAATCCGGCGCTGACCCGCAACGGTAGGCGGAGCCCTCGGTTCCGTGAGCCCGATCACCCGCGGCACGGAAGGCTCCTGACCATTCGCCGTGGACTGCGAAAAGGGCGCTGCGCGGGACGGCCGCCGTCCGGGGCCGCTCCTCCTCGCGCGACGCACGGCCCGAGGCGAAAGCGACCGGCCTGTGGCCACGTCTCTCGACCGCATACCCGCCAAGCCGTCGCGCCCCGCGCGCGTCGGCACCGGACCGGCGCCACCCCGCCGCGTACCCCTGCCGCTCCTCGTGACCGGCCTGGGCCTCGCCCTTCCGCTCTCGCTCGTCTGCGGCGCGGCACTCGGGGCGTCGGGGCTCTCCTGGGCGGAGGTTCTGCGCTATCTGTGGGCGGGGCTGACCGGCGGAGCCATCCGCTCCGACGAGGTCCCCGCCTACACCATCGTCTGGGAACTACGCCTGCCACGGACCGTTCTCGCCGCCGCCGTCGGGGCCGGCCTGTCGGCCATCGGCGTCGCCGTCCAGGCCATGGTGCGCAACGCGCTCGCCGACCCGTTCGTGCTCGGCATCTCCTCGGGCGCGGCGGTCGGCGCCAACGCCGTACTCATCTTCGGGGCCTTGGGCGCGCTGGGCATCTGGGCCCTGTCCACGGCGGCGTTCCTCTCCGCGCTCCTCGCCATGCTCCTCGTGTACGCGGTCGCGCGCACCGAACGCGGACTGACCCCGCTCCGACTCGTCCTGACGGGGACCGCGATGTACTACGGCTTCTCGGCCGTCACCACCTTCATGGTGTTCGCGGCCGAGCGCGGGGAAGCGGCCCGCTCCGCGATGATGTGGCTGCTCGGCAGCCTGAGCGGGGCCAACTGGGCTGCCGTGCCGATCGCCGCCGGAGCGGTGCTCGCCGGCCTCGCGCACCTCGGCTGGTCGGCGCGCCGCCTGAACGCCCTCGCGATGGGGGACGAGACCGCCGCCGCGCTCGGGGTCGACCCCGGAAGACTCCGTAAGGAACTCTTCCTCGTCTCCGCGGCCGTCACCGGCGCGGTCGTCGCGGTCAGCGGAGCGATCGGCTTCGTCGGACTGATGGTCCCGCACGCTACACGGATGCTGGTCGGCGCGGACCACCGCAGGCTCCTGGCCGTCGCACCCCTCGCGGGAGCCGTCCTGCTGATCTGGGTCGACATCCTCTCCCGCCTGGTGCTGGCGCCGGCCGAGCTGCCGGTGGGCGTCCTCACCGCGGTCATCGGCGTTCCCTGCTTCCTCCTCCTCATGCGCCGGCGCGCGTACTCCTTCGGAGGCATCTGATGCGGATCGACATCGACGCGCTCACCGTCGAGATCGCCGGCGCACGCCTGGTGGACGAGGTCACGCTGGGCGCGGCCGACGGACAGCTCGTCGGTCTGGTCGGCCCCAACGGCAGTGGGAAGTCCACCTTGTTGCGCTGCGTCTACCGGGCCCTGCGCCCCTCGGCCGGGGCCGTCAGGATCGGGGGTGAGGACCTCCACGCCCTGAGCGCGCGGGACGGCGCCCGACGGCTGGCCGCACTTCCGCAGGACGCGGTCGCCGAATTCGACTTCACCGTCGCCGAGATCGTCGCCATGGGGCGTCTGCCGCACCAGGGGCCGGTCGCCCGGACGACCGACGAGGACCGCCGCCACTGCGCGGCGGCACTGGAGGGCGTCGGCGCGGGACACCTCGCCGACCGCGGTTTCCTCACCCTCTCCGGCGGCGAGCGGCAGCGGGTCCTCATCGCCCGGGCCCTCGCCCAACAGCCCCGGGTCCTGGTGCTCGACGAGCCCACCAACCACCTGGACATCGCCCACCAGCTGGAGATCCTGGCCCTGGTCCGCGGCAGCGGCCTGACCGTGCTGACCGCCCTGCACGACCTGAACCTGGCGGCCCTGCACTGCGACCTCGTCCATGTCATCGACAGCGGCCGGATCGTGGCCTCCGGCGCGCCGCACGACGTCCTGACCACGGCCTTGCTGGCCGATGTCTTCGGCGTACGGGCGCACCGAGTCGCGCACCCGGAGACCGGAGCGCTGCAACTGCTCTTCGACCTTCCCCCTGCCCGCCCCACCCTCTGAGGAGATTCGCCCACCATGTCCCACCCCTTGCGTCCCGCGGCCTTCGTCCTCGCCGCCGCCCTGTCCCTCACCGGCTGCGGAGCGGACGTCACATCGGAAGCCGACGGGAAGGAGAGCGCCTCGCAGGCCGGCCGCCACTACCCGGTGACGGTGGAGAACTGCGGTGAGAGGAAGCGCTATGACAAGGCCCCGCAGCGCGTCGTCACGAACGACGTCGGCATCACCGAGATCATGTTCGCCCTCGGACTCGAGGACCACATGGCCGGATACGTGATGCCCGACGACAAGGGCGACATGACGTCCGTCCCCTGGAAGGACGGCTACCAGCAGACCAAGTGGCTTTCCAAGGAGCGCATCAACAAGGAGCTGGTCCTCGACGCCCGGGCCGACCTGGTCTTCGCCGGCTGGAACTACGGATTCAACGAGGGGGAGGGCTTCACCCCCGCCGAGCTGAAGCGGGTCGGGGTCGACTCCTACCTGCTCAGCGAGTCGTGCCGCAACGGGCAGGGCAAGGCCCGCGGCGTCATGCCCCCGCTCGAAGCGCTCTACACCGATCTGCGGAATCTCGGGAAGATCTTCGACGTCGAGGACAGGGCGAGCACCCTCATCACGTCCTTCGAGAAGGAGGTCGCCGACGCGGGCTCCAAGGCGGCCACGGGCGACGACCGCCTCCGTGTCTTCCTGTACGACGACGGGAAGGACAAGCCGCTGACCTCGGGCGCGTACGCCGGACCGCACGACATCATCACCAAGGCCGGCGGCGACCACATCATGAAGGACCTCAAGGACAGCTGGACCACGGTGGGCTGGGAGACGGTGGTCGACCGCGACCCCGAGGTCATCGTCATCAACAACTACGGCGACACCGGCGCGGACGAGAAGCGGAAGTTCCTGAAGTCCTACAAGCCGCTCGCCGGCGTATCGGCGATCAGACACGACAGGATCGTCGTCCTCGACTACGTGGACCTCGTCGAGAGCCCGCGCAATCCGGCGGCGATCAGCTCGCTCGCCGAGGATCTGAGGAAGTTCGCACGGTAAAGGGACCATGGCGTGCTCACGCGGTGGGGGTCACCGCGTCAGCACGCCATGCCGCCGGGCCGGGTCAGCCGTTGAACGTGTCCGGGTCGGGCCCGGTGCGCTCGTCACGGTTGAGCGCGGAGATCTCGCCGATGTCCCCTTCGGTGAGCTCGAAGTCGAAGAGCGCGAAGTTGTCCTGGATGCGCTTCAGCGTCACGGACTTGGGGAAGACGATGTCCCCGCGCTGCAGATGCCAGCGCAGCACCACCTGCGCGGGGGTCTTGCCCACCCGCTCGGCGATGCGCGTGATCGTCGGGTCCGCGAGCACCTTGCCCTGGGCGATGGGCGACCACGCCTCCGTGGCGATGTCGTGCTGCGCCCCGAACGCGCGCAGGGGCTCCTGTGTGAGGTACGGGTGCACCTCGATCTGGTTGACGGCGGGCACCACCGTGCTGTTGTCCAGCAGTCGGCGCAGATGGTTCTGCTGGAAGTTGGAGACCCCGATCGCCTTGACGCGCCCGGACCGGTAGACCTCCTCCAGGGCCTTCCACGTCTCCACGAAGTCGCCCGAACCTCCCGGCAGGGGCCAGTGGATGAGGAAGAGGTCCAGGTAGTCGAAGTCCAGCTCCTCCAGGGAGCGGTCGAACGCCCGGACCGCCTCGGCGGGTGCGTGCGCCCCGTTGTTCAGCTTGCTCGTGACGAAGACGTCGGCGCGGTCGAGCCCGGATTCCCGGACCGCCTGGCCGACTTCCTTCTCGTTGCCGTACATCTGCGCCGTGTCGATGTGCCGGTAGCCGGTCTCCAGAGCGGCGACCGTGGTCTCGCAGGTCTCGTCCGGCGGGATCTGGAAGGTCCCGAAGCCGAGCTGGGGGATCGTCACACCGTTGTTGAGGGTGATGGACGGTACTGAGGGCACGGTTTCTCCTTGCTGTGTCGCCGGCCTCGGAAGGCGGTGTGAGAGGTGGACGGATGGGATGAAGCGGGCAGCCGCCTCTCCGTGGGGTACCCGACTGTCCGAGCAGAAAACTGCTCAAAAGCATCTATATCGGTAATACCCTGCCCGCGCAGAATGGCGGACGGGCGCGCCTCGCTCGCTACGCGGGCCCTGCCGTCGCGTCGTCGTCGACGGGAACGCCCAGCCGGTCCGCCGCGGCCGTGAGGGCCGATCCCAGCGGGAGGGCGATACGGGTCACGGCATGCCGGTCGCCCCGGGTCGCATCCCGGTTGACGATCAGCACCGGCGTACCGGCCCCGGCGGCCTGGCGGACGAAGCGGAGCCCCGACATCACGGTCAGCGAGGAACCCAGGACCAGCAGGGTGCGCGCTCCGCGAACCAGCGCGCGGCAGTGCTCGACCCGCTGCGGGGGCACGGCCTCGCCGAAGAACACGACGTCCGGTTTGAGGACGCCTCCACAGGTGGCACAGGGCACCACGCGGAAGTCCCCGACCTGCTCGTCGGTGAGGTCCGCGTCGCCGTCCGGGTTCATCGTGGAGGCCACCGGCGCGAAACCCTCGTTGGCCGCCTCCAGCCGGTGGGCGAGCTCACGACGCGGGCTGAAGGCGCCGCAGGAGAGGCAGACGACCCGGTCCAGACGGCCGTGCAGGTCCACGACGTCTTCGCTGCCCGCGGCCTGGTGCAGGCCGTCGACGTTCTGGGTGATCATTCCGGAGAGCAGACCCTGCCGTCCGAACGCGGCCACGGCCCGGTGCCCGGCGTTGGGCCGGGCGCGGCCGAACGTACGCCAGCCGAGGTGGCTGCGCGCCCAGTAGCGGCGACGGGCCCCGGCGTCGGCCGTGAAGTCCTGGTAGGTCATGGGGGTGTGTCGGCTCAGGCTCCCGCCCTCGCCCCGGTAGTCGGGGATGCCCGACTCCGTGGAGATACCCGCCCCGCTCAGGATCAGGACACCGCCACCGCGCAGCGCCTCGGCGACCGGCTCCGGGTCCGTCGTGCCCGGGGGCAGCTCCTCGGCGGAGGTCCAGCTCAGGGTCGGTCGCATGCGCATGCCCTCCAGGGTACGGAACGGGCCCCGGCGCCGTCGGTGTCGCGCCACCGGTGGCCGGGGGTCGGTTTCCGGCCTCATTTCGTGACAGGGGCATGACCATGGCGCCATCGCGGCATAGGACCTGCGGCCCGGGAGGAACGGCAACCGGCCATCGAGGTCGTTCGGTTCCCCGCGAACCGGCCGTTCTCCCACTCGCCCGGCTCCGCGCGGAGCCGGGCCCCCCATGAGTGAAGGGACAGCAATGCTGGATTCCAGATGGTTCAAGGCGGCCGGTGTCGCAGTGGCGATCACCCTGGCCTCGGCCACGGCGGCGCACGCCGCTCCCGCGCCGGACCCGGCTGCGAAGAGCACGGCTGCCGTGGTGACGCTCCGCTACGACGACAGTCGGGCCGTCGGCTGGGAGGCGGCGATCGCCGCAGGGGTCGCCTCCTGGAATAGGAACGTCGGCAACGTCAAGCTCGTCGAGGCCGCACCCGGAGCGCGCGCCGAGATACAGATCGTGGCCACCAGCGGCTGGCCGCAGGCCACGCTCGGCCCGGTCCGCCCCGGCGGTCAGGCCCGCGTGGAGCTGGGCAGCCAGGCAGTCACCCAGGGCCACGACAAGACCCGTATCGCCGCTCACGAACTCGGCCACAGTCTGGGCCTGCCGGACACCAAGCCCGGCCCCTGCTCCCAGCTGATGTCGGGCTCCAGCGCCGGTACGAGCTGCACGAACGCGGTTCCGAACGCGGCCGAGCGGTCCCGCGTGGAATCCGCCTACGCCGGCGGCCTCGCCTCCCGCACCCCGGCCGACGGTCGCATCCTGGTGGACGCCCCGTAACCGGCTGCAGGACGAAGGACGGGGGGCCGGGCTCGTGCCTCGACCGGCAACGGGGCGCTCGGCTCCCCGCCGACCGGCAACGGCGTGCTCGGCTCCCCGCCGACCGATGACCGGGCGCTCGGAATCACCGGTCCTGCGGGGCGAAGGGTCCACCGCGGTCGAATGCGTGCCGGGCGAAGCGTTCGGCGATACGCCGGTGGGTGGCGGGATCCGGGTGCAGATCGTCGGGCAACGGGAGCTCGGCGTGATCGTCCGCGCCGTAGAGGTCCAGCCCGTCCAGGTGGTGCAGATGGGGATCGGTGGCCGCGCGCTGCCCGACGATCCGGGCCAGCTCGTCCCGGATGACGGTCAAAGTGAGCTTCCCCGCGGCGACCTCCGCCGGATCGCCGGTGGCTGTGAACCCCACCCGCCCCTCGCTCATCGCGCGGAAGTCCGGGGCGAGCGGGCCCGGGGTGTTCTCGTGGATGGGGCAGCATATCGGCGAGATCACCAGCAGCGGCGCGGTGGGGTGCCCGTCGCGGAGGGTGTCGAGGAAGCCGTGGACGGCCGGGCCGAAGGCGCGCAGCCGCATCAGGTCGGCGTTGACGATGTTGATGCCGATCTTCACGCTCAGCAGGTCGGCGGGGGTGTCGCGCATGGCGCGGGCGGTGAAGGGGTCGAGCAGGGCACCGCCGCCGAACCCCATGTTGATCAGTTCGGCACCGCCGGAGGCCGCGGCCAGGGCGGGCCAGGTGCCGGTCGGGGTGGTGGCGTTGGAGCCGTGGCTGATGGAACTCCCGTGGTGCAGCCAGACCCGTCGGCCGCTCGGCCGGGGGTTCAGGAGCGGAGCGTCGGTGCGCAGAGCGACCAGGCACGTCGTCTCGTCGTGGGGGAGCCAGATCTCGACGTCCTTCTCATCGTCCGGCAGACCGGTGAACCGGAGCGTCTCCACGGGACCCGGCCGGGTCTCCGCCGTGCCGGCGGCCATGTCGATGGTGAGCGTGTCACCGTCGGAGGCGCTGGCCCGGCCCGCGAGGCGGCCGTCCACAAGGAGTTCGTACACACCGTCGGGGCGCGGCGGTGCTCCTACGTAGACGCGCTTGGTGGCCACCACGTCCAGTTCGACGGCGGTGGCCCGGGTACGGAACACCAGCCGTACCCCGGAGGGCTGCGACTCGGCCATGGCCAGCTGGCCGTCGGCGATCTGCCGCCGTGCCCGGGCGGGCAGCCGGTGCGGCAGCACCCCGCGCTCGGTCTGCTCCAGATCGAGCGCGCCCCGCAGAATGTCGGCGCTGACAGGGGTCGTCGTCCAGTCGTTCCGGGTGGTCATGTTCTCGGTCTCTTCGTTCGTCGTGAGCGGGGGCAGGTCAGGAGGGGGAGGGCCAGTCGCGCAGCAGGGAGTCGAGCGCGTCGAGGATCTCCGTCCAGCTCTCCTGGGAGTCGGGGGAGCTGTAGCTGAAACCGCCGGCCGCCTCCAGCTCCACGTAGCCGCTGAAGAAGCTCCCCAGGAGCCGCACCGCGTGCGTTTCCTGCACCTCGGTCAGGTCGTAGCCGCGCAGAATGGCCCGCATCATCCGGGAGTGCCGTACGGCCGCGCTCGCGGCCGCCGCGTCCGGGTCGAGACGGAATCTGGCGGCGGTGAAGCGGCCGGGGTGCCGGAGCGCGTAGTCACGGTAGGCGTCGGCGAAGGCGCGCAGTGCGTCCCGGCCCGCCCGTCCCGCGATGGCCGCCGACGCCTGGTCGGCGAGTTCCTCCAAGGCCAGGAGGGCGATCCTGGTCTTGAGGTCGTGGGCGTTCTTGACGTGCGAATACAGGCTCGCGGTCTTGATGTCCAGATTCCGCGCGAGCTCCGAAGGGGTCACGTGCTCGAAGCCGATCTCGTCCGCCAACTCCGCGCCCGCCCGCACCACGCGCTCCGCGGCCAGTCCCGCTCGTGCCATGCCACCCTCCGAAGACTTCTACTTGATTGCCTAAAGGAATATACGTTTGCCTAATGGTCTTAGGCAAATTAGCGTAGATCTCATGAACCCCCTGACCGAGCGAGAGATCCGCAGCGCCTTCGTGAACTGCACCAAGGGTGAGGCCAAGCGCCTGTCCGTCCCCCGTGACCTGGCCGACCGGCCCTGGGGCGACCTGGACTTCCTGGGTTGGCGCGACCCGCAGGCCCCTGACCGGGCCTACCTGGTGATGCCGTCCGGTGAGAGTCACGTCGGGATCCAGTTGCGCTCCTCCGGCGCCGGATCCTGGCAGACCCGCCGCAGCATGTGCTCGATGTGCGTGACCGTCCACACCGGGGGAGTCTCCCTGCTGGTGGCCCCCAAACCGGGAAAGGCGGGTAAGCAGGGCAACTCGGTCGGCGCCTACATGTGCACTGACCTCGCCTGCTCGCTCTACGTACGCGGGAAGAAGGACGCGGGCGTGGGTGGGCGCCTGCGTGAGTCCCTCACCCTGGATCAGCAGATCGAGCGCACCATGACGAATCTCGCCGCCTTCATCGCCAAAGTGACGGCATGACCCGCAGCCGCTCCGCGAAGGCGCGGGCGGCGGCCGGGCCATCGCCCACGCCGCTCCGGTCGCCCGCGCCGCCCGCCGACGGGCGGCGCGGATGCCGACGCTCGCTGCGGACTGCATGGTTCCGGACACGCCGGTGAATGGATTCGGGCCCCGCTATGCCGGTGCTCCGTCCGGTTCCGGTCCGCCACTCCCTCCCGGCCCGAGGGGATGTGAAACCGTTCGACCGTGTGCGAAAGACACCGGCCAGATCCGCGACTCCGTGAAGTGGCCGGTCCACACGTGGACCGGATAGGCGCCTGAGGCATCCAATTGGTGGTGGGGGCGGAGCGACCCGCTCCGCCCGTATCACCGAGCACTGCGAGGCGACCGCTCCCATGACGGAATCCACGACGGAACCGGCCCGCCAGGACCCTGCCTTCACCGGCACCGCCACCGAACCGACCTCCGCGACACCGTTCCCGCAGGACCGCGAGTGCCCCTACCACCCGCCCACCGGCTACGAACCGCTGCGTGCGCAGCGTCCGTTGAGCCGGGTCACCCTCTTCGACGGACGCCCGGTCTGGGCCGTCACCGGGCACGCCCTGGCCCGCCGGCTCCTGGCGGATCCCCGGCTCTCCACCGACCGCGCCCACCCCGGCTTCCCGATTCCGGCCGAGCGGTTCGCGCGGACGCGGCAACGGCGCGTGGCGCTCCTCGGCGTCGACGACCCCGAGCACAACGCCCAGCGCAGGAAGCTCATCCCGAGCTTCTCCGTGAAGCGGATCGCCGCGCTGCGCCCTCGCATCCAGGAGACGGTGGACGAGCTGCTTGACGCGATGGAGCGGCAGGGGCCGCCGTCCGAACTGGTCGCCGACTTCGCGCTGCCGGTGCCGTCCATGGTGATCTGCGCACTGCTCGGAGTGCCCTACGCCGACCACGCGTTCTTCGAGGGCTGCTCGCGCCGCCTTCTGCGCGGCCCGGCCGCAAGCGATGTGGACGGCGCCCGGATCGAACTGGAGGAGTATCTGGGCGCGCTGATCGACCGCAAGCGCGCGGAACCGGGGGAGGGGCTGCTGGACGAACTGATCCACCGGGACCACCCGGACGGGCCCGTCGGCCGCGAGGACCTCGTCTCCTTCGCCCTGATCCTGCTTGTCGCGGGACACGAGACGACGGCCAACATGATCTCGCTCGGCACGTTCACGCTGCTGCGCCACCCCGGTCAACTGGCGGCGCTGCGGTCAGGAGAGACGACGACGGCCGTGGTGGTCGAGGAACTGCTGCGCTTCCTCTCCATCGCCGAGGGGCTGCAACGGCTGGCGGCCGAGGACATCGAGGTGGAGGGGACCACGATCCGCAAGGGCGAGGGCGTCTTCTTCTCGACCTCGCTCATCAACCGCGACGCCGACGTGTTCGAGCATCCGGAGACGCTGGACTGGGACCGGTCCGCCCGCCACCATCTCGCCTTCGGCTTCGGCGTCCACCAGTGTCTGGGTCAGAACCTTGCCCGCACCGAGCTCGACATCGCCCTGCGCACCCTCTTCGAGCGGCTGCCGGCCCTCAGGCTGGCCGTACCCGCGGACGAGATCCGGCACAAACCCGGCGACACCATCCAGGGCCTGCTCGAATTGCCCGTGGCCTGGTGAGCGGCATGGGCATCCGGGTCGACAGGGAACGCTGCGTGGGGGCCGGCATGTGCGCGCTGACCGCGCCGGACGTGTTCACGCAGGATGACGACGGGTTCAGCGAGATGCTTCCCGACCGCCCGGCGGTGTCGGAGGACCACCCGCTGGTACGGGAAGCCGCACGGGCCTGCCCGGTCGGGGCGGTGGCCCTCACCGACGACTGAACCCCGACGACGGACGACGGCGACGGACGGGCCGGGACACCGGGTCCGGCCCGGGCCGGACCCGGCGGGACGCGACAGCTCGCCCGCCCCGCCGGGTTCCGGTCGCTACGCGGCGGGGGTGGGGTTGACCGTCACCCAGCCCGTGTTGTTGCCGGGCTTCGGGTCGTGCGGGAAGCCCGCACCCGTGATCACCGGACGCAGGGCCACCCGCCCCCGGGCGTCGGGCACGACGGTGTCGACGCGGAGGTCGAAGCGGAAGGTGCGCACGGTGTTCTCCAGCACCCAGTACGGCATCTCGCACACGTAACGCGGAGCGCCGAGACGCCCCGGCCGGTAGCTGCCGCCGTCCAACGTGCGGGGGTCGCACGCGGCGGGCGCGCGGGTGACGGTGACACCCTCGGGAACCGTGAAGTCGACGAGGGCGACCGAGTCGCCGGAACCGAGGTTGCCGAGCCAGCCCGGCCCTTTGTTGCGGAAGGTGAGCGCGGCCTTCACGGTCTCGCCGACGGCGCCGCCGACCCGGGAACCGCGCATCGCGAAGTCGGCCGTGTTCACCGCGTCCACTTCGAGAATCCTGTAGTTGTTCTCGTCATCGATGTCCGTGGCGCCGCCCGCGGGCTGCACATCGACGTCGAGGCGCTCCCGGAACGCGTGGTCCGCCAGGGCGATCCGCAGCGGCTCCGGCAGGGTGAAGCTCTCACCGGGCTGGAGCACCCGGTCGAAGGCGCACTCGGCACGGGACATGGGCGCGTACTCGCCGCCCGTCTGCGTGTACGCGCACGCGTCGTACCGCGAGTCGAAGCCGAGGCCGTACGACGCCATCATCCCGAGGGTGAAGCCCTGGGCGGGCTCCTGCCCCTCGTTGGTCACCGTGAGCGGCGCCGTGTGCACCGTCCCCGGGGTGGCGCCCTCGACCGGGTCGAGCCCGTCCAGGACGAGGTCGGGGCCGGAGCCCAGGGTGAGCGTCGTCTCGAACGAGTCCAGCGGAGCCTCCAGCGTCCCCTCCGGGCCACCGGTCGCGGTCGCCGCGTAGGTGATCCGGCCCTGCGCTCCCGCCTCGGCGCCCTCGGCGGCGTGGACCTCCAGCAGCACCTGCGGGCTGTAGTCCGGGCCGATCACGGGCACCTGCGCGACGCTGCACACGGCGGTCGTCCCGTGGGGCGCGCAGTTCTCGGGCCAGGTCACATCGGCGACACCCGCGAGTCCGGAGATGTCGACGGTCAGGCGGCCGTCCGTGACGGTGAAGTTGTCGTTGTCGTGGTACAGACCGACCTCGACCGGGGTGCCGGCCTCGGCGCCTGTCTGCAGGTTCTTCTCGTACGGCGCGGCGATCCACAGCTGGTCGGACTCGGCGGCGGACGCCGGCACGGACAGACCGGCCAACAGGATTCCGGCGGTCGCGACGGCGCCTGCGCCGAAGCGTACGAAGGGGTGGACGGAGACGGGTCTCATGGTTCTCCAGTGACTGGGCGATGCACTCCCGCCGGGGGCTGGGACGCCCCGGCAGTCCTTTGACGATCAAGGAACGTCCAAGGTTGTGCTGTGCCCCGCCCGAACCCGACGGGCCGTCGGAGAGAGCCCTGACGACTCCGACGGCCCGTGGCGATGGGGAACAGGACGGCTCAGAGGCCGAACTCTTGCGGGGAGACGCCGAGAGCCATGCACGCCTCCCGCAGAACCTGCGCCTCGGCCGGGGCGATGTACCCGTCCGCGCCGGCGATCACGAACCCGGTCTGGACGACCGCCTTGGCCTCCACCGGCTTCTTCGCCGCCTTCGCGATCTCCTGCATGGCATCGGCCTTGCCCTGCTGGAAGTTGAACGTCAGCTGATCGACATGCTTGTTGAACCGCTGGCGCAGCTGCTCGGGAGGGAAGTTCTGCAGGACGTCGTTCTGCAGGATCAGGTTCTCCACATGGTGCCGCTCAGCGGGGTCGACGGATCCGTCGGCCGCCGCGACCAGCGCGCACATCGCCATGCTGGCGTCGCGGTAGGCCCCGCTCTTGAGCTCCGTCTTGAGGGAGCCGAGCTGCGACTTGAGCAGCCCGACCAGCTTCTCCTTCGAGCCCCCCGAGGCGCCCGAACCCCCTGTTCCCGGCTGCCGCTGACCGGCGGGGCCCCTCGCGCCCTGCGCCTGCTGCTGCAGCCCCTTGGCCTGTTCCTTCATGCGATCCCACATTGCCATGCCTACCACCTTGTCGAACGGATCGATGGTCCGCGCACCGCGCGCGGCCCCTTGACGGTCATGCGTGGAAAACGGTCATACGTGGTTCGTCCGCCGGTCGTTCCGTCGGGCCCGCACTCTGCGAACGACCCACACGACGAGCGCCGCGACGACCAGCCCGAGCACCACCTTGGAGAGCACCCCGACGTAACGCTCCACAAGGTCCCACTGGTCACCCAGGAGATATCCGGCCATCACGAGCACGAAGTTCCATATGAAGCTGCCCAGCGTGGTGAAGAGAACGAAGGTCGGCAGGGGCATCCGCTCGACGCCTGCCGGGATGCTGATCAGGCTGCGGAAGATCGGAATCATCCGGCCGAAGAAGATGGCCTTCCTGCCGTGCTTGAGGAACCATCGCTCGGTCTTCTCCAGGTCGGACACCTTCACCAGAGGGAGCCGGTCCCAGAGGGCGTACATACGCTCCCGACCGAAGAGGGCGCCGATCTGATAGAGCGCGACCGCGCCCACGACGGACCCCAGCGTCGTCCAGAAGAGCGCGGAGAACAGGCTGATCACTCCCTGCCCCGCGGCGAAGCCCGTCAGCGGCAGGATGATCTCGCTCGGCAGCGGAGGGAAGAGGTTCTCCAGGGCGATCGCCAGCCCGGCCCCGGGGCCGCCCATGGTCTCGACGAGGCTGGTCGCCCACCCCGCGATGCCGCTCGTCGGCTCCGAGGCGAGGGGGAAGTGGTACATGTACGTCTGCTCCAGGACTGAGTCATAGGTTTCCGGTATCCCGTACGGCCCGCATCGCGAAGGGCTTCCACGGTCAGCGGGCTGAGAAATGCGAAATGCGTAAAAGGGAATGCGAATGCGCGGCGCACGCGAAACGGGGCGCGATGGCGCGTATGGACGAGCGGACGGTCAGCGCTCGTACTTCGGCCGATCACCCGGTGATCGCACGGGCTCGCTCAGCAGCGAAGGATCCGGGCCTGGGCAGGGCTTTGCGATCCCGAAGGCGAAGGATGGTGCCGGGCGGCGTCCGCCGAGGAGTCGTGCAGATCCGGTGCCGAGGAAGGAACGCCTACCTGAACAGGAGACGAAGCCGTCGTGCTTCCCGCCTTGTGGCGCTGCTGGAGCGTGACGTCACCGTCCACGCCTTCCAGCGGAATGTTCGGCCCCGATGTGTCGAACACGGACATGGCGTGGGCCTGGGACTGTGCGGCCGCGTCGACGGTCCCCAGGGACTGGGAGGAGGAGCCGAGGGCGAAGGCGGAAATCATCAGGAGCACGGCGATACCGGCGTAGAGGGCCAGCATCTGCCTGCAGCGCATTCCTACGCTCCCTGCTCCGGTTGATTTCGGCTCGTAGAACGAAGTGCCAAAGCCGCTCGGCGAATTGCCGCCGCAGGACTGCACTCTAACAGCCCGAACTGAAGCGAACCTGAAGCCCATTTCGCGTACCGCTCACCCGGGGGGCGCCCGGCCGCCGGGCACCCCCCGGGCGTCTGCCCCCCGCCTCCCGACGCTCCCCGGTGGGTGGTCAGGCCGCGCCGAGTGCTCGGCCCAGGAAGCCGCGGATCAGATCGGCGACCTCGTCACCGGCGGACTCCAGGAGGAAGTGTCCGCCGTCGATGAGGTGGATCTCGGCGTCCGGGACGTCGTCGGCGAAGGCACGGGCGCCGTCGGGGCCGAAGATCGGGTCGTTCCTGCCCCACGCCGCGAGAAGCGGGGGCCGGTGCGCCCGGAGGTAGGCGTGCAGGGCCGGGTACAGCGGCGGGTTGCTCGCGTAGTCACGGAACAACGACAGCTGGATCTCGTCGTTGCCGGGGCGCGAGACGAGGGCGAAGTCGTGGTGCCAGGTGTCGGGGCTGACCACGCTCTCGTCCGGAACGCCCGTGACGTACTGCCACCTGATGGCATCGAGGGTCAGCGCGCCGCGGGCGTTCGCCTCGTTCTCGGGTGTCTGCTCGCGCTGATAGTCCTGGATCGGCTCCCAGAAGCTCTCGACGAAGCCCGCCTCGTAGCCGTTTCCGTTCTGCGTGATGATCGCGGTGATGGCCCCGGGGTCGGCCACGGCGAGTCGCCAGCCGATCGGCGCTCCGTAGTCCTGTACGTAGATGGCGTATCGGCTCACCCCCAGTTGCCCGAGAAGCCGGGCGGTCAGATCGGCGAGCGCGTCGAAGGTGTACCTGAACGCGTCGACCGGGGGCGCGTCGGAGAGGCCGAAACCCAGGTGGTCGGGCGCGATGACGTGGAAGCGTCCGGCCAGCGCGGGAATCAGTTCGCGGAACATGAACGAGCTGGTCGGGAAGCCGTGCAACAGGACGAGGGCGGGTGCGTCGGCGTCACCGGCCTCCCGGTAGAAGATCCGGTGCCCGCTCACGTCCGCATAGCGATGGTGGACGGTCGACATGTCTAACCCCTTTGATTTCTTTTAACGGTTAGATTCATCATGTCGCTCTGATCTAACCTGTCAAGTCAAATTTTGATAGTCAGAGTGGCGGAGTCGTGGAGACGGGGCCCAGGAGACGCCGGGCGCCCCTGCTACGGCCGAGGCGCGCACGCGCCGGGATCGCGCACGGTCATGCGGGAATCCGCCCTTCCGCCGGGCGCGATGGCTAGGCTCCGAGCCATGGCAGCCACGGGGAAAATACGGGTGAGACGCGTGACGACGGCACTGGCCGGCGCCGCCGCCGCGGTGGTGTTCGGCGTCGGCGGGGCACTGGCGGTGGGTACGTCGGACGACGGGCCGGCCGGACCGGAGCCGGTGCCGGCCGAGAGCGTGCCCGTGGGGTCGAGTGCCGGGGGCGAGGTCTCGGGCGGCTCCGATGCCGGGAGCGTGAGCGGTTCCGGGGGGTCGGAGGGCAGTGACTCCGGATCCTCCGGGGGTTCCGAGCCGACCCCCGGGCCGAGCGGGCCGCATCCCACCGATGGACCCAGCCCTTCGCCGACGGATCCGGTCGACATCGAGGAGGTCGCCGAGCGCATCGAGGCCTTGGAGGAGAAGGTCGAGGAACTGCCCACGAAGAAGGATCTGGCCGACGCGCTGCGTGCGTTCGCGGATTCCCTGGAAGAGCAGGGCTGAGGCCGGGCGGGTGCACGGCTCCCCGCACCGAGCAATCGGCCACCAGGGGGCAGCTCACCGCGGTGAGCTGCCCCCGTCGCGCTCTCCTCGCGCTCTCCGGGTGTCGCAGTCCGCGCTCGGCGGACCGTACGAAGGATTCTTCGGGCCCCGCGGCGGGGCATCGGCGAGCCTCGGCCGCGCGGACGAGCGCCGGTGAAGGATGACCGCGGGCGGCCCCGGTCCGGGGGCGCCCGCACCATCCCAGTCGCGTGGAGAGGCCTGGCCATGGAACTGCTCGACGACCCGCCCACCCCCTCTGCGGACGGCCGAGGGCCACGACGGAGCCGGGGCGGCCGGCCCGGTGGCGTACCGGTGACGGCATGAACTCCTCTCCTCCCGCGGGCGCGCCGGGCGAGGGCCGCTACGGCGAGGCGTTCTTCCGACCCGACCGGGCGGGGGAGGCGGAGCGCATCGACTTCGGTGCGCTCGCCTACGACGACATCACGATGGCCCGGCTGCGGGCGCTCGGCGCAGGACCGGGATGGCGCTGCCTCGACATCGGAGCCGGAACAGGCACCGTCTCCCGCCGGCTGCTGGGCGAGGCCGGGGTCGCGAGCGTGCTCGCCGTGGACCGCGACGTACGGTTCCTGGACGCACGCCCCGCCCCCGGCCTCCGGACGCTGCAGGCCGACGTCACCGCACCCGACTTCGCCCCCGGCGGCTTCGAGCTCGTACACGCGCGCTTCGTGCTGATGCACCTGCCGGAGCGGGACCGCCTGATCGGGAAGTTCGCCGAACTCCTCACACCCGGCGGCGTACTGGTGCTCAGCGACGCGGTCGACCTGACGAGCGAGCGGACACCGGCCACCCCGTACACCACGGCGATGCGGGCGATGTGGCAGGGGCTGCGGGCCACCATCGGCACCGACGTCTCCCAGGTCCCGTCATACCCGAACCTCCTGCGCGAGTCGGGACTCGGACACGTGGCGGCCGAGATCCACGTCCCGCCGCTGCTGCCCGGCAGCGCCATCAGCCGCTTCTGGGCCGACACCTGGCAGCGCAGCAGGGAAGCCATGCTCTCCACCGGCCTGGTCGACGAAGCGGGCGTCGACGCAGCGGTTCGGTACCTGCAGAGCGACGCGTGCGCCGCATTGTCGGCCGGGATGCTCACGGCCTGGGGGCGAAAGCCCCAGGGACCCCCGGGCTGACCGGCAGGGGCCGCCACTACTCCCCGGCTTTCCCGGGGCCGGGCCGCCCGAACGGAGCTCTGCGCGAGCCGCTCGTTTATGCTCCCGCTGGGGGAGGACGAACCGGAAGGCACGTTGGAACATGACAGGGCAACGCGACCGTTGGGCCGAACTGACCGGTGGACAGGCGGGGGAGGAGTACGCGCGGCGATTCGCCCGGCTCGCCGCGTCGGGCCATGACGTCCACGGCGAAGCCACCTTCTGCACCGCGCTCCTGAAGCCCGCGGCCCGCGTGCTCGACGCGGGCTGCGGCACCGGCCGCATCGCGATCCGGCTCGCCGAACTGGGCCACCACTGCACCGGCGTGGACGTCGACTCCTCGATGCTGGCCGTCGCACGCCGCGAGGCGCCCGCACAGGACTGGCTCCTCGGTGACCTGGCCCGGCTGGACTCCCTCGGCCTGGACGCGGACTTCGACCTGGTGCTCGCCGCCGGCAACGTCATCCCTCTGCTGGCCCCGGGCGCCGGAGCGACCGTCGTCGGGCAACTGGCCGCCGCACTGCGCCCGGGCGGTCTCCTGGTCACCGGCATGGGGCTGGACGCGGCCCACCTGCCGCTGGCGGAAGCGCCGGTGACCCTCGCCGAGTTCGACCAGTGGTGTACCCGCGCCGGGCTGACCCTGCGGCAGCGCTGCTCGACCTGGAGCGGCGACCCCTACACCGACGGCGGCGGCTACGCGGTCAGTGTGCACACCCGCCCCGCCACGTGAACCGTCACCGATGATCCGGTGCGACCGGCCTCCACCCGCCGAACCACTGCTCCGCACCTGGAGTCGGAGGGCGACGACCCGGCAGGCCCGTACGGCTTCAAGGCGAAACTCGCCCCGCCCAACCACGCCGACGACTTCGCCATCGACGCGGGCATCCTCCAGCTCGACGGGCGGCTCCACCTCGCGTACAAGTGCATCGACCAGTACCAGCACAACGGTCTCAACTTCGCCCTCATGTCCAACCCCTACACCGCCTCCGGCGACGCGGTCGCCATCGACGGGGCGGGCGGTTACCCCGAGGTGCGCGAAGGATCCGAGTTCCCGTACCGGAACGGGCGGGTCCTTCGTGAGCATCGACCGCGCCGAGGTCTACGTGGCCTGACGCGACGAACCAGGAGCTTCGGCGCCGGAGACACCCTTCGGCGCCGAAGCCCGCACCGTGAGCCGCACGCCCTGCGCATGGTCCGAGGACGGACCCGCCTCGATCCCGAACTCCCCGGGCTCCACCACCCGTCGTCCCGAGCATGACACGGACGCCAGCACCCTCGCGTCCACGGTGAAGGAGACCTCCGCCCGCTCCCCGGGTGCCAGGGTGACCCGGTCGAACCCGCGCAGTTCCCGTACCCGCGGCCACGACGACCCGCCGTGCACCCGGCGTACGTAGAGCTGGACCGTCTCCCGCACCGGCCGCTCACCCGTGTTGCGCACCTCGACCGAGCACACGACCGGCCCGTGAACCGGCCTTGACCCGCCACCGGCCCCCGGGCCGTACCCGGCACCGCGTTCCGGCGGGGAAGCCCCCGCGTCGCCCTCCTCGGAGAATTCCACGACGCTCACCACCGAACGGGACAGCCGCGGCACGCCGTACTCCACCGTGCTGTACGTCAGGCCGTGGCCGAAGGCGTGACGCGCGGTGGCGGGCTGGTCGACATAGCCCCGGTAGCCGTGGTCCTTCCCGTTGTAGAACACCGGCAGTTGGGCGGCCGACCGCGGTACCGACACCGGCAGCCGACCCACCGGCTCCGCCGCGCCGAACAGCACGTCGGCCACCGCGCGACCGCCCCACGGCCCCGGGTACCACGCACTGAGCACCGCCCCCACCCGGCCGGTCAGGTCCGCCAGCGCGTGCGGGCGTCCCTGGACCAGCACCACCACCACGGGCGTTCCCGTCGCGGCCACCGCGTCCAGCAGGGCCAACTGGCCCTCCGGCAGCGCGAGGTCAGCCAGATCCACCCCTTCGCCGCAGGTCATCCCACCGGGGGTGCCGGTGACGACGGCCGCGCCGTTGGCATCGAAGCGGGTCTCCGCCGCCCGCGCACTCGACCCGCCGAGCACCACCACCGCGACATCCGCTCCGGCCGCGAGCACGACCGCGTCCGGGAGGGCCGACCGGTCACCGCCGACGAGGCCGCAGCCCTGCGCGTACCCGATCTCCGTGCCGGCCGGTGCCGCCGCCCGCAGCCCGTCGAGGACGCTCACACCGGTGCCGGGGCGCTGGGGTGCGGTGTAGTCGCCGATCTGCTGCGGTACGGAGTCGGCGTTCGGGCCGAGGACCGCGATGCGGGCCCCGCCGCTGAGGGGCAGCGTCACCCGGTCGTGCGCCAGGAGCGTGACGGACTCCCGGGCGATACGTTCGCTCAGCCGCTCCGGCCCGGCGGCCGGAGCCCGGTCCCCGGTGTACGGCCGCTCGAAGAGCCCGAGCCGGAACTTCAGCGCGAGGACCCGCCCCACGGCCGCATCGAGAACCGCCTCGTCGACCAGCCCGCTGCCGACGGCCTCCGCAAGTCGCGGAAAGCAGCCGTCCCACAGGCTCAGATCGGTGCCCGCCGCCAACGCCAGCGCCCCGGCCGCCACCGGGTCCCCGGCCAGCCGCACCAGCCGGTCCAGCGCCAGCCCGTCGGCCATCACCACACCCGTGAACCCCCACGTCTCGCGCAGGATTCCGGTCAGCAGATCCCGGTTCGCCGCGCAGGGCAGGCCGTCGAACTCGTTGTACGCGGCCATCACCCCGGCGGCCCCTGCCCGGACTCCTGCCAGGGCGGCCTCCAGGTGGATCTCGTGCAGCTCCCGGAGACCCAGCTCGGTCGCCGCGCTGTTGCGGCCGCCGACCGTGGCCCCCTGCCCCGCGAAGTGCTTGAGCACGACCGCCGCCCGGTCCGGCCCGATCCGCTCACCCGGCGGCCCCTGCACCCCGCGCACCAGCGCTTCGGTGAACCGGGCCGCCAGATACGGGTCCTCGCCGAAACACTCCTCGGCACGCCCCCAGCGCGGATCCCGCACCAGGTCGAGCGCCGACACCAGGGCCACATGCCCGCCCCGTGAACGCAGCTGCGCCGCCGCGAGCGCGGCCGCCTCCTCGTACAGCTCGGGATTCCACGTCGCGCCGACCGCCAGGTTGACCGGCAACAGGGTGCCGTCCAGCGCCTGGAGCCCGTGCGGCATCTCCTCCACCATCAGGACCGGGATCCCGAGGCGGGAGTGCTCCACGACATGGCGCTGGACGGCGTCGGACACCCGCGCACCCTCCGCCGCCCCGATGCCCGTCTCCGCCGTCACCCCCGACCAGGCGTCCGCGCGCTGCAACCCGTACAGCGCGCCCATCCCGTCGTACGCGGCCACCTCGGCGCGGAACGCGTCGGTGAGCCGATGGCCGGTCGCCGTCCGCTCGTACGCGTTCCAGCCGTACATCCGCTGGTTGACCTGCCCCACCTTCTCGGTCAGGGTCATTTGGCTTAGCAGATCCCGCACCCGGGCGGCGACGGGCGCGGCGGGGTCGCGGTAGAGGGCGTCGGTCATGGCACGGATCTCCTCGGCCGGAAGCAGATCGGGACGGGCACACAGAGGGGACGGGCGGGCCGGTCAGCGCAGTTCGAGGACGCGCACCCCGTACGGGGCGATCACCACGTCCCGCACCGGCCCACCGCCCTCCAGCTCGCGCAGCTCACCGTCCGCAACGGGGCGTACGGTCACCTCCGCGTCGGACTGGCTCACCAGCCACACGTACCGCGTCCCGTCCTCGTGGACGAGGGTGTCCGCGGCGACGTACGGGCTGTCGACCGTCACCGGCCGCGCCGCCCCGGCGACCTCGGCGAGCGCCGCGTACAGCCGGTGCGTCCGCTCGGGGTTCGCGCGGGCCGTGCGGGCGGCCATGTGCTCCAGCGGGTAGGTCGCCAGTACCGTACGGCCCTCACCCGTCCCGTGGCACAGCAGCGCCGGACGGCCGTGCGCGTCGGTGGCGACCACCCGGGCCCCCGCCGGTACCACCGGGAGGTAGGCGCGGCTGTCCTCGTTCCCGGCGACCGGGAAGACCAGCGTCTCGCCCGCCGCGATGGAACCGAAGTCCTCGGCGAACGTCATCTCCAGGACGTCGTCCTCGATCGGCTCCGCCACCCCGTAGGAGAGCTGGAGCTCGACCCCGAACAGCCCGTCCAGGTCGTCGAACCACGGGCCGCGCGTCCCCGGGTGCTCACCCGAGCAGAACGACAGGTACACCGTCGCGCCCGCACGGGCCCGCCGCTCCAGCGCCCGCCGGGTGCGGGTCGTCAGCTGACGGGTCGACGGCAGCAGGTACAGCGTGGCGTCGTCCGGCAGACCGTCGGCCTCCCGGGCGAACGCCACGGGCAGATCCGCGCCGCGCGCCGTCACGTACCCCTGATGCAGGGAGGTGAAGATCAGCGGCCGGTCGGCGGGCCGGCTGTAGGGGTAGCCGCGCTCCAGGAACGCGGGCACCACCAGCGCGGCGTCCGCGTCGGAGCGGTGGCACCGGGCGAAGTCGACCCGCTTCAACACCGCCGCGAAGGAGGCCAGTTCGCGCAGCGGTTCCTTGGGGCGGCCGCTGCTGTCGGTGATGCCGAAATGCATCTCGAAGGGGTGGTGGTCGTACGGGGACTGGTCCCACAGGTCGTCGTAGTCCGTGTTGTTCCACGCGATCCAGCCGGTGGCCCCGCCGAGCAGCGAATTGTGCAGGGTCTGCCGGTAGAAGACCCCGGAGTTCGCCGCCGAGACCGTGTCGGTGGAGAGCCCGAACTCCTCCAGCACGACCGGCTGCCCGGTCACCGCCGCGAGTTCGCACTCGAACGCGGCCCGGTAGTGCTGGCGCGGCCGGTCCGTGTCCGAGCGGTAGACGTGCGGCCCCACGAAGTCCACGTACTCCGCGGTGTCCCGCAGCGAGAAGCCGTTGTCGCGGCCCGTCACCTCGATGCCCCACGCCCCGTCGCCGAGCGACACGGGCTGCGTCCCGCCCGCCGCGCGCACCGCGTCGCACATGAACTGCGCCCAGGCGGTGACCACATCACTGGAGGGCGGGTCCACCTGGTAGACACGCCCGTAGCCCGGCATCTCGTTGGTGATCAGCCAGCCGGTCACGGCGGGGTGGTCCTTGAACCGCCGGGTCATCTGCGAGACGAACCAGGCCTGCCGCCCGACGAGCCACACGTCCTCGTACAGGTCACGCCCCCCGCGCCAGACCGGGTCCCAGTTCTCGCCGGACATATGGCCGACGATGAACGTCGGCACGGTCCCCATCCCCGCCTCGGTGTGGGCGTCGAGGAAGTCCCGGAAGCGGTCGCACAGCTCCTCGTCGATCCGCCCCGGCTCCGGGTGGAAGTCCGGCCAGTAGAAGAACGACCGGGTCATCGTCAGCCCGTGCTCGCGCAGGACGGCCAGCTCCTCGCGCACGGTCTTCGGGTCGTAGTCCCGCCACATCAGCGGACCGCCCGTGCGGGACCAGAAGTTGGCGCCGAGCCAGGGGAGTACGGCATGGTCATGGGTGAGTTGGGCGCTGTGGCGTCGCATGGTCCTTCTCCGGCGTTCTTCGGTGTACGGGATCGGTCGGCCGCGGTCCGGGGAGGCGCGCCGGCCAGGCAGTGGTGCGGGACAGGCCCGGCGGCCCGCGCGCGGTGCGAGGTGAACGGTCCATGGGTCAGGGAGTGGCAGGCACGGGACCGGTCGACTCCCGTACGACCAGGCGCGGTCGTCCCTCCAGCAGCGCCACGGGAACGTCCTCGCCGCACCGGGCGAGCAGCGTCAGCGCGGCGGCCGCGCCGACCCGCTGCACCTGCTGGTCCACGCTGCTGAGGCGGGGGTGCAGCCAGCGGCCCAGGGGGAGGTTGTCGTACCCCACCACCGACACGTCCGCGGGCACCCGCAGTCCGGCGCGCTGGGCCGCGCCCATCCCGCAGACGGCCATGGAGTCGTTGGGGAAGACCAGGGCGGTGGGCCGGTCCGGCAGCGCGAGAAGCTCCTCGGTGACCGCGACGGCGGCCTCCTCGGTGAAGTCGGTGTGCCGGACGGCGGCGGGTGCCAGCCCCGCCTCGGCCAGCGCCTGTTCGAACGCCGCCCGCCGCGCCCCGGTGTGCACCAGCTCGGCCGGGCCCGCGACGTACGCGATACGCCGGTGGCCCAGCGCCAGCAGATGGGCGACGGCCTCACGGACCCCCGCCCCCTGCTGCCCGAGGCCCACCCCGGGCACCGGGCCCGCGGGGTCCGGCGCGCCGAGCAGCACGGCGGGCAGCCCGAGGTTCTCAAGGAGCCCGGGGCGCGGGTCGTCCGACCGGGCCTCGGTCAGCACCGCACCGTCGATCCTGCCCTCGGCGACGAGCCGTTCGTACAGCGCGCTCTCCTCGGCCATGCCCGGGACCAGATGCAGCAGCAGACCATAGCCCCGGGGCGCCAGCTCGCCTTCCAGACCGGTGATCAGCTCGCTGAAGTGGGGGTCGACGCCGAGGACGTCCGTGGGGCGGCGCACGACGAGCGCGATCGTCCGCGTCCGCGCCCGGCGCAGGGCGGTCGCCGACGCGCTGGGCGACCACCCCAGCTCGGCCGCCGCCGCCAGGACCCGGCGGCGGGTCGACTCCGAGATCCGGCCCGTGCCGTTGACCGCCTGGGACACCGTGGCCGTGGAGACCCCGGCCGCCGCGGCCACCGCCTTGATGGTCGGCCGGCCCGCGCCCGCGGATCCCCCTTCGACCGGACCGGGAACGGGTCCTCCCGGCCGGCCCTCCGGACGTTCCTTCACATCTTCACCGCCCCGCTGACGAGTGCCTGTTGCATGCGCTTCTGCAGCACGGTGTACACCGCCCAGACCGGGACCAGCGTCAGCACCGTACCGGCGGTCAGGATGCCGTAGTCGGTGCCGGTCAGGGACTTGAGGGTGGGCAGCGCCACCTGCACGGTGCGCTGTTCCGGGTCGGGCCCGATGATGACGAGCGAGTAGAGGTACTCGTTCCAGAAGGTCAGGAAGTTCAGCAGCAGGATCGTGGCGATCCCCGGCATGCACATCGGGGTGTACACATGCCGCAGCACGCCGAAGGTGGACGCGCCGTCGATCCGCGCGGCCTCCTCCATCTCGCGCGGGATCGTCCGCATGAACTGCACCAGGATCACCACCGACAGCGGCATCGCCGTCGCGGGAAGGAACAGCACCATGAAGGCCCGGGTGTGGAACAGCCCGGTCGCGGCGGCCAGCAGGAACGTGGGGAAGAGCGCGGCGAACGTCGGCACCAGGAAGCCGAGCGAGAAGACCCGCTCCACGAACGACCCCAGCCTCCCCTCCGTACGGGCGATGGCGAACGCCGCCGGAATGGCCAGGCCCAGGGTGAGCGCCAGCGCCAGCGCCGTCACCAGCACCGAGTTGACGACGGCCGAGCCGAGGTCGGCGGAGGAGAACGCCTCGGTGAAGTTGTGCGCGGACAGCGAGGTCGGCAGCGCGAACGGGCTCCCGAAGATCTGGTCGTTCGTCTTGAACGCCGAGACCAGCAGGTAGTAGAGAGGGACGACGAGGAGCGCCGCGTACAGCCAGGCGAGGACATGCGCCGGCAGCCAGGACCTTCCGAACTTCATGGAACCGCTCCGATCAGTAGTTCTGGCGGAAGACGCGACGGATGGTCAGCAGCCCGGCCAGACCGACCAGGAACAGGAACACGCCGACCGTCTGGCTGTAGCCGAGGTCGGCCGCGATGAACGCCTTCTGGTACACGAGGAAGGACAGGGTCGTCGACGAGGAGCCCGGCCCGCCCTGGGTGAGCAGCAGCACGTTCTGCGCCGACCCGAACAGGGTCCACAGGAACTGGAGCATGGTGACCACCCCCACGAAGTCCCGGATCACGGGGAAGTGGATGCGCCACATGGCCCGCCAGTGCCCCGCCCCGTCGAGCTGCGCGGCCTCCCCGATCTCGTCCGGCACACTGCCCAGCCGCGCGGCGAACAGCACGGCGGTGAACCCGATGCCGCTCCACACGTCGAGGACGATCAGACAGGCCAGCGCGGTCGACGGCGAGGCCAGCCAGGCGTCGGCCAGCGACCCCAGGCCCACCTTGTCCAGCGCCCCGTTGAACAGGCCGTCCGGCGAGAGGACCGCGTAGAACACCATGGCCTTGGCGGGGGTGGAGATCAGGCCGGGGATGAAGAGGAGGTAGCGCAGGACGCGGTGCCCGGGCGGCTGCTGCGCGACGTAGTACCCCAGCATGTACGCGCCGACGATCATCAGGGGCAGGGCGACGACGAGTTGGACGGCGGTGTTGGTCACCGCGTCCATGAAGACCGGGTCGGCGAGGACGGTGCGGACGTTCTGCAGCCCGGCGAACGACACCGGCTGCAACATGCCCGGCCAGTGCAGTGCGGCGATGACGAAGATGGCGACCAGCGGGCCGACCATGAAGACGAGGTACCAGACCAGCGCGGGCACGGCGAGGATGACCCCGCCCTGCTTGCGGCGCGGGGGAGGGGCGGGGGCGGCGGGGGGCTTCCGGGCGACCGTGGCGCCGCCCGGGGCGGACGAGAGCAACGTCATGAGGGACTCGCTAAGGGCTCGGGCGCGCGGGATCAGCCCGTGCGGTAGGCGGATTCGAGGGCGGAGCGCACGGTGGCGGCGCTCGTCCCCCGGGTGAAGGCGGTGCTGGTCGCGGTGATCAGCGGCTGGGTGGCCGTCGGGGGGACGTACAGATCGGGCAGCAGCACCTGGCCGACCCGGTCCCCGAGCCGCTGGGCCTCCGCCACCAGCGGAAAGTCCTTGCTGACGGTGTCCGTCACCAGGGCCATGTCCCGCCCGCTCTCGGTGATGAAGCGTGAGACCACCTCGGGCCGGTACATGAAGCGCAGGAACTTCTCGACCGAGGAGATCTTCCTGACCCCGTTCGGGCTGATCCAGAAGCCGATGAGGGTGTACGAACGCAGGATGGTGGGCTTGTCGTGCGCCGCCCCCGGGGCCAGCGGCCACCCGCCGATCGCGGTGTGGTCCGCGGTCCTCGCCGGAACCTTCGCCAGCGCCGAGGACATCGCCGACTGCATGGCCGCGGCCTCGGTGTTGTACTGCGTGGTCATGGTGTCCGAGGTCAGCCCCTGCGCCTTGTCGGCGAAGACACCGGCGTCCCGCAGCTCGACGAAGTAGTCGATGCCCTCGCGGACGCCCCGGCTGCCGCTGAAGTCGCCGCTCGCGTAGACCTTCCGCGCCTCGTCCGGGGTGAGGAAGGTCTGGATGATCTGGGCCAGCAGCTTCTGCCCGGTCCAGTCGTTGCCGCCCACGGTGACGGGGGCGATGCCCTTGCCCCGCAACTTCCTGGCGGCGCCGATGAGCTGGTCCCCGGTGGTGGGCACGGAGCCCACTCCGGCGCGCTCCAGCAGGGTCGTGTTGTAGGCGACGGGCCAGTTGGTGGCGAAGTACGGGAAGGCACGGAGCCGGCCCTCGTCGTCGGTCCACTCCTCCAGCGCGGCGGGCAGCACCCGCTCGCGCAGGCCCCAGTCGTCGAGGTATCCCTTCACGTCGACGGTCGCGCCGACCTCGGTCCAGGCCAGGGTCTTGTCGTACAGGTTGACCATGACGACGTCCGGCTCCTTGCGGGCCAGCCGGGAGGTCTCGTAGACCTGGGGAAGGTCGTCGCCGTTGACGAGATTCTTGACCCGGAGCCCGGGGTGCTCCGCGTGGAACTCCTTGACCACGGCCTTGTACGTGGGGGAGCCCGGGGCGGTGGTGCCGAGCTGGGTGTGGACGATCAGGGTGCCCGGGTCGGAATCGGCCGAGGCGAACGGGGAACAGCCGGACAGGGCGGGGAGTGCGGCGGCGGCAAGGCCGGAACCTGCAGCGAGGAAGCCGCGCCGGCTCAGGGATGAGCGCACAGCGAGATGTCTCCAACCGGGACGGTGACGACGTTGGTTAATCGATATACCTGCGGGTTGCGAGAAACCTAAGGACACATTCCTCTTCGGTCAACCCCCGGTTGCGCAGGATGAATACTCCGACATTTCGGACCATCGATTGCGTCGGATCACACTGTTCCGGGGATCTCTCCACCCGACGACGTCACAACGACCCAGGAGTGACCGGCAATGCCCGCACATGTCCACGTTCTTGCCCGCCGCCCCTTGACGCCCGCAGCGGTCGCGGAGTTCCTGGCACTGCCGACGGAGCCACCGGTGGACGACGCTTTCGAAGCTGTCGACGCGGAACTGGCACGGCGCGGATGGGCCTGGGAGCACGAGCTGGTCTGCGACTCCTTCCTCACGGGACACGGACACGTCCTGTGCTCCGACGGCAGGAACCCCTTCGGGCACGCCGACGCCCCGAGCTTCCTCGTGTTCGGGGAGCTGTACCCGTTCGACGCGGCCGACGAAGACATGGCCAACGAGTCCTGGCTGCGCGCACAAATGGAACTCTGGAGCCGGGCGCCGGGCTGGCAGCGGGAAGAGGCGTGCACCTACCAGGACTGCGAAGACATCCTCGCGCAGGCCGCCCGGGCCGTGACCGAACACCTGGGCGCGCTACCCGAGCGGACCCTCCTGTCGGACGCCGCGGTGGTCACCGGTCCGGCGATGACACACCGCGTCTGGCGCACCCCCACCCATGCCCTGGTTCTCGGCCCGGCAGCCGACAACGGCCCCTACGGCCATCTCACGCACCTCCAGCTGTCCTGCACTCCTCTCACCCGCGCGCCGGAACTGCCGCCCATCGCCGACGAGACGGCGCTCAGCGCTTGGATCACCGCGCACGTCGACTGGTGACCGTCCGCCCGACCACCTGCGGCGACCCGGCGGCCCGGTCACCACGCTTCGATGACCGGCACGCCGGGGTCGTGCCGCCGCCAGGCCTCATCCAGCCGCGTGAGCCGGTGCGCGGCGGCCATGCCGTACAGGGCCGAAACCTTGCCGTCGCCGACGTCGAACGCCACGGCCCCCACGACCCGGTCCCCGACCACGGCGATGACGGCCGGGGAACCGTTGACCCGTGCCACATGCATCGCCGCCGGGCCGCCCACCAGCCGACGCTTCGCCGCTGTGGGCTTGAACCCGGCCCGTACGAAAGAGGCGACCCGCTCGGGCGTCCGGTACCGCAGCAGCCGCCTCGCCAGTCCGGCGCCGTCCGAGACCGCCGTCACGTCGTCGGTGAGCAGCGCCACCAGCCGGTCGGTCCGCCCCGACGCGGCAGCGGCGAGGAACTCCTCGACCACCCGGCGCGCGGACGCCGGGTCGGCCGTACCGCCCCCGCGGCGGCGAGCGTCGGCGACCCGGGTCCGCGCCCGGTGGGCGTGCTGCTGGCTCGCCGCCTCCGTGATGTCGAGGATCTCGGCGATCTCGGCGTGGCTGTACGCGAAGGCCTCCCGCAGGACGTAGACGGCCCGCTCGTTCGGTGAGAGGCGCTCGACGAGGGTCAGCACCGCCGGGGAAACCGACTCGCGCTGCTCGAAGGTGTCGGCGGGACCGAGCATCGGGTCCCCGTCCAGGAGCGGTTCGGGCAGCCACGCGCCGGCCGTTCGCTCGTGACGTGCCTGTGCCGAGCGGAGCCGGTCGAGGCAGATATTGGTGGCGACCTTGGTCAGCCATGCCTCCGGAACCGCGATCCGATCGCGGTCCGCCGCCTGCCAGCGCAGGAACGTGTCCTGCACGGCATCCTCGGCGTCGGCTGCCGACCCGAGCAGACGGTACGCGAGCGAGGCCAGCCTCCCCCGACCGGCCTCGAACGTTTCGACGGTTGAGCTGTCCATGCGAGGCAGCCTATGCGGCGACCCGCGTACCGGCCCGGTCGGCCGCCGGGTCCAGTCGGCGCCTGCGCGTCGGCAGGCCGTAGGTCGGGTGGGAGATGCCCCACCCGGCCCCCTGGAGGATGCGCGCCTTGAGCCGTGCGGCGGTCCGGCCGCCCACGTACCAGGGCTTGGACCGGAGGTCCCCGCCCACCATCTGGAAGATGGCGTCCCGGCGGCCGAGGCTGATGTGGTTGCCGAAGTACTTCAGCCCGGTGACCGGAACCTCACCACCCGTCAGGCGCGCGATGATCGCTGCTGTCGCCTGCATACAGGTGAGCCCGGCCGAGGCGCAGGACATCGGCAGCGGCCGGCCGCTCTCCCCGATCGCGTAGGCGCAGTCGCCGGCGGCGTAGACGTCCGGGTGCGAGACCGAGCGCATGGAGCGGTCGACGACGATCTGCCCGGTGCCGGCGACCTCCAGGCCGGCTGCGGCCGCGATGGGGTGCACCGCGAACCCGGCCGACCACACGGTCACGTCGGCGGGGAGGGCCGTACCGTCGGCGACGATCGCCCGGGTCGGCTCGACGGCTTCGACGGCCGTGTGCTCGTGGACGGTGACGCCGAGCCGGTCGAAGGCTTCCCGCAGATGACGGCGGGCCTTCGGGGAGAGCCGGGCGCCCAGTTCGCCACGGGCGGCGAGCGCGATCGAGAGGCCGGGCCGCGACTCGGCCAACTCGGTCGCGGTCTCGATGCCGGTCAGCCCCTCGCCGACGACCAGGACGGACCCGCCCTCGCCGAGGTCGGCCAGCCGCTCGCGCAGCCGCAGCGCCGAGCCCAGACCGGTCACGTCGAAGGCGTACTCGGCCGCGCCGGGGACGCCGTGGTGGGCGGCGGAGCTGCCGAGCGCGTAGAGGAGGGTGTCGTACGGCAGTTCCCCGGGCCCGTCCTCGCCGGTCACGGCGACCGTCCTGCGCTCGGGGTCGAGCCCGGTCACCCGGGCCAGGCGCAGCCGCACCCCGGTGCCCGCGAACACGTCGGCGAGCTTGCGGCGCGCGATGTCATGTCCGGCCGCCACCTGGTGGAGCCGCATCCGCTCGACGAAGTCGGGTGCGGCGTTGACGACGGTGATCTCGGTGTCGGCGGGGGAGAGCCGACGGGCCAGGTTCCCGGCGGCGAAGGCCCCGGCGTACCCGGCGCCGAGGACGACGATGCGGTGCTTCGTGAGCTTCATGACGTGGCTCCCTGTCTCGTTCGCGTACCCCTTGAACGGGACGGCGCCTCGATTGCTGACAGGACGCGGATGTGATGCGGGTCACCGGCTGGAGGTGGGCGGGCGTACCGATGCCTACCGCCCCGCAGGAGCGGTCGGGGACACGCTCATCGAGCGAGCCCCCGGACCGTGAACGGGTCCGGCACCGCTCCCGTCCAGCGGCGCAGCACCGCGCGCCCGGTCTGCAGCGTGGTTCCCCCGGAGTCGACCGTGCCCGCCTCGGCCACGTAATAGCGGCCGTCGTCGAGCGAGACCAGACCGTACTGGCCCGCCGACTCGTAGCCGTACACACCGGACGGCTCGTGGTGCAGCCCGCGCGGGAGGAGGGAGACGATGCGGCCGGACTCGGGGCGCGGCTGCCCCTTCACCACGCCCCGGCGGGCCGGCTTCGAGCCGTCCACCACATAGAGCGCGTAGTTGGGGAAGGCCGCCTTCTTGCCCTTGTACACGGCCATCAGCCAGTTGCCGCTGTGCCCGTCGTACTCCAGGTTCTGGACCCCGTAGGTGGTGTTGCCGGTGTAGGCGAAGAACTTGCCGTCGGGGGAGGCGGGGCCGCTGGTGTGCAGAGCACCTTCGACGAGGGGCCGCTCGTACTTCCGCCAGTCGCGTACGTCGTACTGGAGCAGCACCTGGTGGTCGTTGTCGGTGCGGGCGGTGTTGGAGTAGACCCCGTAAGCGACCGTGAGCCGCCCGCCGCCCCTGCCGTTCAGGCCGGGGCCGAAGGCGACGCCGTCGATCCCGCTGCAGCCGTACCGGTGGTCGGGAGTGTTGCCGGTGTCGCCGTCGAAGACGCCGTCGCCGTTCATGTCGGCGGTGTAGTCCCGCACGACCTCCCGGAGATGGACGGTGGAGAGCACATCGGTGGTCCGGGCGTCCATGTTCATCCGCGTGATGCGGGCCCCGTCGAAGATGGCGATGTAGAAAGCCCTGGCGGCCTTGTACTCCAGGGAGCCGTAGATCCTGCCGTCGCCGCTGTTGAAGTCCAGATCGCCCAGGTGCCCGGTGAGGCCGGTGACCGAGCCGATCGGTCTGCCCGCCAGGTCCGTCTTCACCAGCAGATCGGTGAAGGAGAAGTACATGTGGCCCTTACGGCGGTCGATGGCCGTGCCCTGGAGATGCCCGGACGACCAGGCCCCGCCGTCGACGGAAGCGGGCAGCGAGGGCAGGCCGGGTACGGTGCCCCGGCCGGAGAGGGCGTCGTGTCCGGTGAGGGCCGGCGACGGGGTACGGGCATGGGCCGCGCCCCCGCCCGCCGCCAGGAGGGCCGACGCGACGACGGTGGCGAGGAACAGGGCGGCGATACGCGCGGGTGCTCGGCTTCGCATGGTTCCTCCGAGATCGTGATCCTGGGGTGAGCGGCGCAGCGGGATGCGGGAGTGCCTCAGGCTCTGCCGTGGGAGACCCGCGAACGGCGGGCCACCGCGTCCAACGACACCGCCAGGAGCAATACCCCGCCGGTGACCATGAAGCGATAGGCGGAGTCGAGATTCAGCAGAGTGAGTCCGCTGGAGATCGACTGGATCACGAGTACGCCGAGCAGAGCGGCGAACGCGGAGCCCCGGCCGCCGAACAGGCTGGTGCCGCCGATGACGGCCGCGGCGATGGCGTTGAGGTTGACGTCCCCGCCGCCGCTGCTCTGGTTGGCCGCCGCGAGCCGCGAGGCGGAGAGGATCCCGCCGACGCAGGCCAGCGTCGTGCACAGCACGAACGCTGTGGTGAGAACGGCCTTCACGTCGACGCCCGCACGCCGGGCCGCCTCCATATTGCCGCCGACCGCGTACATCGACTTACCGAACGAGGTGCGGGACAGGACGTAGTGCAGCACCAGGACCAGAGCGAGGAAGAAGACGAACATCCAGCCCACCCCTCGGTCCCGGTTGAGATACCAGACCGCCGCGCCGAGACCGGCGAGCAACGCCAGGCTCCGCCCCACGAGCAGACGCCGGGACGCGGCGGCGAGACCCGCCCGACGGCGCTCCGCGGCACGGGCGGCACCGGTCGCGTACAGGACCGCCGCGCCCACGACGACCAGCGCGTACGCCAGCCAGGGCGGCAGGAACTGGAGCTGGGCGAAGGCCACGAGATCCGAGTCGAAGGGCAGGTTGATCGAGCCCTTGGGCCCGAGAATCCACAACTGCACGCCGAGAAAGCCGAGGAGGCCGCCGAGTGTGATGACGAAACTGGGCACCCCGATCCGGTTGTGGACCTGGGCGTAGAACCAGCCGATCAGCGACGCGAGCACCAGCGACGCGGTGACGGCGAGCCAGGCCGGCAGCCCCCGGTCCACGAAGAGGACGGCCAGGACGGCGGCGCTGAGGCCGCTGATCGAGCCGACCGAGAGATCGATCTGCCCGACGAGGAGGACACAGACGACTCCCAGGGCGATGATGCCGACCGGCACGCTTTCGAGGGCGAGGTTCGTGAGGTTCGCGCTCGAGAGGAAGATGGGGTTGAGGATCTGCATCACGACCCAGATCACCACGAGCCCGGCGAGGACGGGCAGGAGGCCGAGATCGCCGCCGCGCAGCCGGGCGGACACCGCCCGCCGGCGGTCGCGCGCCCTGGCGGACCAGGTCCTCGGCTTGTGGGGCTCGCCGGGGGAGAGCTCCGGGCTCGTCGTGACAGTGGCCGGATCCGTCATGATGCCTCCCCCTTGTGCGCCGCTTCCGGTCCGTTGCCCACGGCCTCGTCACCCACGGTCGGGTCGGCATCGGCCCTGTTGCCCACGGCCCTGTCGCGGCCGGCGCGGCGGCTGACCACGTTGTCCGTCGCCCCGGTGATGGCTGCCACCAGGTCCGACGCCGTGGCCTCGGCCGCGTCGAAGACACCGTTGTTGCGGCCGAGCCGCAGGACGGCCACGGTGTCGGCGACGGCCCGCACATCGGCCATGTTGTGGCTGACCATGATCACGCCCAGGCCGCGCTCCCTCAGCCGCTCGATCAGGTTGAGGACCTCCGCCGTCTGCGCCACCCCCAGGGCGGCCGTCGGCTCGTCGAGGATGATCACCTTGGGGTCGCCCAGGAGGGTCCGCGCGATGGCCACCGTCTGCCGCTGGCCGCCGGAGAGGGCCGCGACCGGGACGCGTACCGAGGGGATCTTCGCCGACAGCTCCCCGAGAAGAGCGCGGGAGCGGACCTCCATGGCCACCTCGTCCAGGCGCAGCCCACGCAACTCCCTTCCGAGGAAGAGGTTTTCCACCACGTTCAGGTTCTCGCACAGGGCGAGGTCCTGGAAGACGGTCGCGATGCCGAGCCGCTGGGCGACGGCCGGGGAGGGGATGGAGACGGTCCCGCTGTCGAATCCCACGGTTCCGGCATCCGGCTGGTGCACCCCGGAGAGAACTTTGACCAGGGTGGACTTCCCCGCGCCGTTGTCGCCCACCAGGGCGACGACCTGACCCGCGGCGACGTCGAGGTCGACAGCGGTGAGTGCGGCGACGGCCCCGAAGGATTTACTGATCCCGCGCAGCGAGAGCAGCGGGCCCCCCGACGACGCGCGAGGGGAGGGCAGGGACTCAGCGGTCATGACCGACCTTCCGAAGCGGGCAGGCAGGCGTGGGGCAGTTGGGCAGAGGGAAGGGAGGGTGCGCCGCAGTCGTCCCGCGACTACGTGACGCCCACCTCGGCGCAGGCGGCCGCGTACGTCGCCGTGCACACCTCGGCTGTCTTGAGAGGCTTCCCGTCGCCCACCAGAATCTCCGCGATGTTCTCGCGGGTGACGACGGTGGGGGTGAAGAGTTCCGAGGGGGTGCCGAACAGGGTGGTGTCGCCCTTGGGCTTCTTTCCTTCGACGAAGGAGAACGCCGCGACGGCCGCGGCTTCCGCGACGGTCTTGATGGGCTTGGAGATGGTGTTGTACTGATCGCCCTTGATGATCCGCTGGGCGGCGGCGAGTTCGGCGTCGTTCCCGGTCACCGGTGGCACGGTCGTTCCAGCCGCTTTGAACGCGGCGATGGAACCGCCGCCCGTGCCGTCATTGGCGGCCACCACTCCGGCGATCTTCCCCCGGAACTTGCTGATCTGCCCGCTGACCCAGCTCTGGGCCTTCCCCGGCTCCCAGGCAGGGGTGTCGTACTCGGCGAGGAGCTCGAACCCGCTGGAGTCGACCGCGCGGTGTATGCCCTTCTTGATCAGGCCCGCCGCCGCGTCCGTCGGCGATCCGTTGACCTGGAGGAGACCGCCTTTCGCCGAGGTGGCCTTGAGATGGTCCACCAGCGACTTGCCGATCATGGAGCCGATCTTCTCGTTGTCGAAGGAGACGTAGTAGTCCGCCTTGACCGCCGGGATCGGCCGGTCGTACGCGATGACGGGGACCCCCCGCCCCTGTGCCGTACGGACGGTGCTGGCCGCCGCGGCGGAGTCCACCGGGTCGATCACGATGACGTCGGCGCCCTGCGCGAGAGCGGAGTCGGCCTGCTGCTGTTGTTTCGCGGCGTCGCCGCCCGCGTTCTGATAGAGGACCTCGCAACCGCCGCAGAGATCCTTCACCTTGGCCTTGAAGAGCGGTGCGTCGTACAGCTCGTACCGGGTGGAGGCGATATCGGGCATAAGGAATGCGATCTTCGCGTCCTTCGATGACCTGCCGTCCGAGCGGTTCGGCGCTTTCGTCGTACAGGCGGCGGCGGAGACGAGCACCGCCATCACCGACAGAGCCGCGGCAAACGATCTGACAGAGCGTTGATTCACTGGAATCTCCCGGTCTTCAGGTGAGAGCCTCCTTCGCGTCAAATTAACAGCGCAGATGTTAGTAGTGTCAATGGGCATGTCATAAGTAACAAGATGGTGTGAGCACTCACAGGGCGAGGGGGAGTGCCCCCCCTCAAGGTGAGGGGCTCTCAGAGGCGTCCGACAGGCCGTGCGTGAGCCCCCCAGGCGGTTCGGGCCGTCGCCAACTCGGCTCGATACCGCTCGTATCCGTCCTCGTACAACGCCCGTACGTCCTCGCGCGGATCGACCACCTGATGGCGCCCCGGCGGCGCCTCGTACCCGGGGGACAGCGAGGCCCTGGCGACGGACACCACGCCGAGCGCCCCCACCTGCTCCTCCAGCGGAATGCGGACGGGCCGGCCGAGGACATCGGCGATCAGCTGGGCCCACGTCTGCGACCGCGTGCCGCCGCCGCACAGGGCGAGGGTGCCGCTCAGCCCCGCCGTGTCCAGGCAGTGCCGGGCCGCGTAGCCGATGGCCTCGCAGACGGCCCGGACGGCGTCCGCCCGGCCGGTCCCCAGGCTGAGCCCGTCGAGTCTGCCCTGGGCCGACGGCTCGACGAAAGGGGCCCGTTCGCCCGCCTCGGACAGGAAGGGGAAGGCC
Organism: Streptomyces sp. man185; assembly: GCA_002551355.1. GTDB lineage: Bacteria > Actinomycetota > Actinomycetes > Streptomycetales > Streptomycetaceae > Streptomyces. Next base: position 21,535 of record NTHE01000042.1, on the reverse strand, counting down.
CGGACGCCCCGGGCGCCGGCCGGGCTGTCGGCGAGCAGGGCGTCCACATCGGCCGTGGTCGCGCCGACGAGAGCGAGCACCCACTCCAACGCCGCCGTTCCCACCATGGCGGGCATGGCGCGCAGCCACCGGTCGGGATGCGGAGTGCACAGCCACATGCCGGCGGGCTCGGCGAGCGGATCGAGATCGACGCGGTCGGTCAGCACTTGGCTCGCGAGGGTCGTGCCGAGGATGAGGACCCCGTCGCCCACCTCACGCACCCCGCTGCCGATCGCGCAGGCCGGCAGGTCGTACGGCCCCGCCACCACCGGCAATCCCTCGGGCAGCCCCAGGAGTCGGGCGCCGTGACCGTCAAGCCCGAGCACCGTGCCAGGGGCGGCGGGAAGCGGCAGCAGCCCCGCCCGGTCCGCGACGCCGCACGCCGCCAGGGCCTGGGGCGCGTAGCGGCGGGTGCGGGGGTCGAGGAACGGCAGCGTGGCGTCGGAGGCGTCGAGGCACACCCGGCCGGTGAGACGCTGGGCGACCGCGTCGACGCAGTACCCCGCGACGACGGCCCGGTCCAGCGAGTGGGGCTCGTGTTCCTGGAGCCAGTTCAGCAGTGGGCCGTGGCACCCGGGAAACATGCCCGAGCCGGTGTGCGCGTAAGCGGCGTTGATCGTGCCGTCCGCCAGCCAGCGGGTCACCAGGTCCGAGGCCCGCGCGTCCATCCAGGAGATGGCGGGCCGCACCGGGCGGCCGGCGGAGTCCCGCAGCCACAACCCGTCCCCCTGCCCGGTGAGCGCCACGGCGTCCGGCAGCCGGCCGACCTCGGCGGCGACCTCGCGTACGACATCGCCGACGCCGGACACCACGTCGTCCAGATCCTGCTCGACCCGTCCGCCCGGCAGCATCTCCACGTGCGAGCGCCGGATGGCGGAGGCCAGGGCCCCGCCTGCCTCGTCGAACGCCACGGCCTTGGTGACCGACGTTCCGATGTCCACGCCGATGATGGTCCTCAACCCTGCTACCTCCTGTGCGAGCCGATGGGATCCGGGGTGTCGGCGGCGGCGGCCGTCAGGGCCGGCCGGCCGCAGGCACGTCCCGGTTCGCGAGGTGCCGCAACTCCTCCCCCCGCACGAAGCGGCCGACCTCGGCGGCGGTGATGGCCGCCGCGCGGTGCGCCGTCTGCCGGGTCGCGCCCGCGAGATGAGGCGTGGTGATCACGTTCGGTACATCACGCAGGGCCCAGTCGGCGGGGATCGGCTCGACGTCGTACACGTCGAGGGCGAGCGCCCCGAGAGCGCCGCTGCGCAGCAGCTCCGGCAGCGGCGCGTGGTCGAGCAGCCCGCCGCGCGCGGAGTTGACCAGGACCGCGCCGTGCGGCAGCAGCCCGAGGCGGCGGGCGTCGAGCAGGTGGTGGGTCTCCTCGGTCAGCCGGGCATGCAGGCTCACCACCGAACTCCGGCTCAGGAGGGCGTCCAGCTCGACGAGTTCGACGCCGTCTGCCGCGGCCTCCGCGGGGTCGGCGTACGGGTCGGCCGCGAGCACGTGGGCCCCGAAGGCGCGCATCACCCGGGCCACGATGCGGCCGATGGCCCCGTAGCCCACGAGCCCGACCGTGGCCCCGCCGAGCTCGCCGCCGCTCTCCTCGTACGCGTACAGATCGCCCCGCCAGACGCCCCGCTTGAGCTCCGCGTCGGCGGCGGCGATGCGCCGCATCGCGGCGAGCACCAGCCCCACGGCGAACTCCGCGGCGGCGGGGGCGTTGCGGCCGGGGGCGAAGCTGACCCTGACCCCGTGGCGGGTGGCGGCGGCCAGGTCCACGTTGACCGGACCGCCCCGCGAGACGGCCACGAGACGCAGCGCGGGCGATGCGGCGAACACCCGCTCGGTGAAGGGGGCCATCTGCGTCACGCAGACGGACGCCCCGCCCAGCGCCTCGACGAGCTCGTCCTCCGTGCCGCTCGCCTCGTGGACCTCCGCGACCGGACCGAAGGGTTCGTGAGGCCAGGGGAGGGTCAGCTCCGTGAATTCCGGAAGCTCCCGGCCCTTGCGGGACAGTTCCTGGCTCACCGCCGCGCGAATCAACGCGGGACGGACGAAGTGGTCGCCTGCGGCGAGGATGCGCATGACGTCGGATTCCTTCTGCGAGGAGAGCCGGTGGGGTTGCGTGGCGACCAGGTCGGAGCGCGATCCGAGCCGCGACAGGCCGGTCCTGGGCTGTGGAATTTCTGTTAAATTTAACAGCGCGTGCGTGAACCGGCAATGCGCCCGGCGCATACGGGCTTCGCGCCCGCCCCCGGCTGCTGCGACTGCGACGTGGACCTCGGCTTCTCCCCGACCTCGAAAAGGCGGTCTCCATGACCTCTCGTCTCCTGCTGGTACGGCACGGCGAGACCGAGTGGCACGCGGAGAACCGGTATGCCGGCGTCACCGACGTAGGCCTGACGCCCCGAGGCGTGGCCCAGGGAGCCGGCCTCGGAGTCTGGGCCACGCGCAGCGGCGTGGACGCGGTCGCCTGCTCCCCGCTCAGCCGCGCCCGCCAGACGGCGAGTCCCGCGGCGGTGGCGCTGGGCCTGGCGGTGCAGGTCCAGGAGGGGCTGCGGGAGGTGGACTTCGGATGGGGTGAGGGCAGGACCATCGAGGAGATGGCCGAGGAGGACCCCGAAGCCGTACGGCGGTTCCGCGAGGACGCCGACACCGGTGCCTTTCCCGGCTCCGAACCCGTCGCCCGGGCCGCGGCGCGGGCGACCGCGTCCCTGCGCGACCTCGCACACCGTCACCAGGGGGGCAGGGTGCTCGTCGTCGCCCACAACACCCTGCTGCGCATCGCCCTGTGCGAACTCCTCGGACTGCCCCTCGGGCGCTACCGGCGGATCTTCCCGCGGCTGGACAACGGGGCCGTCACGGAGATCGAGATCCGCGGCGCCGAGACGGCGCTGCGCTCGCTCAACGTACCCACCGCCCCGCCCCCCGCCCCCGCGCCCGGCCAGAGCCCTGCGGGAGACTGAGCCCCATGACCAAGAGATCCGCCGAAGAACGCCGACGGCTCATCGCCGACCACGTCGTGGAGCAGGGCACGGCCACGGGCGCCGCCCTCGCCCAGCTCACGGGCGTGAGTCTGATGACCGTCCACCGGGACCTCGACGACCTCGCGCGGCAAGGGGTGCTGCGACGCTTCCGCGGCGGCGCGTCCGCCCTGCCGTCCACGGTGTTCGAGTCGAGCCTCGACTACCGGCTCGGCGTCAACACGGCGGAGAAGAAGGCCGTCGCGCGCGCCGCCGCCGCGTTGGTGGAGCCCGGTATGTCGGTGATGCTCGACGATTCCACGACGGTGCTGGTCATGGCCGGCCTGCTGGTCGACCTCACCCCGCTCACCGTGGTCACCAACGCCCGCCGGGTGCTCGACGTCTTCGCCGGGTGCGAGGGCATCCGCCTGATCGCCCTGGGCGGTGAGTACTCGCGCACTCATGACTCCTTCCTCGGGATGCCCTGCGTCGAGGCGGTGGAGGCGCTCTCCGTCGACCTCGTCGCCGTCTCCACGTCGGCGCTCGACGCGAGGACGGCCTACCACCAGGAGCAGGACGTGGTGCTGGTCAAACGGGCGATGCTGACGTCGGCGGCGACGAAGGTGATGCTCATGGACCACACCAAACTCGCCCGGACCGCGCTGCACCGGGTGGGGCCCGTCGGTGACCTGGACCATCTCGTCGTGGACGACGGCGCGGACGCCGAACTGCTCGGCAAACTCCGCGAACGGACCCGGGTCACGGTGGCGACCGTCGCACCATGAGCACGTTCCTCCCGTCATGATGGAATGCATGTTAATTTCACACACGAGCCACCACCGCGACGACGGACCGCCACCCGATCGGTGGACTGGTGTGAACGTGTGTGGCCCGCTCCGCCGGGAAGGATGCTTCCGCTATGAGCAGTGAATCCCGTCCCGCCCCTCCCGGCTCTCCGGCTGTGATCGGCATTGATGTGGCGACTGCGTCTGTCCGTGCGCTGTGCGTGGATGGGCGGGGACGTGTGCTGGCCGAGGCACGGGCCGATCTGCCGCCCCCCGTCCGGACCACTGCGGAGACGAGCGAGCAGGATGCCGGGTCGTGGTGGCCTGCTGTCTGTTCGGTGCTGCGTCGCACTACGGGCGTGCTGCCGAGGGGCGGCCGTGAGGTGATCGCGGTAGCCGTGTCCGCCACATCCGGCACGATCGTGCCCACCGGGACCGACGGCGGACCGCTCGGCCCGGCCCTGATGTACGACGACCGGCGAGCCGCCGAGATCAACGCCGAAGCCCAGCGGACGGGCAGCGCCCGCTGGGACGCGCTGGGTTTGTCGGTGGGGCCCACTGCCGCGCTGGGCCGGGCGGTGTGGTGTCTGCGGGCGTACGGCTCCGCCCTGCGCCACGTTCTGCACACGCCTGAGGTCATCGGCCGCGAACTGACGGGCCATCCCGTGGCCGTGGACTGGAGTCACGCGCTGAAGTCCGGCTACGACGCCCGTGCGGGGGAGTGGGCGCACGAGGTGTTCGACGCGCTCGGCTTCCCGCTCGGGCTGCTCTCCGCCGTAGGCGCCCCCGGTAGGGAGGCCGGGGTCGTCGGTCGGGCGGCGGCCGAGGCGACGGGTCTGCCGGAGGGGTGTTCCGTACGCCTCGGGATGACGGACGGCTGCGCGGGCCAGATCGCCACGGGGGCGGTCGAGCCGGGCCGGTTCGTGGGCGTCATCGGCACGACGTACGTCCTCAAGGGGGTCTCCGAGCACCTGGTGCGCGATGGGACCGGAGCGTTCTACAGCCACCGCCACCCCGACGGCTGGTGGCTGCCCGGCGGCGCGTCCAACACCGGAGGGGAGTGCCTGGCCGACGTCGACCCGGCCCGCCTGCCCGCGCTGGACGCCGCCGCGGCGGCTCGGGGCCCCGCGTCGTACGTGCGCTACCCGCTGTGCCGCGACGGCGAACGGTTCCCCTTCGTGTCAGGGGTGGCGCGCGGATTCGAGCTGGGCCGCCCCCGGGACGAGGCGGACGCCCACCGAGCCGCACTCGAAGGGGTCGCCTTCGTTGAGCGCCTGGCCCTGGACCGGGTCGAGCGACTCGGCGTTCCGGTGCTCGGCCCCCTGCACGCGGCCGGCGGGGGCAGCCGCAGCGCGGTGTGGGCGGCGATCCGGGCTACCGCCCTGAGCCGCCCGGTCCGGGTCGTCGAGCGCGCGGAGACGGCGTTCGGCGCCGCGCTCCTCGCCGCGACCGGCACGCTCCACGACGACCTCGCGGCGAGCGCCGCCGCCATGGTGCGCGGCGGCGCCCTTGTCGAGCCGGTGCCGGCGGAACAATCTGCCCTGGAGGACTCCTACGGCCGATTCGTCGCGGCGCTGCGCGAACGGGGCTGGCTTTCCGACGCCTGACGCCCCCGTCGGCGCCGCCGGTACGGCCGAGAGAGATCCGAACCGCTACCGGGACTCAGGCGGCGGCGAACTCCTGCTCGTGGTCCCGCTCTTCGACCTTGGGCTTCCTGTTCGGCAGAGCGAGCCGGAAGACCTTGTGCCACGCGGAGAACACCTGCTTGGGCAGCGGGCCGGTGACGTAATCCAGTTCGTACTTTTCGAACAGCGCGCGCACCTTCACCGCGACCTCGGCGTACCGGTTGCTCGGCAGGTCCGGGAAGAGATGGTGCTCGATCTGGTGCGACAGGTTGCCGGTCATGAAGTGCATGGCCTTGCTGCCGCTGATGTTCGCCGAGCCCATCATCTGGCGCAGGTACCACTGTCCGCGCGTCTCGCCCCTGATCGACCGTCGCTCGAAGACCTGTACGCCCTCGGGGAAGTGCCCGCACATGATCACCGAGTGGGTCCAGATGTTGCGTACCAGGTTCGCGGTGAACGTGGCGGCGAGTGTGGTGAGGAAGGACGGGCCCGACAACAGCGGGTGGATCACGTAGTCCTTGAGCACCTGCTTGCGGATCTTGCGGCCCACGGCGCCGGCCCTCGCGCGGAACTCCGGGTTCTTGCGGCGGCGTTTGTGGAGGTTCTTGCCGAGCTCCAGGTCGTACGCCGCGATCCCGTACTCGAAGAAGCAGGCGTTGAGGAAGTTCCACAGCGGCTGGCCGAGATGGAAGGGGTGCCACGTCTGGTCCTCGTCGACGCGCATGATGCCGTAGCCGAGGTCGTTGTCCTTGCCGATCACGTTGGTGTACGTGTGGTGCAGCTCGTTGTGCGAGTGCCTCCACTGCTCGGACGGCGAGACGTGGTCCCACTCCCAGGTGGTGGAGTGAATCTTGGGGTCCCGCATCCAGTCCCACTGGCCGTGGAGGATGTTGTGGCCGATCTCCATGTTGTCCATGATCTTCGCCACGGACAGCCCGGCGGTGCCGAGCAACCAGGCGGGCGGGAAGATCGAGAACAGCAGCACGCCTCTGCTGACCAGCTCGAGCTTGCGCTGCGCCGAGATGACCTTGCGGATGTAGGCGGCGTCTTTCTCGCCGCGATCGGCGATCACCTCGTCGCGGATCGCGTCGAGTTCGCGGCCCAGCTCCTCGATCTGCTCCGTTGTCAGGTGGGCGGTGGGGTCGATGGCGGTCAAGGTGCTCCTACCGTTCGATGTCGCAGGGGCCCGCCGCGGCGGACACGCAGGTCTGGATGAGGACGCCCGGCTCGGCCTCGGTGATCTCGCCGGTGCGCAGATCGCGGACGGCGCCCGCCTTGAGCGGCGTGACGCAGCCGAAGCAGATGCCCATGCGACACCCGGAGGGCATGAGCACGCCGGCCTCCTCGCCGATGTCCAGCAACGGGGTGGCCCCGTCCGCGTCGACGGATTTGCCGGAGGCGCTGAACGTGACCTCGCCGCCGTCGCCGACGACGACAATGCCGGGGCGGAAGCGTTCGGTGTGCAGCCGCTCTTGGACGCCGCGCTCGGTCCAGTGCTCTTCGGCTGCGTCGAGCAGGCCCGCGGGCCCGCAGGCCCAGGTCTCGCGCTCGGCCCAGTCGGGCACGAGTTCGTCAAGACGGGCGATGTCGAGCATGCCGTCCGTGTCGGTGTGCACCTCGGTGAGCCGCAGCCTCTTGTCCGCGACCATGCCGTGCAGTTCGTTGCGGAAGATCACGTCTTGCGGTCGTGGCGCACAGTGGACCATGACGACGTCGTCGAACTCGACGTCGCGCAGCATGCCCATCACGGGCGTGATGCCGCTGCCCGCCGTCAGGTACAGCACCTTGGCGGGCTTGGCCTGCGACAGTACGAAGTCACCGGTCGGCTGGTCGAGCTGGAGCAGCGTGCCCGGTTTCGCCCTGCGGACCAGGTGGTTGCTGACCTTGCCGTCCGGGATCGCCTTCACGGTGATCGTGACGCGGCCGTCCTTGCGGTCTGTCGGCGAGGTGATCGAATAGGCACGCCACAGGCGCACCCCGTCGACGTCGACCCCGATCCGCACGTACTGACCTGCTGCGTGGCCGCGCCAGCCCCGTCCAGGCCTGATCACGACAGTCGCGGCGTCAACCGTCTCGGGATGCACGGCCTCGATACGCCCACGAAGGTCAGCGCCGGCACGCAGCGGGCTGACCAGGTCGAGGTAGTCCGACGGCAGCAGCGGCGTCGTGATCATCTCCAGAAGCTTCCATGCCCTACTGCGGAGGGCTGCAATCGTCATGACCCCAGCCTGCTGCGCCTCATGGCGTAAAGTCCTGACCGCAGGACGTGAATCTGATCGGCTGAATTGTTCGCAGGGAACAAATATGAGCCATGCAATCCGGAGGGCCAGCGAACTGGCCCTGGATGAGACGACGGTCACCGCACTTCGGGCCGCGCTGAAGACCACCGCCGACGAGATCGTCCAGGCGATCATCGACGAGGTTCCTTCCTACGCCAACGCCCTTTCGGGCCGCATGGGCGGCACCATCCGCCGAGCCGTCCGAACCGCCCTGGGGCACTACCTGGACCTCGCGAGCGGGAACGCCACAGGCGGCGACGGCGGTGACGCAGCCTACGAGCTGGGTCGCGGCGAGGTGCGCGACGGCCGTTCGATGGACGCCCTGCTCAGCGCCTACCGCGTCGGTGCCCGCGTGGCCTGGCGATGCCTGGCAGCGGGCGCCGTACCCGCAGGTCTGCCCGCCGCCGAGGTCGCCAAGTTCGCCGAGCTGACCTTCGCCTACATCGACGAGCTCTCCGCCGCGAGCGCCGCGGGCCACGCCGACGAACTGGCCGCCCGGGGCAGGGCCCACGAGCGCCACCTGGAACATCTGGCCCGCGACCTTCTCGCCGGCGCGAGCCCGGAGGTGCTGCTGGCTTCTGGTCAACGGGCCGGGTGGCAGCCTCCGGTTTCGCTGACCGCGGTCCTGCTGCCCGCCGCCCAGGCCCGCCCCGTCTACCGCGCGCTCGACCCGAGCACCCTGGTCCTCGACGATCTGCCGGATGCCACCGGTGTGCTGCTCGTCCCCGATGCCGACCGATCACATCTCTTGCGGCAGCTGACCGACCGCACCGCTGTGGTCGGTCCGGCCCGGCCATGGACTCGTGCATCCGCCTCGTACGCACGAGCCGTACGCGCGCGCTCACTCTCCTCCGATATCCGGGACACCGAGGACCATCTGCCCGAGCTGGTCCTGAGCGCCGACGTGGACGCGTTCGCAGACCTGCGTGCCCGAGCCCTCGCACCGCTGCGGACCTTGCCCGTCGCAACTGCTCGGCGGCTGGAGGAGACGTTGCGCGCCTGGCTGCTGCACCAGGGCAGGCGAGACGAGGTGGCGGCGGCATTGTTCGTCCATCCCCAGACAGTCCGGTACCGGATGACACAGCTGCGAGGGCTGTTCCCGGATCTCGCATCGCCGCACCGGGTCCTTGAACTGACGCTGGCGGTCGGTCTTCGGGGGAGCTGACGCGTGTGTCAACCGTGGACGACCGCGTCCGCGACACCGTGCTCGGTGTCACCGGCTGGCTCATGCGGCCAGAGGAAGAGCGGTAAGAGTCAGACGGACCGGGGGGGCGATGCGAAGGTCTGACAAGGTCTCGGGAGGCCTGCCGGGAGGCATTCGTCCTGGCGTCAGCTGTCCCACCTCGCGCGAGGCAGGCTGCAGCCCCGCGCGAGGGATGATGGTGTGGAATGACGGAACACGAGGTCAGGAGCGTCCATGAAGAAACGGGTACACCGAGCCCGTGAGGACGCGGAGTTCAGTTTCATCCTGGGGATGAGCAGAGTTCCGGTCCTCGCCTACTTCACCGGGACATGGCCCAAGGCAATCGAGCCCTGCCGGGTGATGGACCTCGTCGTGGGTGACATCGCCGACGACTGCACGGGCCGCCTGACGATCGTCCGCACCGACATCACGCGCTGTCCGGCGGCAACCGAGCGATACGGGATCACTGGGGCCCCGTCCTACCTCCTGCTGAAGGAGGGAGAGGTGGTGGCGCACGGCACGGGACTCATGACCATCGCCGAGCTACGGACGTTCCTGGACGACCACCTCTGAGCGGCCGCTGCGGTTCCCGGACGCGACGCCCGACACGCCTCGTCCTTGGGAGCTGCGCCGCCTGAGACACTCCCGCCGGTCACACGACCTGTCCAGCGCGGTCGCGTCCGGCAGCTGCGCGGCACCGGGGCGCACCTCCGCGACGGGGGCGCAGTCTGCGACCTTGCGAGAGAGCAGCGGCGGCGTGTGTGCTGCAGTCGTCGCTCTCCACGGTGTGCACCCCGTCGACGAGCGACGGCTGGTGCGCGACCGCGTCGGCCTCGTGCGGGTCGGTGACCAGTGGTGGTCGCCGACATGGAACGCCGCGGCACGGTGGTATTCACCAAGCGCGCGCGTTCTTCGCGCCCTCGCGGGCTGCGGTCAGCCGCTCGACCCGGCCGCCGCGGGGGCCCGACCGGCGGCGCCGGGCGCCGCGAGGGCGACGCAGACGTACGCGACGAGCTCCCCTGCCACGCCGCAGGACACCGACAGGGTGACATGGCAGGCGGGTGTGGACTTCTGGCCCGGGAATCCATGCCACAGGGGGTGCGTCCCTTGCGTAACCGGGTACGCAAGGGACGACGGAACTCGCCTTCCCGCCCCGGAATCGTGATCCTCGCTGGTGGGCGGCGGCAGCCCGGCAGGCCAGGCCGTGAGGTGCAAAGGGTGTCAGGATGTCCATGTGGACGTGCGAAGGAGAAACCGAGTACGGGTGACAGGCCGGGAGAGCGGACCGGTGGTGATGCTCGCCCACGGGTTCGGCTGCGATCAGAATCTCTGGCGGCTCGTCGCGCCCGCGCTGGAGGAGCGCTTCCAGGTGGTCCTGTTCGATCATGTGGGGGCGGGGCGTTCCGACGCCTCTGCCTGGAGTCACGAGCGGTACTCCACCCTGGACGGCTATGCGCAGGATGTCATCGGGATCTGCCGGGAGCTCGGCCTCGGGCCCGTGACCTTCGTCGGGCATTCGGTCAGCTCCATGATCGGTGTGCTCGCCGCCGTGCAGGAGCCCGCACTCTTCGAAAAACTGGTCCTTCTCACCCCCTCCCCGTCGTACATCGACGACGGCGACTACCGGGGCGGATTCAGCGAGCAGGACATCGACGAACTGCTCGAGTCGCTGGACAGCAACTATTTGGGCTGGTCGGCGACCATGGCACCGGTGATCATGGGGAACCCGGAGCGTCCCGAACTGGGGGAGGAGCTGACCAACAGCTTCTGCCGCACGGACCCCGAGATCGCCCGGGTCTTCGCGAGAGCCACCTTCCTGTCCGACAACCGGGCGGACCTCCCCAAGGTGACTGTTCCGACGCTCGTCGCCGAGAGCGCGCGCGACACGATCGCCCCGCGTGAGGTGGGCGCCTTCGTCCACGCGCAGATCCCCGGCAGCGTGCTGGTCACTCTGGACTCGACGGGCCACTGCCCCCAGCTGAGCGCCCCCGAGGAGACTGCTGAGGCGATCATCGCCTTCGTGCAGGGGCCGTGACCGTGCCCCCGGGCGGCGACGGGACCGGCGGATCGTGGCCGGCGGCGGCCCGTAACCAGCACTACCCGGTGCTCTCCGCTCTGCTGGAGGACAGTGCGGAGGACCTGTACGAGAACGCCCCGTGCGGCTACCTCTCCACACTGCTGGACGGGCGGATCGCCAAAGTCAACGGAACGCTCCTGAAATGGCTCGGCCACCGTCGCGAGGACCTGGTGGGCCACCGGCACTTCTCCGACCTGCTGACCATCGGCGGCAGGCTGTACCACGAGACTCACTTCGCACCACTCCTGCGGATGCAGGGAGAGGTCAACGGCGTCGCCCTGGAACTCAGGGCCGCGGACGGCACCCGGCTGCCCGTTCTGGTCACCTCCACCGTCAAGCGGGACGAAGACGGCGAACCGCTGCTGATCCGTACCACCCTCTTGGACGCCCGGGACAGGCGTACCTACGAGCGTGAACTCCTGCGGGCCCGGCAGGATGCCGAGGCCGACCGCGAACGTTTGCAACGCCTCGCCACCACCCTGCAGCGCACCTTGATCCCGCCGGCCATCGAACCGGTTCCGGGCATGGAGACCTCCGCGCACTACCACTTCGCATCCTCCGACGAGGTGGGCGGGGACTTCTACGACCTGTTCCCGCTCGCCGCCGGAACCTGGGGGTTCTTCATGGGAGACGTGCGCGGCAAGGGCGCGGACGCAGCCGTGGTGACATCATTGGCGCGGTACACCCTGAGAGCCGCGGCGGTCTCCGATCCCGAACCGGTCAGAGTGCTGGCCAACCTCAACAGCGCGCTCGACCAGCAGGCCCAGGAGGACGAACCGTTCTTCTGCACCGTGATCTTCGGCTTGCTCACACCCAAGGAGAACGACGCCGGATTCCACGTCGTCCTGGCCGGCGGTGGCCACCCTCCCGCTGTGCTGCTCCGGGCCGACGGCAGCGCCGACTACCTGCCCACCCCGGGTGGCCAGCTGGTAGGAGTCGTACCGGACGCGCAGTTCACCACCGCCACCCTGGACCTGCGCCCCGGCGACACCCTGCTGCTCTACACCGACGGCCTGACCGAGGCCCGTACCCGGAACCCGGGTGAACGCTACGGCGACGAAGCACTCCTGGCCTTCGTGCGGTCCCTCGTGCCCACCTCGGCCCCCGGAGTTGTCAGGTCGCTCACCGCACTGCTGGACTCATTCGGCGAGGGACTCGACGACGACACCGCGCTCCTGGCAATGAGCGTGCCCCCGGGCAAGCGGTGAGGGGGCGGAGCCGGCTGCCGGCGCGAAGCACTCGTACATGCGGTAATCAGCCCTGTCGGCGAAGGCCCAGCATGCGGAAGCCCTGGTCGTAGCGGCGGTCGTCGACGGCGCAGCGCGGCCTGCAGATGCGGGAGGGTTCACCACGATGCCACCCCGGCCGCTGCGTGGGTCACCCGCTGCCCGCGCCGTCGTTCTGCAGTTCGTCCGATACCCAGCCCAGTTCTTCCGACACGGGGAGCACGGGCCTCCCGTGGTCGAGCGAGACAAGAAGGTCGGCCAGACCGCCCGGGGCGCGGCCGTGCAGCCGGTCGGCGGTATGCACCGGGTGGTCGTCGGTCCGGGCGATGTGGTGGCCCGCCGCGATGAGCCGAGCCACGAGGTCGCGGTCCTCGCTCGTGGTGAGCGGGGCGAAACCGCCCACTCGGCGGTAGGCACTGGCGGACACGCCCATGTTCGCGCCGTGGATGTGCGGGTGCTCCCAGGGTGTGCCGACATGAGCTGTCGGCCGGGTGCGGTAGTAGGCGGCGTCGTGCCGACCGCGCGCGTGCCCGGGCCCGGCGGGCGCGGCCGGGGCGAGCCGGATGGTGCCGAGAACGGCGTCGTGGCCGCGTCGGGCCCATGCGATCTGCCGGGCAAGCCAGTGCGAGGGCACCGTCGAGTCGGCATCCGTCATGGCCAGCCAGATGTCCGGTTCCGCGGCACCCAGCAGCGCCAGGGCGCGTTGGGCGCCGGCGGCGCGCGCGGCTCCGACGTTGCGGTGGCCGATCCTCATGACGTGGGCGCCCTCCCGTGAGGCGAGGGTCGCCGTGGTGTCGGTGCAGGCGTCCGCGACCACCACGGTTCGCACGGGTAGCGGGGCCACCCGCTTCGACGCGGCGCCGATGCTGCGGACACACGCCACGATACGTTCTGCCTCGTTGTGTGCGGGTACCACGACGGCTATGGCAGAGATGTTCATGCCAGGCCCTCCGCCCGGGCGGGCGACAGCGCAGCGCCGGGGCTCGTGCCGCGTTCGTGGACGGTGAGGGTGAAGTCCGGGTCGTCGTACCGGGCCAGTGGGCGCAGTTCCACCAGGGCGTCGACTTCTCCGGCGATCTCCCGGCCGGTGCGGGTGTGCTCGTCGACCGGGTGGTTCCAGTGAACGGTGATCAGGTGTCCGCCGTCGCTCAGGCTGTCGACGCTCTGCCCCAGCACCCGGGCACGGGCGGCGGAGTCGAAGTAGTACAGCAGCTCCGACAGGACCACCAGGTCGAAGGAGCCGACGGGCCACTCCTCGGGGACCGCCATGTGCTGGAGCGTCACCTGGGGCAGGCCGTCCAGTCGGCGCGCGGCCGTGCCGACTGCCGCACGAGCCCGGTCGGCGCAGAGCAGGGCGTCGCAGCGCGGGGCGAGGAGTTCGCTGAGCACGCCGATGGAGCAGCCGGGTTCGAACGCCCTGCGGTAGCGGGGGCGGGGGAGCGCCGCGACGGTCAGCTCGTACTTGCGCCGGTCGTACCACCGGTCGGCGAGGTGCCAGGGGTCGTCGCCTCGGGCGTACTGGCCCTCGAAGTAGCTGACGGGGGTGTTCATCGCATCACCGTCTCGAACGCGCGCGTGTGGTGGGCAAGCTCCTGCGGCGGCAGGACCGGGGCCTGCTCGGGGCCGCGCACTTCCAGCTGGCTGGTGAAGCAGGCCAGCGCTGCCTTCTTGCGGTCGAGGGCGTCCTCGGTCAGCGGCAGCACGCCCGCCCGGTGCCAGGGCACACGCGGATCGCCGGGCCGGGCCCAGTGCCACATCCACACCGGATACGTCCACACGGCGATCCCGTGGTCGCTGCCCGCCCGCCGTGCGGAGCGGCCGGCCGCCTCGTGGTCGCTGTGCAGATCGCCCTCCCACGGCGCCAGGCACAGCGCGGCGCCGGTACGCGCCACAACCCCGGCGATGACCGCGCGGGCCTCCTCCTCGTGCCTGCCGAGGCCGGTGTCGGGCAGTCCGGCGTGCACCGCGTCCGGCAGCGGCCCGAGTGCGCGCAGCGCCGTGGCGAGTTCCGCCCGCCGCCGCTCGGCGAGGAGGGCCATCTGCCCGGCGTCATCGGTGCCGTGCGAGGCCTCACCGGCGGTCAGGCAGACAGTGTGCACCGACACGCCCGCCGCCAGGAGGGTGGCAACGGTGCCGCCGCAGCCCAGTACCTCGTCGTCCGGATGCGCGGCCACCACCACGACCGGCCCCTCGGGAACCCGCAGCGGCGGGAGCGTCCTCTCCAGGCCCGCCGCCAGCCAGTCCGTCTCGTCGGTCCCGTCCGCGTCGATCAGCGCCGCGGCGTCCTGCCGGGACCTTGCCGCCCTCGCAAGCCCGCTCATGGCGTTCCCTCCACGGCGTCGCGCGCCACCAACCGGCCGAGCTCCGCGAGATTGGACTCGGCATGGTGCTGACGCACGTACACCGTCAGGTCCGCGACCGCGCGCGCGTGCCGTTCGTCGTGACACAGCGGTCCCGCCCCCGTGGCACGGCCCACGTGCTCCATCACCTCGGTGCACACCTTCTCGACCAGGGCCCGCACCCGCAGCCCGTGCAGCGCGGCCTCGCCGCGCTCGTCGAGGGGATCGGCGTCGATGGCGTCCCCGGCCCCGCGCACCATCGTCTCCGCGGTGTGCAGAAGCAGGTCGACCGCGCCCAGGTGGGCCGCCGCGTGGTCGTTGATCCGGCCGTTCCCGGCGCGGTCGTAGAGGGCGGCGGCGACGGCCTGCGCGCCGCCGAGCCAGCACGCCGCGACCCCGATCCCGCCGTGCAGGAAGCCGGGCCGCCGCAGATAGTCCTCCGGGTCGCCGACGGCTCGCGCGGGCACATCGTCGAAGGCCACGTCCAGAGTGTCACTGCCCTGCATGCCGACTGCGGGCCACGTCCCGGCCACCGGGTGGACCCCGGAGTGGTCGAGCGCCACCGCGAAGAGTCGGTAGCCGTCCTCGGCGTCGGCGGTCACCAGGGCGTGGGAGCAGGAACGGGCTCCGGAGCAGTACGGCTTGAGGCCGGTCAGCCGCCACCCATGTTCTGTCGGCCGGGCCGTGACGCAGGGACCCGGCGGGCGCGCCGCCCACACTCCCCACCGCTCCATCGGGGCGGGCAGCGTGCGCTCCATCTCGTGCAGGATCGCCGCCGCGTCGAGGTGGCCCTCGGCGAGCCGGGCCAGCGACAGGTCCCTGCGGCCCAGCCCGGCCAGGGCTGCGAAACGGCGGGCGGTCGCCCGGCCGGGCAACGGGACTTTCGCGGCTTCCTCCGCGACGAAGTCCGCGAACAGTTCACCCGCGCGGAACTCCGGGCTCCGCGGTGAAAGCGGAAGAATCCCCTGCTGGGGCCGGTCGGTCGTCACTCGCTCCTCCTGAGCCTCGTGGGTGGGTGCCGAGAGCGGCGGAAACTGTCCGGTCAGCCCAGTGCGGGTCCCCCAGTCCGTCCGCCCGGTCGCCGGTGATCGGATCGGGACGGCGAGCCGGGTTCCCGCGAGCGCGGTTCCGAAACAGGGGTCGCGCGCCGACGGCGGCAGGCGGCCGCGCCGGCCTATGAGCTGGTGCGCGGGCCGGGTTCGCGTTGATTGGCCTTGGCGATCGCGCGGTCGTTGCGCGTGCTGCCCCGGGCCCGGACGAGCTTCGCGATCGGGTTGCGGGGTTCCCGGGCCTCGGCGCCCTGGCGCAGGGGGCCCTGGCTCGGTGCGGACGGCAGGAGCCGGGCGGCGGCGCCGCTGAGCCGGGTCGTCAGGCCGGGTGCCACGCCGTGCGCGAGCTGGGCTGCCTTGGCGGGCGCGGTGAGCACGAGCCGGGAGCGTCGCTGGATGACCGCGTCCACGATCTTGCGGGCGGCCCGCTGGGCGTCCATCGAGAGCAGTGGGGTGCCCGCCGCGGTGCTGAACCAGCCGAACTCGGCATCCGTGTTGCCGCCGAACTCGGCCTGCCGGTGTGATCCGGTCCGCATCAGTCCCGGGTGGACGGCGGTGACGCTGACGCCGGAGGCCGCCGCCTCGGCGTGCAGCCCCTCGGCGAGTGCCCCGACCGCGGCCTTGGCGCACGAGTAGGGCAGCAGGTGCGGAACGCCGAGCAGGCCGCCGACCGACCCGATGAGGCCGAGGCGGCCGCGGGTGTCCTTGAGGTAGGGCAGCGCTTCCAGAGAGGTGTGCAGAGCACCGTAGAACATGGTGTCCATGGCGTCTTCGAACTCCGGGGCTCCTACCGCCTCGACGGGCGCGACCTGGATGACCCCCGCGTTGGCGATGACAAGATCGAGGCCGGATCGAACCGCCCCTGTTGTGGGCCGGTCGCTACGGCGTCAGACTGGAGACGGGGGTGCGCAGGATCGGAGGCACCATGATCATCCTCGGCCTCATTCTTCTCATCATCGGCTTGATCGCCGGTATTGGCATTCTGTGGACCATCGGAATCATCCTGGTGGCCATCGGCGCGGTGCTCTGGGTTCTCGGAGCTCTGGGGCACGCGGTAGGAGGACGACGACACTACTGGTGACCGGCCCTGTCCTCCGCGCTCCGGTTCGTCCGCATTCAGGTCTCGGCGGAGCTTCGTGGCGGACCCCTCGGCGCGGTAGGCGCACGTCGCGGACCGCGGGGACGGCATTCATGCTGCCCTCGTGGTCGGCAGGCGCGCCCTCAGCGCGCACCGAGGGCCCGGCCCTCCGTCGGTACGGTGACCGCCTCGGCGATCAGGACGTCCTGACGGGTCGGGCAGCCGTCGTCGTCCTCGTCGACGCACTCCTGCCCCGCAGCAGGCGGCGCCGGACCGGCCTTGCGGGCGTTCTCCACCAGTAGCAAAGGGCGCCTGCCAGGAAAACCCCGTGGTCGGGCACCTTTGTGCTGTGCCTAGAAGAAGCCCAGCTTCTTCGGCGAGTACGACACCCGCAGATTCTTCGAGTGCTGGTGGTAGACGCCTCGCATGGCTGCTGACCAGCGGAAACGGCTACGATTCGGCCAAGATGCAGGCGGCTGGTCCGCGTATGGCCCGGATCTTGGTCGGCAGGGAGCGGACGCCCGACCGACGGCCTGGAGGCGGTGAGCCGGCACACAGACGAGGGGCTGCCCGACAGATCTCCACGCAGCACGCCTCGATCCAACGCGCTACGAGAGAGGAAATCGCCAGGGCTTGGATCCCGGAGCGGGTAGCCCACCGGCTGAAGAACTTCCACGCTGTCACGATCGGCCAGAAGGCGTGCGGCTGCGTCTTCCCCCACACAGGCTCTCTGACTGAGCCCGGTCAGCCGCAGGCTGCGGCCCATCTGCGCTGTCAGGCTGCTCCGCTTCACCGCGATCGAACGCAGCCAGTCCGATCGGCGAAGAGCTGGCGCGTGGCCGCTCTGCTCAGCCCGACCCGTCTTCCCGGTGACCTGAGTCAGAGATTCGGTGGCAGTAGGCGGCGACTTTGTCGGGGATTTCGTCGGCCGTCTTGGTCCAGATGAAGGGCTTGGGTTGGTCGTTCCAGTCGGCCAGGCAGGCCCGGACGTCGCGTTCGAGAGCCCTGGACGGAGCGGTGTACGCCGCGCTTGAGTTTCTTCTGTGTGAGTTCGGCGAACCACCGCTCGACCAGGTTCAGCCACGACGCGCTGGTAGGTGTGAAGTGCAGGTGGAAGCGCGGGTGTGCCGGCAGCCACTTCTTGATCTCGGGCGTCTTGTGCGTCGCGTAGTTGTCGAGGATCAGGTGGACCTGAAGGCCGGTCGGGATTTCCCTGTCGGGCTTGGCCAGGAACTTCTTGAACTCGACGGCCCGGTGGCGGCGGTGGAGCAATCCGATCACCTTGCCCGTCGCGACTTCCAGGGCGGCGAAGAGAGTGGTGGTGCCGGCGCGGATGTAGTCGTGGCTTCGGCGCTCGGGAACCCCGGGCATCATCGGCAGGACCGGCTGGGACCGGTCCAGGGCCTGGATCTGCGACTTCCCGTCCACGCAGAGAACCAGAGCCTTCTCCGGCGGGTCGAGACAGAGGCCGACGACATCGCGGACCTTGTCGATGACGAACGGATCGGTGGAGAGCTTGAAGGTCTGTGAGCGGTGCGGGGCCAGAGCGAACGCCCGCCAGATCCTGGACACCGTCGACTGCGACATGCCCGTCGCGGCTGCCACCGAGCGCGTCGACCAGTGCGTCGCGTCTTTCGGTGTCTCCTCGAGCGTTCTGACGATCACTCGTTCCACATCCGCGTCGGTAATCTTCCGCGGAACACCCGGCCTGGGCTCGTCGCACAAGCCGTCCAAGCCGTTCTCCAGGAAGCGCCGCCGCCAGGTGCGGACGGTGTCCGGCGCAACCCGCAGCCGACGGGACACCTCCATGATCGAGTGGCCGTCCGCGCACTCCAGCACGATCCGTGACCGCTGAGCCAGCGCCTGCGCGGTCGTCCGCCGACGCACCCAGCCCTCCAGCACGGCCCGTTGAGCATCGGTCAGTGACAACGGCGGAATCTTCGGCCCCGGACGACTCCTAACCAACTGGCGCCAAACCTCTGACTCAGGTCACTAGGGGCTGCCCCGCTATTGGCGGCGGCCGGAGGGCCGAGCGGAGCAGACCGTCATACTCAGTACGTGACGATCATGGATGTTGAAGGCCCCCTGCTCGGACTTGATGTCAGCCTCGTCCTCGGGGCCCCTGTCGAGCCAGATGGTGAGAGAGTCCACGTCGTTTACTGCCGCACCGAGCGGCAGGATCGGGCTGTCCGTGAACAGAGCGACGGTGATGGGGGGTGCTTCGGGCCGACCCCAGTGGAACCTCGGGCTTGAAGATCGAGCCGAGCACGACGTGGCGGAGCTCACCAGTATTCGAGGGCATGTCGGCAGGCTATGCGCGGGCACTGACAGTCCGCCGGGTCACACAGAAGAAACTCAAGCGCGGAGTACACCGCTCCGTCCAGGGCCCTCGAACGCGACGTCCGGGCCTGGCTGGCCGACTGGAACGACCAACCCAGGCCCTTCATCTGGACCAAGACGGCCGACGAAATCCCCGACAAAGTCGCCGCCTACTGCCACCGAATCTCTGACTCAGGTCACTATGGGCGCGCTGCTTCCCGCACCATGGCGGCGAAGTCGTGGTGAGGCTGGGGGTCGTCACCGTCGCCGGGCCACCACACATACGCGGTCCACTCGCCGTTATCCCCGATGCTGTCGGCGTGCAGCAGCCAGTAGCAGCCGCTACCGCCGTCGTCGTCGCCGACCAGCAGGCATCGCCTGAGTACGGTGAGCTGCTCCTCGAAGCTGTCGAGGTCCGACCACGCTTCGAAGAGCTCGGCGTCGAGGTCGGCAAACCAGCCGATTGCGCCGACCTGGAACAGGTTGACAAACCCGATGTCTTCCCAGCCGTCGCTGACCTGGAGGAAGTTTCGGTACGAGGGAGGAAACCTCACCCCGAGCCGCTCCTCGGCGGCCACGATCGCTTGCTCGCCCGCCGGTTCGGCACCGGCCCACCCGGCCTCCAGCCGCTCCTTGCTGATGACCTGCCGATGCTCTTCGATGGCCTCACGGACCTCGTCCGAGCTGATGTGCCTGACGTTGTAGTCGCTGAGGAACGCGCGCCATTCCGCGACCGTCATGGGCGAAGGGGTCGTCATACCTGAACTCCGGAGATTCGTACGGTGGGTCTCGGACAGCCTCACACGACCCACTGACAATCGAAGCGTGTGCTGGCCGCCGCTCGGGACGCGGCGCGGCCTCGGCGGATCCTGCGGCGGGTACGTCTTAGCTTGCAGCGATCGCCCCGCACAGCGCGGCCTGTTGGCAGACGCTTCACGAGGATGCCGTCATGCGCCTGCGTCTGGTGCGCGCCGAGTACGACGATGCTGAGCGCATTGCGTTCAGGAAGCTGGCCCGGTACCACCAAGTCCCGTGTTTTCACGCGGTGTTGATTATTGCACGAGAGGCACGCCGTTGCGCTCTTGAAGGGCGCGCCGAATCGGCAGTGGAGTGCTGGCGAGACGCGGTGCACGAGTCCATCAACGCTGGACTCCCCGAGGACGCCGCCGACTGGCTGTATGCCGTACGGGCCGTGAACGTCCAGTACGGTCCGCTTACAACGGACATCGACGACGAACATAGGCTGGCTCAAGCTCTGCGACCACCGGCCGCGGCCGGCTTCTTAGCCGGGTCCGTTCTCCGAGGGAGCAGGCCCTGTCGGCTGTGGTCGCAGGCAAGCCTGTCGAAGCCGCTCTGTCCGCCCGGGCTCACCGGCACAGTGGTTACGGGCAATTGGGCAAGCGAGTCCGAGTCCCTCACGTTCCACGGGGACCTCTATCGCGACAGTGGCGAACTGGATCTGGCTGCCCAGCATTTCCAACGCGCGGGCCGGGCTGAGAAGCTGGAGAAGATCGCTACCAAGGGCGATCACATTTTGACAGTGGGCCCTCTAATACTCCAGCCGCACTTCGTGAGGGGGCGTTGAGGCGTCGTGGGTCAGATGTGCGAGGGGCTGGTCGTATACCGAGGGTTTCTGCGGGTGCGGCTCGGTAGGGTCGGGCCGTGCACCCTCATGAGAGCGGCCCTGTCGATCCGGCACCTGTCCTGAACTGGCAGGACGGCTCCACGCTGCGCTGGCACCGGGAAGTTGACCTCCGGCGCTCAGGGATGCGCGCTTCATCCTTTACGGCTGCGTCCCCTGTCGAGGCTGGCGTAGACGACGAGGTTGACTGCTCTCGCGCTGTTGCCATGTTTGTCTCTCCAGTTCACGTAGGGGCCGTACTGCTGTGGTGGCGTTGCTGCCAATAGGACCCCCGCAGTGCAGGAAACTCATCGGTGCGCCAGGCGTTCGGTGCCGAGGTCCTCGCATCTCGGAGAGGACGAACCCCCTCACGCAGAATCGAGGGCATGGGGCGGCAGCGGCAACTGGGATGATCCAGTTGTGACTGGTGTGCTTACGGCATCGCAGCCGTCCTGGATAGCCCCGTTCACTGAGCTTCTTCAGCGTTGCCGCTCCAGTGTGAGGATGGCCTTGGCGATGGACGTCATGCGGTTGGGGCTGCATCGGGACCTGCGGAAGATTCGCCAGGACTTCAGCCGAGCGACGCCGCGTTCGACAGGCGCTCGCGCTGCGGCCAGTGCTTGATTGAGGGTCATTTCGGTGGGAGTGAGTTCCTGCAGGGGCCTGCTTTGATGCCGGTGGTCAGCGACGGGCCGGCGCCCTGGTAGGCGAGATCGGCCAGGATGGGAACGCCCTGGCGCTCGCAGATCCGGATGATCCGGTGGGTGCGGGCCGCGGTCAGGTCATGGGCGCGGCCCGGCAGGGCGGGCGAGAGCCACAGCAGCCGGCCGCCGGGGTCGGTGACGTCCTGCACGTTCACACCATGGCACCGGTGTTTGTGGGAGTAGTCGGCCCGGCCGTCGCCGACCCTGTCGCATTCGGCGAGGGTGCCGTCGAGCAGGACGAAGTCGGGTTCGTGCTCGCGCAG
>NTHE01000041.1 GCA_002551355.1 Streptomyces sp. man185 | reverse complement strand
GGGTCGCGGAGGCGGCCGGCCGGGCGACCGCCGGGGCCGCCGGGGAGGACGACTTCGTGGCGCTGGCCGCCGCCCGTGGCGCGCTGCTCGGTTCCGTGCACGACGCCTTGACGCAGCGGATAGAGGAGGCCGTAGGGCGGCCCGTCGGGGAGGAGCCGGCCGGTTCCTCCCTCGCTCCCGCCGCGCCCGAGCAGGGGGCCAACCTCCTCGCGGCGGCCCGCAGCTGGCTGTGCGACCTCGCGCGCAGCGGCTGGCGGGGCATCGACCACGAGCTGGTCGCCGGGGCCGCGCCGGTGGTCTCCGCGATGCTGCCCGATCCGGGACTGCGGCGTCGGGCGACGCTGCTCGACGGGTTCGCCGCCGAGCTCGCCGCGTCGTGCCCGGGGGCGACGCTGGAGCGCGTGCCCGTGCGCCGCTGGGGTGATCTGTGGTCGCGTGCCCTGCTGTTGACGGTGCCGGGGTCCGCCGGGGAGCGGCCCGCCGAGGCGGTGACCGGTCGTCTGCTGCCACTGGGGGTCGATGTACAGGAGCACGCGACGGCCGTACAGGCCCAGGTCCACGCCGTGTTCGAGCCGGCGGACGGGGGCGCGCCCCGTCTGGTGCGCGCCGGGGTGTCGGCGCCCAAGCCGGACACGGTCGTCGGGGCGGGCCTGTGGCAGTTGCTGCGTCCCCACATGTCCTTGCTCGGCGCCGTGAGCGAGGGCCGGTCGATGGAGCTGTACGCCATGCCGGTGACCGTCGAGGGGGATCTGCTCTGGGACGACGAGCGGGCCCGCGCGGGTGAGCCCGCCGACGCCTTCGCGACGGCGCGCGTGATGCTCTCCGTCGCGACGGCCGCCCGTGTCGCGCCGCTGGACCGGCATCCGGTGCGGATCGCCGTGCCGGTGCTGTTGGAGGGGTACACCCCGCACCGCGAGGAGGACCACCTCGCGTTCGATCTCGCCGGGCGGCTCCTGGCCGTCGACACCGACCGGATCCCCGCCGCCGGCCCGCTGACGCCCGAGGCTGTCGCCGCCTCCCACTCCTGCGTCGGGCTGCTGCGCTGGGATGCCGGGGAGTTCCTCCTCCAGCCGCTCGCGGTCGAGTCGACCGTGCGGAAGAAGACCGTCGCCGTGCACGCCGGGGCGTGGGCGGGCGGCACCACCGACAAGGCCGGTGTCCGGGCGGAGAAGGCCGCCACCGACGCCGTGGCCGTGCTGCGCGAGCGCGCCGGAAGGCTGTTGCGGAAATGACCGAGGATCGCACCCGGCGGTCGCCGGGCTCTGACGTCCCGTCCCCGGCCGGGCCCGACCCGTACGAGAACCGCCGCCAGGTCCTGTACTGGAGGCTCCTGGCCCGCCTCTTCGACGGTGAGGAGCAGCCCGCGCTGGAGTCGGCGAGCCTGGGGGTGGTCGAGGACATCGGGCTGCCGTCCGCGCTGCTGGACCCCGGGACCTCGGTCGACTCGGTCGTGCAGCGCCACCCGGAGCTGGCCGCCGAGCTCGACGGGCTGATGACGCCGGACGACGATGCGGACGGCTCCCGTGACCGGGCGGCGGAAGTGCGGCGTGCCGCGCTGGTGTCGAAGGTGCTGCTCAATGTCTTCGCGACCGGTTCGAGCGCGGTGACCGCCGAGCAGTTGGCGCGCTGGCAGTCCGACACCGGCTGGCTGGAGCGTGCGCTCGGCTGTCCGCCGGGCGAGCTGCTCGGCGGGCGGGCGGCGGGCGCGGGCCTGGACGCCGGCGGCCTCGGGCCCGAGCTGGCGGCGATCGAGGGCGATCTCGTGGGGCGCATGCGACTGCGGGAGGTGCTGGCCGATCCGGCGCTGGCCGCGCGGCTGACGCCCAGCATGTCGCTGATCGAACAGTTGCTGCGCGACAAGGGCAACCTGTCGGGGGTGGCCCTCGCCAACGCCAAGTCGCTCATCAGCCGTTACGTCGACGAGGTGGCCGAGGTGCTGCGTACGCAGGTGGAAAAGGCCACCGTCGGCGAGCTGGACCGATCGGTGCCGCCCAAGCGCGTCTTCCGCAACCTCGACCTGGACCGCACGATCTGGAAGAACCTCACCAACTGGAGTCCGGAAGAGGAACGGCTCTACGTGGACCGCCTCTACTACCGGCACACCGTGCGCCGGACGACGCCGCAGCGGCTGATCGTCGTGGTGGACCAGTCCGGTTCCATGGTCGACTCGATGGTGAACTGCACCATCCTGGCGTCCATCTTCGCCGGACTGCCGAAGGTGGACGTCCATCTCATCGCCTACGACACGCGCTCGATCGATCTCACGCCGTGGGTACACGACCCGTTCGACGTGCTGCTGCGCACGAATCTCGGCGGTGGGAACGACGGCCCGGTCGCCATGGCGATGGCCCGCCCGAAGATAGCCGAGCCGAAGAACACCGTCATGGTGTGGATCTCCGACTTCTACGAGTTCGACCGCTCCCAGCCGCTGTTCGAGGGCATCGAGGCCGTGCACCGCTCCGGGGTGAAGTTCATCCCCGTCGGCTCGGTGACCAGCTCCGGGCGGCAGGAGGTCAACCCGTGGTTCCGGGAGCGGTTCAAGGCCCTGGGCACGCCCGTGGTCTCCGGGCACATCGGCAAGCTCGTGCACGAACTCAAGACGTTCCTCACCTGAGGTCCCGCGGACCCGGTTTTCCCGGCTCCCGGGCTTCCCCTCCTTCCCGCTGCTCACCCGACTTTTCCTGGCTGCTCAGAAAGGCCTACTCATGTCCGACGTGTTGCGCGCCCCTGCAGAGACCAAGTACGCGGAGGAGCTCGACTGGCTGGAGTCGGTCGACGACAGCCCCAAGCCGTTCTCCTGGCGGCTGTCCCCGAAGATGGTCCGGCTCTTCATCCTGGGGTCCGAGCGCGCCGACGGCCTGGACCGGGAGATCTCACAGAAGTGGTTCGGCGACCGGAGCCTCGTGGAGCGGTCGATCGTCACCCTCGCCTCCGACCGGGGTCTGCTGCTGATAGGAGACCCCGGCACCGGCAAGAGCTGGCTGGCCGAGCTGCTCTCCGCCGCGATCTCCCGCAACTCCACGCTGGTGGTGCAGGGGACGGCGGGCACGACCGAGGACCACATCAAGTACGCGTGGAACGTGTCCAGGGTCATCGCCGAGGGACAGTCGCGCGATTCGATGATCCCGTCGCCGATCATGACCGCGATGGAGACGGGCGCCATCGGCCGCTTCGAGGAACTCACCCGTTCCACCAGCGACGTCCAGGACGCGCTGATCTCGATCCTTTCGGAGAAGTACATCTCCGTCCCCGAGCTGCGGAGCGACGGCACGGACGCCGGCGACAACATCGTCTTCGCCAAGCCCGGCTTCTCGATCATCGCGACCGCCAACAGCCGTGACCGGGGCGTCAACGACCTCTCGTCCGCGCTGAAGCGCCGCTTCAACTTCGTCCGCATCCCGGTCGTGACGAACAAGAAGAGCGAGGCGGAGATCGTCCGCTTCCGCACCGAGGAACTGCTGCGCCGGCACGCCATCGACCTGGACGTGCCGCCGACGCTCCTCGACATCCTGCTCCAGAGCTTCGCCGATCTGCGGACCTCGGCCGCGGCGGCGGGCAGCGACGACGAGAAGCTGGAGTCCGCCCTGTCGACGGCGGAGCAGATCGGTGTGCTGGAGGACGCCGTCCTGCACAGCAATTTCTTCGGCGAGCGCACACTGACGGCCCGGACCCTCGCCTCCTCGCTCGTCGGCTCCCTCGCCCGGCGGGACCCGGAGGACCTGGCCATCTTCAACAAGTACCTGCACGGTGTCGTCGAGCCGCGCAGCAAGCAGGAGGGCGGCTCCTGGCCGGAGTTCCTGGACGGCGGCCGCGACACGATCGCCACGCTGTCATGAGCGGGTACCCCACGAACGGCCCCGGGGAGACGTCGTTCTCCGCGCTGCGCGGGCAGCTGCACGAGGCCGCCGCAGCCTTCGCCGGCGGGCCCGACGCCCTGGAGGGCATCCTCCTCGGCATGGTCGACGACGTCGACCGGGCGGTGCGCGAGCCGCTGGAGATCTTCCCGGTCTGCCACCACTCCCCCGCCTCCGCCCTCGCCATGGCCCGCCGGCTGCGCGAGAAGCAGCCCAAGGTGGTGTATCTGGAGCTGTGCGAGGACATGG
Source organism: Streptomyces sp. man185 (assembly GCA_002551355.1). Classification (GTDB taxonomy): domain Bacteria; phylum Actinomycetota; class Actinomycetes; order Streptomycetales; family Streptomycetaceae; genus Streptomyces. The sequence goes on along the minus strand of NTHE01000041.1, from coordinate 68,405 downwards.
CGCCGCTCCTCGACGAGCTGCGCAACTGCCGCCTGCCGGTGGCGGTCCAGGCCTTCGCGAGCGATGTGGACGGGTTCCCCGCCGAGTGGGCCCCGTTGTCGGTCGTCGCCCCGATCACCGAGGCGTCCGCCGAGTATCAGGCCATCGCGTACGCGCTGGACACCCCGGGCGTCGAGCTGGTCCTCGTCGACCGGTCATCGGACCACGTCTTCCAGTGGGACAGCCGCCACGGCGGGCGCACTCCCAAGGAGCCGTCCGGTCCCGCGGACGGGGCGCCGGAGCCCGGGGCGGCGCTGCACGGTGAGGCGGTCGGCGTGGACATCGGCGACCTGCGGCCCCGCTTCGCGGAGCTGGAGGAGCATCTGCTGCGCCACGGCAAAGTCCGGCACTGGTCGGAGTGGTGGCACCAGTACATCGAGGTGCCGCTCGGCGACAGCGACCACGACGCCTACCGCCAGGCGATGTTCCTCGTCGGGAGCCTGTTCCGGCGACTCGCTCCCGGCGACGGGGACCGGGTCCGGGTGGACGAGGAACGTGAGCGGTACATGTGGACCCGGATGCGCGAGCACCTGGCGTCGAGCGGAGCGGACCCGCAGGACTGCCTGTATGTGTGCGGCGCCTTCCACGCGGCCAGCCGGGTCGAGGAGTTCGGGGTGGCGGGCAGCGGGTCGTATCCGATCTCCCCGCGCTCCGCCACCACCTGGCAGCACGGGCTGATCCCGTCCAGCCATGCGGCGATCGAGGCGCAGTTCGGGCTGGCTTCCGGGTCGGTGTCGATCGCCGCGACGCAGTGGGCGAAGAACCTCAAGCGCACCCGGGTGCGGCCGTACCGGCTGGCGGGCCAGGACGGTGCGAGGAAGCCGGGGGCGTCGAGGAAGGCCGCCCCGGCTCTCCCCGCCGCCCCCGCTCCCCCGCAGGACATCGCCACGGACCGGCTCACCGGCTTTCTGCGACGGCCGCCGGTCCTCGACACGCTGGACGAGGCCGAGCTGCTGGGCTGGTCGGTGGAGATCGTGCGCGCGGCACGGCGCAGTGGATATCTGGCGTCCACCGCCGACGCCATCGCGGTGTTCGAGACGTCGATCCTGCTCGCCGGGATGCGGGACCGGGCCAAGCCCACCCCGTACGACTTCCAGGACGCGGCGATCACCTGCATCGAGAAGGACTCGGTGCCGGGCCGCCGGGACGTGCGGCGTCTCGTCGAGATCATGATGGGCGGCGACCGGATCGGCCGGGTCGGCTACGACGCGCTGCCGCCGCTGGCCCGCGATGTGCACGACCGGCTCGCACCCCTGGAGTTGAAGCTCCAGCAGCGTGGCGTGCGGCGCGCCCTGCTGGACATGAACTCCCGCCCGGAGCTGGAGGCGTGCTCGGACGTGCTGTGGATGCTCCGCCGGCTGATGCCGCACGGCGCGGCCCGGCCGATCATGGGTGAGCGGAAGCTCGGCGAGCGTTCGATCCAGGAGTCGTGGGACCTGGCGCTGGGCACCCATCAGCGGGCGCTCATCGAGCTCGGTTACGAGGGCGTGAGCATCGAGCAGGTCCTCGAACAGCGGCTGCGCCGCGACGCGTACGGGCCCCGGGCGACGACGGCGGCCGTCCTCGCCGCCGTCGAGGACGCGACGCTGTACCTCCGCGGCCGCCGTCTCGGCGATGAGCTGGGCGCCCGCGCCCTGGAGGTCCTCATCGGCGAGCGCACCGTCGACGGGGCCCCGGAGGTGCTGCGCCGGATACGGGGGCTGCTGGCGTACTACCGGACCGGCGAGCCGGTCCTGCCGGCGTGGGTGGAGTCGTTCGTCAAAGCGGGCTACGCGCACTACTGCACCTTGCTGCCGACGGCGTTCACGGACGAGGACGCGACGGCGGGCCAGGTGGCGGCGATGCTGGGCTTCCTGTTCAGCATGGAGGGTCTGGCTCTGTCCCTGGGCTGCGACCGGGCGCAGCTGGAGCTGGCCGTCGCCCAGTCCCGCCCCACGGACCCGGAGCGGACGGCGCTCCTGTGGGCGGCGCAGGTGCAGCTCGGCGCTCTGTCCCGGGCGGAGCTGCGGGAGCGCTGCGACGAACTGCTGGCCAACCCGATGGTGGTGCCCGCCTATCCGCGCTATCTGAGCGGTTTCGTGCACGCGTTGGTGCCGGTGCCGGGGCTGGCGGACGTGGTGGTGGAGGCGGTGTCGAACGCGTTCGGGCGACTGCCGGACCCGGTTCTGCTGCCGTGGCTGCCGACCCTGGTCACGACGCTGCGCGCCGGAGCGGCGGACCTGGCCCCGCTGTTGATCCGTGAGGCGGGGCGGATCTTCCCGGCCCGGCTCGCGGCGCTGGACGCGTGGGTGCCGCCGTGGCGCGAGATGGCGGAAGCCGATGGGTCGGCGGTCGGCCGTACCCAGGCGGCCGGAGGCCGGAGCCGTGGTGCCGCGCTGCTCTTCGCCCACCCGGGGGCGCTCGACGCGGTCGCGGAGCTGCTGGGCTGCGACGGCACGTGGGCCGAGCCCGGCGCGGGCCCGGCGGGTTCGGCCGGCGCCGCGCTGGCGGCCCGTCACCCGGACACCGCGACCGCGTGGGAGTCGCTGCTCACGGGCGCGTGAGCGAGGTGCGCGGGGCGATGGAGCTGCGCCGCGCGGGAGGCGTGCCGCGCCGGGCGGTTTGATCCGCCCCGGCGCCGCACGCTTGGACCGCTCAGATCCCGGTGCCGCCCGTGGCGTCGATGCTCTGGCCGGTGACCCGGCGCGCGTCCTCCGAGGCGAGGAAGGCCACGACGTCGGCGATGCCGGCCGGCCCATGCGGCCGAACACGGAGTGCGCGGCGAGAGCAGCCGCGGCCTCGGGCGCCTCACGTTGCCGTGCGTTCAGTCCGGTGTCCGCGCGGAACGCCTCGTACAGGGCTTCGGCGTCTCCCTGAACGCCGAGCGGAGACCCACCGCGAAAGCCTGTCCGCCAGATGTCGTGATTTCTCCGACCGCATCCTGCGCCACGCCCTCCCGCGCACCGCAAGGAACGGCGACCAAGGCCCCGTCGCGCGCGAGCCGTCGGGCAGTCGCCCGACCGATGCCGCGGCCGACGCACGTGACCAACGCGACCTTTCCCGTCGGCGAACCCATCGCTCCGTCGCCCTGCCTCGATCACTCCACAGGTCTCGCGAAGCGCAGCCACCCTACCCATCGGCGCGGCACGGAATGCGCTTCCGCGAAGCGGTGCCCCGCTGCGGCCGTCGTCCCGCCGACCGGAGCGGGGCACGCCGTGCCAGGCGTACGCATCCGGCACCCATCTGCTTGATATTGCTTGAAACGCTCGCCTAATATGCAGCTTCGAGCATCGATCGCCGGGAACCACGAACAGGGAGCACAGATGACGCACGTGGCTCAGGAGCTGGCCAGCCAGCCCGACTGCTGGCAGGTGGCCGCCGGCATGGCGGACGGTCTGGCCCACCGCCTTCCGGCGGCCGGCGAGCGCATCGCCGTGGTCGGCTGCGGGACCTCGTACTTCATGGCCCAGGCCTACGCGGCTCTGCGGGAGGGCAGCGGCCAGGGCGAGACCGACGCCTTCGCCGCATCCGAGTTCCCGGCCGGCCGGCCCTACGACCGGGTCGTGGCGCTGAGCCGCTCCGGCACCACGACGGAAGTGCTCGCGCTCCTCGGGCAGATCGGTGGAACGACCCGCCGCACGGTGGTCATCGGCGACCCCGACACCCCGATGGCGGCGATGGCCGACGACACGATCGTGCTCCAGTTCGCCGACGAGAAGTCCGTCGTGCAGACCCGTTTCGCGACCTCGGCGCTGACCCTCCTCCGCGCCCATCTGGGGCTGCACAGCGATGCGGTCGTCGAGGACGCCCAGGTCGCGCTGGCCGAGCCGCTGCCCGCCGGACTGGTGGAGTGCAGCCAGTTCACCTTCCTCGGGCAGGGGTGGAGCGTGGGGCTGGCCAACGAGGCGGCGCTGAAGATGCGCGAGGCCGCGCTCGCCTGGACCGAGGCGTACCCGGCGATGGAGTACCGGCACGGCCCGATCAGCATCTCCACCCGCTCCACCGCGACCTGGATGCTCGGCGAGGCCCCGTCCGGACTGATGGACGAGGTACACGCGACCGGCGCCCGATGGGTGGCCGGCGGCCTCGACCCGCTGGCGGAGCTGGTGCGGGTGCAGCGGCTGGCGCTGGCCATCGCGAACGCGCGCGGTCTCGACCCGGACCGACCGCGCCACCTCACCCGCTCGGTCATCCTCAGCAGCACGGCCTGACGGCCCGGGCCGCTCCCTTCCCCCGTCCGCCGGTCCCTCATTCCGGAGTCGCCATGCCCATCGCCGCCACCGGCGATCTGATCGCCGAGGCCGCCGCACAGCACGGTGCGGTCGCCGCGTTCAACGTCATCACCCTGGAACACGCGGAAGCCATCGCCGAGGGCGCGGAGGCCGCGGGGTCGCCGGTGATCCTGCAGATCAGTGAGAACGCGGTCGCCTACCACCGGGGCCGGCCTCGGCCGCTCGCGCGCGCCGCGGCCGAGATCGCCGACCAGGCGGCCGTACCCGTCTCCCTGCACCTCGATCATGTGCAGTCCACCGAGTTGCTGCACCGGGCGGCGGACTGCGGTTTCAGTTCGGCGATGTTCGACGCCGCCCGGCTGTCGTACGCGGAGAACCTGGCGACCACCCGCGCCGCCGTCGTCTGGGCCCACGAGCGGGGGCTGTGGCTGGAGGCGGAGCTCGGTCAGGTCGGCGGGAAGAACGGGGAGCCGGCTCTCGACGCCCATGCGCCCGGGGCCCGTACGGATCCGGGCGAAGCGCGGTCGTTCGTCGCGGCCACCGGGGTCGACGCGCTGGCCGTGGCGGTCGGCACCTCGCACGCCATGACCTCGCGGGACGCGGTCATCGACCACGCTCTGCTGAGCGGGCTGCGGGAGGCCGTGCCGGTCCCGCTGGTGCTGCACGGTTCGTCAGGGGCCTCCGACGAGGAGCTGGCCCTCGCCGTGGCGGGCGGGATCCGGAAGGTCAACATCGGCACCGCGCTCAACATCGCGATGACCGGCGCGATACGGGAGCGGCTGGCCCGGGACGACCGGGGCGTGGACCCGCGCCGCTATCTGGCGGACGGCCGGGACGCGATGGCCCGCACGGTGACCCGGATGATCGCGGTGCTGCCCTCGGGGCGCGCGCACGCCGCGTGAAGACGAAGACGCCGGGGGCCGGCGGGCAGCGCGCCCGTCGGCCCCCGGCGTCTTCGTGGCGTCACGTCAGGCCGGCTCCCCCGGCCCCCATTCCCTCAGCAGAGCCGTGAGATCCGCCCGTACCCGCCGTCCCGGGGCCGGTGCGACCGGCGTCGACGAGGGCACGGCCAGCACCCGGCAGCCCGCCGCCTCGGCGGCGGCCACTCCGGTGGGGCTGTCCTCGACCGCCAGGCAGGCCTCGGGCGGCAGCCCCAGACGCGCGGCCGCCTTCACATAGGGGTCCGGGAAGGGCTTGGAGCGGTCGCTCTCGCCGTCCGCCACCGTCGTACGGAACGCCTCGCCGCCCAGGGTGCGCAGGACCGTGTCCACCACCCGGCGCGGCGAGGCCGACACCAGAGCCGCGGGCAGGCCCTCCCGTTCCAGCCGGTCCAGCAGGGCGCGAGCCCCGGGCCGCAGCCGCACGCCCGCTTCGACCGCGGCGAGGAAGGTGTCCTCCAGCTCGGTTTCCAGCGCGGCGACCGTGGTGGGCTCCCGGCACAGCTGTACGAGGCGGACGGCGGTGTCGGCGCAGGTGCGGCCGAGGACCGCGGCCCCGTCCTCCTCGGTGAGGGTGTGGCCGTGGGCCGCCGCGACTGTGCGCGACGCCTCCAGCCAGAGCGGCTCGGTGTCGACGAGCGTGCCGTCCATGTCCAGGAGCACACCGCGCGGCACGGTGGGCACCTGACGGCCGTCCAGCGTCCAGTGCGAGTCGGGCGTGCGGTCCAGGGCCGCGTACACCTGGGCAGCGACGTCCTCGTGCCGGACCGGGCGGGCGGGGCGGGCTCCGGCGGTGACGTCGGGGCCCGCGCAGGCGAGCCACGCGGTGCGTTCGGCCGGGCTGTCACCGCCGTGGCCGCCCTCGTCCCGGTGCCCGTGGTCGGTGACGACGAGGACGGTCCAGGCCTCGTCCTCGTACGAGGGCCGGGAGCGCAGGGCGGCGAGAAGGGCGCCCAGGCGGCGGTCGGCCGCCTCGACCGATGCCTCGTAGGCGTCGCCGCAGCCCAGGTGGTGGGCCGTCTCGTCGGGGGCGCCGAGGTAGACGAAGGACGCCTCGGGATCCTCGTGGGTGAGGACGGCCACCGCGTCGCGCACGGTCGAGGCGTCGGCATCCTCCCAGGCGGCGGGGGTGTCGGCGGCCGGAGCGTGGTGGGCGAGCCGGGTGGGCCGGCGGAACATCGGGCCGCCGTCGGCGACGGTGACCAGCGGCTCCCAGGCCGCCGCGACATAGGTGCGGCGGCCGTCCTGGCGGGCCAGGCGGGTGGCGAAGTCCGGGAAGACGCCGAGACGGTGGCCGCTGAAGTCGTTGCTCCACACGGCGTGCTTGGTGACGCGCACACCGGTGACGACGGTCGCCCAGCACGGCCCCGACATGGTGGGCGTGTCCTCCCCCACCGTCACCGGGGCCAGGAAGCCGGCATCGGCCACCGCGTCGAGGTGCGGGGTGGGGACACGGTGCAGGGTGTCGAGGCGCACTCCGTCGATGCCGACGACGAGCACGCGGCGGGCACGGGTCATGGCAGCTCTCCCGGAGAGGTACGGCGTGGGTACGGGAACGGGTTCAGGCCTGCTGGTGCAGGGTGCGGGGGTCCACCGCGTGGGCGAACGGCAGGCCGTGCGCGTACCGTTCGAGCTCGTCGACGGCGGCGTCCGCGAGCCGGTGGAGTTCGCCGCCCTGCGAGCCGGCGATGTGCGGGGTGAGCAGCACGTTCGGCAGGTCGTAGAGGGGCGAGTCGGCGGGCAGGACTTCCGGTTCCGTGTGGTCGAGGACCGCGTTCAGGCGGCCGGTGGCCAGTTCCTTCACCAGCGCGTCGGTGTCGACCAGGGAGCCGCGTGCGGTGTTGACGAGGGTTGCTCCGTCCTGCATCAACGCGAGACGCGGGGCGTCGAACAGGTGGCGGGTTCCCGGGAGTTCGGGGGCGTGGATGGTGACGACATCGCTCTCGGCCGCCAGGGCGTCGAGCCCGGCGCGCTCCACGCCGAGGGCCCGGGCCGCCGCCGCGTCGAGGTACGGGTCGTGGACCAGGACGCGCAGATCGTAGGGGCGCAGCAGTTCGACGACGCGGCGGCCGATGCGGGAGGCGCCCACGATGCCCACGGTCCGGCGGTAGTTGCCGATGCCGGGGAAGCGTTCGAGGAGGTTCACGCGGGAGCGCGACCGACGGTAGAGGCGGGCGCTCTCCAGGATGTTCTTGTTGGCGAAGAGGATGGCCGCGACCGTGTACTCGGCGACCGGGACGGCGTTGGCCGTGGCGGCGGTGCTGACGGCGATGCCGCGGTCCCAGACGTCCTGGGTGATGTGGTGCTTGACGGAGCCGGCGGCGTGGATCACGGCGCGCAGCCGGGGCATCGCGCTCAGGGCCGCCGGATCCAGGGGCGGGCAGCCCCAGCCGGTGAACAGCACCTCCGCCTGGTGGAGCCCGGTGCGCTGGGCGGGGTCGTCGGCGCCGAAGTCGGTGACGAGGAGGCCGGGGACGAGGTCGGCGACGCGGGCGAGCCGGTCCAGGGCCGCGGGGGCCAGGACCGCCGCACGGGTCTCGCCGCTCATCGCCAGGACGGTCCGGGGGCGGGCCCGCCGGTGCGGTGCGGGGTGGCTCACTTGACGGCTCCTGCGGTCAGGCCCGAGCGCCAGAAGCGCTGGAGGCAGAGGAAGGCGACGATCAGGGGGACGACGGCTACGAGGGAGCCGATGATGACCAGCGGGTAGAGCTCGGGCTGCTGGTAGACGTTCTGGTTCCACATGAAGAGGCCCAGGTTGACCGGGTAGAGCCGGTCGTCGTTGAGCATCATGAGCGCGCCGTAGAAGTTGTTCCAGCTCGCGGTGAAGGAGAACAGGAAGATGGTCACGAAGCCGGGCGCGAGCATCGGCAGGGCGACCTTCACGAAGGTCTGCACCTCCCCGGCTCCGTCGACCCGGGCCGCTTCGAGGACCTCGTCGGGCACGTACCCCTCGGAGAAGACGCGGGCGAGGTAGACGCCGAAGGGGTTGACGAGGCTGGGGATCAGGACGGCCCAGTAGGTGTTGACGAGGCCCAGTTCGGAGGCCATCAGGTACAGCGGGAGCTGGACGACGGTCGAGGGGATGAGGACGCCGACGAGGACGACCCCGAACCACTTCTCCCGGCCGCGGAAGGCGTACTTGTCGAAGGCGTAGCCGCAGGCGACGGAGATGAGGGTGGAGAGACCGGAGGCGACGACGGTGTACAGGAGGCTGTTGAGCAGCCAGCGGACGAAGACACCGTCGTTGTATTCGAGGAGGGCGTTCAGGTTGGCCAGGAAGTGGAAGTCGCCGAGGCTGAACGGGTTGGTGGCGAACAGGTCCCGGTAGCTCTTGGTGGAGGCGATGAGGAGCCAGGTCAGCGGCATCAGCGTGTAGACGGCGACGACGGCGAGCACGGAGTTCACCGCGACGCGGGAGGTGAGGCCCCCGGTGCGGCTCCGGCGGGCGGGCGGGCGTGGTGCGGTGCGGCGTTCGGCCCGCTCGCGCCGGGTGGCGGCGGTCGGCGCCTCGCGGTTGGCTGTCTGGATGCTCATGAGGCCTTCCACCGGTTGCCGAGCTTGGTGACGACGAAGGACAGCAGGCCGGCGACGAGGGCGAGCAGGAGGGAGCTCGCGGCGGCCAGGCCGTAGTCGTGGCCCTTGAAGGCCGCGGTGTAGATGAACATGGTCGGCGACCAGTCCTCGCCCATGGTGTTGGCGCGCAGTTGGACGAGTTTGGGGGCGTCGAAGAGCTGGATGGCGCCGACGCAGGTGAACAGCAGGGTCAGGACGACGGTCGGCCGGATCATGGGGATCTTGACCTGGAGGGCGGTGCGCAGGGCGCCGGCTCCGTCGACGGTCGCGGCTTCCAGGACTTCGCGCGGAACGGCCTGGAGACCGGCGTAGAAGATGATCATGTTGTAGCCGGTCCACTGCCAGGCGGAGATGTTGACGACGGAGAGGATCGCCTCGTCCTCGCCGAAGAAGTTCCAGTGCGCGCCGAACGCGTCGAGGGCGTCGGTGACGGGGCTGAGGCCGGGTGTGTAGAGGTAGAGCCAGATCAGTGAGGCGATCAGTCCGGGCACCGCGTGCGGCAGGAAGTAGGCGATCTGGAAGAAGCGCCTGGCCCGGGCCATGGCCGAGTCGACGAGCAGGGCCAGGACGAGCGCGCCGCCGACCATCGCGGGGATGTAGAGCGCGCAGTAGAGGGCGATGTTCCCGAAGGAGCGGAGGAATGCCTCGTTGCCCAGGGCTTCGGTGAAGTTGCCGAACCCGGCGAAGACGCGCTCGGTTCCGCCGAATCCCAGGCCGGAGGATTCCTCCCGGTAGAGGCTCATCCACGCCGCGTAGACCATCGGCAGGACGGTGACGGCGCCGAAGAGCGCGAAGAACGGGACGGTGAACAGGGCGACGGCCCGGCGCTGTCCGCGTCGTGTGCCGGGGCCGCCCGGGGCTCCGGGCTTTCCCGGTCCGGCGGGGACGGTAGGCGGCGGCGCGGGCTGGGGTGCCGGGGTCCTGTCCGGCCGGGCGAGTGGGGCTGCCACCTGGTGCTCCTTCGGCGGGGTGGGGTGGGCTGAGGCGGAGGCGGCCCGGCACTGCGTGCGCCGGGCCGCCGTGCGGCTACTTGTCGAGTTTCAGGCCGCGGTCGGTGACCGCGCTCTCGCCCTTCGCCTGGCCGGAGTCGAGCATCTTCGTGTGGTCGCCGCCGGCGGCCATCTGCACCGAGGTGACCTGCTGCTGCACCGGCCCCCAGGTCCAGCCGGGCACGATGGTGTCGGCGGCCTGGCCGGCCACGGCGTAGACGTCCTGGTCGCCGAAGTAGGAGCTGTCGAACTGCTTCGCCGCCGCGGCGCGCATGCCCTCGTTGGCGGGCAGGGCGCTGCTGGGGGTCTTGAGCGAGCTGAGGCGGGCGGTCATGGCCGCCGGGTCGGTGGTGACCCACTTGATGAACTCGGCCGCGGCCTCCGTGTGTTCGCTGCCCTTGGGCACGATGTAGGAGGTTCCGCCGTACATGCCGGTGCTCGCCTCGCCGTCCCAGGTGGGCAGGGGCGCTATGCCCCACTTCCCCTTGGAGTCGGGGTAGCTGACGGGGAAGTTGCCGGCGCTCCAGGCGGCGCCGATAATGGTGGCGACCTTGCCGGTGGCACGCTCCTTGGTCTCGCCCTCGCCCCAGAGCGGGGTCTTGGAGGCGAGGCCGTCGGCGAGGAGGTCGTCCCAGTAGGCGGCGACCTTGCGGGAGGCCGGGTCGTCGATGTTCACCTTCCAGGCGTCGCCGTTGGTGCCGTACCACCGGGCGCCGGCCTGCCAGGCGAGGCCGGAGAGCAGAGCGGGATCGCCGCCGCCGAAGTTGGTGATGGTGACGTCGGGGTCGCCGGCGTGGATCTTCTCGGCGGCCGTACGGTATTCGGCCCAGGTGGTCGGCACCTCGACGCCGTGCTTCTTGAACAGGTCCTTGCGGTAGAAGAGCTGGATCGGCGTGACGTCGAACGGAACCGCCCAGGTGGACCCGCCGAGGTTGACCAGGGACTGGACGGCCTCGGGGAACTCCTTCTTCACCAGGTCGCCGGAGCTGGGGGTGAGGTCTTCCAGGTTGCCCTCGCTGGCGTACTCGGGCAGGGCCGAGTAGTCCATGGTGGCCACGTCGGGGGCGTTGGAGCCCTTGACCGCGTTGGACAGCTTGGTGACGCCCTCGGGTCCGGCGGGAACCATCGAGAACTTCACCTTGATGTCGGTGTGCGTCTTGTTGAACGCGTCGGCCGTCTCCTTGGCGCCCGCGGTGGCCGACCAGAAGGTGAGGGTGACGGGCTTGTTGTCGCCGGGGCCCGAGCCGTCCGAGCCCGAGCCGCCGCAGGCGGTGACGAGCAGGGCGAGTGACGCGGCGGACGCCACGAGGGCGAGGCGGGACGTGCGGGCGGTACAGGGCATGGGCCGGCTCCTACGGGACCTCGAACTGCGGGAGATGAGGTGAACGGCACACATCATTTTGCGCAGAACTGATCGCCGTCAAGAGCAAATGACCAATTCAATCGAATCGATCATCGAGGAAGTGGAACCCCGTTCGTGACGACCGTCGACCCCGGAACGCGAAGAGCCGCGCCCTCAGGGCCTGTTGGCCCCGGGGTGCGGCTCGCAGCGCGATGCTTCTTCGGTCAGAGAGCGGCTGCCGCCGCCCCGCAGGAGACCCGGACCCGCAGCGTGGGCAGGATGTCCAGATGCCGACGGGCGCCCGCGCCCGCACCCGCTTCCGTCGCCCCCGGTTCCGCCACCCCGAGGCGGGACAGCAGGAGCCGCGCGGCGGCGGCCCCCACGGCGTGCTTGTCCGGGGCCACGGCGGTGAGCGGCAGGTCGGCGAGGCCGGCGACCTCGTCGTCGTACGCGATCACCGCGAGGTCCTCGGGCACCCGCACCCCCCGGGCCTGGAGCCGGGGGATGAGGACGATCGCGTCCGCGTCGCTGTGCACGATCGCGGCGGTCACGTTGCCGCTCGCCACGGCCTCGCACAGATACTCCAGCGTCCGCTCGAAGCGTTTCGCCTCCGACCGCGACGAGGCGTCGTCCAGCGGCGCCGCCGACACCGGGCTCAGCCCCAGCGCCTCCACGGCGGCCCGGTAGCCGACCCGGAGCCGGGGAGCGGTCGGGCTGTCCTGGACGGCGAGCGCGATCGCCCGGTGCCCGAGTCCGGCCAGGTGCGCCACCGCTTCGGCGGCCCCGTGCGCATGGTCCGAGCGGACCCGGTCCAGGCGCGCCGCCGGATGCCCGAGGGGCGCCGAGCGTTCCACCAGGACGACCGGGGTCTCCTGCTCCACCGTCCACAACCCCTCGCCCTGGTCCGGAACGCCGCGTTCCCAGCTCGGGGTGAGCAGCAGCCCGTCGGCGCCGGTGGACAGCAGCCGGCGGGCCTGGGCGGCGTCCTCGTCGGGGAGATAGTGGGAGAGCCCGATCGTCAGCCGGGCGCCCGCGGCCTCGACGGTCTGCCGGGCGCCGCGCACGACGTCCGCGTAGTAGTACTCGGTGGTCGGCACCACCATGCCCACCACCAGCCCTTCGGCGGGGGGCGCGGCGGCGGGGGCGGGCCGGGACTGCCCGGCGGGCCACACCACCGCGCCGTGCAGCCGCTCCACCAGACCCTGGGCGGCCAGCGCCTCGACGTCCCGGCGCAGGGTGACGGCGGACATGCCGAGTTCCTCGGCGAGTTCGGCGACGCGCAGGCTGCCGCGCTCGCGGACGAGCTCGAGCACCCGCTCGTGGCGCTGATCGACGTGCAGTCGCATGGATCCCCCTGGACTCGGAGACGGCTGGGCTCTGGCCCGACGGTGTGACGGCGGCGACCTGGCGGCCACCTCGGACGGCTGCCGTCCGGGGCCCGCCCGGCATGCCCCAACCATATCGATCACATCCGCTCGAAACGATCCGAGCGGTATTTTGCCCCGACGCGACGGGCGCGCGCCGGTTCTCACCCGGCAGACGCTTACACCCCCCGAGAAACGATCGATACGATCAATTCGGCCAAAGTCATTGAGCGAGTCTCCTGGCGGCTGCTAGAAAGTGCCCGCCCGCTCAGAACAGTCGGATCCCGGAGCCAGTCCAGCGCCCTGCGCGCCGGGTTCCCACCGGAGACACGTCACCGACCCGGAGCTCTCCCATGAATTCTGCCTGGTCCCGCCGTACCTTCCTGGCCACCTCCGCGGCGCTCGGCGCCGCGGGCGGCGGAGCGCTGATGCTCACCGCGCCCGGCGCCGCATCCGCCGCCCCCGAGGCCGACCCGTTCGCCGCGCTCCGCACCACATGGAGCGCGCTGATCCTCGGCGAGGGGTTCAGCCCGACCGCCGAACCCTTCAGGAGCCGGCTGGCCGATCTCGGCGCGAAGGCGTCGCAGTGGCTGGAGACGATGGCCCCGGGGGAGGGCTCGCTCTGGCCCGACGCGGTGTTCGCCGACCCGGACCCGGACACGGACCCGGAGTCGTACGTCCTCTCCGGGCGGATGGCCGACAGCTTCATCCGTCTCAACACCATGGCGCAGGCCTACCGTCAGCAGGGCACCGGCCTGACCGGGAGCACCGCGCTGCGCGATGCCGTGCTCAGCGGCCTGGAGCACCTCAACGCCGAGGTCTACAACGACGGGCAGACCCGGTACGGCAACTGGTACAGCTGGCAGATCGGCGCGCCGCAGGCCCTGCTGGACGTGTGCGTGCTGATGTACGACGCCATCGCCCCGGAGCGGCTCACGCGCTACTGCGCCGCCGTCGACCATTTCGTACCGGACTCCGCCGTCGCCTCGTACACCGGGACGAGCACCGGGGCGAACCGGGTCGACCTGTGCCGGGTGCTGGCCCTGCGCGGGGTCGTCGGAGGCAGCGCGGCGAAGATCGCGCTGGCCCGGGACGCCCTCTCCCCCGTGTTCCCGCTGGTGGCCAAGGGCGACGGGCTCTACGCCGACGGCTCGTTCATCCAGCACACCACCGTCCCCTACACCGGCAGCTACGGATCGGTGATGCTCGGCGGGCTCGGGCTGCTGTTCGCGCTGCTGAAGGGGACGACGTGGGAGGTCAGCGACCCGAAGCGGCAGGTGGTGTTCGACGCGGTGGAGAACGCCTGGGCCCCGTTCCTCTACAACGGCCTCGTCATGGACTCCGTAGCGGGGCGCGCCATCAGCCGGGGCGAAGTCGACGACCACCGGCGCGGCCATCCGATCCTCGCCTCCATCGTGCTGCTGGGACGGGGCGCTTCGGCCGCCGAGAACGCGCGGTGGCGGGCGCTCGTCAAGGGGTGGGCGCAACGTGACTACTACAGCCCGCCGCTGAGCAATCCCTCGCTCGGGCTCACCGCGCTGGCCCGGATCAAGAGCGTCCTGGACGACACCTCACTCACCCCGCTCCCCGAGCCGGACGGCCACCGCCTCTTCCCCGACATGGCCCGGGCCACGCACCGCCGTCCGGGCTGGGCGGCGTCCCTGAGCATGGCCGACCGGCGGATCACCTATTACGAGGTCGGCAACGGCGAGAATCTGCGCGGCTGGCACACCGGGAACGGGATGCTCTACTGGTGGGGCGGCACCTTCGCCAACGGCCAGTACAGCGACGCCTTCTGGCCCACCGTCGACCCGTACCGGCTGCCCGGCACCACGGCCTCGCGCAAGGTGCTCGCCGACGGGGCGGGCGGCGACTGGGGCGTCGCGCTCCCCGACGTGAACTGGGTCGGCGGGGCGACCGACAGGAAGCGCGCCGCCGTGGGCCAGTACCTCAAGGGCCTGACGAGCACGCTGATGGCGAAGAAGTCGTGGTTCTTCCTCGACGACACCGTGGTGTGCCTGGGCGCGGGCATCCACGGCCGCGACGGCGCCGCCGTGGAGACCACGGTCGACAACCGCAACCTGGGGCCGACGGGCAATGCCCCGTTCACCGTCGACGGCTCGGCGAAACCGGTCACCGCCCCCTGGTCGGCGACGCTGATCGGCGCGTCCTGGGCGCATCTGGCCGGGCACGGAGGTTACGTCTTCCCCGGCAGGGCCACCGTGAAGGCGCTGCGGGAGAACCGGACGGGCCGCTGGCGCGACATCAACACCGCGGGCTCCACGGATCTGGTCTCCCGGAAATACCTCACCCTCTGGTTCGACCACGGCCAGGACCCGTCGGACGGCACGTATGCATACCAGCTGCTGCCCGGAGCGTCCCCAGCGCGCACGGCGGCGCGGGCAGCGGACAGCGGCTGGCTGCGCGTGCTCGCCAACACGGACGACCAGCAGGGGGTGGCGGTGCCCTCGCTCGGGCTGACCGCCGTGAACTTCTGGTTCGGCGGCAGCGTCGGGCCGCTGGTCGCGGACGCCCCGTGCTCCGTGATGGTCACCGAGCACGCCGACGGGACGGCGACGGTCTGCGTGAGCGACCCCATGCGAATGAGGACGAGCCTGACCCTCACCTGGAACCGGCCCGTCGCCTCGGTCGTGTCGAAGCCGACGACGGTGACCTCGGCGACCACGGGAGAATCGCTGCGACTGGTCTTCGGCGACCTGTCCCGGACGCGCGGGGCGACGCAGACGGTCAAGGTGCGGCTGTCCTGAACCGCATCGGCGCCGACGTTCAGGCGGCCGGGTTCAGATGCTCCTCGATCCAGCGGACGCCGAAGTCCACGGCCCGGCCGGCATCGAACAGGCAGCTCCTGGCCGCCCCGACGAAGCCCTCCCGCCCGATGCCGGCGACGAGCATGTCCCCGACGATCGCCGCGAAGGGGTCCTGCCCCTCGGGCACGACCGGGGTGTAGTCGAACGCGCCGTTCTCGGAGTCGATGTCCTGGAAGGTGCGCCAGACCCGCTCGCCCTCCACCTCGATGGGCTGCTCGTACGTCAGGAACCGTTTGCCGGGGGCCTGGGCCAGCGCCTCGGCGTGGTGCAGCAGCGTCATCGACTCCCGCGGCGCGCCGAGCAGCAGCACCCGGCCGCCGAGGGCGACGAGGCGCGCCAGCGGGCTGCCGGGACCGTGCGGGTCGTCCCAGGGATGGGCGGCCATCAGTGCGGCGGCCGAGGCGCCGAGCGCGGCGAAGCTCACGTCGGGGTGGCGGCTGCGTACGGCCCCGGGCCTGCGACGCAGGGCCTCCGGGAGGCGGCCGTTGGCGTGGTCGGCCTCGCTCGTCCCCGGGTCGAACGCGGGGTGGTGGGCGCGCAATGCCTCCTGCCAGGGGCGGGGCCAAGTGGTGAAGTCGTAGGGCGGGGCGTCGTTCCAGCCACAGGTGACCAGCAGGGTGCCGGTGGGTCCCACGACGTCCAGCAGGGCGTCGATGACGGTCTGGGGGCCGCCGGGGACGTAGCCGATCGCGGACAGCCGGGTATGGAACATCACGGTGTCGCCCGGGGCGAGGCCGAGTCCGGTCAGGCCGTCGCGGACCCGGCCCCGGGTCACCGGGCCGTCGGAGCGTCGCAGGAGTTCCGTCACGTCCATGCCTCCTCACTCTAGGGGGGCGTCTCGGGGTGCGGCGGAAACCCGCCTGACCGGGCGGGAGAGGTCCGGTCATACTGTCGGCCGGCACACGGACTGGGGAACATCATCATGACGAACGACGACCGGATCGGGCCTCCCCTGCTGGGGAGCGAACGCGAGACGCTGCGGGCCTTTCTCGACTACCACCGGGACACCCTGGCCATGAAGTGCGCGGGACTGAGCGACGAGCAGCTGCGCGAGCGGTCGATGCCGCCGTCGACCTTGTCGCTGCTGGCTCTGGTACGGCACCTGGCGGAGGTGGAACGCAGCTGGTTCCGGAGGGTGTTCGAGGACGGGGCGGCACCGATGGTGTGGTCGGTGAAGCCCTTCGACTTCCAGGCGGCGTACGACGCGAGCGCCTCGACCCGGGCCGAGGCGTTCGCCGCTTGGGAGGCGGAGGTGGAGATCTCGCGCCGGATCGAACGGGGGGCGGATTCGCTGGAGCTGGTGGGGCGTCAGCCGCGCTGGGAGAAGGACGTCTCGCTGCGGATGGTCATGGTGCACGTCCTGTTGGAGTACGGCCGCCACAACGGTCACGCGGACCTGCTGCGGGAAGGGGTGGACGGCACGGTGGGCGCCTGAGGCGCCGGGGCCCCAGACGCCGGGCGGGCGCCTGAGACGGCGAGTTGGGCGCCTGAGACGCCGGGTTGGGCGGCCCGAGCCGCCGGGTGGCGGCCGGTCCCGTACGCCCGTCGACCGCCGTGGGCTCCCTCGTAGACTCGGCTCCATGACTCAGCAGCCGACGCCTTCCGCCCTCGTCGCCGCGTTCGCGCCCGGCGGCGCCCTGCGCGCCTCGATCAACCTCGGCAACCCGATCCTGGCCCACCGGGATCCGGCGAGCGGCGAGCCGGCCGGGGTCCTCCGAGCCACGGCACCTCTATACGCGGGCGCTGATGCTCGCGGCGCCCGTGCCTGACGTCGGAGAGCAGCGGCGGCGACGGGAGGCGGGGCAGGCGTCGGGCTGATCGGCGGGGTGGCCGTCGGTCAGCGGCGGCGGGTCAGCACCCGTGTGGTGCTGCCGTCGTCCTCCTCGATGTCCCTCATGTGCTCGAAGCCGATCCTGTTCAGCAGGGTCAGCGAGGCCTCGTTCTCGGCGGCGACGGTGGCGTGGACCTCGGCCAGTCCGAGGGCGCCGAAGCCGTGGGCGACGACGGCCTGCGCCAGCTCGGTCCCCAGACCGCGCCCCCATGCCGAAGGCGCCAGGGCGTAGATGATCTCGTGGCCGTCGACGACGTCGGTCCGCTTGATCTCGGCGTGCCCGACGAGGAGTCCGTCGCGGCGGACGGCCCAGACGGCGAACAGGTCCTGAGCGTAGACCTTGCTGAAGACCCGTCCGAACAGGGCCCGGTCCTCCGCCTCAAAGGACGGGCCGTCACCCATCCATCGGGACACCCTGGTGTCCTGGAACAGGGCGACGAAGTCCTCTTCGTCCTCGGGGACGTAACGCTCCAGAAGGAGCCTGTCGGTGCGCAGAGTCGGGGTCACGGCGCGTGACGCTACCCGGGCGGCAGGCGCCCGGGCAATCGGCTTTCACCCGTACCACCGGCGCTAGCGGCCGGGGTCGGACGCAGGTACCTCGCGCAGCAGGCGCAGGGCCTTCTCCCGGAGCCGTCGACGGTGCTCGGGGTCGGTGGCCCGGTCGGCGGCGCGACCCAGCTCCTCGGCGCGTTCACGGGTGCGACGGGCTCGCTCCACCGGGCTGTCGTACAGGTTCATGGGGGTGTCCTCCTCGTGGGTCCTCCGTCGGCGACCGGCGTTGCGTGCGCGACCGGAGCCCCAGCGTCACCGGAGTCGGTGCGCTCCGCATCTCGTGCGGCTACGTTCGGTGACGGCCCCGGGGGCAGGGGATCCCGATACGGCGGCAGCCAGCGGCCCCACCGCCGGTCGGATCGACGGTGGGGCCGCGAGGGGACGATTCAGCGCCTGCGGCCCCCGATCCGGCTGCTCGCCCCCACGCCCGCGACGTGCAGGGCGAGAAGCATGAGGCCGATGAGCATCACGTTGGTCGACGCGAACACGTCGTTGGTGGAGATGTCGGCGGCGTTGATCAGGAACGCGATGAAGAACAGGACTGCGGCAGCTATACCGAGCATTGGGGAGCTCCTTCCGAGCGGTGACCTCCGTGTGCCCGGGATCGCGGGACGTACGCCCGGGTGCGCCTGCCCCAACGCCCCGCGGACACCCGTCAGTCGGCGGTGTGGTCCGGATGCCCTTCGGTCCGCCGGGCGGCCTTCATCTCGGCTTCGTAGAGGTGGTCGCGCCCTTCGGCGAGCTCCTGTCTGATCTGCCGCTCGATCGTCCGGAACACGTCGTAGTAGGTGGTGTTGTACTCCTCGACGATCTGGAACGTCCAGTGTCCGGGGATGACGTTGCGGCCGAGGACCTCCCGTTCGACCCGCTCGGCCTGTTGCCCGTGCCCTGCGGCACGCAGCAGTCCCACGGCGTCGTCGAGGGCGAGGTCGGCGCTCCCGGTGAGCTGATGGAAGTCGTAGAGGGCGCCGCGGGCACGCTCGGCGGTCTCCAGGGCCTTCGAGAGGGCCCCGAGGGCCTCGACGGTGGTGTCGGTGACGCCTTCGGGGCGTCGGTGCCGCGGGTCGGGCGTCCCGGCTCCGGGGTTCATGGGACTCCTTGTCCACGTGAGCGAACGTTCGCTTCCCACCTTCTTGCACCGGGCCCCGTCACACACGCCGAGAGCGTCCGACACGGAGAAGCACTGACCGCTACCTACTCTCGAATACCCAATCATCACCTATGAGGGAAGCAATAGAGCTGTTTGCAGTACGATGCGACCTCATGGGGAACGATGAGCGTGAGCTCTACTCGATCGGCGAGGTGGCCGAGCGGCTGGGCCTGCATGTGCGGACCGTCCGGAACTACGTCCGCGACGGCCGGCTCAAGGCCGTCCGGATCGGCAAGCAGTACCGGATCAGCAAAGAGGATTTCGAGGCCCTGACCGGCAGGCCGACCGGCGACTCGCACGCGGATCCACCGCCCACGCCCGGGCATGCCGAGGTCTCCAGCATCGTGCAGATCGACGCGCTCGGCCCGGACGCCGCGCACCGCCTGAGCACGTACGTGACGGCGGGCGGGCAGTCCCCGCGGGGGGCGTCGGACTCCCTGCGCATCCAGACGGTCTACGACATGGAGCGAGCCCGAATGAAGATCGTCATTCTCGGCGGTGCCACCGCCACCGCCGATCTGCTGCACCTGATCGACGGCCTGCTCGGCCCGGACAACGGCCTGTTGCCGTCCGCGACCGTGGGCGAGCAGGAGGCGGACCGTGCCTGACATCGTCGAGCACCATGGCGTGCCGGTCCTCGTGTGCGACACGGACGGGGCGTCGATCACCACGGTCCAGGACGCTCTCGACCATCTGATCGGTGCCGCCTTCGCGTGTGCGGAGGTGGTCGCGGTGCCGTCCACGCGGCTGGACGGCCGCTTCTTCGACCTGAGCACCGGCTTCGCCGGAGACATCCTGCAGAAGTTCGCGAACTACCGGCTGCGTCTGGTCGTCATCGGGGACATCGACCGCCACTTGGCGGCCAGTTCGGCCCTTCCCGACCTCGTCCGGGAGGCGAACCGGGGTCAGGACATCTGGTTCCTCCCGGACCTCGACGCCCTCTCCGAGCGCCTGGCCCCGGGCGGGGCGGGCCGGAAGGCGGGCTGAGCCCCTTCCGGCCCGGGACTCCCTCCGGTCAGCCCTCGTCCTCGCCCTCCTCGTCGTCCTCGCCCTCGAAGGCGTCGCCGATCTCGTCGACGACCTCGGCCGCGACCATGCCGCCCACGACGCCGACGGCCACACCCGCGGCGGCCCCGGCCACCACCGCACCCGCGCCGGGGCCCGAACGGTGCCGGCCATCCTGATGGTCGGCGTGGTGGTCTCCGTACGGAGACGGCGCTCCGTGGCCCTCGCGGCCGGCGATGACCTCCTTCAGCCAGGCGTCGACCTGGGCGTTCCAGTCGGTCTGCGGGGCCACCTGGTGGGAGGCGGTGAAGCGGTGGACCGTGTCGTGGCCCTCGGAGAGGAGTCCGGCGCGCTTGTCCGCCTCGATCACGACCTCCAGACCGCCCGGTGCGGCGATGAAGGTCACCTCGATCTCGTTCACGGCGTGCGCGTGGCCTGCCGGCGGAAGGATCTCGATCTCCTGGTAGCAGGGAAGCCGCTGACCGGTGCCGCGGATGTGGCCGAGCTCCAGGTCCGCGGACCTGAACACGTAACCGAGCTGCCCGAAGGCCTCCAGGATCGCCTCCTGCGCGGGCAGCGGCCCCACCGCGAGCGCGTCGAGGTCGCCCTTGTCCCGCGCTCCCGCGACCTCCAGCTCCGTGCGGATCCCGAGGACGGGCCCGAGGTGCTGGCCGTGCAGCTCGGTGACCGGCGTCTCCCACGGCAGGGTGACGGTGAACGGCACCGTGTGTTCGGCTTCTTCCGCCAGCCGGAACCCACCGCCGACGGTGAACCGTTCGAGGACGACCGTGCCCTCGTCCTCTTCCTCCGCCCCCTCCCTCTCGACGCGGGCGACGAGGAGAAGGGAGATCCGGTCTACCGTCACGTCCGACCCGCCGCCCCGCAGGCGGACCTCCCCGGAGAGGAGGCCACCGGGCAGAGCCGGGCCGGGCTGCAGAACGGTGTCGACCGAGGGTCCACCGACCCCGAGGGCTCCGAGCAACTTCTTGAACACCATGTGCGGCGTCCGCTCCTTCTGTGGATGGGTGATCGAGGCTGCGTGAGCCACCTCGCCGGGCAGAACCTCCCGGGAAGGAGAGGATTTCCCAAGCCCGCGACCGCTACGCACAGTTCCGGCCACCAAGATCACCGATGACCGGCCCCGGGCCCGCCCGCAGCCACCGTCACCACCACCACCGCAAGGCGCCTCTCCCGGACGGCGTTCCGGGACACCTTCCGGGTGCCGTTCCGGGCGGCACTCCGTGTGACACCCGCCACTCCCCTTTGCTTTGCGTTCCCTTTACTATCTATCAGGCGGGTTCACACCCGTCCCCCACCGTCGATCCCGACGACCCGAACAGAGAAGGAGCTGCGGCACCGCAATGGGTGAGCCTCCCAGTACGAACCGTGTCATCCCTGACCCCACGCACCAGGGGGCGGAGGTGACACGGTGAGCGAAGTCATCCTTCTCCTTCTCGCCCTCGCGCTGACACTGGCCTGTGCGGTGTTCGTCGCGGCCGAGTTCTCGCTCACGACCATCGAGCGGAGCGAGCTCGAACGCGCCGCGAAGGCCGGTGAGCGCGGCGCCGAGAGCGCCCTCAAGGCAGCCAAGCGGCTCACCTTCCAGCTCTCCGGCGCCCAGCTCGGCATCACCGTGACCTCCCTGGTCATCGGCATGCTGGCCGAACCGTCCCTCGCGGTGCTGCTGCGCGGCCCGCTGGAGGCCGTCGGGCTGCCGACCGGCGCCGTGTCCACGGTCGCCACCATCCTCGGCGTGGCCGCGTCCACCGTGGTCCTCATGGTCGTCGGCGAGCTGGTCCCGAAGAACTGGGCGATCTCCAGCCCGCTCACGGTCGCCAAGGTCGTCTCGACCCCGCAGCGGGCGTTCACGGCCGCTTTCGGCCCGCTGATCCGCCACCTCAACAACACCGCGAACCGCTTCGTGCGACGGCTGGGCCTGGAGCCGGCCGAGGAGCTGGCCTCCGCCCGTACGCCGCAGGAGCTGATCGCGCTCGCCCAGCACTCCGCCCGTGAGGGCGCCATCGAGCAGGACTCGGCCGAGTTGTTCGTCCGTACTCTGCACCTGGCGGAGCTGTCCGCCGAGAACGTGATGACGCCGCGCGTCGACGTCCGGGCGCTGGAAGCTCACGCCACCGCGGCCGACGCCGCCAACCTCACGCTGGCCACCGGCCTGTCCCGCTTCCCGGTCTACCGGGACAGCCTGGACGAGGTGATCGGCACGGTCCACATCCGCGACGTCCTCGCCCTGGACGAGTCGGAGCGGGCCCGGACCCCGGTCACGACGCTCGCCACCGAGCCGCTCCTCGTCCCCGACTCGCTGCCCGTCGACCGGCTGCTGGCGCAGTTGCGCAAGCACCGGACGATGGCGGTGGTGATCGACGAGTACGGCGGGACGGCAGGGGTCGCCACCGTCGAGGACATCGTGGAGGAGGTCGTCGGCGAGGTCCGCGACGAGCACGATCCCCATGAGCGTCCCGACCTCGCACCGGCCGAACCCCTCGGCGACGGACGCCAGGTCTGGGAGGCCGAGGGCAGCATCCGGCTGGACCAGCTCGACCGGATCGGATTCGGCGCGCCGGAAGGCCCCTACGAGACGCTCGCCGGTCTGCTCGCCAACCAACTGGCCCGTATCCCGGTCCGTACGGACCGGGTGGAGGTCGACGGCTGGCAGTTCGACGTGCTCGACATCGAGCACCACCGGGCCGACCGGGTCCGGATCACCGCGCCGGTACCGGCGCTGGCCCTCGTGGAGGAGGACGCCCGATGACCACCATTCAGCTCGCCATCGGCGCGCTCACCCTTCTCACCAACGCGTTCTTCGTGGGCGCGGAGTTCGCCCTC
This sequence comes from Streptomyces sp. man185, assembly GCA_002551355.1. Lineage (GTDB taxonomy): Bacteria > Actinomycetota > Actinomycetes > Streptomycetales > Streptomycetaceae > Streptomyces. The sequence goes on along the minus strand of NTHE01000041.1, from coordinate 45,742 downwards.
ATCTCGGTCCGCCGCAGCCAGATCGAGCCGCAGGCCATGCGGGGCAGCCGACGGGCCAAGAGCACCCTGTGGGGTCTCGAACACCTGTCGGCCGCCATGGCCACAGCGCAGCTCGGCATCACCATCTCGTCCCTGGTGCTGGGCGCCGTCGCGGAACCGGCCATCGCCCATCTGCTGGAGCCGCCGTTCGACGCGGTCGGTGTGCCGGAGGCGCTGGTCCACCCGATCGCCTTCGTGATCGCGCTGACGCTGGCGACGTATCTGCACATGCTCATCGGCGAGATGATCCCGAAGAACATCGCGCTGGCCGCCCCCGTCGCCACCGCACTGGCGCTGGGGCCGTCCCTGGTGGCCCTGACCCGGGCGCTGCGGCCGGTCATCTTCGGCATCAACGCCTTCGCCAACATGCTGCTGCGGCTGCTCAAGGTGGAGCCCAAGGACGAGGTCGCCTCGGTGTTCACCGACGACGAACTCGTGCGGCTGGTGAAGGACTCCAGCGACGCAGGGCTGCTGGCCCCGGCCGACGGCGAACGCCTGCGGGACGCGCTGGAGCTCGGGACCCGGCCGGTCGGCGAGGTCATGGTCCCGCTGAACCGGACCGTCACCGTCGACCTGGGCATCACCCCGCAGGGTCTGGAGCGGGCCGCGGTCTCCTCGGGCTTCTCCCGGCTTCCGGTCACCGGACCCGACGACGGTCTGCTGGGCTACTTCCACATCAAGGACGCCCTCGGCGTCGCGGAGCGCACCAAGGCGCTGCCCACGAGCGCCCTCCACCCCGTCATCCGGGTCGAGATCGACACCCCGCTCGACGACACCCTCACCGCGATGCGTGCCGCCGGTACGCACCTCGCGGCGGTCGCCGGGGGCAAGGGCACGGTCATCGGCTTCGTGACCATGGAGGACGTCCTGGACGAGCTGGTGGGGGCCGCCGCGGTCTGACCGGCCCGGCGGTGAACGCCACCGCGTGAAGCGGAAGAAGAGGCGGACCGTCGCACGACGGTCCGCCTCTCACGCTTCCGTGCACAGGGCTCTACCGGTCCTGCCCGAGCGCGTAAGCTCGGCGAATGGCCAAGTACTTCGACGTGCACCCCGCAAACCCCCAGCCCCGCACCATCGGCACGGTGGTCGACAGCATCCGCTCCGGTGCGCTCGTCGCGTACCCGACCGACTCGTGCTACGCCCTGGGCTGCCAGTTGGGCAACCGCGACGCCATCGGCCGGATCAAGTCGATCCGGAACCTCGACGACCGGCACCACTTCACGCTGGTGTGCCACGACTTCGCGCAGCTGGCGCAGTTCGTCCGCGTGGACAACGACGTGTTCCGCGCGGTCAAGGCAGCGACGCCCGGGAGCTACACCTTCATCCTCCCGGCGACGAAGGAGGTCCCCCGCCAGTTGTGGCACCCGAAGAAGAAGACGGTCGGTGTGCGCATCCCCGACCATGTCGTGACCCAGGCGCTGGTCGCCGAGCTCGGCGAGCCGCTGCTCTCCAGCACCCTGCTGCTGCCGGACGAGGAGGAGCCGATGACGCAGGGCTGGGAGATCAAGGAGCGGCTCGACCACGAGGTGGACGCCGTCATCGACTCGGGCGACTGCGGCACCGAGCCGACCACGGTCATCGACTTCTCCGGTGACGAGCCCGAGATCGTCCGCCGCGGAGCCGGGGACCCGTCCCGCTTCGAGTAGCCCGTACGGCGGTGAAACCGGGTCCGCCGCGCCGGTCGCCCGTCCTCCCCCGCCGCCCGTGACGGGGGAGACTGGCGGGCGTGACAGGTGAGCGACTGCGGTTCGACGGCTGGATCGCCGGTGTGGGGACCTCCTCGGGCACCCGACTGGTGGTCGGGCACTGGCCGCGCTCGCCGTTCGGGGCGTTCGGCGACGTGATGGTCGAGCATCCCGACGGCGAACGGGTCCTGCTGGTCCCGTCCCGGCGGATCGCGGACTTCGTGGCCGCGACCTACTGCTTCGACCGGATCGAGGTGGTGCCCGTGTCCGTCACCGCAGTCAGCGTCGCCGACGGCACCTGGCACGTCGAGGCGGGACCGCTGCGGCTGCGGCTGCGCACCGGACGCCGGTCCGCCCTCGGTCTGCTGCTGACCGCCGTACCGGCCCCGCTCGCCCGCAGCCCGCTCTGGGCAGCACTGTGCGATGTGCCGGCCCGGTTGCTGATGCCCGGCGTACGCACCCTGGGCCAGGCGGCTCCTGGACGGCGCGAGTGGTACGGGGCCCGGGGACTGCGGCCGGTCGTGGCCGCCGACGCCCAGCTGGACGGGGTGAGCCTGGGGGCGCTGGCCCCGCTCGACCCGCCCGTCGCCTTCGGGTTCGGCTCCGCACCGCGCAGCCCCTCCCTGGTGCGCGTCACCACAACGGTGGAACTCGCTCCGGCCGGGCGGTGAGGCCCCCCGCGGCCCCCGGGGAGGCCGCGAGAGCCTTTTCCGCGCCGTCCGCGGCTCGCTCGCGACGGAGGTCGGCCGGGGATGCGAGGGGGCGGGGCGCGTCGCAGGGTGGAGCCATGGCAAATCCCCCGATCGTCATCCACCGTCCGACCCCGTCGGGCGGCCGCCGGGTGACCGTGCACTACGAAGGCCGGGACGAGATACTCGGGCTGGCCCACAGCGACCGCGACGTGATCGTGTTCCTGAGCGAGGCCGGCCTCGAAGAAGCGGACCGGATCCTCGACAACCCGGTCTGGGTGGAGTGGCGGGGCGGGCGGGCCCACAGCTACGAGGCGGCCTGAGGGGCCGCATCACCCGGGCCTCCCCCACCGCACAGTCCGTCGAGGATGGCCGAAACCGTCTCCTCGGGCGTCTGGCCGGATGTGTCCAGCCACAGCCCGATACGCGGCGTCCCGCTCCGCAGATGCGCGTCGAACGCCTCGACCGTCCACGCCCCGTACCCGGTCTTGCCCCGCGCCTCCTCCCGCTCGCGCACGGTTCCCGGCGAGGGGGCGAGCACGACGACGTGGAGCGGGCGGGTACGGACCCTGTCGACGTAGCGGGGCAGGTCCTCACCGAGCACGATGTCCTGGACGACGGCCGTCCATCCGTCATCCGCGTAGGCGTCGGCCACCTGCGCGGAGAGCCGCTGACGCAGGTCGAGCTGGCTCCGTGCCTCCGCCGCCTCGTCGGGTGTCATCTCCGCGCGGCCGGAGACGATCATCCGGCGAAAGAGGTCGCCGCGCACATGGACCGCGCGCGGCAGGCTCTCCGCCAGCAGCTGGGCGACGGTGGACTTGCCCGCGGCCATCACCCCGGTGATCAGTACGACGCAGGGCCCCAGGTCGGCGCCCATCACGCCGTGCCGGCCCGCGTCGGTTCCGGGCTCCCGAACAGTTCGCGGACCTCTTCGGCGTCGGTCTCCCGCAGTTCGTCGTCCAGCCGGATCCAGCGGGTGATGCCCAAGGACTCCAGGAACGGCAGATCGTGGCTGGCGATGACGAGGGCCCCCTCGTAGGACTCCAGGGCGCTCGTCAGCTGGCGCACACTGGCCAGGTCGAGGTTGTTCGTCGGCTCGTCCAGCAGGAGCAGCTGCGGGGCCGGGGCGGCGAGCATCGTCGCCGCGAGCGCGGCCCGGAAGCGCTCGCCGCCCGAGAGGGTGCCGGCCGGCTGCTCGGCACGGGCTCCCTTGAAGAGGAAACGGGCGAGCTGGGAGCGGATCTCGTTGTCGGTGGTGCCGGGTGCGGTGCGGGCGACGTTGCCGGCGACGCTCAGGGCGTCGTCGAGGACGTCCAGCCGCTGCGGAAGGAACTTCAGCGGCACGGCCGCCCTGGCCTCTCCGGCGCTCGGCGCCAGTTCCCCGGTGAGCGTGCGCAGGAGGGTGGTCTTGCCGGCCCCGTTGCGGCCGACCAGGGCGATGCGCTCGGGTCCCTTCACCTGGAGGCTGCCCTCGCGCAGCCGACCGTAGGGGAGGCTCAGGTCCCGTACCGTCAGGACGGTTCGGCCCGCCGGTACCGCGGTGTGGGGCAGGCTCACCTTGATCTCGGCGTCCCGGCGGATGGCTTCGGCCGCTTCCTCCCTGCGCTCGCGGGCCTCGTCGAGTCGATCCTCGTGCAGGCCGCGCAGCCGGTCCCCGGACTCCTGGGCCGAGCGCTTGCGCTCGCCGGCGACGATGCGCGGGGCCTTCCGCTGGGCGTTCAGCTTCTTGTCGTGACGCTGGCGGCGGGCCACCTTGACCCGGGTCTCCTCCAGTTCGCGCTGCTGTCGGCGTACGTCGGCGTCGGCGGCGCGCAGCATCCGCCCGGCCGCCTCCTGCTGGGTGGCGAGGGCCTCCTGGTACGCGGACCAGCCTCCCCCGTACCAGCTCACCGAGCCCGATCGCAGTTCGGCGATGCGGTCGACGCGCTCCAGCAGGTCCCGGTCGTGGCTGACGACGATCAGGATCCCGCTGCGCCAGGAGTCGACGGCGTCGTAGAGCCTGCGGCGGGCGAACAGGTCGAGGTTGTTGGTCGGCTCGTCGAGGAGGAGGACGTCGGGGCGTTCCAGGATCAGCGCGGCCAGGCGCAGCAGTACGGTCTCCCCGCCGGACAACTGCCCTACGGTGCGGTCCAGTTCGATGGACCCGAGCCCGAGGGCGCCGAGGGTGGCCCGGGCGCGTTCCTCGACGTCCCAGTCGTCGCCGACCGTCTCGAAGTGCTCCTCCCGTACGTCCCCGGACTCGATGGCGCGCAGGGCGGCCCGCCGATCGGCGATGCCGAGGGCCGCATCGACGCGGAGGCCGGTGTCCAGGGTGATGTTCTGGGGCAGGTAGGCGAGGTTTCCGCCGATGGTGACGGACCCCGACGCGGGGCGCAGGAGCCCGGCGAACAGCCGGAGCAGGGTCGACTTGCCGGCTCCGTTGGCCCCGGCGAGACCGGTACGGCCCCGGGGGACGGTGAGGGAGAGCCCGTCGAAGAGGTTCGTGCCGTCGGGCCACTGGAAGGTGAGGTTGGAGGTGGCCACGGAGGCGTCGGGCGCGGTGGGATGGCTCATGGGGGTTCTCGCAGTCGGAAGCGGTGGGAACAGAGGGGCTTCGTATGCGAACAGCACGCGGCGACCCGGCCGGAGGACCGGAGAGTGGTGGAGAAGCAGTCCTGCGAAGGTGAGGGACGGCTCAGCACCGAGGTCGCATCCACGCGGAAGTCACGGGCGGCAGAGATGCCGACAGCGTCGTGACCGTGTACGGGCCAGGGCCGTACCGCGCGATGATCGCGGACCTCAGATGCGCAACGTCCACCTCTATCGGAGACAACAGGACTCGCTCAGCGTAACCGAGGGTCTTGTCGGGCGTCGAGGGGATTTGTTTACGGAGTGTTCTGCGGGGCCGGGGTAGCGGAAACGGCGGCCGCAGGGGTGTCCTGGTGCTCCGCCGCGTCCTCGGGGCTGCGCCGACCGGGCAGTCGGACGCCGGGCGGCACGACGGGGGCGCGGCGGATCGCGAGGGTGCCGAGGAGGACGGCGAGGCCGGCGAGGACGAATCCGTAGGGCGGGGTGGCGCCCATGGGGTGGGTCTCGTACACCAGGGCCGCCGAGAGCACGATGAGGACGGCGGGGAGGCGGCCGTACTGCTGGGTCGCGGCGACGAGGGCCATGCCCCACAGCAGGTACCAGGGCTGGACCATGGGCGAGAGGGCGACCAGCGCGAGCAGCGAGAGGCCCAGTGCGTGGGCGGGTGTCATGCTGCCCCGCATCGCACGGCGGGCCAGCACGACGATCAGGCCGAGCGCGGCGGCCAGGCCCAGCGTCTGGACGGCGGACTTGACCGGCTCCGCGTCGACGTCCAGCAGCAGGTGGGCCAGCTCGCCCAGTCCGAGGCCGAGGTCACTGGTGACGGAGAGCGCGGTATGGATGTTCGCGGCGACGCCCTGGGTGTGGAGCCAGCCGAATCCCGTGCCGCTGACCAGCGTGGCCCCTCCGGCGACCGCGCAGGCCACCAGGCCGGGCGCGAACAGCCCCTTGGCCCAGCGGCGCCACTGGGGGCCGGAGGCGGAGGCGTGCACGAGGACCCCGATGAACAGGAGCGACACGGCCGCCGGTGACTTCACCATCATGGCGAGGCCGACGAGGGCGCTGCCCGCGATCCATTTTCCGCGCAGGGCGAGCACGAAACCGGCGAGCATCAGGCCGATCATCAGCCCGTCGTTGTGCACGCCGCCGACGACGTGGATCAGCAGCAACGGGTTGAGGGCTCCCAGCCAGAGGGCGCGGCTCTCGCTGTGACCGTGTTCGCGCGCCAGGCGGCGCAGCGCCCGGACGATCAGGACGAGCGAGACGAGCGCGACGAGTCGCATCGCCAGGACGGCGGGGACGATCGTGCCGCCGGTGCTCCAGGCGACGGCGGCGGAGATCAGCAGAAAGAGCGGTCCGTAGGGGGCCGGGGTGTCGCGCCAGTGGTTGCCGACGCTCGCGGCGGCGTCGCCGCCGATTCCGCCGGGGTCCAGGGCCGAGGGGCCGACGGTGTAGACGTCGTGCCCTTCGACGACCATCGAGCCCTGGGCGATGTAGCTGTAGACGTCGGCGCTGTAGAGCGGGGGCGCGAGCAGGAGCGGAGCCGTCCACCAGGCGAGGGTGACGAGGGTGTCGCGAACGGTGGAGGCGGTCTTGCCGTACTGCCACCAGGCCACGACGAGCACGGTCAGTCCGACGTAGGTGAGGACGGCCGCTGCTGCCTTCGCCGTGGACCCGTGGTCGGTCCACAGCCCCCAGGGGTCATGGACCGGCAGCTTTCCGGCGAACCAGCCGCCGACGACGATCGCCAGGGATCCTGCCGCACCCAGCCGACGGTGCCCGACCGCGCTCATAGCCCACATGAACGGCCAACCTATCGGACGGCCGGGGTGGTCCCACAGCCGCTCCCCCGGCTTGCCGGGCGCCCGGAGGGGGTCCGGGCGCCCGTGGCGTTCAGCCGGCGAGCGACTGCGCGAGGGCGGCGAGGCCGTCGGCGTAGATGCCGTGGAAGAGAGCGGCGGCCTCGTCGTCGCCGATTCCGTCCGGGGTGAAGGTGCCGGACCACTCGACGCGCGACCGGTCGGGCGTCGCACCCTCGTGCACGGTGATGGTGGACAGGTATCCGGTGACCGGGAAGGGGGCCCGGAGGATGGAGTAGCTGTAGCTGCGCGAGGCGTCGTCGAAGGCTTCGAGGCGCTCGACGATGACGCCTCCCTCCTCGTTGACGAGGGTGCGGACGCGGCCGCCCTCGCTCGGTTCGCTGGTCGGGATGTACGGGAGCCAGTCGGGCAGGGAGTCGAAGCCGCCGATGAGCCGCCAGACGCGGTCGGCGGGTACGGGGAGTTCGGTGGAGGCGGTGGTGTGGGCCATGGGGAGTCCTGGAGGTGTCGGCGCCCGGTGGGTCGCTGTCGGATGCGGGTGGTTCAGGCGGTGGGCACGGGGGCGTCGGTGGAGATGAGCTTCTCCTCGCGCAGGGCCGCCCAGAAGGCCGCGGGGACCTTCTCGTCGAGGGCGGCGAGGTCCTCGGCGATGCGGCTGGGCCTGGTCGCGCCAGGGATCGCCGCCGCGGTGGCCGGGTGGGCCAGGGCGAACTGAAGTGCGGCGGCCTTGATGCCGATGCCGTGCTGCTCGGCGAGGGCCTTGATGCGCTGGACCTTGGCCACGATGTCCTCGGGGGCCTTCTGGTACTCGAAGTGCGCCCCGCCCGCGAGAATGCCGGAGCTGTACGGTCCGCCGACGACGAGGTCGACGTCGTGCTCGGCCGCTGCGGGGAGGAGCCGCTGCAGGGCGCGGTCGTGGTCGAGGAGGGTGTAGCGCCCGGCGAGGAGGAACGCGTCCGGGCGCGGTTCGTCGAGGTCGAGGGTGAGTTCGAGCGGCTCGACCTTGTTGACGCCGAGGCCCCAGGCCTTGATGACGCCTTCCTCGCGGAGCCGGGTCAGCACCCGGAAGGCGCCGGTGCGGGCGCTCTCGTAGGCCGCGAGCCACTCGTCGCCGTAGAAGTCCTGGGCGACGTCGTGCACCCAGACGATGTCCAGGCGGTCGGTGCGCAGCCGCTTCAGACTGTCCTCGATGGAGCGCAGGGTGGCGTCCGCGCTGTAGTCGTTGATCATCTTGTTGGGACGGCCGTGCTCGAAGAGCCCGCCCTTCTCGCCGAGGTCGCGGGCGGCGGGGTCCTCGGTCTCGTCCAGGACGACCCGGCCGACCTTGGTGCTCAGGACGTAGGCGTCGCGCGGATGTTGGGCGAGAACCTCGCCGAGTCGGATCTCGGAGAGGCCCGCGCCGTAGAAGGGGGCGGTGTCGAAGTAGCGGATGCCCTGGTCCCAGGCGGCCTGCACGGTGGCGGCGGCCTCGTCGTCGGGGATCGCCCGGAACATGTTGCCGAGCGGTGCGGTGCCGAAGCCGAGACGGCCGGGGAGGAGGTGACTGATGCTCACGTGTGCGTCCTTGAGGGTGGGGAAGGAGCCGACCATTCATGCGCCTTTGAACCGGATGGTTGCGGTTGCGCATGCTCTGTCGGCCTTACGCATTCGAGGTTAGGATCGAGCGTTGAGACTGTCCAAGACTTGTTTGGGCTTACTTGAGTCTCCAAAGGTCTCACGAGGACGTGACATGCTCGATCTCCGCCAGCTCCGCTACTTCGTCGCCGTCGCCGAGACGGAACACGTCGGCCGAGCCGCCGAACAGCTCCACATCTCCCAGTCGCCGCTCAGCCGGCAGATCGCCCAGCTGGAGAAGGAGCTCGGCCTGGCCCTGTTCGAGCGCGACCGGCAACGGATCCGCCTGACGTCCGACGGCCGCGTCTTCCTCGCCGAGGCACAGGCCCTGCTGACCCACGCCGGGCGACTGGAGAACCTGGGCCGCCGGCTCGGGCGGGGCGAAGAGGGCGGGCTCTGCGTCGGCTACGTACCGGACGCCATGCACACCGGGCTCCTGCCCGCAGCACTGCGCACGCTGCGCCTGGAGCGTCCCGGGATCCATGTGGCACTTTACGGGCAGCAGAGCGCCGAGCAGTTCGAGGGGCTGCGGCAACGCAGTCTCGACATCGCGCTGGTCCAGGAGCCGCCGGCCGAGGACGACCCGGATCTGCGCTCGGCGCTGCTGCTGGAGGATCCACTGCTGCTCGTGCTGCCGGGCGGCCATCCGCTGGCGGACAAGCCGGATCTGGTACCGGCGGATCTGGACGGGCAGCCGTGGATCGCCGTGGAGAGCAGCCGCGACCCGGGCTGGCGCGACGCGTTCGTCGCTTCGTGCGTGGCGGCCGGCTTCACCCCGGACATCACGCTGGACGCCGCCGAGCCCCTCACCGCGCTGGGGCTCGTCGCCTCCGGGTTCGGCCTGGCGCTGGTGCAACGCAGCATGGTGCGGGGCACGGCGCCCGGCGTGGCCGTGCGTGAACTGCCCTGGCACAGCGGGTCCGCCCGGCTGTGGGCGGCGTGGCACCGCATCGATCTGCGGCCCGTGGTGGGGGCCTTCCGTGCCACGGTGCTCGGCGCCGCGCCCGCGTAAACCGGTTGGCGCGATCATCGCGGCCTGTCAGGCTTCACCCGTAACCAAGGGGCGTAGCTCAGCGGCCAGAGCGGCGGTCTCCAAAACCGTATGCCGCAGGTTCGATTCCTGCCGCCCCTGCCATCACCGGCCGGCCCCGGTCCACCACTCGGCCTCTGTCATCGCACGTCGCCACGCCAGTCCCACTGGTGGCTGTCGGGCGACCGCGGTCCGTACTCGGCGCGGCCGCCGGGCCCGTAGGCGCCGATCTCGGTGACCAGCCCGACGCCGTCCCGCAGGTCCGCATCGCCCCAGCCGGTGACGTCGAGCAGTAGCCCGTCGAGCGGGCCGCCGACCAGCTCGCGGTAGTCGTGCCCCGGCCTCGGTCCCGGGCGGGGGTCGTCGTGGTCGGTGCCGTACACCCGTCGCTGCCTCATCAGCTCGTCCATGCGGGCAGCATCCCACCGAGCACTGACAACGGCTCGGTACGAGGGTCCATCCGGCCACCGCCCGATACCGGACCGTCCGGTCCGGTATCGGGCGGTGGCCGGAAATCGGCGCGCGCCCGCCCGTCGGCTGTGGCACGCTCCACCGATGCACCTCCCACCGCGCCTGATCCCGCTGCTGGAGCAGTTCGACTTCGCCTGCGAGCGGCTCCTCGCCCGCCTGGCCGGACCCGCCATGGACAGCGGCAACGGCGTCGACATCGGCGTCCCCCCGCTCGGCGACGAGGAGTACCTCTGGGAACCCGTGGCCGACTGCTGGTCCGTCCGCCGTCGCGGCGACGGGCCCGGGGCGCGGGCGACCGCTCTGGCCGGGACCGGGGACTGGGGGCGGGACTCGGCAGACTCCCCGCATCCGTTCCCCCCGCCGTTCACCACCATCGCGTGGCGCCTGAGCCATCTCACCGAGATGCTCGCCCTCCGCGCCGATCACACCCACGGCAGCAGGACGCTCACGCGCGACGGCCACCGCACTCCGGGGGACGCCGCCGGGGCGGTGGCCGCGCTGGAGACCGCGTCCGCCGCCTGGCGCGAGGCCCTGCTCAGCGCCGATGACGCGGCCCTGGACACCGTCGGGTACAGCACCTATCCGAACGGCAGCGACGCCGAGGATCTCTTTGTCGACATCGTCTGGTGGGTGAACCAGGAAGTGCTGCACCACGGCGCCGAGATCGCCCTGCTCCGCGATCTGTACCGCGCCCGACCGTCCTGAGCGGCGCCCGGCCATCCCGAGCGACGACCCGACGGCCGGGTGGCCGCAGCGGCCGCCGCAGTCGCCGCTCAGGGGCGCCCGCCATATGATTCAGGGACTTAACGTACCGCGGAGCGGCACATGAACCGGCGTCGGACTCCCCGCTCAGCTAGCGCCGAAGACCTGCTCAGCACCTTGCAGGACCTCACTGCGCGCGCTCGGCGCGAAGTGGAGTTCCACCAGGCCAGGGTGGAACTGGCGCAGGCACTGCAGCGCGACATGCTTCCGGCGACCCTGCCGACGCTCCCGGGTCTCCAGTCCGCGGCCCGCTACGCGCCCGCCCGCCACGGTCTGGACATCGGCGGAGACTGGTACGACGGATTCACGCTCGCGGACGGGGCCCTCGGCTTCGCCATCGGCGACGTACAGGGTCATGACGTCGAGGCGGCCGCCTTCATGGGGCAGGTCCGCATCGCGATGCGGGCCATCGCGGGTACGGCGTCCGATCCGGGCGAGGTCCTGGGTCGGACGAACGATCTGCTGCTGTCCGTGGACTCGGGACTCTTCGCGACCTGTACGTTCATGCGGCTGGACCCGGCTACCTGGGAGCTGCACAGCGCGCGGGCCGGGCACGTGGCGTGCGTGTGGGCCACCACGGAGGGCAGGTCCGGCGTCACGGAGGACCCGGGCGGCCTGCCGCTGGGCATCGAGCCCGGCGAGGGCTATCCGGTCACCCGGCGCACCCTGGACTCCGACGGGGCGATCGTGCTGCTCACCGACGGTGTCGTCGAGGGACCGTCGCTGCTGATCGAGGACGGCCTGGAGCGGGTCAGGCAGCTGGTCGCCGCGCACGCCGGGGCGAGCGCGGCGCAACTGGCCGACGAAGTCCTGGGCGCGGCGGAACTGACGGGGCATGAGGACGACGCCGCCGTACTGATCCTGCGCCACGCCGCCGCCCGCCGCGGACCGCGGTGACGCCGGGCCGTACCGCGCGTGTCACCTGCCGACTCCCGCGGCGGTCGGTGTCTGATGAGTGGTGTGATCCGCAGCAAGGAAGCCAGACGTCGAGCCGCGCACGTGGCGCAGATCCTGGGCGTGGCCGGCGCCTACTACCTGTCGGGCCGGCTCGGGCTGATGCGCCAGGTGGTCGTGGACGGCGCGGTCGTCACTCCGCTCTGGCCCCCCACCGGCATCGCGCTGGCCTCGTTGCTGTGCCTGGGCGTCCGCGTCTGGCCGGGCATCGCGCTGGGCACGCTGGTCACGGTCTCGGAGATCGGCGACGCGTTCACGGTGAGCCGGCTGGCCATCATGCTGGGCAACACGGTCGCCCCGCTCGCCGCGTACGCCCTGTTGCGGAGGGTCGGATTCCGCAATGAGCTGGCCCGGCTGCGGGACGGGGTCTGCCTGGTCTTCATCGGCGCGTTCGCGGGAATGCTGATCAGCGCCACCATCGGGAGCTTCACTCTGCTGCTCGACGGCAAGGTGCCACCGGGACGGTTCTGGCTGGTCTGGGCGTCCTGGTGGGCGGGTGACGCGATGGGCGTCCTCGTGGTCACCCCGTTCCTGCTGGTCCTGCGCGGGGTGCGGTGGCCCCGCCCGAGCGACCGGTGGCTGGAGGCATCGCTCCTCGCGGTCGTCGTGGTCGTGACGTCGCTGCTCGCCACTCGCAGCTCGCTGTCGATGATCTACCTGGTGTTCCCGGTGATCATCTGGTCGGCCCTGCGCTTCCAGCTGCCGGGCAGCGCGCCGTGCGCCCTGGTCGTCTCGGTGCTCGCCATCCTCGCCGGTACGGACGCACTGGGGCCGTTCTCGGGGCACAGCCTGATGGAGATCATGGCCAATCTCTCGCTGCTCAACGGATGCGTCGCGCTCACCGCGCTGCTGCTCGGGGCCATCGTCGCGGAGCACAAGAACATCCGCCGTGAGACGGAATACGCCGTCGAGGAGCTGGAGGCCCTGGTGGAGCAGCTCGCGCCGTTGTCGGGGCCGACCGCGGCACGGTACGAGGACAGAACGCGGCGGCACAACCCGCTCGACGGCGGCCCCCATCCGGATCACCGGTAACCCGTACGGACGCAGATCACCGGCGACTCTTACGGACGTACCGGCGCCTCGAAAGGGCGTGGTGCCGACGGTCAGTACGGCAGGGGGCGGCCGGACGGTGTGCGCAGATCGAGCGGCGGCGGCCCCGAAGGGGGCGGGGGACGCCGGACGACAACTCGGATGCGGCCCATTGCCACCACCTCCTCCTGGTCAAACGGTATGTGCCCAGTCGGCGCGGCTTCACACTTCCGGCGTTCCCCGGCCCGTCCGCCCGGGCGTCCGGCGCGGATGCGGGCAGGGCCTGGTGCGGTGACCCTTGACGTGTGGGGGCGCAGAGTCGACGAGGAGGACGCATGTCCGCAATGGACAAGATCAAGAAGATGCTCAAGGGCCACGAGGACCAGGCCGGCAAGGGCGTCGACAAGGCCGGCGACATGGTCGACGACCGTACGCAGGGCAAGTACAAGGGCCACGTCGACACCGGCCAGGACAAGCTCAAGCAGCAGCTGGGCACGGACCGCGACCAGGACGGGCCGCCCCGCGCCTGAGCCGCCCCGCCCATGACCGGGTGGACGCCGCCCGTCCCGCGCACCGGTCCGTGTCACGGATCAGCTTCCGTGACACGGACCGGTGCGCGCGGTGCGTCGGGCCCGCGCACTGCGCCTCCGCGAGCCCGACGGGCCCGGCGGCGGAGGGCCGCGGTGAAGGTTTCCGGGGTTTCCCGCCGGATTCTTGTTATCATCCCGCCCGCACCCCTTCTCCCGAGTGTGGGAAGTGACAGCACCGGACCCCGGAAGAGTGAGCACAGCATGGGCAAGGATCACCCGTCGGTCTTGATCTCGGCGGCGCAGGGCGGCGACCAGCAGGCCAAGGACCAGCTCGTCTCGGCGTACCTGCCGCTGCTGTACAACGTGGTCGGACGCGCGCTGGACGGTCATGCGGACGTGGACGACGTGGTGCAGGAGACGGTGCTGCGGATGCTCCGGGGCCTGCCCGAGCTGCGCGACCCGGAACGTTTCCGTTCCTGGCTGGTGGCGATAGCCATGAACGAGATACGCACGCACTGGCGCGATAGGCAGTCGGGTGCGATACCGGCGGACCGGCTGGACGCCGCGTACGACCTGCCGGATCCCCGCGCGGACTTCGTCGAGGTGACGATCCTGGAACTCGGCCTGACCGGCCAGCGGCGGCAGGTGGCGGAGGCGACGCGCTGGCTGGACGAGGACGACCGCGCCCTGTTGTCGCTGTGGTGGCTGGAGACCGCCGGGCATCTGTCCCGGGGCGAGGTCGCCGCCGCTCTCGAACTCTCCCCGCAGCACACCGCCGTACGGGTGCAGCGGATGAAGGCCCAGCTGGAGGCGGCGAGGGTCGTGGTGGGCGCGCTGGCGGCGGAACCGCCGTGCGTGCTGCTGGAGGACATCGCCGCCGGCTGGGACGGCGTCCCCTCCGCCCTGTGGCGCAAACGGCTGGCTCGCCATGCCCGCGAGTGCACGGTGTGCTCCGGTCACGGCTCGGGGCTGGTGCCCGCCGAGGGGCTGCTGGTGGGTCTCGCGCTCGTTCCGGTGGCCGCGGCTGCGGGGGCGGGGGCAGCTCCCGAGCTGCTCGCCACGGCGGCGCACCTCCAGGCGCCCGCTCCGGGCGCCGACAGCTCCGGGGCGGGGCGCGCCGAGCGCAGACGGGTGCAGGCCCGGCGGCGCCGTCGTAACTCGGCCGTCGCCGCCGTGGTAGCGGTCGCGGCGCTGGGTACGGGCGGCGCGGCGGTGCACCTCTACACCGAGGGCGACGAGCGGGAGGCGACGACCGTCACAGCCGACGCTCCGGCCCCCCGGACGGAGGCGCCCACGTCGGCCGCGCCGACGTCCTCCCCCTCCCCCTCGGCGTCCGACTCGCCCAGCGCCTCCGCGTCACCGAGCCCCTCGCGCAAGCCCAAGCCGAAGCCGAAGCCGAAGAAGAGCACGACGCCGCCGCCCGCTCCGAGCTCCGCCGCCCCGGTTCCGAAGCCGGACCCGCCCGCCCCCGCGCCGCCCGCCCCGTCCGGCATGGCCGGGCAGATCGCCGAGCTGGTGAACGCGGAGCGGGCGAAGGAGGGCTGCGGTCCGGTGTCCGTCAACGACCTGCTGAACACGGCCGCACAGCGGCACTCCGCCGACATGGCGGCCCAGGACTACTTCTCGCACACTTCGCAGGACGGCAGGGACCCGGGCGACCGGATCACCGCCGCCGGATACCGGTGGTCCACCTACGGCGAGAACATCGCCAAGGGCCAGCGGACGCCGGCCGACGTGATGCAGTCCTGGATGGACAGTCCGGGGCACCGTGCGAACATCCTCAACTGCTCGTTCAAGGAGATCGGTATGGGGAAGCAGGACTCCGGCGGCGGTCCGGTGTGGACGCAGGTGTTCGGCGCCCGCTGAAGCCGCGCGGCGCACGCCTACGATGCGGTCATGATCGCTGAACTGGAGTGCGTGGTCCTGGACTGCTCGGACCCGGGGGAACTGGCCGGTTTCTACGCGTCGTTGCTCGGCGGCGAGGTCGACCGCCCCGACCGGCGGTGGGAGTGCGGGGCGGACTGGTCCACACTGCATGCCCCCGGTGGACTCGTCCTCGCCTTCCAGCGGGTGGACGGCCACCGGCCGCCTCGCTGGCCCGACCAGGACCCGCCCCAGCAGTTCCACCTGGACTTCGGCGTCTTTGACCAGGAACGGGCGCACGAGGAGGTGCTGGAGTGCGGGGCGTCCCTGCTCGACGCCGGGGACGGTGGGCGGAGCTGGCGCGTGTACGCCGATCCGGCCGGGCACCCCTTCTGCCTGGTACGGCACTGATTCGTTCCGGCTCCGCTCCTGCGCTGCGGGCTCGTCCGGTGCGGCCGGTCACCGGTGCGCTCCGGACGGCCGGTCACCGGCTGCACCGGAGCGCATCGGGGTCAGCGCAGGACGAGCGTCAGCGCCGTGCCGAGGCAGCTCGCCGCGCCCACCGCACCCACCGAGACGGCGACGCAACGGGCCCGGAGCCGGGCGTAGCGCCCGGTGTACTCCTCGCGCAGTTCATCCGCGCGGTCGCGGATGCGGGTGAGTGACTCCCGGGAAGCGGCGACGCGTTCGGCGATGAACACCCGCTCGACGTCCTCACGCTGCGCCGTGGTCAGCCAGGGCAACTGGTCGGTGAAGCGGCGTGCCTGCCGTCGCGCCCGTTCGACCTCGGCGTTCCACAGCAGAAAGCCCTCCAGCTGCGCCAGGCCACGGGCGCTGTCCTTGTCGGGTTTCACCCGTTCTCCTCTCCGTCGCGTCGTCAGAACCGGGGCCGGCCTCACTCGTGCCGGTCCCCCGGGGCGACGATCTTGGACTTGTCGGGACGGTTGGTGCTCTCCTCCACGGATCGGACCGCCGGGTGGTGCAGGTCGAACGCCGGGGATTCGGAACGGATCCGCGGCAGGGTGACGAAGTTGTGCCGCGGCGGCGGGCAGGAGGTCGCCCACTCCAGCGAACGGCCGTAACCCCACGGGTCGTCGACCTCGATCTTCTTGCCGTACTTCGCGGTNGAAGTTGTGCCGCGGCGGCGGGCAGGAGGTCGCCCACTCCAGCGAACGGCCGTAACCCCACGGGTCGTCGACCTCGATCTTCTTGCCGTACTTCGCGGTCTTCCAGACGTTGTAGAAGAACGGGAGCATCGACAGGCCGAGCAGGAACGAGGAGATCGTCGAGATCGTGTTCAGCGCGGTGAAGCCGTCGGCGTCGAGATAGTCCGCGTAACGACGCGGCATGCCCTCGGCACCGAGCCAGTGCTGNCGAGGAGATCGTCGAGATCGTGTTCAGCGCGGTGAAGCCGTCGGCGTCGAGATAGTCCGCGTAACGACGCGGCATGCCCTCGGCACCGAGCCAGTGCTGCACCAGGAACGTGCCGTGGAAGCCCACGAACAGCGTCCAGAACGTGATCTTGCCGAGCCGCTCGTCCAGCATCTTGCCGGTGAACTTCGGCCACCAGAAGTGGAATCCGGAGAACATCGCGAAGACCACGGTGCCGAAGATGACGTAGTGGAAGTGCGCGACGACGAAGTACGAGTCGGAGACGTGGAAGTCCATCGGGGGCGAGGCGAGGATGACGCCGGTCAGACCACCGAAGGTGAAGGTGATCAGGAAGCCGACGGCCCAGAGCATCGGTGTCTCGAAAGACAACGACCCCTTCCACATCGTGCCGATCCAGTTGAAGAACTTCACACCCGTTGGCACGGCGATGAGGAACGTCATGAACGAGAAGAACGGCAGCAGCACACCGCCCGTGACGTACATGTGGTGCGCCCACACCGTCACGGAAAGGCCGGCGATGGCGATCGTCGCGGAAATCAGACCGATGTAGCCGAACATCGGCTTGCGGCTGAATACCGGGATGACCTCGGAAATGATTCCGAAGAACGGTAGCGCGATGATGTACACCTCTGGATGGCCGAAGAACCAGAAGAGGTGTTGCCAGAGCAATGCGCCGCCGTTGGCCGCGTCGAAGATATGCGCGCCGAATTTACGGTCGGCCTCCAGCGCGAAGAGCGCGGCGGCGAGGACCGGGAAGGCCAGCAGGACCAGGACACCGGTCAGCAGGACGTTCCAGGTGAAGATCGGCATGCGGAACATCGTCATGCCGGGTGCGCGCATGCAGATGATCGTGGTGATGAAGTTGACCGAGCCGAGGATCGTGCCGAAGCCGGAGAAGGCCAGACCCATGATCCACATGTCGGCGCCGACGCCCGGCGAACGGACCGCGTCCGAGAGCGGGGAGTAGGCGAACCAGCCGAAGTCGGCCGCGCCCTGCGGGGTGAGGAAGCCGGCCACCGCGATGAGCGAGCCGAAGAGGTACAGCCAGTACGCGAACATGTTCAGCCGCGGGAACGCCACGTCGGGCGCGCCGATCTGCAGCGGCATGATCCAGTTCGCGAATCCGGCGAACAGCGGCGTCGCGAACATCAGCAGCATGATCGTGCCGTGCATCGTGAACGCCTGGTTGAACTGCTCGTTCGACATGATCTGCGTACCCGGACGGGCCAGCTCGGCGCGCATGAAGAGCGCCATGAGTCCGCCGATGCAGAAGAAGACGAACGACGTGACCAGGTAGAGCGTACCGATCGTCTTGTGGTCGGTGGTGGTCAGCCACGTCACGACGATGTTTCCCGGCTGCTTGCGCCGCACGGGCAGCTCGTCCTCGTACGAGTCGTCTGCCGGAGCGGCACCCTGAGGTTCGTTGAGGATGCTCACAGTTGGTTCTTCTCCGCATTCCTGGCCGGGTCCGTCTGCGCGATGCCTGCCGGCACGTAGCCCGTCTGACCCTTCTCAGCAAGCTCCTTGAGGTGCTGCTGGTAACGCTCCGGGGAGACGACCTTGACGTTGAAGAGCATCCGGGAGTGGTCGGCGCCACAGAGCTCGGCGCACTTGCCCATGAAGGTGCCCTCCCGGTTGGGAGTGACCTCGAACGCGTTGGTGTGGCCCGGGATGACGTCCTGCTTCATGAGGAACGGCACCACCCAGAAGGAGTGGATGACGTCCCGCGAAGTGAGGATGAAGCGGACCTTCTCGCCCTTCGGCAGCCACAGGGTCGGACCCGGGTTGCCGTTCTGCGGGTTACGGGTTCCGGGGATGCCCACGTCGTAGACGCCGCCGGCGCCCTCGGGGAAGTCATCACGGAACCGGTTGGGGATGGCGTCGAGCTCCTTGGGGACCTCGGGGCCCGCCGTGGGCTGGCCATCCACCTTTTCGATGTAGTTGAAGCCCCAGCTCCACTGGAAGCCGACCACGTTGATGGTGTGGGCGGGCTTGTCGGAGAGCTCGAGGAGCTTCGACTCGTCTCGCGCGGTGAAGTAGAAGAGCACCGAGACGATGATGAGGGGAACCACTGTGTACAACGCCTCGATGGGCATGTTGTACCTGGTCTGCGGAGGTACCTCCACCTTGGTCCGGCTACGCCGGTGGAAGAAGACGCTCCAGAGGATCAGCCCCCAGACAAGGACACCCGTGACGAGCGCTGCCGCCCACGAGCCTTGCCAGAGGGAGAGGATCCGAGGGGCCTCTTCCGTAACCGGAGTGGGCATTCCGAGGCGGGGAAAATCCTCCCAGTTGTATGAACAACCGGAGGCCGTCGCCAGGACCAGGCCCGCAGTCAGCACCTGCGGCAGCTTCCGCCGCATCGGGCGCCGCGACGAGCGGTCGGAGCCGTTGGGACTCACGTAGCGCCTTCCCGAGAGTCTCGCCCGCACGGTCGGCGCGCCCGTATGTCTCTGGTCGGTCGCCGGCCCTGACGCGGGCAGGGGTTTGGATGTTTATGCGGACCAAACCCTACTGGACGCTATTTGGGGTCGCGCGGGGAGGGTGCCCAACGCGCCGCCCGACACCCCCTTGGGGTGGAATGCGCGCCTCCGACCCTCATCTGACGCCCCCTCGCCCGTCCGCCGGGAGCGGCCCCCGGCGAGGTGGGGCCGGGTGCGGGCTAGCGTGGCGGGGTGCCCTACTTCGATGCCGCCTCCGCCGCCCCCCTGCACCCCGTCGCACGCCAGGCGCTGCTTGCCGCGCTCGACGAGGGCTGGGCCGATCCCGCCCGGCTGTACCGGGAGGGGCGGCGGGCCAGGCTGCTCCTGGACGCGGCCCGGGAGGCCGCCGCGGAGGCCGTCGGATGCCGCCCCGACGAGCTGGTCTTCACCTCGTCGGGGACGACGGCGGTGCACGCGGGAATTGCCGGGGCTCTTTCGGGGCGTCGGCGTGTCGGCCGCCATCTGGCCCTCTCGGCGGTCGAACACTCGTCGGTACTCCATTCGGCGGCGGCCCACGAGGCGGCGGGCGGCTCGTTCACCGAGGTCCCGGTGGACCGCTTCGGGGCGGTGGATCCCGCGGCGTACGGCGCGGCGCTGCGGGCGGACACCGCGCTGGCCTGCCTCCAGTCGGCCAACCACGAGGTGGGCACCGAGCAGCCGGTGGCCGAGGTGGCCGCGCGCTGCTCGGAGGCCGGGGTGCCGCTGCTGGTGGACGCGGCCCAGTCGCTCGGCTGGGGGCCGGTCCCGGCGGGCTGGTCGCTGCTGACGGCGAGCGCGCACAAGTGGGGCGGGCCGGCCGGGGTCGGGCTGCTCGCGGTCCGCAAGGGGACGCGCTTCTCACCCCAAGGCCCGTCCGGGGAGCGGGAGTCGGGGCGGGCTCCGGGGTTCGAGAACCTGCCGGCGATCGTGGCGGCGGCGGCCTCGCTGCGTGCGGTACGGGACGAGGCGCGGGCGGAGGCGGTGCGACTGCGGGCCCTGGTGGACCGGATCCGGACCGTGGTGCCCGAGCGGGTGCCCGATGTCGAGGTGGTGGGCGATCCGGAGCGGCGGCTGCCGCATCTGGTCACCTTCTCCTGTCTCTATGTCGACGGGGAGACCCTGCTGCATGAGCTGGACCGGAGGGAATTCTCCGTATCGTCCGGTTCGTCCTGCACGAGCAGCACCCTGATGCCGAGCCATGTGCTCAAGGCGATGGGCGTGCTCTCGGAGGGGAACGTACGGGTGTCGCTGCCGCCGGGCACGGCCGGGGCGGACGTGGACCGCTTCCTGGAGGTGCTGCCCGGGGTGGTCGCCGAGGTGCGCGAGCGGCTCGGTGCCCCGGTCTCCGCGCCTCGCTCCCCCGAGCCCGCCGCGTCCCTGGTGGTCGACGCGCTGGGCCGCCGCTGCCCGATCCCGGTGATCGAACTCGCAAAGGTGATCGGGGAGGTAGCGGTGGGCGCCACGGTGACGGTGCTCGCCGACGACGAGGCGGCGCGCCTGGACATCCCGGCCTGGTGCGAGATGCGGGGTCAGGAGTACGTGGGCGAGGAGCCGGCGGACCGCGGTTCGGCCTATGTGGTCCGCCGGCTCGCCTGATCAGGCCAGGTGCTGCTGGACCTCGGCGGCGGCCTCGTGGCCGTACGCCTTGGTGAAGCGGTCGATGAAGGTGGTGCGGCGCAGGGTGTACTCCTGGGTGCCGACCGTCTCGATGACCAGGGTGGCGAGCATGCAGCCGACCTGGGCGGCGCGCTCCAGGCTGACGCCCCAGGCGAGACCGGAGAGGAACCCGGCCCGGAAGGCGTCGCCGACGCCGGTGGGGTCGGCCTTGGTGTCCTCCTCGGGGCAGCCGACCTCGATGACCGGCTCGCCGACCCGCTCGATCCGGACACCGCGGGCGCCGAGGGTGGTGACACGGTGGCCGACCTTGGCCAGGATCTGCTCGTCGCTCCAGCCGGTCTTGGACTCGATGAGCCCCTTCTCGTACTCGTTGGAGAAGAGGTAGGTGGCGCCGTCGAGGAGGATGCGGATCTCGTCGCCGTCCATCCGCGCGATCTGCTGCGAGAAGTCCGCGGCGAACGGGATGTTCCGGGAGCGGCACTCCTCGGTGTGGCGGAGCATCGCCTCGGGGTCGTCGGCTCCGATGGAGACGAGGTCGAGGCCGCCGACGCGGTCGGCGACGTTCTTCAGCTCGATGAGGCGGGCCTCGCTCATCGCGCCCGTGTAGAAGGAGCCGATCTGGTTGTGGTCGGCATCGGTGGTGCAGACGAAGCGGGCGGTGTGCAGGACCTCGGAGATACGGACCGAACCGGTCTCGACGCCGTGCCGGTCGAGCCAGGCGCGGTACTCGTCGAAGTCGGATCCCGCGGCACCCACGAGGATCGGCTCGGTGCCGAGCAGCCCCATCCCGAAGCAGATGTTGGCGGCGACACCGCCCCGGCGCACATCGAGGTTGTCGACCAGGAAGGAGAGGGAGACCGTGTGCAGCTGATCCGCGACCAGCTGGTCGGCGAAGCGGCCGGGGAAGGTCATGAGGTGGTCAGTGGCGATCGAGCCGGTGACTGCAATACGCACGGGGAGACTGCTCCTGCGGAAGGCGAAGGGCCGTGAGTGCGCCCTCCGGGACGACGTGACAGTTCACGCTACCGGGTGGGCCGACCTCCAGGAAAAGGGAAAACTACCCGATAGTAGGGCTTTCTACCTGAGCACGACCGTGGTTACGGTGCGGATATGTCGAAGCACACCGCATTGCCCGAGTCGGAATTGAGCCTGGCCGCACTGCGCGGTGACTGCGCTCGGATGGCGCCCCACTGGACGGCGCAGGTGAAGAGCGCCCCGGCCCCGGTGCAGCCGTCCCTGATCAGCGGGGTGAGGATCCCGCCCTCGTCGGCGCGGCTGATCGACGCGATGTCCGAGTACGGCGACTGAGGGCCGGCCGGGCCCGGCCGGACGGCACCAGGTTTCGGCCTTTCTCGTGCGCGCTGCGGCCGGAACCGTGCGACGTCCGGGCCGGGGCCGCCCCAGGCCGGTGGAACCGCACGCTCCTCTGCTCCGTCCCACCGGTGTCCCCGCCCCGGGGACACGCGGCAGACACCGCGACGGCGACGCAGTCGAAGGAGCGATCCGGTGAGCACCGAGCGACCCGACAACGACGTGACCGGCCCCCGGCGGCGGCGTCCGCCGCTCGCGGTGGCCTCGGTGGCCGCGGCCGTGCTCCTGGCCGGGGGCGGCGGGGCTTACTGGGCCTCGACCGCCTCGGACGGCGGCGGCAGGGCGAAGAGCGGTGCGGCGGCGAAGGGCGAGGCCCCGCCGCTGGCCCTGGACACCGCCGCGGACGACCAGGGCTCCCCGTCCTCGGCCTCGGACTCCGCTCCCCCGGGCATCGCCCCCGGCGAACCGGATCCGGGCGGCCCGCCCGTGGTGTACCGGGCCGCGGGCGAACTCCCCGACGGCCCGGCCGAGGCGGCGGTCCACGAGGCCAGGGGCACGGTCGCGTCGGCCGAGGTCGCCCGGCTGGCGAAGGCGCTGGGCATCCCGGGCTCGCCGCGCACCGAGGGCACGTCCTGGGCGGTCGGCGACGACGACGGCCCCGGCGCCCTCCTGAAGGTGACGAAGCAGGCCCCGGGCACCTGGACATTCGCCCGCACCACCCCGCCCAAGCCCTGCGAGCCGGGGAAGATGTGCGCGAACGCGCCCTCGGAGCCGGGCAACAATGCCTCGGAGCCGGGCGGCGATCCGGTGAGCGAGAGGGCGGCGAAGGCGGCCGCGGCCCCGGTGCTCAAGGCGGCCGGGCAGGACGACGCGGCGCTCGACGCGGGCCAGCTGATGGGTGACGTCCGCGTGGTGAACGCCGATCCGAAGATCGACGGGCTCCCGACGTACGGCTGGTCGACCGGTGTCCAGGTGGGCCCGGACGGCAAGGTGACCGGCGGCACCGGACATCTGAAGGCGCTGGAGAAGGGCGCCGTCTACCCGGCGGTCGGCGCGGACGAGGCGCTGAAGCAGCTGAACGCGGCGAACAGGGGGAAGGGCGACGGGGGCCGGGACATCGGCGGCTGCGCCACCCCCGTACCGCTGGAGGGTGAACAGAAGTCCCCCTCCGAGCCGCAGTGCGTGCCGTCGAACGGCAAGCGGGCGCCGGTGACGCAGACGGTCGAGGACGCGGTGTTCGGTCTCGCGCTGAACTACGTGGACGGCCGGCAGACGCTGGTGCCGTCCTGGCTCTTCACGGTCCGCCAGGCGCCGGGCGGCCCGGAGAACACGGTCACGCAGGTCGCGGTGGACCCGAAGTTCATCGAGAAGCCGGATGCACCGGCGACGCCGTCCGGGGACCGGAAGGTGACCTCGTACGGGGCGGACGGGCGGAGCCTTGAGGTGACCTTCTGGGGCGGCGTGTGCAGTACGTACACGGCGAGCGCGAAGGAGAGTGCGGGCCAGGTGCGGATCTCGGTCACGGAGAAGCCGCAGGAGGACAAGAAGGCCTGCATCATGATCGCCAAGGAGCTGACCCGGACGGTGACGCTGGAGAAGCCGCTGGCCGATCGCACGGTGATCGACGCGGCCTCGGGCGGCGCGGTGCCGCGCGGCTGACGCGGACGCACACACGCATACGGAGGCGGCCCCGGGAGTGATTCCCGGGGCCGCCTCCGTATGCCGTGTTCCCGCTCGCAGCGGTTAGCTGAACGAGTCGCCGCAGGCGCAGGAGCCGGTGGCGTTCGGGTTGTCGATCGTGAAGCCCTGCTTCTCGATGGTGTCGACGAAGTCGATGGAGGCGCCGCCCAGGTACGGGGCGCTCATCCGGTCGGTGACGACCTTGACGCCGTCGAAGTCCTTCACCACGTCACCGTCGAGCGAACGCTCGTCGAAGAAGAGCTGGTAGCGCAGGCCCGAGCAACCGCCGGGCTGAACGGCGACGCGCAGCGCCAGGTCCTCGCGGCCTTCCTGCTCCAGCAGGCCCTTGACCTTGGCGGCGGCGGCGTCGGACAGGAGGATGCCGTCGCTCACGGTGGTGGTCTCGTCCGATACGGACATCTGCTTCTCTCCCGGGTTGTACGGACTGCTTGCCGACGGTTCAACGGCCTGCGCCGCGGATTCATTCCGGGCCAAGCGCTTGTCTGTTCCTTTTCATGCTCGCACACCCGGCTGCCCGGGGGATGCGTCACATCGACGCTATCGGTGTCGTCAAAGTGACACGAAGCGGCTATCATAGATAGCGTCAAATAGACGAAAAGGCGCGTTCGCCGAAGCGCAGAGCAGAACGCAGAGAAGAAAGGGTGCGTGACGTGACCACGGCCCAGCCCCTGGACGTAACTCCCACACCCCTCGCCCTGTTGCTGCTCGGCCGGGAGGCCGACCCGAGGAGCGAGCGCGGCGTCGAATGCCCCGGCGACCTCCCCTCCCCGTCCGACCCGGATCTGGTGGAGCGCGCCCGCACCGCGAAGGAGAAGCTCGGGGACAAGGTGTTCGTCCTCGGCCACCACTACCAGCGCGACGAGGTCATCCAGTTCGCGGACGTCACCGGCGACTCGTTCAAGCTGGCCCGTGACGCCGCCGCGCGCCCGGAGGCGGAGTACATCGTCTTCTGCGGTGTGCACTTCATGGCCGAGTCCGCGGACATCCTGACCACCGACGCCCAGGCGGTCGTGCTGCCCGACCTGGCGGCCGGCTGCTCGATGGCCGACATGGCCACCGCCGAGCAGGTCGCCGAGTGCTGGGACGTGCTGACGGAGGCCGGGGTCGCCGATCAGGTGGTGCCCGTCTCGTACATGAACTCCTCCGCCGACATCAAGGCCTTCACCGGCAAGCACGGCGGCACGATCTGTACGTCCTCGAACGCGAAGCGGGCCCTGGAATGGGCCTTCGAGCAGGGCGAGAAGATCCTCTTCCTCCCCGACCAGCACCTGGGCCGCAACACGGCCGTGCGGGACATGGGGATGAGCCTGGACGACTGCGTCCTCTACAACCCGCACAAGCCGAACGGCGGCCTCACCGCCGAACAGCTGCGGAACGCGAAGATGATCCTGTGGCGCGGGCACTGCTCGGTCCACGGCCGCTTCTCGGTCGAGTCGGTCGAGGACGTCCGGGCCCGGATGCCCGGGGTCAACGTGCTGGTGCACCCGGAGTGCAAGCACGAGGTCGTGGCTGCCGCGGACTACGTGGGCTCGACGGAGTACATCATCAAGGCCCTGGAAGCGGCCCCGCGCGGCTCGAAGTGGGCCATCGGTACGGAGCTGAACCTGGTGCGCCGCCTGGCGAACCGATTCGCCGCGGAGGACAAGGAGATCGTCTTCCTCGACAAGACGGTCTGCTTCTGCTCGACGATGAACCGGATCGACCTGCCGCACCTGGTGTGGACCCTGGAGTCGCTGGCCGAGGGCAAGCTGGTCAACCGGATCGAGGTCGACCCGGAGACGGAGAAGTACGCCAAGCTCGCCCTGGAGCGGATGCTGGCGCTGCCGTAACGCCGTAGCCGTTCCGGAGGGGACGCAGTATCCGTTCCGGAGCACCCGGGAGCCCCGGTATGCCGCAGGTCGGCGTGCCGGGGCTTTCGCGTGTCCCGGGAGCCATGGCCGGGAGTTGCCCCCGGTCGGGCCGGTTCTCCCGTACGGCAGCCGATGACGCCACCCCGTAACTGCGCTGCTGCTCACCGCAGCGAACCTTCCCGCGGGCGCGACCGATGAGGCTGACCGTGATGAACGGCGCGGACGGTGGGGCGGGCATTAACCACGGCGCTCGACGCCTTGGCCGGCCACCTCAACCGGGCCGGCGACCCGGCGGGACGCGAGGCGGCGGCGGATGCCGTCGCCCTGTACCGCGAGCCGGCCGCGAAGCGCCCCGAAGCCTTCGGCTCCGGCCTCGCCGACGCGCTGGGCACCCTCGCCGAAAGCCCGGCCCGGCGGCCCGGACAGCGTGACCGTACGGGCCCGGCGGGCGCTGCGCGGTCATGGCGATGTCGCGGCGGTGCACACGGTGTGGGAGGAGGAGACGTTCACGCCCGTGCCCGACTGGCTCGCGCTGTCGCGGGAGACCCTGGACCTCGTGAGCGCCTGGATGTTCGCGCCGAACTGGCCCCGCTCGCGCGACTTCTGGTCGCGACACGCCGATGTCCTCGGCGGCGAGCAGGCGGCGAGCAGGCGGCGGTGGCGCTGGAGGAACTGGCGGTCCTGCATCCGCGCGGCGCGCGGCGGCACGCCCTGCTCCGCGAGGCCGTCCTCGTCCACGGGGTGACCGCCGCCTACGATCCGCTGATCCTCCAGGAGCAGTTGGCCCAGTGGCTGGAGTGCGCGGACCGGAAGGAGTCGCGGGCCATCTGGAGGAGCACCCGCGTCTCCTGACCGTCCAGCCGCCGGAGGCCACCCCGCCGGCCCATGTCGCGATGCTCGACATCGGCCGCATCGAGGGCCTGGACGCCGCATACCGTCCCGTCGAGGACCGTGAGGCCCTCCAGGGCTTACGTGGACCGGGCCGTTGGAGGCGGGGGACGGTGTCGCGCTGATGCACGGCGGGGGCATCGAGGACCAGGTCTTCGGCGACCGGCTCTCCTCGCTCACCCACGCGCAGGTGGCGCTGGCGCTCGCGGGGGCCACCGAGGGCTTCGGAACGGACGGCCTCGCCGCGCTCCTGCACAAGGCGCCGGAGGAGACCCGGGCCCGGCTGGTGCGGGAGACGGCCGCCCTCGGCGTCCGGCTCCCCGAGCAGCACGGGGAGAAGTGGCACCGGATCGTCCGGGCGCTGGGCGGGGAAGCCTGAGGCCTGCCGTACGCGGAAGGGGCCGGTCCCACGCGGGTGCGTGGGACCGGCCCCTTCCGTCTGTCCGGTCAGGACTGCGCGTTGCCGCCGTCGGGTCAGGTCTGCGCGGGCTCGGCCTCGCGGGCCTCCTCCGGCTTCGGCTGGTCCGGGACGCCCGCCTTGGCAGCGCGCTTGGCGGCCTTCTTCTTGGCGCGGCGCTCCTTGCGCAGCTCGACCATCGCGTACAGCGTCGGCACGAGCAGCAGGGTCAGCAGCGTGGAGCTGATCAGACCGCCGATCACCACGACGCCCAGCGGCTGCGAGATGAAGCCGCCCTCGCCGGTGACGCCGAGCGCCATCGGGAGCAGGGCGAAGATGGTCGCGAGCGCCGTCATGATGATCGGGCGGAAGCGGTGGCGGCCGCCCTCGATGACCGCCTCCATGATCCCGAGCCCCTGGGCCCGGTACTGGTTGATCAGGTCGATCAGCACGATCGCGTTGGTGACCACGATGCCGATGAGCATCAGCATGCCGATCATCGCGGGAACGCCCAGCGGGGTGCCCGTGATGAGCAGCAGGGCCAGGGCGCCGGTGGCCGCGAACGGCACGGAGACCAGCAGGATCAGCGGCTGGACGAGCGACCGGAAGGTGGCCACCAGCAGCATGAAGACGATCGCAATGGCCGCCAGCATGGCGAGGCCGAGCTGCATGAACGCTTCGTTCTGGTCCTCGGTGACGCCGCCGATGGTGGCGGTGGCGCCCTCGGGGAGGTCCAGGGCGTCGATCTTCGCGGCGAGGTCGGTGCTGACCGCGCCGGTGTTGTCGCCGACGGGCTTGGCGGTGATCGTCGCGGAGCGCTGTCCGTCGATCCGGGTCATCGAGACCGGGCCGGGGACGACCTTCACGTCGGCGATGTCGCCGAGCTTCACCGGGCCGAGCGGCAGGGCCTTCAGCTCGGCGACGGTGGCGGCCGGCTTCGAGGACCGGATGACGACGTCGCGCTCGGTGTCGTCCAGCGTCGCCGTGCCGGCGGGAGTGCCGCGTACGGCTCCGGCGACGATCCCGCCGAGGGCGGCGGAGTCGAACCCGGCGTCGGCCGCCTTGTCGGTGGCGGTGACCGAGATGCGCGGGACGCTCTGCGCCAGGTCGCTCTGGACGTCGGTGACGTCCTTCAGGGTGGCGACCTCGGTGCGGACCGCCTCGGCCGCCTTCTTCAGGACGTCCCCGTCGGCGGCCTTGACCACGACGCTCAGGTCCTGGGAGCCGAAGCCGTCGCCCGCGGCGATGGTGGTATCGCCGATGCCGTCGAGCTTGCCGAGGGCCTCGTCGATCCGGTCCTGGGCGTCCTCGTAGTCCGCGGCGTCCTTCAGGGTGACCTGGTAGGAGGCCTGGTTGGCTCCCGTGCCACCGCCGAAGGCGGCCATGAAGCCGGAGGAGCCGACGGTGACCTGGTAGTCCTTGACGCCCTTGTCCTCGGTCAGGACCTTCTCGACCTTGCGGGCCGCCTCGTCGGCGGCCTCCAGGCTGGTGCCGGGGGTGAGCTCCTGCTTGACGGTCAGGACTTCCTGCTCGCCGGCGTCGAAGAAGTTCGTCTTCAGCAGCGGGACCATGCCGAAGGTGCCCAGCAGCACGGCGACGGCGATGACGAGGCTGGTGACCCGGCGGCGGGTCGCGAAGCGCAGGACCGGGACGTAGATCCGCTGGAGCCTGCTGGCCGCCTCCTTCTCCTCGGCGAGGCGTCGGGCTTCCGCCGCGTCCTCGGGGGTGCCCTTGGGCGCCCGCAGGAACCAGTACGACAGCACCGGCACGACCGTGAGCGAGACCAGCAGGGAGGCCAGCAGGGCCGCGGTGATGGTCAGCGAGAACGAGCCGAAGAGCTGGCCGACCATGCCGCCGACCAGACCGATGGGCAGGAAGACGGCGACGGTCGTGAGGGTGGCGGAGGTGACCGCTCCGGCGACCTCCTTGACCGCGGTGATGATCGCCGCGTGGCGCTCCTCGCCGTAACCGAGGTGACGCTTGATGTTCTCCAGGACCACGATCGAGTCGTCGACGACCCGGCCGATGGCGATGGTGAGCGCGCCGAGCGTGAGCATGTTGAGCGACAGGTCACGGGTCCAGAGCACGATCAGCGCGAGGACGATCGAGAGCGGGATGGAGACGGCGGTGACCAGCGTCGAGCGGATCGAGGCGAGGAAGACCAGGATCACGACGACCGCGAAGACCAGGCCGAGCGCGCCCTCCGTGGTCAGACCCGAGATCGACTTGGAGACGGCGGGGCCCTGGTCGGAGACGACGGTCAGCTCGGCGCCGGCGCCGAGGTCCTTGCGGAGCTCGGGCAGCTTGTCCTTGACGGCATCGGAGATGGCGACGGCGCTGCCGTCCTTGTCCATCGTCACCATCACGGCGAGGCTCGGCTTGCCGTTGGTGCGGGTGATGGAGACCGCCGTCGACGGCTCCTGCTTCACCTCGGCGACATCGCCGACGCGCACCGGCTCGGCCGGCTTGTCAGAGCCGCCCGCCGGGTCCTGGGGAACGACCTGGAGGTCCTCGATCTGCTTCAGCGAGGTGTAGGCGCCGCCGACCTGGATGGTGCGGCTCTTGCCGGACTCGGAGAAGGAACCGGCCGGCACGGTGGCGCCGCCCGCCTGGAGGGCCTGGGAGAGCGCGCCCGCGTTCAGGCCGGCCGCGGCGAGCTTCTTGTCGTCGGGCACGACGGAGACCTGGAGGTCCCGCACGCCGTCCACCGCGACCTGGCCGACGCCGTCGATGTCCTGGAGGGCCGGGACGACCGTGCCGTCGAGCCGGTCGGCCAGCGCCTGCTGGTCCTCGTCGGAGGTGACGGCGAGGACGACGGTCGGGATGTCGTCCGTGGAACCGGCGACCACCTGCGGGTCGACGTCGTCGGGCAGCTGGGCGCGGGCGCGGTTCACCGCCTGCTGGATGTCCGCGACGAGCTGCTTGGTGCCCTCGTCGCCGAAGTCGAAGGTCGCCATGATGAGGGCGTTGCCCTCACTGGCGGTGGAGGTGATGGACTCGACGCCGTCGACGGCCTTGAGGGAGCTCTCCAGCGGCTCGACGACCTGCTTCTCGACCACATCGGGAGACGCACCCTGGTAGGGCGCCAGCACCGAGACCATCGGCAGTTCGATGGTCGGCAGCAGCTGCTGCTTGAGCTGCGGGATCGCTATGGCGCCGAAAACCAGTGCGACGATAGAGATCAGCCCGATCAGGGCCCTTTGCGCGAGGCTGAATTTGGACAGCCAGGACATGGGTGGGTCTCTCTTCTGTGGCGTATGCGGCAGAGGGCGGGGAGGGGAGAACATCGGGGACCTACGCCTCCTCCAGCCCAGTCCTACGATCTCCGCTCCGTGCCGCCGAAACGTCGCCCCTCGGGCTGCTTTCTTATGCCGCGCATACCGCAGGTGGAGTACACGGCCCTACACCGTGCCGCCAACCGGTCAGTCCGCGCGGGGACGCACCAGGCCCGATTCGTAGGCGATTACCACCAATTGGGCCCGGTCCCGGGCCCCCAGCTTCGCCATCGCGCGGTTCACATGGGTCTTGACGGTGAGCGGACTGACCGCGAGCCGCTCGGCGATCTGATCGTTGGAGTGGCCGCCCGCGACCTGCACCAGCACCTCGCGCTCGCGCCCGGTGAGCGCCGCCAGCCGGGCTCCGTACTCCGCGCTGTCCGGCCCCTCCCCCGAACTGCCGCTCTGGGCCAGGAAGGTGGCGATGAGCCCCTTGGTCGCCGCCGGGGAGAGCAGCGCCTCGCCGGCCGCGGCGATCCGGATGGCGTTGAGGAGTTCGTCCGGCTCCGCGCCCTTGCCGAGGAAGCCGGAGGCTCCGGCGCGCAGCGACCGGACCACGTACTCGTCGACCTCGAAGGTGGTGAGCATGACCACCCGCACCGCGGACAGTTCCGGGTCGGCGCTGATCATGCGGGTGGCGGCGAGCCCGTCGGTCCCCGGCATCCGGATGTCCATGAGCACCACGTCGGCGCCCGTGGCACGGGCCAGCTCGACCGCCTGGGCCCCGTCCGCGGCCTCGCCGACCACCACCATGTCCGGCTCGGAGTCCACCAGCACCCGGAACGCGCTGCGCAGCAGCGCCTGGTCGTCGGCGAGCAGCACCTTGATCGGCGCCTCCGCTGCCTGCGCCGGCGCCTCCTGCGGGTCGGACGTCGGTGTCGGCTGTGTCATCGGCGGAGCCCCGTCCCGCCCGCTGTGCCCGGCCGCTCCGGTTCACCCGCGCGGGCCTCGACCGGAAGGATCGCATGGACCCGGAACCCGCCGCCGTAGCGAGGGCCCGCGGTGAGGGCCCCGCCGAGGGCGGTGACGCGTTCCCGCATGCCGATCAGTCCGTGGCCGCCGCTGTCCAGGCCGTCTTCGGTGCGGCGGCCCGGTCCGGCGCCGGGTGGCCGGGCGGTGCTCCCCCGGCCGTTGTCGAGCACGGTGACCTCGGCGGTGGCGCCCACCCGTACGACGCTCACCTCGGCTTTGGCCCCGGCGCCCGCGTGCTTGCGGACGTTGGTCAGGGCCTCCTGGATGACCCGGTAGGCGGCCAGGTCGACGGCCGCGGGCAGCCGTTCACGGCCGTCGACGCAGGCCACCTCCACGGGGAGCCCGGCGTTGCGGAAGGTGGTGACCAGCTCGCCGAGGACGGCGAGCCCGGGGGCGGGTTCGGTGGGGGCCTCGGGGTCGCCCTGCTGGCGCAGGAGGCCGACGGTGACCCGGAGTTCGTTGAGGGCGGACCGGCTGGCGTCGCGGACATGCGCGAGCGCCACCTTTGCCTGGTCGGGGCGCTTGTCCATGACGTGGGCGGCGACCCCGGCCTGCACGTTGACCAGGGCGATGTGGTGGGCGACGACGTCGTGGAGGTCCCGGGCGATCCGCAGCCGCTCCTCGGCGACCCGGCGGCGGGCCTCCTCCTCGCGGGTGCGCTCGGCCCGCTCGGCGCGTTCCCGGATGGCGTCGACGAACGCGCGCCGGCTGCGTACGGCGTCCCCGGCGGCCCCGGCCAGTCCGGTCCAGGCGAAGACGCCGAAGTTCTCCTGGCTGTACCAGGGGGTCGAGCCGAAGACCATCGCGGCCGCGGTGAGCCCTCCCAGGGTCAGCAGCCCGACCCGCCAGGTGGTGGGGCGGTCGGTGCGCGAGGCGACGGTGTAGAGGGCGATGACGGCACTCATGACCACCGGGGCGGGCGGGTCCATCAGGACGTACTCGACGGCCGAGAGCGCCGCGGTGACGGCGAGGACCTGCATCGGGCGGCGGCGCCGCAGGACGAGGACCGCGGCGGAGAGCGTCATCAGGAGCACGCTGAACAGCTCGGGGGTACGGGCCCCGAAGGCGGGGGGACCGTGGCCGTCGCCCGGGTCGGTGAACGAACTGCAGATCATCACGGCGAGGGTGCAGAACGCCAGGGTCGCGTCGAAGGCGAGGGGATGGTCCCGGAGCCAGCGGCGGGCGCGCGCGAAACCGGACGAGAGGGTGGTCACGTCCAGCAACGGTACGCGGCCGGTCCACGGGCCCGCCGGGGCCGGCCCGTGGACTCAGTTGGGGATGAGCCCGTCGTCGCTGAGCATGGCGCGTACGTCTTCAAGGGCGGCGTCGGGCGCCGGCAGGATCAGCTCGGACGGCTCCAGGGAGTCGTCCGGCAGCGGAGTGCCGAGCTCGCGCACCTTGTCCAGGAGTGCGTG
The DNA here is from genome assembly GCA_002551355.1 of Streptomyces sp. man185. GTDB lineage: Bacteria > Actinomycetota > Actinomycetes > Streptomycetales > Streptomycetaceae > Streptomyces. The sequence goes on along the minus strand of NTHE01000041.1, from coordinate 13,408 downwards.
GAGGGTGGTGCGAAAGCCGGGGCCGTCGCCGCTCTCCATCTCCTTGAGCAGGACGTCGTCGAGCTCGTTCAGTTCGACGAAGTGACTGTCGGCCAGCTTGACCTGGCCCTCCCCCATGATCCGTACGATCATGACGCTGCCCTCACTGCTTGTCGAACTTGTGCGGGGACGACTGCTGCGACTGCTGCCCACCGTCCTGGGCGCCGCCCTCGATGGCCTGCTGCGAGGACGAGGAGCCGCCGGCCAGCTCGGCCTTCATGCGCTGCAGCTCCAGCTCCACGTCGCTGCCGCCGGAGATCCGGTCCAGCTCGGCGGCGATGTCGTCCTTCGCCGTGCCGGTCGGGTCGTCCAGGGCGCCGGAGGCGAGCAGCTCGTCGATGGCGCCGGCCCGCGCCTGGAGCTGCTGCGTCTTGTCCTCGGCCCGCTGGATCGCGAGGCCGACGTCGCCCATCTCCTCGGAGATTCCGGAGAAGGCCTCGCCGATCCGGGTCTGCGCCTGGGCCGCCGTGTAGGTGGCCTTGATGGTCTCCTTCTTCGTGCGGAAGGCGTCGACCTTGGCCTGGAGGCGCTGGGCCGCGAGGGTGAGCTTCTCCTCCTCGCCCTGCAGCGTGGTGTGCTGCGTCTCCAGGTCGGTGACCTGCTGCTGGAGGGCGGCGCGCCGGGACAGCGCCTCGCGCGCCAGGTCCTCGCGGCCCAGCGCCAGCGCCTTGCGGCCCTGGTCCTCCAGCTTGGACGACTGGCCCTGCAGCTGGTTCAGCTGCAGCTCCAGGCGCTTGCGGGACGTCGCCACGTCGGCGACGCCGCGACGCACCTTCTGAAGCAGCTCCAGCTGCTTCTGGTACGAGTAATCAAGGGTCTCGCGCGGATCCTCGGCCCGGTCAAGGGCCTTGTTTGCCTTCGCGCGGAAAAGCATCCCCATACGCTTCATGACACCGCTCATGGGCTTCGCGCGCCCCCTTCTGACGGACTGAGCTCCAGCACTCCCGATAGAACCCACAGTACGGGCCCTGCCTCTATTACCGCACTGTCCGAGTCTCGATGTGCTCCTCCCCAAGGACGACTGCACCCGGTGAACGCTCCCGCCCAGGGTGTAGGTGAGGCCCCGGGTCGTTCGGTGACGGACGGCGGAACAGGCGGTAAACGCCCGTATCGGCCCGTCGAGGCACTGCTGAGGACGCCGTCCGTTGCCGGATCGTTCCCGCCCGGGTCGCCGGGCCCGCGCGCCGACCCCGTACCCTTGGGTTTTGTGTTCCGTAGCCGTGCCAAGACAGAGAAGGCCCCCACCGACAAGGTGACGGCGGACCTCTCCCAGCAGCCCCGCGACCCGCAGGCTCCCAAGGGTCGCCCCACCCCCAAGCGCAGCGAGGCCCAGACGCAGCGGCGTCGTGCCGCGTCCAGTGCGCCGACCGACCGCAAGGCGGCCATGAAGCGCCAGCGCGAAGCGCGCCGCGCCGACCTGGCCAAGCAGCGTGAGGCGCTCGCGTCGGGTGACGAGCGCTACCTGCCGGTCCGCGACAAGGGCCCGGTCAGGCGCTTCGTCCGCGACTACGTGGACTCGCGCTTCTGCATCGCCGAGTGGTTCCTGCCGCTCGCCGTGATCATCCTGATCCTCAGCGTGATCCAGGTGCAGAACATCCAGAGCATCTCGCTGCTGCTCTGGCTCGGCGTGATCATCCTGATCGTGATCGACTCGATCGGTCTGTCGATGCGCCTGAAGAAGCAGCTGCGCGAGCGCTTCCCGGACACGCCGAAGCGCGGAGCCGTGGCGTACGGCCTGATGCGCACGCTCCAGATGCGCCGACTGCGGCTGCCCAAGCCGCAGGTCAAGCGCGGAGAGCGGCCCTGAGCACGGAGACCTCCGGTTTCGCCGGGGTCTCCTCGGCCTGGCTGGCGGGTCTCGGCGGCGTACGCAACCGGGTCCGCCAGGAGCTCGTCGCGCGGCAGCTGGACGAGCAGATAGCCGGGCGGTTCCCGGTGGGCCGGCGACTGCGCGTCCTGGACGTCGGCATGGGCCAGGGCACACAGGCGCTCCGGCTGGCACGGGCCGGTCACTCGGTGACCGGGCTGGAGTCGGACGCGCGGATGCTGGCCTCGGCCCGTGCGTCCCTGGCGACCGAGCCGGAGGGCATCCGGGAGCGGGTCAGGCTCATCGAGGGCGACGGCCGGGACACCGGGGTGCACTTCCTGCCCGGGAGTTTCGACGTGGTGCTGTGCCACGGCGTCCTGATGTACGTCGAGGAGCCGGACCCGATGCTGGCCGGGCTCGCCCGGATGCTGGCGCCCGGCGGTCTGCTCTCCCTGCTCGTACGAAACGCGGACGCGCTCGCGATGCGCCCGGGGCTCGCCGGTGACTTCGGCGCGGCCCTGACCGCCTTCGACACCGCCACGTACACCAACCGCCTCGGCCTCACCGTGCGGGCCGACCGGCTCGACGCGCTGCGGGCCACGCTCGCCGGGATCGCCGCGCCGCTGCACGCCTGGTACGGGGTGCGGGTCTTCACGGACAACGTCGGCAACGACGTGGAGCTGCCGGCCGAGGAGCTGGAGCGGGTCCTGACCCTGGAGGACCGGGCCGGGCGGACCGACCCGTACCGGGGTGTGGCGGCGCTGCTGCACCTGTGCGGCGTGCGCGGCTGACACCGCTGCGCGCGGGGCCCGTTCGGCCCATCAGCACGGGCACCCGAACGGGTCGGGCACCAGACTCCGGATATGGACGCATCCCCCTCCCGCAGCCGGGCGCGCAGGCTGCTGCTTCCCCTGACCGCGGCCGTCTGCGCCATCGCCCTGGCGGGCGGCTGCTCCGGTACGGATCCGGCGGCCCCGGCTCCCGAAGCCAGTGCGTCGGGTACGGCGCAGGGTGCGGTGAAGCGCGCCCCCGACGATCTGGAGAACGCCTACCAGGACGTCATCAACGACGTACTCCCGTCGGTCGTGCAGATCGACGCCTCCGAGGGCCTCGGTTCCGGGATCGTCTACGACGACAGGGGGCACATCGTCACCAACGCCCATGTGGTCGGTGACGAGAAGGAGTTCAAGGTCAGCGTCGCCACCGGCGAGGCGGTGCTGAACGCCTCGCTGGTCTCCTCCTATCCGGAGCAGGACCTGGCCGTGATCAAGCTCGACGAGGTGCCGGACGGGCTGCGGCCCGCGAAGTTCGGCGACGCGGAGAAGGTCGAGGTCGGGCAGATCGTGCTGGCGATGGGCTCGCCGCTGGGCCTGTCGAGCAGCGTCACCCAGGGCATCGTCTCGGCGCTCGGCCGTACCGTGAGCGAGAGCCGGTCGGGCGGTGGCACGGGCGCGACGATCGCCAACATGGTGCAGACGTCCGCGGCGATCAACCCGGGCAACAGCGGCGGGGCGCTGGTGAACCTCGACAGTCAGGTGATCGGCATTCCGACCCTCGCGGCGACCGACCCGCAGATGGGCGACAGCGCGGCGCCGGGCATCGGCTTCGCGATCCCCGTCTCGATGGTGAAGACGGTCGCCGACCAGATCGTCAAGGACGGCAAGGTCACCGACTCGGGCCGGGCCGCGCTGAACATCACCGGCCGCACGGTCGTCGACGACAACTACCGCCCCGCCGGGGTGGCGCTGGTCAGCGTGGAGCGGGGCGGGGCGGCGGCCGACGCGGGGCTGCGGCCCGGGGACACCATCACGAAGCTCGGGGACACCCAGGTCACCACCATCACCTCGCTCTCCGAGGCGCTGGCGGGCGACCAGCCGGGCCAGAAGGTGACCGTGACCTACACGCGCGACGGCGACAGCCGGACGGCGGAGGTCACGCTCGGGGAGATCTGATCCCCTGGAGCCGGGGAGGGGCGGTACGGGTTTCCCGTACCGCCCCTCCCTGCCGGCCGGGCGTCAGGCGCCGTCGGCCTGGAGGCTCATCGGGCCGTAGATCTTGGTCGTGTCCTCGAAGAGCGTCACCTGCGCGGCGCCGCCCTCCAGGAGCTCTTTCCAGTACTCACCGATCCAGGACTCCGCGTCGCCCTGGGTGGTGAACTCCTCCGGCTGCAGCGCCGGCTCCGTCTCCGTACCGTCGGACTTCTCGAACCGCCACGTCCACGCCATGCCAGCCTCCCGGGTCACGTTGCTGCCCGAAGCGTAGCCGGACGCGCACCTCGCGCGGGGACACGGGAGGATCAAGGTGTGGAACTGACACTGCTCGGCACCGGAGCCCCCGACGGGCTGCCGCGCCCATCCTGCCCCTGCGCGGTCTGCGCCTCGGCCCGCGGACCGTGGGCGCGGGCCGCGACGGCGCTGCTGGTCGACGACGCGCTGCTGCTGGACCTCACCCCGGGAGCGGTGTTCGCGGCCGCCCGTGCCGGGCATTCGCTGGGCGCGGTCCGCCAGGTGCTGCTGACCCACCCGCACGACGGGCCCGCCGTGGAACTGCCCGCCCTGCTGCCGCCGGCCGGGCGGGTGCCGGACGGTCAGGTCCTGACGCTGATCAGTGGCCACCGGGTGCGGGCGGTGGCGATGGACGCCCCGGGGACCGGGTACGAGGTGACCGCCCCGGACGGCGAGCGGCTGCTGTACCTGCCGCCGGGGGCCGCCCCCTCCGGGCTGCCCGAGCGGGTGGAGCGGCCGTACGAGATGGTCGTCCTCGATGTGATCGCGCGGCCCGACGCGGTGGCCCGGCTGCGGTCGGTGGGCGCGGTCGGGCCGACGACCGAGGTGATCGCGGTCCACCTGGACCACGACGCACCGCCGGGCGCGGCGCTGGAGCGGCGGCTCGCGGCGGCCGGTGCGCGGGCGGTGCCGGACGGGACGACGCTGGTGGTGGGCGAGTACCACGCGGTGCCGGACGTGCCGCGCCGGGTGCTGGTGACGGGCGGCGCCCGGTCGGGCAAGTCGCTGGAGGCGGAGCAGCGCCTGGAGACGTTCCCGGAGGTGGTGTACGTGGCGACCGGCGGCCGCCGCGACGGGGACCCTGAGTGGGCGGCCCGGATCGGACTGCACCGGGAGCGCAGGCCGGGCGCCTGGCGGACGGAGGAGACCTGCGAGCTGACGGAGCTGCTGGGGGCGGACGGGCCTCCGCTGCTGATCGACTGCCTGTCGCTGTGGCTGACCGACGCGATGGACCGGGTGGACGCCTGGGAGGACGAGCGGTGGCAGGAGGGCGGGGAGGCGGCGTTGCGGGAGCGGGTCGCGGAGCTGGTCGCCGCGGTGCGCGGGACCCGGCGGCCGGTGGTGCTGGTGACCAACGAGGTGGGGTCGGGGGTGGTCCCGGCGACGGCGGCGGGGCGGCGGTTCCGGGACGAGCTGGGGCGGCTGAACGCGGCGGTGGCGGCCGAGTGCGAGCAGGTGCTGCTGGTGGTGGCGGGGCAGGTGCTGGTGCTGCGGGGGTGAGGGGGCGTCAGTACGCGGGACCCCGGCCCCTGTGGGCCGACCGGTACTGTTCCTGGGGGCCCGCAGCCGGGTTCCCGGACCCGGATCCGACGTGACGACCCGCGAGGCAGACCTCCGTGAACCTGGACGACTTCTCCGACCTGATCCAACGCCCCGACGGGGGTGTGCGGCGCGATGCCGAGGAGCGGCGCGAGCGGCAGACCGTCCCCCCGGGTGCGCTCGGGCGCCTCGACGAGCTGGGCGAGTGGCTCAGCGCCGCGCAGCAGTCCGTGCCGGTCAGGGCCGTCGAGCAGCCGCGTCTGGTGCTCTTCGCCGGTGACCACGGGGTGGCGGAACTGGGCGTCTCGGGCCGGCCGGCGGGCAGCGCCCACGAGCTGGTGCGGGCCGCCCTCGACGGGGCGAGCCCTGCCTCGGTGCTGGCGCGGCGGTTCTCGGTGCCGACGCGGATCGTGGACGTCTCCCTGGACTGCGATCCGGAGCTGCTGCCGGAGTCCGTGGTGCGGCACCGGGTGCGGCGGGGCTCGGGGCGGATCGACGTCGAGGACGCGATGAGCGCGGAGGAGGCCGAGCAGGCGATCCGCCTCGGCATGGCGATCGCCGACGAGGAGGCGGACTCCGGCACCGATCTGGTGGTGCTCGGCGACCTCAGCGTGGGCGGGACGACGGCCGCGGCCACCCTCGTCGCCGCGCTCTGCGGAACGGACGCCTCCGTGGTGACCGGGCGCGGCGGCGCGGGCATCGACGACCTGGCGTGGATGCGCAAGTGCGCGGCGATCAGGGACGCGTTGCGCCGGGCCCGGCCGGTGCTGGGCGACCAGGTGGAGCTGCTGGCCACGGCCGGCGGGGCGGACCTGGCGGCGATGACGGGCTTCCTGCTGCAGAGCGCGGTGCGCCGGATGCCGGTGATCCTGGACGGGGTCGTCTCGGCGGCCTGCGCCCTGGTGGCACAGCGGGCGGCGTTCCGGGCGCCGGACTGGTGGCTGGCCGGCCAGGTCAGCGGGGAGCCCGCGCAGACGAAGGCGCTGGACCGGATGGCGCTGACCCCGCTGCTGGACCACGGGGTCACGGTCGGCGAGGGCAGCGGCGCGCTGCTGGCCCTGCCGCTGGTGCAGGCCGCGGCGGCGCTGGCCGCCGAACTCCCGGAGCGGGAGCCGGAGAAGCCCGTGGAGGACGGGGAAGAGCCGGAGTCGGACGCGGAGCCGGAGGCAGCGGCCATCGACGGGGCCTGAGGGCGCGGTCCCCCGCCCCCCATCGCGCGGACGAGATCGGCGTCACGGAGGTGTCGCTCAACTTCGCGCTCCCCCGGCCCGTCTTCGGGAGGGATCGCGGCTCGGCACACCCGCGCCGACGCCGCGTACCGACTGAACGACCGACCGACTGACCGACCGGGGGCCCGTTTCATGCTGTCCGGGAAGAGCGGATGAGCCGTCTTCCGGCCCTGCGCCGGGCGGCGGTACGGGAGTGGGGCCCTCTGGTCACGACCGTACGGGCCGATCTCGCCGGGCGCGGGGTGCGGGCGCTCGTGCTGACGCCGAGCGCGGTGGCGCTGACGGCGCTCGTCCAGGTGGCGCAGAACCAGTCGTGGGGCTACCGGCCGGTGCAGAACCTCGGAGCCGTACGGGCCGAGGACCCGCTCCCGCTCGCCCTCCTGCGCACCCCGCTGTCGCTGTTCGTGCCCGCGCTCGACCTGCCGGTGTGGGGCGCGCTGGCCCAGATCCTGCTGGTGTTCGGTGTGGCGGAGGTGTGCCTGGGGCGGAGGCGCACGCTCGCGGTGGCGTACGCGGCGACGCTGGCCGGGACGCTGTACGCCCGGGTCGGCATCGCCCTCGGGCCGGAGGCATTGCTCGGGCTGCCCGCATCGGACGCGCGGGTGGTGGACACCGGTCCTTCGGCAGCGGTCGTGGGGCTCGCGGTGTACGTCTGCCACCAGCGGCGCGCCTGGTTCACCGGGGCGCTGGTGGTCCTCGCGATGGTGGTGGAGGTCCTCGTCAAGGACAACCTGGCGGGCCGCGAGCATCTGGCCGCCATTGCCGCCGTCCTGGTGGTGTGCGGCGTACGCGCGTGGCCCGGGCGGCGGGGCGGCGGTCAGGACTTGCGCGCGGGCGGCAGCGGGACCCGGTCCGGGGCGCCGCCGATGAGGTCCTGGAACTTCCGGCGCGGCCCGGCCCAGCGCACGTCGTGGTGGTAGGCCCGCAGGAGCGCCCGCGAGCGGGCCCGGTGGCGGTGGCGGTAGAAGCGCCGGGCCCAGAGCGAGGTGGGGCGGGCCAGCCGGATCGCGCCGACCAGCGCGACGAACGGGACGAGGGTGCCGAGCACCGCCATCCGCAGCTTGCCCTTGAACAGGGCGATCAGGACGAAGCAGAAGTTGATCACGTACGTCGCGATGAGGCCGAGTCTGCCCTGTTGTTCCTCGTCGGTGACGTCGTCGACGCCGAGCGGGGAGAAGCCCGCCAGGACCAGCAGCACCAGCGAGGCGGTCAGCACCACCACCTCCACGCTCTGGCGACCCTCCTCGGTCCAGTACACGTCGTCCAGATGCAGGATCAGGGCGAACTCGTCGAGCACCAGGCCGGCCCCCACACCGAAGATCACCGCGAACGCCCCGGCGGCCACGCCGTACCGCCCGCTGGCCACCGCGCCGAAGCCGCCGACGACGGAGAGGACGACGCCGGGTACCACGTGGTGGATGTGCACCCCGCCGGGGGTGATGTTGCCGAACGGGCCCTTCCCGGCGCGGATCATGCGGGTGATGGTGCGGGTGATCGCGAAGGTCAGGACGAAGGCGGCCAGCGCGAGGAGCAGCGGCACCTTGCCCGGCTCCGCGATGTTGTCGTGCCACCAGTGACCCATGCCACCCACTCCCGTTACGTCAGGTTTCGCAGCTTTTAATGTGTTTCGCCCAATCTATCGGTGGGGCCCAGCGGCTAGCCTGCGCGCCGTGACCTCCCTGAACAGCCACGGCATACGTTTCGCCTTCGGCACCCTGACCGTGCTGCCGGTCCGGGTGACCCGCTGGGACCGCGCCACCGCCCGCTCCGGAATGCTCTGCGCCCCGCTCGCCGGGCTCGTCGTGGGGCTGCTCGCCGCCGCCATCGGCTCGCTGTCGCTGCTGGCCGGCTCGGGTCCGCTGCTCGCGGCGGTGGCCTCCGTGGCGGTGCCGGCCGCTCTCACCCGGGGGCTGCACCTGGACGGTCTGGCGGACACCGCGGACGGCCTCGGCAGCGGGAGACCGGCCGAGGACGCGTTGCGGATCATGAAGCAGTCCGACATTGGGCCGTTCGGTGTCATCACGCTGCTCATGGTCCTGCTGGCCCAGGTCGCGGTCCTTTTCGAGCTGTACGCGGAGGGGTGGGCGCACGGGGCCCTCGGGACCGTCGTCGCGGCCGTCGCCGCCCGCCTCGCGCTGACCCTGTCGTCCCGTCAGGGCGTCCCGGCGGCCCGGCCGGAGGGGCTCGGGGCGACGGTGGCGGCCACGGTCCCGGCCGGGCGGGCGCTGCTCGCGGCGGCGGTGACGGTGGTGCTCTGCGCGGCGGCGGGCGCGGTGTTCGGGCTGTACGGAGCGCTGCACCACGGACTCGCGGTGCTCGGCGCTCTCGCCGCCGCCGAACTGCTGCTGCGGCACTGCGTACGGCGGTTCGGCGGGGTCACCGGGGATGTCTTCGGTGGCGTCGAGGAGACCGCGGCCACGGCGGCCCTGGTGGTGCTGGCGCTGGGGGCCTGACGGAGCGGCACACCCGTCGGCGGCCGTTTCCCGACCGCCTCACCGGCCGGAAGGGCGACCGGGAAGGGTCGCCGCCGTCACGGAGCAGGAACTGCGCGCGTAGGCTCATTCCCGGCACATCGTCGGGGCGTCTACGATGCGCCGGGCACGGTCGGCCCACCCCTCGGCCGAACTCGAACTCAACGGAAGCGAGATTTCACCACCGTGACTGCTCTCACTCTCAGCACTGCCGGTGCGGCGACGCTGCGCGCCGACGCACTCGTCGTCGGCGTCGCCAAGGGCGCTGGGTCCAAGTCGGGGCCGGTCCTCGCACCGGGTTCCGAGGCCGTGGACAAGGCGTTCGGCGGGAAGCTCGCCGACGTCCTCGCGACCCTGGGTGCCACCGGTGCCGAGGGCGAACTGACCAAGCTGCCCGCCGCGTCCGGCCTCAAGGCCCCCCTCGTCGTCGCGGTCGGCCTCGGTCCGGTCCCGGACAAGGAGGACGCCTACGACGCCGAGGCGCTGCGCCGGGCGGCGGGCACCGCCGCCCGCGCGCTGACCGGCTCCAAGAAGGCCGGCTTCGCCCTGCCCGCCGGCTCCGTCGAGGACGCCGCGGCCGTCGCCGAGGGTGCGCTCCTCGGGTCGTACGCCTTCACCGCCTACCAGGGCGGCGAGAACAAGCTCGCCCCCAAGGACGCGAAGTCCAAGGACAGCGGCCCCAAGCAGCCGCTCGCCGAGGTGACCCTGCTCGGCGCCAAGCCGCGCGACAAGGGCTACAAGGCGGCCGTCGAGCGCGCCCTGGCCCTGGTCGAGGAGATCAACCGGGCCCGCGACCTCATCAACACCCCGCCGAACGACCTGTACCCCGAGTCCTTCGCCGCCGTGGCCACCGCCGCGGGCAAGGAGCACGGCATCAAGGTCCAGGTCCTCGACGAGAAGGCCCTCGTCAAGGGCGGCTTCGGCGGCATCCTCGGCGTCGGCCAGGGCTCCGCGAACGGCCCGCGCCTGGTCAAGCTCGCCTACACCCACCCGAAGGCGGAGAAGACCCTGGCCCTCGTCGGCAAGGGCATCACCTACGACTCGGGCGGCATCTCGCTCAAGCCGGCCGGCCACAACGAGACGATGAAGTGCGACATGAGCGGCGCCGCCGCCGTGTTCGCCGCCGTCGTCACGGCCGCCCGCCTCGGTCTGAAGGTCAACGTCACCGGCTGGCTGGCGCTGGCCGAGAACATGCCCTCCGGCAACGCCACCCGCCCCGGTGACGTGCTGCGCATGTACAGCGGCAAGACCGTCGAGGTCCTCAACACCGACGCCGAGGGCCGGCTCGTCCTGGGCGACGCGCTGACCCGCGCCTCGGAGGAGAAGCCGGACGCGATCGTCGACGTGGCGACCCTGACCGGCGCGATGGTGCTGGCGCTCGGCAACCGCACCTTCGGGATCATGGCCAACGACGACGCCTTCCGTACGTCGATCCACGAGATCGCCGAGGAGGTCGGCGAGGCCTCCTGGCCGATGCCGCTCCCCGCCGACCTGCGCAAGGGCATGGACTCCCCCACTGCCGACATCGCCAACATGGGCGAGCGGATGGGCGGCGGCCTGGTCGCCGGTCTCTTCCTCAAGGAGTTCGTGGGCGAGGGCATCGCCTGGGCGCACCTGGACATCGCGGGACCGGCCTTCCACGAGGGCGCCCCGTACGGCTACACCCCCAAGGGCGGCACCGGCTCCGCGGTCCGCACCCTGGTGCGGCTCGCCGAGCGCACCGCCGACGGCGACCTGGGCTGAGCGATCACCCGCGCACGGCCCCGGGCACAGGTCCGGGGCCGTACGTGTTGTCGGAGCGAAAGCGGCAAGGAAGAGCGTCGGAGGGCGAACGGGTTTCGCTCTCGACGAACACCGGCCGAATCCGTAGGTATCTACGCAGCAGTAACCCTCCGGAACGGATGATCATCCGTCCCGGACCCGGGCCCCGCGTCCCGCCCACCGTCGACAAGTGCGAAGATGGGTTCTCGGCAGGACAGGGCCCCCACCACAGGGCCGAAGACAAAAGCGGCCGCACACCAGCCGACCGGCCGGTCACACCCCAGCGACGGGGCCCGGCGTACGGCGCACATGCATGGAGGACGTGACGTGGCGAACGACGCCAGCACCGTTTTCGACCTAGTGATCCTCGGCGGTGGCAGTGGCGGTTACGCCGCGGCCCTGCGCGGAGCGCAGCTGGGCCTGGACGTCGCCCTGATCGAGAAGGGCAAGGTCGGCGGCACCTGCCTGCACAACGGCTGCATCCCCACGAAGGCGCTGCTGCACGCGGGCGAGATCGCGGACCAGGCCCGCGAGTCGGCCCAGTTCGGCGTGAAGGCCACCTTCGAGGGCATCGACATGGAGGCCGTCAACAAGTACAAGGACGACGTGATCGCGGGCCTGTACAAGGGTCTCCAGGGTCTCATCGCCTCGCGCAAGGTCCACTACATCGAGGGCGAGGGCAAGCTCTCCTCCCCCACCTCGGTGGACGTGAACGGCCAGCGCGTCCAGGGCCGCCACGTGCTGCTGGCGACCGGCTCCGTGCCGAAGTCGCTGCCCGGCCTGGAGATCGACGGCAACCGGATCGTCTCCTCGGACCACGCGCTGAAGATGGACCGTGTCCCGAAGTCCGCGATCGTGCTGGGCGGCGGCGTCATCGGCGTCGAGTTCGCCTCGGCGTGGAAGTCCTTCGGCACCGAGGTCACGATCGTCGAGGGCCTCAAGCACCTCGTCCCGGTCGAGGACGAGAACAGCTCCAAGCTTCTTGAGCGCGCGTTCCGCAAGCGCGGCATCAAGTTCAACCTCGGCACCTTCTTCGACAAGGCCGAGTACACGCAGGACGGCGTCCGCGTGACGCTCGCCGACGGCAAGACCTTCGAGGCGGAGCTGCTGCTCGTCGCCATCGGCCGCGGCCCGGTCTCGCAGGGCCTCGGTTACGAGGAGCAGGGCGTCGCGATGGACCGCGGCTATGTCCTGGTCGACGAGTACATGCAGACCAACGTCCCGACGATCTCGGCCGTGGGCGACCTCGTCCCGACCCTCCAGCTCGCCCACGTCGGCTTCGCCGAGGGCATCCTGGTCGCGGAGCGGCTGGCCGGCATCAAGACCGTCCCGATCGACTACGACGGCGTGCCCAAGGTGACGTACTGCCACCCCGAGGTCGCCTCCGTCGGCATCACCGAGGCCAAGGCCAAGGAGATCTACGGCGCGGACAAGGTCGTCGCCCTCAAGTACAACCTCGCGGGCAACGGCAAGAGCCGGATCCTCAAGACCGCGGGCGAGATCAAGCTCGTCCAGGTCAAGGACGGCGCCGTGGTCGGCGTCCACATGGTCGGCGACCGGATGGGCGAGCAGGTCGGCGAAGCCCAGCTGATCTACAACTGGGAGGCCCTGCCCGCCGAGGTCGCCCAGCTCATCCACGCACACCCGACGCAGAACGAGGCGATGGGCGAGGCTCACCTGGCACTGGCCGGCAAGCCTCTCCACGCCCACGACTGATCCCCCGGTCCCGGGCGCGACGACCGACCACTTCCGCATTTTCGTAAGGAGCAACTGAAACCATGTCGGTTTCCGTAACCCTTCCGGCGCTCGGCGAGAGCGTCACCGAGGGCACTGTCACCCGTTGGCTGAAGGCCGAGGGCGAGCGCGTCGAGGCCGACGAGCCGTTGCTCGAGGTCTCGACCGACAAGGTCGACACCGAGATCCCGGCCCCCGCGTCCGGTGTTCTGGCCTCCATCAAGGTCGCCGAGGACGAGACCGTCGAGGTCGGCGCCGAGCTGGCCGTCATCGACGACGGCTCCGGTGCCCCGGCCGAGGCCGAGGCTCCGGCCCAGGCCGAGTCCACCGAGCCGGCCGCCACCCCGGCCCCGGCCGCCGAAGAGGCGCCCACCGCCCCGTCGACCGAGACCGAGGCTCCGGCCGAGGCCCCGACCGCCGAGGCCGCCACCGGCGGTTCGTCCGCCGAGGGCACCGACGTCACCCTCCCGGCGCTCGGCGAGAGCGTCACCGAGGGCACCGTCACCCGCTGGCTCAAGGAGGTCGGCGAGGAGGTGGCCGAGGACGAGCCGCTGCTCGAGGTCTCCACGGACAAGGTCGACACCGAGATCCCCGCCCCGGTCGCCGGTGTGCTGCTGGAGATCGTGGTCGGCGAGGACGAGACCGCCGAGGTCGGTGCCAAGCTCGCCGTCATCGGCGCCCCGGGCGCGGCTCCGGCCGCCGCTCCGGCGCAGCCCGCCGCCCCCGCCCAGGAGGCCCCGAAGCAGGAGGAGCCCAAGCAGGAGGCCCCCGCGGCTCCCGCCCCGGCCCCGGCTGCTCCGGCCGCCCCCGCCGCCCCGGCAC
>NTHE01000040.1 GCA_002551355.1 Streptomyces sp. man185 | reverse complement strand
GCCACGGCGGCCCGCCGCGCCACCCCGGGCGTCCGGGCGGCCGGCGGCCCGGGAAGCCGCAGGAGGGACCACCGTCCCGGCGGGGCGGCTGCTGTTCGTCCATGGCGGCCACGCTAGACGGCGGGCGGGCACGGAGGCGTCCCCCGTGCGTGGTGATCACCCGTACTCCGTGGGGAGTACGCCGCCGCGAAGGGCGGTGCCATGCCGTCAGGCCGTACCGACGCCGCGCAGGCCCACCGAGCGGGCCAGCTCACCGGCGACCTGCCGGAACAGCGGCTCACGCGCCTCGACGACCCGGTTGAACTGGCCGAACAGCTCGAAGGAGATCATGCCGAACAGCTGCGCCCAGGCGGCGACCAGAGCTGCCACGGCCTCGGGAGGGACGTCCTCGGCGAAATCGGCGGCCATCCGCTCCGCGTCGGCGCGCAGCTCGTCCGCGAGCGGCGGCAGGGTGAGGTCGTCGGCCCGCGCCGCGGCACGGACGATGTCGATGAGGACCAGGCCGACCCGGGACGCGGGCCCCACCGTGTCCATCGGGGCGACGTAACCGGGGACGGGTGAACCGTGGATCAGGGCGTACTCATGGGGATGGGCGAGGGCCCATTCCCGTACGGCGCAGGCGGCGGCGACCCAGCGCTCGGTGGGTGGGACCGTCGCCGCCCGCTTCTCCGCCGCCTCCTCCGCGACCGCGCCGATCGCGTCGAACGCGTCGACGATCAGCGCGGTGAGCAGGTCGTCGCGGCTCGGGAAGTAGCGGTAGAGCGCGGACGAGACCATGCCCAGCTCCCGGGCGACGGCCCGTAGCGAGAGCTTCGCCGCGCCCTCCTCGGCGAGCTGCTTCCTGGCCTCGTCCTTGATCGCGGCGGTCACTTCGCTACGGGCGCGTTCCCTGGCCCCTCGGATGGTGCTCATGCGATCAGTCTGCCATGCGAACGGAGCACCGACCATGAACGAGAGCAGCGCTCTTGCTTCGGACCACCTATCCATGCACACTGACCTCAAGCGAGAGCACCGCTCTCTGAATCACCTGGGAGTCATCATGGCGCAGCAGCCCTACTACCTCCGGGCGAGCGCATCCGCCGACCGCTTCAACAAGGTCGTCGGCTGGCTGGCCCGGCACGGCTTCAGCCTGATGGGCTCCGCCGAGCTGTCGGTGCGCGGGCGCAAGAGCGGGCAGATGCAGCGCATCCCGGTCAACACCCACACCTTCGAGGGCGAGCGGTACCTGGTCTCGGCGCGCGGCCACTCGCAGTGGGTGCGCAACATGCGCGTGGCGGGCGGCGGGGAGCTGCGGCTGGGGCGCAAGGTCAGCCGCTTCACTGCCGTGGAGATCCCCGACGACGCGCAGAAGGCCCGGATCATCCGGGCCTATCTGGAGCGGTGGGGCTGGGAGGTCAACCAGTACTTCCAGGGGATCACGGCGAAGTCCACGGACGCCGAACTGCTGGCCGCCGGCCCCGACCACCCGGTCTTCCGCATCACCGTGGAGGCATGACCGCGCCCCCGTGGCCGTACGGACGACGGGGGCGCGGTCTCGACGAGCGGGGTGGGACGGCTAGCGGTCCATCGCGTGCAGCGCCCGCTGCGCCAGCGGGTGCGTACGCACCAGCTCGGCCAGCGACGTGGTCCCCCGGGTGATCCCGGCGAACGCCTTCCACGCCGGGCGGAAGCCGGTCAGCACCGCGTGCAGCACTCCCGGGCGGCGCTCGAACAGCTTGAGCATGCGGCGGCCGACGCTCATCTCCACGCCGAGACCGGCCTTGATGGCGAAGGCGTAGTTGAGGGCCTGGCGGCGGGCGTCCACCGCGTCGTGCGACTCGGCGATCCTGACCGCCCACTCCCCCGCGAGCCGGCCCGAGCGCAGCGCGAAGGAGATGCCCTCGCGGGTCCACGGCTCCAGCAGGCCGGCCGCGTCGCCGCAGACCACGACCCGGCCGCGGGAGAGCGGCGAGTCGTCGCTGCGGCAGCGGGTGAGATGGCCCGAGGAGACCGCCGGCTCGAACCCGGCGAGGCCGAGGCGGGCGATGAAGTCCTCCAGATACCGCTTGGTGCCCGCGCCGTCGCCGCGCGCCGAGATGACGCCCACGGTGAGGGTGTCGCCCTTGGGGAAGACCCAGCCGTAACTCCCCGGCATCGGGCCCCAGTCGATGAGCACCCGGCCCGCCCAGTCCTCCGCGACGGTGGCCGGGACAGGGATCTCCGCCTCCAGGCCCAGGTCGACCTGGTCGAGCTTCACCCCGACATGGGCTCCTATCCGGCCCGCGCTGCCGTCCGCGCCGACGACCGCCCGCGCGAGCACCGTCTCACCACCGGCCAGCACCACGGCGACCGTTCGCCGGTCGGGCACGGCGGGACCGTGCTGCTCGACCCGCACCACCGATGCCCCGGTGCGCAGTTCAGCCCCGGCCTTCTGCGCCTCCTCGACCAGCCCGGCGTCGAACTCCGGGCGGTTGATGAGCCCGAAGAGCATGCGCCGGGAGCGGCGGGTGCGCGACAGCTTGCCGTTGAGCGAGAAGGTGACCGCGTGGATGCGATCCTTCAGGGGCAGTTCGAACCCCGGCGGCAGGGCGTCCCGCGAGAAGCCGATGATTCCCCCGCCGCAGGTCTTGTAGCGCGGCAGTTCCGCTTTCTCCAGCAGCAGTACTCTCCGGCCCGCCACGGCTGCCGCGTACGCCGCCGATGCGCCGGCCGGTCCGGCGCCGACCACGACGACATCCCACACCAACGACTCTTCCGACTCTCGTCCGGCGTCTGCGTTCTCGCTGCTCACGATGTGCTTCTGCTCCTGATCCGCCCAGTGGCCCCAAGCTGCTCACGGCATCCTACGGCGCGCTACGGGCCGGCCCTCCTGTGGGAGGATCGGCCATGATTTCGTCGTACATGCGTCGTCGCGGAGACGGCGGTGCACACGGTCGCGTACACACCGCGCCCTACCCATAACGTCGCACCCACGAGGAGCGTGCCCATGACCGCCCGTCCGATTCCCGATACCGTCGCCTCGCTGATGCCCCGCGCCCGGGAGGAGCTGGCCGAGCTGGTGGCGTTCCAGTCGGTGGCGGACCCGGCGGTGTTCCCGAGGAGCGAGTGCGAGGGTGCGGCGAGGTGGGTCGCCGACGCGCTGCGCGCCGAGGGGTTCACGGACGTCGCGCTCCTGGACACTCCCGACGGAACGCAGTCCGTCTACGGGTACCTGCCCGGGCCGGCCGGGGCTCCGACCGTGCTGCTCTACGCGCACTACGACGTGCAGCCGCCGCTGGACGAGGCGGCCTGGGTCTCCCCGCCGTTCGAGCTGACCGAGCGCGACGGCCGCTGGTACGGGCGGGGCGCGGCCGACTGCAAGGGCGGGTTCATCATGCACCTGCTCGCGCTGCGCGCCCTCAAGGCGGACGGCGGCGTCCCGGTCTCGGTGAAGGTGATCGCCGAGGGCTCCGAGGAGCAGGGCACCGGTGGTCTGGAGCAGTACGCGGAGGCGCACCCGGAGCTGCTGGCCGCCGACACGATCGTCATCGGCGACACCGGGAACTTCCGGGTCGGCCTGCCGACCGTCACGGCGACGCTGCGCGGGATGACCATGCTGCGCGTGCAGCTGGACACCCTCGAAGGGAACCTGCACTCGGGGCAGTTCGGCGGCGCGGCCCCGGACGCGCTGGCCGCGATGATCCAGCTGCTGGCCTCGCTGCGCGCCGAGGACGGGACCACCACGGTCGACGGTCTGACCGGTGACGCCGACTGGGACGGCATCCAGTACCCGGAGGCGGAGTTCCGGCAGGACGCCAAGGTGCTGGACGGGGTCGAGCTGATCGGCACGGGCACGGTCGCGGACCGCATCTGGGCCCGTCCCGCCGTCACCGTCATCGGCATCGACTGCCCGCCGGTCGTCGGCGCGACCCCGTCCGTGCAGGCGAGCGCCCGGGCTCAGGTCAGCCTGCGGGTGCCGCCTGGCCACGACGCCGCCGAGGCGACGAAGCTGCTCACCGCCCACCTGGAGGCGCGTGCTCCGTGGGGCGCCCGGGTGAAGGTGGAACAGGTCGGCCAGGGCCAGCCGTTCCGTGCCGACATGACCAGCCCGGCGTACACGGCGATGGCCGACGCGATGCGGGACGCCTACCCGGGCCAGGAGATGCAGTCCTCCGGGATGGGCGGCTCGATCCCGCTGTGCAACACCCTGGCGGGCCTCTACCCGGAGGCGGAGATCCTGCTGATCGGGCTGAGCGAGCCCGAGGCGCAGATCCACGCGGTGAACGAGAGCGTGTCGCCCGAGGAGCTGGAGCGGATGTCGGTCGCCGAGGCGCTGTTCCTGCGGAACTACGCGGCGTCGAAGAAGTCCTGACCGCTACGCCGTCGGCGAAGTCGCCGGCAGCGTAGATCTGTGCGGCGGACGTCCGCAGCTGCGTACGTTCGCCGCATGGATCTCGTCGAGGTACTCCCCCAGTTGCACATGTTCCGCTTCCGGATCGGTCAGGCGTATCTCTGGCGCGACGGGGCGGATCTGACCCTGATCGACGCGGGCGACGTCGACTCGGCCACCGCGATCGAGGACGCGATCCGCTCGCTCGGCCACGACCCGGCCGGGATCCGCCGCATCGTCATCACCCACGGCCACCGCGACCACTACGGGGCCGCGCAGGAGCTGGCCGGCCGCCACGGCGCGGAGATCGTCGCCCACGCGCTGGACGCCCCGTCGGTCCGGGGCGAGCGTCCCGTACCGGAACCGGACCTGCTGGACTGGGAACGGCCGCTCTGGGAGCACGGGCTGACGTGCCCCGACGCCCCGCCCACCCGGGTCGACCGGGAGGTGACCGGCGGCGAGGTGCTGCCGTTCGGGGACGGCGCGCGGGTGGTCCACGCCCCCGGGCACACGGCGGGCTCCATCGCTTTGCATCTGCCGCGCCACGGCGTGCTGTTCACCGGGGACACCGTCGCCCACGCGGACCGGGTGATGCTCGGTGTGTTCAACGTGGACCGCGCCGAGGCGGCGGCCACGTTCCGGCGACTGGCCGCGTTCGCGCCCCGTACCGTCTGCTTCGGCCACGGCGACCCGCTCACCGAGAACGCGGCCGCGTTGCTGGAGGGGGCGGCGAACGGCAGGTGAGCGTCGTGCGGCGGCCGCTCAGCCCACCGGCACCCCCGCCTCCAGGTTGAGCACCGTCGACCGCTCGCGCGCCCGCAGGGCCCAGCGCAGCCGCTCGTACCGGGTCGGTGGCAGCATTCCCGCGGCGTCCTCCTCGGTGACGAAGCGCCAGCCGCGCAGCTCGGAGCCGGGCAGCAGCAGCCGGCCGGCGTCCTCGGAGCGCAACAGGCCGCCGTCGAAGAGGAAGCGCAGCCCGCCGTAACCGGGTGGGCGGGGCGCCTCCCAGTCGACGAGCAGCAGGGTGGGGACACGGTCGAGGCGGAGGCCTATCTCCTCGGCGACCTCACGGATCCCGGCCTGCGCGGGGGCCTCGCCCGCCTCGACGACACCGCCGGGGAACTCCCACCCCGGTTTGTACGTGGGGTCGACGAGCAGCACCCGGTCCTGTTCGTCGAAGAGCAGCACCCCGGCGGCGACCGTCTCGCCGGTCGGCTCGGGGCTCTGTACGATCGGGCAGGGGGCGGCGCTCCCGTCGCGCACGGCGTCCGCGATCCGCTCGGCGGTCTGACGGGGCGTGAGGGCGCTGTTGTCGACCACATGCGCGTCTGTGGCGATCCAGCCGAGGGCGTCGCGGTACGGGCCGATGTGCTCGTACGCCCACCGGCGCACCCGGTCGCTCTGTTCGTCGTCGCCGGGAAACTCCTCGCGGCCCGCGATCCGGCTGCGCAGGATCGTTTCCTCTGGTGAGAGGGCCACATGCCGGACGGGGATGCGCCGGGAGGCAAGCCCGCCGAAGATCTCGTCGCGGTACTCCTGCCGCAGCAGCGTCATCGGCACCACCAGCACCCCGGGCACCTCGGCGAGCAGCGCCGCGGCCGTGTCCACCACGAGGCGCCGCCAGATCGGCAGGTCCTGGAAGTCGGTGACCTCGGCGAGTCTCTTCTGCGGCAGCAGAGCGCGCAGCCCCGCGCCGGTGATCTCCGGGTCGTACAGCGTGCTGTTCGGGATCAGATCGATCAGTTCGCCCGCGGCGCTGGTCTTGCCCGCACCGAACGCACCGTTGATCCAAACAACAATCACTAGTACTCCTGGGTGGGAAGGCCGCTGAACAGCGGCGGAGTGGATTTCGCGGGAATCGTCCGGGAGACGGATGGGGAAAGGCGGTGTCCACAGCCCGGCTCCCACCACTTCCGTCTCCACACCTCCTGGAGATACCCAACGATCCGCTCCTCCATTGCGATCGTCACCTCGCTGTACGTACCCTCCACACCGGGCAGCTCATGCCGTGCACTCCAAGCCGCCGAGGGGGAGTCCGGGCGGCACGGTGGGAGCCCGGCCCCTCATCCCCCGCCGGGGCGGGCGGCTCCGGCAGCGGTACCGGCGAGACGATCGAGTGCCGACTCGAAGGCCTTGAGAAGCACCTCGCCCTCGCCGGGCGGCAGTACGGAATCCCGGTACTCCAGGCGTCCCGAGAGGCGGCCGGGAGCCCGGAGCAGCGACAGAGTGACAGCGAATTTCGCCCGGTCCGGGGTGACCGGCACGACCTCGGTGTCAACGCCGTCCAGGCACAGCGCGGGTTCGTCGTCCACGCTCAGATACAGCCGGGGGAAGTCCATCGGCAGCCGCGCCGTCCGGCGCAGCGTCTGCACCAGCCGCGAGAACGGCACGTGTTCCTGGACCGCGAGGGCGCGGTCGGTCAGGGCACGGGTCGCGGCGAGCAGCGCCGGGCCGTCGAGGTCCTCGGTGGGGACGCCTACCAGCAGCACGGTGTTGACGAAACAGCCCACCACCTCCGCGGCCCGGTCCGGCTCGCGCCCCGAGACTGCGACGGCCAACAGCGGGTCCGGCAGGCCCAGAACCGTGCTCAGGGCCTGCCGGTAGGCCGCGCAGATCAGCACGAAGGGCGGGTGCCCGGTGGCCGCCGACGTGCCCTCGATCCGGCGGGCCAGGTCGCCGGGCAGGGTGAACTCGACGGCGTGGGCGGCCCCGGCCCTCGACCAGTGGGCGGGCTCGGCGGCCACGGAACGGTCCACCGCCCCACGCAGCGCCTCCGCGGCCTCGGCCAGGGAGTCTTCGGCCGCGGGGGCGGCGTCGGACCGGAGGCTCGCCGCGTTGAGGTCGCACACGGTGACGGGGATCTCGGCTGCCGCGGCCCCGGGCCCGTCATGGAAGAGCCCGAGGTCACGCAGGAACTCACGCAGCGACCAACCGTCCATGACGAGGTGGTGCCAGGTCAGCAGCAGGACGTTCACGCCGTCGGGGGCGCGGAAGAGGGAGATGCGCAGCAGCGGTCCGCCGTCCAGCGGGACGGGCCGGGCGGCCTCGTCACGCATCAGGGCCCGGATGCCTTCCCGGTCGAGGCCCGGGGGGAGGGAGCGGACCACAAGCCGGATGTGATGGCGATACAGGACGATGTGCGGTTCCCCGTCGTCGAACTCCACCGCCGCGCCCACGGCAGGATGCCGCTGCGCGGTCCTGCGCACGGCGGCGGCCAGCCGGTCGCTGTCCACATCACCGTGGAGTTCCAGGCAGTAGGACTCCAGATAGAGCAGCGGGTCGGGGCTGAGTTGCTCGTGCATCCAGATCGCCCGCTGGTTGGCGCTCAGCGGAGCGGACCCGCGGCCGTCGCCCGAACGGGCGGGCGGTGCGGCGTGCGGTGCCCGGGCCAGGTTGTGGGCGAGGTCCTCGGCACAGGCGGCTCCCAGGACGTCGGTGGCGGTGATCGCCCTGCCGGTCAGTTCCCGGAGCCCGGCCGCCACACGGATGGCCCCGAGAGAGCTGCCGCCGAGTTCGGCGAAACCGCGCCCGGCCGGGACCGGTGCGTTGAGGACCTGACGCCAGGCACGGGCCACCGCGCCCCGTACGGAGTCGTCCTCCGGCAGGTACCGCGCCCCGTCCTGCGGCGCTTGTACGGCCGCCATGGACAGGGCGGTGAGCGCGGCGCGGTCCAGCTTGCCGTTGGGGGTGAGGGGGAACGCCTCCACGGTGCGGACGACAGCCGGGACCATGTACGCGGGCAGGAAGCGGCCGGCGTACTCGCGCACCGCGTCGCTCTCGGGGCGGCGCCCCGCAGCCGCGGTGACATGGCAGAGGAGCCTGGCGTCGCCGGGGGTGTCCTCATGGACCGTCACGACCGCCCGCTCGACGTCCGGGTGACCGCCCACCACATGCTCGATCTCCGCCGGTTCGATGCGGTGGCCGCGTACCTTCACCTGGAAGTCGACACGGGCCAGGTACTCCAGGGTTCCGTCGTTGCCCCGCCGGACCAGGTCGCCGGTCCGGTACATACGGGTGCCGGCGGGGCCGAACGGGTCGGCCACGAAACGCTCCGCCGTCAGGGCGGGGCGGTGCAGATAGCCACGGGCGAGACCGTCCCCCGCGAGGTAGAGCTCGCCCTCTCCCCCGTCCTGGACCTCGTGGAGCCCGTCGTCGAGGACGTAGGCCTGAGTCCTGCGGACGGGCCGGCCGATCGAGGACGGGGCCGCGCTGCCGTCCACCTCCTGGGCCGTGGACCAGATGGTGGTCTCGGTGGGCCCGTACAGGTTGACCACCCGGCGTCCCAGTCGGCGCATCCGCTCTCCGAGAGCGGCCGGCAGAGCCTCACCGCCCACCAGCATCCGCAGGCCCCCGAGCGCGTGGGGGACGTCGGTGACCAGTGCCTGCCACAGGGACGGCGTCGCCTGCACGGTGGTGGCCGCGGTCCGGTCGATCAGCTCAGCCATCGCGAACGGATCACGGACGTCCCGGGCGGAGGCGATCACCACCGCCGCGCCCTGGAGCAGCGGCAGATACATCTCCAGGCCCGCGATGTCGAACGCGATGGTCGTGACCGCCAGAAGCCGGTCCCGCGGTGTGAGTCCCACCAGTTCGTCCATGGCGATGAGGAAATTCCGCAGTGCCGCGCGGGTGACGACGACACCCTTTGGCCGGCCGGTGGAGCCGGAGGTGTAGATCACATAGGCGGGCTGGTCCGGCAGCGCGGGGGGCCGGGGTGCTCCGCCGCGCTCGGCATCGCCGGGTTCCGAGGACGGGTCTCCGACGAACAGCGGGTACGGCGCCGCTCGTGCCACGGCTCCCTTCGCGGCCAGTTCCGGCGTGGTCAGGAGCACCTTCGGGGCGGCGTCGGCCAGAACATGGCCTATGCGGTCCCGCGGATACTCGGGGTCCAGCGGCACGTAGGCCGCACCGGACTTGAGCACGGCGAGCAACGCCACGAGGAGGTCCGCGGAGCGCGGCAGCAGCAGCGCCACCAGGTCCTCGGGCCCCACACCCCGACGGACGAGCCGCCCGGCCAGCTCCTCGGAGCGCGCGTCGAGTTCGGCGTAGGTCAGCGACGCCGTGCCGGACAGAACGGCCGGGGCGTCCGGGGTGCGCCGCGCCCACCTGGTGAAACATTCGACGGGGCCGTCCTCGGGCAGCGCGTCGGGGTGGGCCGACCCGCCCGGGGCCGTCGCCCGCCGGAGCGAGCGGGGCCGCATGTCGCCCCACCGCGCGGTGATGTGGTCCAGGCATCCGGCACGGTCGGACGGTCCGTGCACCGCCCGCCAGCCATCCGGCGTGGAGGTGTTCGCGGGCCACAGCGAGTGCTGGTCCTCGTCGTTGGTGAGGACGAGATACCTGTGGCCGGAAGCCTCGAAGGGGTTGGTCATATGTGGTCTCCGTGGAGGTCGCCGCGGGGTCACGTCCCTGCGCGGGCTGGTTCAGGCGGTCGGGGCGGCGGGTTCGCGCGCCGGGTGCGAGCGGGCCGCTCCCCGTTCCCTGGCCGCCCCTGCGGCGAGGTGGCCCAGGCCGGTCAGCGCGCCGAGGGCCAGGCAGCCCAGCCACAGCGCGCTGCCGCCGTGCTGGAGGACGTAGCCGCCGACGGAGGGACCGATGAGTCCCGCCACGTTGTACGAGACGGTGAAGAATCCCTGGTAGCGACCGCGCATGTGGTCCGGTGCGAGGGAGGCCGCCAGGGCCGGTCCCGTCGAGGCGTTGAGCATCTCGCCCGCCGTCCAGATCAGGACCGAGACGATGAACACGGCCGGCGAGTCGCCGACGGCCAGCAGGCCGAAGCCGCCGCCCATGAGGACCGCTGCCAGAGCGAGGACCCGCCCCGGGCGGCGGCCTCTGATCAGTCGCGGTACGAACAGCTGGCCCACGACGATGGCGATGCCGTTGAGCGCGATGAGCCAGCCGTACGTGGCGGGCGGCAGCCCCGCGTTCTGGACCGCGAGCGGCAGAGTCGACATGTGCTGCATGAACACCACGGAGAACAGCACGGCGAGTCCCACGAGCGCCAGGAAGGACCGGTCGCGCAGCACCAGGGCCATGCCGGTGCCACGCTTCTCGGCCGGCTTTTCGGCGTCCGCCGGTGACGGAGTCGGCGCCGGTCGCGGTTCGGGCACGCAGAAGTAGACCAGCAGCGCCGCCGCGAGCGTGGTCGCGGCGTCGAGGAGGAACAGCAGGGTGAAGTCGACCTCGATCAGGAAACCCGCCATGGCTCCGGCGACGGAGAAGCCGAGGTTCACCGCCCAGAACTGGAGCGAGAACGCCCGCGGCCGGTCCTTCGGCTCGGTGAGGTCGACCATCAGCGCCCCGGCCGCGGGCCGCACCATGTTGCTGGCGGTGCCGACGGCCACGGCGAGGACCAGGATGGTGAGGTGGTCCCGTGCGTAGCCGAGGGCCACCATGCACACGACCGTGACCAGGTTCCCGGTCAGCATGGTGCGCCTGCGGCCGAGGAAGTCGGCGACGAACCCCCCGGCCAGGGTGCCGACCATGCCCCCGCCGCCGAACGCCAGTCCCACGACA
Source organism: Streptomyces sp. man185 (assembly GCA_002551355.1). GTDB lineage: Bacteria > Actinomycetota > Actinomycetes > Streptomycetales > Streptomycetaceae > Streptomyces. Next base: position 102,550 of record NTHE01000040.1, on the reverse strand, counting down.
AGGCCCGCGAAGGAGGCGGAGAACCCTCGCTCCCGCGTCAGGTACATCGACATGAACAGAATGACGAAGGAGCCCAGTTGGCTGACGAGGAGACTGGCCCAAAGGAACCAGAAGGCCCTCGGCAGCCCTTCGGTGGCCCCGGCGATGCGCCTGCGCAGCCCGGTCATGCCCCGGCCTCCGTCACCGCTTCGGCGACGCGCCCCGCGAAGCCGTCCCCGAACACGGACGCGTCGGCGACCAGGCGCACCTGGGCGGAACGGGCGTCGGCCCGCTCGGTGCCGTAGACGCGCAGCGCTCCGTGCAGCCGGTAGGCGCCCATGGGCGGAACGTCGAGGGGGGTGCCGCTATGGCCGTCCACGTGAGGCGGCTCCTGTTCGACCAGGTAGTTGAAGAGGGCGTACGGAGGCAGTGGTTCGCTGGGGACGTACCGGGCTCCGTACCACTCGGGTTCCAGCCGGCGGACGACCTCGGCGTGATGGAGGTGATGGCCTCGCAGGGCGCGGAAGGCGGCAGCGGTGACATCCGCGACGAGCTCCGGGGCGGTGTGGGCCACGGGGAAGGTGGCGGGCTGCCAGTTGGACAGGAACCCCGCCATGTTGAGCTTCTCGTCGTTCGAGCGGCGGGAGCTCTGCAGCAGCATCGTGAACGGGTCCCGCCCGGGGACGAGTTCCAGGGTCCTGGCGGTGGCCGCGGCCACCGATGCCAGCACGGTGGCGGAGCGGCCCTGCGGATGGCGGGCATGCCGACAGGCCGGGTCGAAGACGACCGTGCAGTGAGCGGTCTCCGCCCGTACACCGGTGCCTTCGGGACGGTGCAGGCTCGTGTGCAGGGGCGGATAGGTGCGGCCGCCGGTGGTGCGCCGCCAGTACGCCAGGGCCTTCTCACCGGCCGGACCGGCGGCCGCCTCCAGTTCTTCGCGGAAGAAGGCGTCCGGGGTGGCGGGCGCGGGCCCGGCCGGGTCCTCACCGCGCAGCAGGGCGAACAGGTCGGCCGCGAGCCGGCCGTAGCTCTGCCCGTCGATGACCAGATGGTCGATGCTGAGGCCGAGCAGCGTCCTCGGTCCTGCCGGGCTGTGGACGAGGCGGACCACCGGCCCGCCGAGGAGGTCGACGGGCGCGCACAGCTGCGTGAAGAAGGTCTCGGGCGGGGTGCTGACGCAGGTGTCGGCGGCCATCGTGACCGGGCCGCGGCGGCAGCTGAAGACGCCGTCGCCTTCTTCGGCGAAGAGCGAACGCAGCGTCGCGTAACGGGTCATCACCTCGGCCCAGGCGTCCCTGACGCGTTCCTCGTCGATCGCGGCGGGAAACTCCCAGGCGAAGGTGGGCTGGTCCTGGCTCGGCGTGCCCGCCGCCCACAGGGTGAGCCGTTCGCGCTGGGCCAGGGAGACGGGTACGGACTCCGTGGCGGTCGGGTCAGCGAGCATCGGCCCACTCCTCGCGGAATCGGCGCAGTCCTTCGAGGAAGAGGGGTGCGACACGGGCGCAGAAGGCCGGGTCGGTCTTGGTGGCGTCGGCCCGGATCGTGAGCTCCCAGTCGGTGCCCATCGGCCGCCGTGCCACTTCGACGACCACGGGGAAGCTGGTGCGGTCGCAGGACCACCAGTCGGCCACACGAAGCCGGCGCAGTGCGTCGAGATCGTCGAAGGACCGGAAGTCGGTGTAGTTGAAGAGGACGGAGAAGGGCGCTTCGCCCGTCGCGTTCCGGATGTCGGCCATCGGGAAGCGTCGGTGCGGGAGCAGCGCCTGCTCTTGGGCGAAGACATCCCGCACCAGGTCCTGCCAGGTGGCGTCGCGTACGGTCGCCGCCAGGGGGACGCTGTTGAGGAAGAGGCCCAGGGTGCGTTCGCTGTCGGCGGTCTCCGGTCGGGTGTTGGCCACCAGCCCGGTGGTGAGGGACGCGGAGCCTGCTCCGGCGGCCTCGCTCAGGGCCCACAGATGCACGGCGAGGAAGACGGACTTCGTCGGCACGCCGAGCCGGTCGGCGCCGGCCCGCGCCGCTCCGGTCAGGGCGACGGGCAGCGGCAGACGGACATCGGGCTCCAGCGATGGTGTGGTGGGGGCGGCCCCGGGCGGAGCGGGCAGCGGGAGGTGACCGGCGTTCTTCCGACAGGCCTCGGACCAGTACCGCTGTGAGGCGCTGGACTCGCGTGCCGCGCGTTCCAGTTCCACGGCAGCGCGGTACGGCGGTCCCGAGGCCGGGAGCGGTGTGGACCCGCCGACGAGTTCCCGTTCGTAGCCGCTGATCAGTTCGGTCAGGAGCAGGGAGAAGCTCCAGCCGTCCAGGATGCTGTGGTGGGCGGAGACGGAGAGCTGGAAGCTGCCGTCGGCGTGGTCGTGTACGTGACAGCGCCACAGAGGGGCGGCGGAGAAGTCGAAGGGGCGCCGCCACTCCTCGCGCCACCACTCCTCCACGGTGCCCGACGGGGTGCCGGCGGCGGCCGGTCCGTGCAGGTGGAGCACCGCGTCGACGTTTTCGTGGACGAGTTGCAGAGGTTCGCTGTAGGTGCCGAGGTCGAAGGAGGTGCGCAGGACGTCGTGGCGCACGGTCACCGATGCCAGGGCACGGCGCAGAGCGCCTTCGTCGAAACTCCCTTCGATGCGGGCGCTCACCAGGTCGTGGTAGAGGGTCGCGTCGGGGCTGACCTGTGACTCGAAGACCATGCCCAGTTGCAGGAGGGTGAGCGGGTAGGCGTCGACGATCCCGGTCGGCAGCCGGTCGCGATCCCGCGGTGTCAGCATGTCGAGCGCACGGGCCTCGCGGGGAAGCCGGGTACCGTCGGACACGGTGCACCGCGTCTGCAGGGAGGCAAGCGTGGGGTGGGTGAACACGTCTTCCACTCGGAGCCGGAGACCGGCCTCACGTGCCGCGCCGACGACACGGACCGCCGTGATGGAGTCGCCGCCCAGGGCGAAGAAGTTGGCGTGCGGGTCCACGGCGATCCGGCCGAGCGCACGCGCCCACACCTGGTGCAGGATCTCCCCCATTCCCGGTGCGGCCCCGGGGTCCCCGGCCGCGGACTCGGAGAGCGCGGTGTGGTCGGCGAGCGGGGCAGGCGCCGGGAGGGACTTCCTGTCCAGCTTGCCGTTGGCCGTCAGGGGAAAGGCGTCGAGCAGGACGACGGCAGAGGGCACCATGTGCCCCGGCAGACGGTCGGACAGCGCCTCGCGCAGAGTCTCCTCCCGGGTCCAGTGGCCGGGGGCGAGTACCGCGTAACCGACGAGCCGTGGTTCGCCCAGTGCGTCCTCGCCGAGGGCGACGGCCGCCTCACGGACACCGGGGAGCGCGGCCAGCGCCACCTCGATCTCGCCGAGTTCGATGCGGAATCCGCGCAGTTGGACCTGGTTGTCCCGGCGTCCGCGGAACTCCAGCTCCCCGTCGGGCCGCCGCGCGGCCAGGTCTCCGGTGCGATAGAGGCGGTCGCCGGGCGCGCCGAAGGGGTCGGGCACGAAGCGCTGCTCGGTGAGGTCGGGTCGGTTCAGGTATCCCTGTGTGACGCCCGCTCCCCCGACGTACATCTCCCCCACGTCGCCAGCCGGGACCGGCCGCATCGCGCTGTCGAGGAGGTGGACGTTCAGGTCGCGCAGCGGCTTTCCGATGGGGCTGTGCGCCGCGTCGCAGTCGAAGGCCGTCATGTCCCGGTGGGTGACGTGCACGGTCGTCTCCGTGATGCCGTACATGTTGACGACGCGGGGGCTCAGGTCGCCGTACCGGTCGAACCAGGGGCGCAGCGTGGCGGGTTCCAGCGTCTCGCCCCCCAGGACGACGAGCCGGAGGTCGGTCTCGGGCCATCCGTCGGCCTCCGCCGCCCGCAGCAGCTGGCGGAAGGCGGTCGGGGTCTGGCTGAGGACGGTGACCCGCTGGTCGACGAGAAGCCGCAGGAAGGAGTCGGGGGAGCGGCTGGTGACGTGGTCGACGACGACCACTCGCCCACCGTGCAGGAGCGCGCCCCATATCTCCCATACGGAGAAGTCGAAGGCGGTGGAGTGGAACAGGGTCCAGGTGTCGTCGCTCCCCGCGGCGGCGATGCCGAACTCGTCACGGCAGGCGTCGAAGAGGCGCAGGGCGTTCTGGTGGCTGACCACGACGCCCTTGGGGGTGCCGGTCGACCCGGAGGTGTGGATGACATAGGCGGGTTGTCCGGGCTGCACGTCGACGTCGCCCACCGGGCCGGTCGTGGTCGCCCGGAGTACCGGTGCCCCTGCCAGGAGGGTGGAGTTGTCCACGGCGAGAAAGGCGGCGCCCGCTTCGGTGGACCTCTCGCGGTGGCGTTCCTGTCCCACCACCAGGCGGCAGCCGGTGTCCTCGAGGGTGAAGCGGGTGCGCTCGACCGGGTAGGCGGGGTCGAGGGGAACGTAGGCGGCGCCGCACTTGAGGACGGCGAGGAGCGCGATCACCAGTTCGGCCGACCGGTCGGCGCACACCCCGACGAACCGGCCCGGCCCGGCCCCCTGTCGGCGCAGCAGGCCGGCGAGCCGGTCTGCTGCGCGGTCGAGTTCGCCGTACGTGAGATGCTCCGTGCCGTAGCTCAGGGCGGTCCGGCCCGGGGCCCGGTGCGCCTGTTGTTCGAAGCCGTGGTGCAGACCTCCGCCCGGTGGTGTGCGGCTCCCGGCTCCTTCCGTCGACACGGGGGCCCCGGTCAGGGTCGGGGGGCGGGTGCTGTCGTGGAGTTCGTGCATGACACCTTTCCAGTCCTGCGTACCGGCCCGGATTCCGGGCGTGGGGCGCGGGTTGTGCATCAGGCCGGTGATCCGGTCAGGAACGGCTCCGCCGCACGGGCGAAGTCCCGCAGGCCTGGGTTTTCCATCAGGGTCCTGATCGGGATGTCCGCGCCGAGGCGGGAGTTGAGGCGCGCGACGGCGCGCACGGCCAGGAGCGACTGGCCGCCCAGGGCGAAGAAGTCGCTCTCGGCGCCGACGGGGCGGTCGAGCACCTCGGCCCACACGTCCGCCACGGCCGCCTCGGTGGGGGTGTTCGGGCGGGCTCCCACCGGCCGGGAGGCGCCGGGTGCGGGCAGGGCCCTTCGGTCCAGCTTGCCGTTCGGTGTGGCGGGCAGCCGGTCGAGGACGACGACTTCGGTGGGGACCATGTAGGCGGGCAGGGCCTGGGCGAGCCGTTCGCGCAGGGAGTCCGCGTGGAGGCTCTGACCGGCTGCGGGCACGGCGTAGGCGACGAGCACGGCTGTCGCTCCGGACCCGTGGACGTGCGCGACGGCTGTGCCGACGCCGTCGATCGTGTTCAACGCGGCTTCTATCTCACCCAGTTCGATGCGGAAGCCGCGCACCTTGACCTGGCTGTCGCAGCGGCCGAGGAACTCCATGGTGCCGTCCGCCCAGAACCGGGCGCGGTCCCCGGTGTGGTACATGCGCGCCGCCGGGGTCCCGGCGAAGGGGTCGGCGATGAACTTGCGGGCGCTCAGCTCCTCGTCCCCGAAGTAGCCCGACGCCAGACAGGAGCCGCCGATGTAGAGGTCGCCCGGCACACCGACCGGGGCCGGGCACAGGTCGCCGTCCAGGATGTAGTAGCGCGCGTTGTCGATGGGACGCCCGTACGGGATGCTGCTCCACCGCGGGTCGACCTTGTCCACGCGGTGGAAGTTGGACCAGATCGCCGCTTCCGTGGCGCCGCCGAGTGACACGACCTCGGCACGGGGAAAGGCAGCCCGTACCGCGTCCGGGAGGGTGACCGGAATCCAGTCGCCGCTGAGGAAGACCAGGCGCAGGGCTGCGGGGCGGCTGGAGGCGCGGGCGCCGAACAAGGGCTCCAGCTGTTGCAGCGCCGCCGGTGCCGAGTCCCAGAAGGTGACGGGTTCCCGGTCCAGGATCTCCAGCAGCCGCTGAGGATCGCGAGCCTCGTCGTCGTCGGCCAGGCGGATGCTGCCGCCCGCCGCGAGCAGGCCGAACACGTCGTAGACGGAGAGGTCGAAGCCGAAGGCCGTGATGAACAGCACCCGGTCCTCGGCTCCCATCTCGAACGTGGAGTTGACCCAGCGGATCAGATTGACCACGGGGGCGTGCCGCAGCAGGACGCCCTTGGGAGTACCGGTGGAACCGGAGGTGAAGATGACGTAGGCGAGGTCGTCGGGGGTGGCGCGGCGGGGCGTGGGCGCGTCCGCGGCAGGCGGGGCCGCCGCCGGGGTGACGGTGACGGTGTCGGGCGCGACCCGGTCCGGGAAGGCTTCGTTCCGCGTCTCGCCGACGACCAGCAGGTGGCGCAGGCCCGGCAGGTCCCGGGCCAGTTCTCCCAGGACGGGAAGCCGTCGCACGGTGCACACCACGGCGGAGCAGTCCAGTGCTGAGAGCAGGTGGCGGATCCGCTCCTCGGGCAGCGAGGACTCGATCGGTACGTAGGCCGCACCCGACTTCAGGATGCCGAGCAGCGCGACCACGCTGTGGACCGTACGGTCGACGTGCAGGGCCACGAAGTCTCCGGGGCCCACTCCCCGGGCTGCCAGGTGAGCGGCGAGCAGGTCGGCGTCGTGGTCCAGTTCGGCGTAGGTCATCGCGGTGTCGCCCTGGACGAGGGCGACGGCGTCCGGAGTCCGCGCGGCCTGGCGTTCGACGAGCTCGTGGATGCAGGCGGGGTCGTCGACGGGCACGGCGGTGTCGTTCCACGTGTGCAGGATGCGGTCCAGCTCGTCCCAGGTCTGCAGCCGGAGTTCACTCACCCGGGCGTCCGCGCCGGCGGCGGCCAGACTGTCGCAGAGCTGCCCGAAGTGGCGCAGCAGACGAGCGGCGTCGCGCTCCTCGATGCGGGCGGTGTCGTGGTCGAGGCGCAGGGTCAGCGGGGAGGCGGTGGTGACGGTCGCCTCGACGGAGGGCTGGATGTCCGCGTCGGCCCGCCGGCCGACGCGGTCCGTCAGGTGCAGCACTTTGTCGTACAGCGCTTCCGCCGTGGGCAGTTCGCCGTACGCGAGCATCTCCCGCGGCGTGGGCCAGGTGCGCGCCGGATCGGGCAGGGCCGCGGCCACGGCGCCCAGCAGATCCCTGACACGCTGTCCGCCACCGGGTCCGGTGCGCATCGGGGCCACTGGGTGCCGGGGCCCGTCGGCGGCGGACCGCGCGATACCGAAGAGGACGTCGTCCCCTCCGCCGTAGCGCCCCAGGAGCACGGACCACGCGGCGACCACCAGGATCTCGGGGGTCGTTCCGAGGCGGGTGGCCCCCGCGCGCAGAGCGGCGTCGCCCGCCGGGCTCAGCGACACTTCACGGACACTGCGATCGCCCGGGGCGCCGGACGGGTGCTCGATCCCGAGGACGAGCGCCTCGTCGTACCCGGAGAGGCGCTCACGCCAGTAATGCTCCGTATCCAGCGCTGTGCGTTCCACGCTCACCCTTCTTCCTCGCCGATCCCCGGCCATTTTTTCCGCATCGCGAAATTGCATTTTCAATAAATGAAATGCTAGTCAAAGTTCCCGATGACCGTCAAGCATGATTACCTGATCAGGCACGGATGATCGGCGCGCACCGATGACTCCATCGCCATCCTTCCGCCCCTTTTGGAGGTATTTTCCAGTGAATCCCCGACCCTGGCTCACCGGAATTCCCCTGGAGAATCCAGCGATCCGGCTGTTCCTGTTCCCGCACGCGGGCGGATCGGCCTCGGCCTACGGCTCCTGGCTGGATGCGGGGCCCCGGGACATCGAGATCCGCGCCGTCCAGTACCCGGGCCGGGAGAGCAGGCTGCGCGAGGAACCGCCCCGCAGCATCACCGGCCTCGCAGGCCCGCTGGCAGCCGCCGTCGCTGCCGAACCGGCCGGCCCTCCCTGTGTGTTCTTCGGTCACAGCATGGGCTCCCTGGTCGCCTTCGAAGTCGCGCGCACCCTTCGTGAACAGGGCTTTCCTGGGCCGAGGCAGATGTTCGCCGCCGCCTGCGCCGCCCCTGGGGGCAGCCGTCGGCAGGACGTGAGCCTGCTGCCCGATGAAGGGCTGCTCGACTGGGCGAGGAGCCACGACGAAGCGAGTGCGCAGGCTCTCGCCCACCCCGAGCTTGCTGCGCTCTCACTGCCCGCGCTGCGCGCGGACCTCACCGCCGTCGAGACCTACCGGGCCGCTCCGGGGCCTCTCCTGGACTGCCCGATCACCGTACTGACCGGAAAGGAAGACTCTTTGCACGGCACCGATATAACCGGCTGGCGGGATTGTACGAGCAGCGTTTTCGAGCACCACGAATTTTCCGGCGGACATTTCTTCGTCAGGTCACCGGAGAACAATGTGCTCGCTTTTCTCACGGACCGGCTCGTATCTCGCTCTCCGGAGAAATAGACGGTCCGACGGGTCTTCGGTTCAGGCCGGCCCCGGGGCCTCTCCTCGCGACATTCTTTGCTCGCAGGGAGGCCCCTCGGGGCCGGTTCTCATTCCTCTCCCTCACGTTCCAGAAGTCCGGCCACTGCCGACCGGTCGACCTTTCCGTTGGCGTTCAGCGGCAGGGCGTCGAGGGCGGTCAGGGACTGGGGAACCATGTAGGCGGGCAGCCGCTCCCGCAGCGCCGCGTCCACCGTGCCGGGCGACGCCTCCGCGCCGTCCGTCACATACCCGGCCACCAGCCGCGGGCCACTCCTCGTGGCCTTGGCCAGGACCACGACATCGAGGATGCCCGGCTGCTCGCGCAACGCGGCCTCCACCTCGCCCGGTTCGACGCGGTAACCGTTCACCTGGACCTGCTGGTCGAGGCGCCCCAGATGCACCAGCACACCGTTCCCCGCCTCGGCGACCCGGTCGCCGGTGCGGTACCAGTGCTCCCGGGTCAGTTCCCCCGCCGAGCGGTACGGCACGAGACCGGGCGTCAGGAACCGTCCCGCGTCGTCGGCGCCGTCGAGGTAGCCGTCGAAACGCTGGGGGCCCCGCACGCACAGTTCCCCCTCGTGCAGCAGCGTTTCGACACCCGGGTGCGGTGAGCCGATCGGGACCGTCCCGTTGGAGGTGCGGGGCCACTCGGCCTCCTCGTCGGGCAGTCGGTAGGTGGCGCAGGTGACGGTGAGTTCGGTCGGCCCGTAACTGTTGTGCACGCTGCTCGACGGGGCGGCCCGTCGCCAGGCCCTCGCCTGCCGGTAGGTCAGTTGTTCCCCGCAGAAGAGGCTGTGCCTCAGGGTCGGCATGCTGCCCGGCGCCAGCGCCCGCAGCCGGTCCGCCAGCGTGATGACGGAAGGCACCGAGTTCCAGTGGGTGATGCCCTGTCCACGTACGAACCGCACCGGGGCCAGCACCTCGTCACGGGTCGGCACCACCAGCGCGGCCCCGGACCCCCAGGCGACGAACATGTCGAAGACTGAGGGGTCGAAGGTCAGGTCGAACGTCTGGGAGAGACGGGCGCCGGGGCCGGCGTCCCAGCGCGGGATCATGTGATCGAGATAGGCGCCGGCGTTGCGGTGACTCACCGGGACGCCCTTGGGCGCGCCCGTCGACCCGGAGGTGAAGAGGATGTAGGCGATGGCGTGCGGATCGGACGGGGGCGGCACGGACCCGGCGTCTCTTCCCTCCGCGCCTCCCGCGGACCCGTCCGAGGGATCCCACACCGGCACCCCGGTCCCCGCGAGATCTCCACTGCCGTCCGTGAGGACCGCGTCCAGTCCTGCCGCCTCGGCGATGAGCCCGTTGCGCCGCGCAGGGAAGGCGGTCCCCAGCGGCACCACCGTGGCCCCCAGCCGCTGTACCGCGAGATACCCGGCGTAGGCCGTCACCGACCGCGACGCCAGCAGGCCCACGCGGCGCGGCACCCGGCCGCCCAGGCGCCGGACCAGGCCGGCCGCGATCCGCTCCGCCCCGGCCGCCAGACCTGTGTAGTCCAGCCGCGTGCCCGCCACCTCCAGGGCGGTCTCCCCCGGATGAGCCTCGACCGTCGACGCGAACCGGTCGTACAGTGTGCGGCTCGTGTGCGTGCTCGTCATCAGCCGGTCATCCTTCCCATCGGCCCTGCGGGCCGGGTTCGGGGAACGCGCAGCTGAGCGGTGTCGCGACAAGATCACGGAGGCTGAGCCACCGGTACTGCCGCCACCGGCCCTGCCGAGCGCCCAGTGGTACGTCGATCTCCCAGGGGCGGCCGGCGAGTCCTTGGCCGGCCGCCTTCACGCAGGCTTCCTGCGCGGTCCAGACCCAGGCCAGTTCACGTGCCGCCTCCACGGCGGGCAGGGCGTTCAGCCGGGCCGCCCCGCTCCGCAGACAGCGCCGCGCCAGACCTGCTCCGATCCGCCCGTCGGGGTGCTGCACATCGACGCCGACCGGGCGGCCGAACGCCACCGCGGCGGCCACCGTTCCGGCATCGTGCGACACGCTCAGGTGCACTGCGGCATGGCCCTCCAGAAGGGGTCTGCCCTCGGCGTCCCGGACGATGCGGACGTCCGGTGCGGGCCGGACTCCCCCGCCCGTGCCCGCCACCGCGGCGCGTGCGAGCAGGCTCCTCACCAGGCCCCGCCCGGCGCAGAACTCACGGGCCCGCCACGGAGGCATCCCGCGGGACTGCGCCACGTCGTCGCGGTGCGCGCCGGGTGCGAGCGCCTCCGTCGCGGCCACGGCGAGCCACACCCCGGAAGCGACCTCCCAGCCCGCGGGCCCCGCCCCCCGTGCCCTCGTCATGCGGCTTCGGTCCGCAGCTGCCCGAGCACCGCCGCACGCAGCTCCACCGGTGTCTGCGGATCGATCTCCAGCTCGTGCAGCCACGCCGCGTCGGCCGACCATCGCGCCCTGAACGGCCGCCCCACCAGGGCGGGATCACGAGCCTGAAGCATCCGCAGCCGGAACCAGCGGCCGTCCCGGGTCTCTTCCACCCCGTCCACGGCCACCTTTCCCGGCGTCGCGGACATCACCGGTCCGCGTACGGTGCGGGCGAGGCCGGGCAGCGTCCGATAAGCCTCCTGGAAGATCTCCACGGCACGGGCCAGCGGAACCTTGAAGTACTCCTGCGGTCCGGTGTCCCGCTCGACGAACATGTAGTACGGGACAGCCCCAGCGGCCAGTTCGGCACGCCACAGACGGCCCCACACTTCCGCGTCGTCGTTGACGTGCGCGATCAGGGGCGCCTGGCAGTAGACGACCGCGCCGGTGCTCCGAATCCGCCTCAGGGCCTCCTGCGCCAGGTCCGTCTCCAGTTCGCAGGGATGGCTGAAGTGCGCCATCACCGCGAGCTGGCGGCCGGATTCCACCACCTTCGCGAACAGACGCAGTACGTCGTCGGCGTCCTGGTCGGTGACGAACCGCTGGGGCCAGTAGGCGACCGACTTGGTGCCGATGCGGACGGTACGGACGGACGCGACGCCGAGCAGCGGTTCCAGGTGGGTCCTCAGCCGTTCCGTCGTCATCACCATCGGGTCGCCGCCGGTCACCAGGACATCCTGGACGTCGGGGTGCGTTCCGAGGTAGTCGATCAGTCCGGAGGGGTCGGGGGCGGCGAAGCGCAGGTCGGCGTCGCCGATGAACTGAGCCCAGCGGAAGCAGTAGGTGCAGTACGCGTGGCACGTCTGCCCCTGGCTGGGGAAGTACAGCACGGTTTCCCGGTACTTGTGCTGCAACCCGGGCAGCGCGACCCCGTCCTGCTCGGGCACATTGAGCTGTTGCTGGCCCGAGGGGTGCGGATTGAGCTGGTCCCGGATGGCCGTGACGGCCTTCCGCAGCAGCAGTTTGTCCGCCGGATCGGCGGACAGCGCGGCCAGTCGGCGCTCGTCCCCACGCGTCAGCATGCCGCTCTGCGGGAAGGTCAGCTGGAATATCGGGTCGTCGACGCCGCGATCCCAGTCGATCAGGTGTTCCAGGACATAGGAGTTGACGCGGAAGGGCAGCACGAGGGAGATCCGCCGCACCGTTTCGCGTATCTCCGAGTCGAGTCCGTAGCGCTCGGCGATCTCGTCGATGTGCCGCGGGCCGAAGGCCCGGAAGCGCTCCCCGCCCGGCGGCCGGACGGTCCCGGCGGTGAGCGGGCCGGGGCCTGTGATGAGAGGCGTGGTCATCGCGCCACCTCGGCCGGGTTCTTCTTGACGAACAGCTCGTCGCCGAGCACCAGGAAGTCCAGGTTCATCGACCGGAACGCGGCGAGGGCGTCGCCGCGGGTGTTGACGACCGGTTCGCCCCTGCCGTTGAACGAGGTGTTCAGCAGCACCGGCGGTACGCCCTGCCCCTCCAGGGCGTCCAGCACGGCGCCCACGGCCGGGGCCTCGTCGCCGTGCAGTACCTGGGGGCGGGTCGTCCCGTCCACATGGACCACCCCCGGGGCGGTCCGCCGGCCGAGGTCGGTCGCTTTCGCGGCCCCGAGCATGTAGCGGCTCAGGTGCTCCTGCGGCTCCCACAGCTCGGCGCCGTACCCGGGGCGGGTCACTCCGGCGAACGGACGCCACTGTTCACGGTCCTTGATGAGGTTCACCCGGTCGGTGACTCCGGCCGTGTCGGGGATCGCGATGATGGAGCGGCGGCACAGGGCACGCGGGCCCACTTCGGCCCGGCCCTGGGCCACGGCGCCGACGCGGCCTTCGAGCAGCAGCGCCGTGACGGCATCGATGTCCAGGCCGGTACGGACCAGGCCGGAGGTGTCCGGTGACGCCGGCGCACCGTGGGCGGCGCCGTCGATGTCCGTGCCGAGGTACGGGTTCAGCGCCCGCCCCGTGTGCTGTCGCGGCGGATTCACCATCCACGCGGCGCCCAGGGCGACTCCGGCGTCGTGCGGCACCGGCGGCACGTAGAGGGGGCCCGGCAGCATTCCGTTGGTGCTGCAGTTCAGCGCCACACCACCGGCCAGACACAGGGCGTCGGTGCCGGAGATCTTGCGGGTCATGGCCGCGAGTGCGGTGACGCTTTCCTCCACGACGCGCTGTGCGGTGTACGCGACGAGGACCGCGCCGGGGTCATCGGCGAGGGCCTCCGGCCGGGTGGGCCCGCTCGCCCCGGCGATCTTCGCGTAGCGGTCGCGCCAGGCGGCGACCATGAAGTCGTACTGTTCCTTGATCTCCGTGGCGCTCGCACGGCCGGTGCTCTCCGCGAGCGGGCCGACAGCGAGCCGGAAGTCGTCGGCCTCGATGTCCACCAGGGTCTCGACCGACAGCCCCTGGGCCCGGCCGTAGGCGGCGAGCCCCATGGTCTTGCCCGCGTTGAGGAAGGAGAAGCCGAGCCAGGTGGAAGCCGCGTCGTAGGCGTAGCCCAGGGACGCGGTGCGCGGCCAGGTGCGCTCGGGGCGAGGTTCGGCCCCGTACTCGAAGGTCCAGATCGATGACGACTCGTTCTCGCCGTGTCCGTCGACGACGAGGACCCCGGCCTTGCGGAACGGCGAGGAGTAGAAGGAGGAGGCCGCGTGTGCCGCGTGATGCGGTACCCGTACCACCTCCGGCAGCCGGTCGCCGAAGTCGAGCCCGACGGCGAAGGCGAGGAAGTCGGCGTCGTCCTCGAAACGCCCGGGATAGAGCTGGTCCACATCCCAGCCGATGGCGACGACGTCGATGTCGGCCGCTGCGATGCCCGCCTGGTCGAGGCAGAAGCGAGCGGCGTGGTGCGGCTTGCGGTACAGCGAGTGACGCACCCGGTTGCAGCGCTCCTCCTCGGAGAAGGCGATCACCTCGCCCTCGGCGTCGACGAGGCAGGCGGCTGTGTCGTGCCAGCCGGTGGGGGGCGCGTTGACACCGAGAATCCACATGGAAGTGCTCCGTGGTCCGTTGGAAGGGGAGGGCGGGCGGGGCCGGGTACGGCATCAGTCGCCGTCGGGCAGACGCAGGCGGTCGAGTTCGTCCTGGGCGCTGTCGGCCACGATGGACTGCACGACTTCGGTGGCACCGCCGCTGATGGCGAAGATGGCTGCCTGGGATCGCAGTCGTTGGACGCCCAGGGTCGAGAAGCCGTGGGAGCCCTGCAGTTGACCGCAGAGATCCATCACCTGGTTGACGGTCGTTCCGGCCGCTGCCTTGAGCAGAGCGGCGGCCGTGTTGTCGTGACCGTCGACGACGCGGTCGCGCAGACCCGCGCACAGTGCCGACAGCTGCGTCACCTGCGTCAGACCGGCCGCGAACCGCTGGCGCACGCTGTCGAGGTCCCACAGGGTGCCGTCACCGTGGGGCCGGGCACGCAACCAGGCCAGGGTGCTGTCGAGCGTCGACCGGCACAGCTCGACGGCCCACATGGCGCCCGCCAGGCGCTCGGGACCGATGTGGCGGATGAACGCCGGGAAGCCCATGCCTGTCCGCCCGATGAGGGAGCCGGGGCCGAGCCGCACATCGTGCAGGTCGATGTCGCCGGTGCCGGACCCGTCGAACAGCTCCGTGTCGCTCGGGCGGACCGTCACCCCGGGGGCGTCGGCCGGTACCAGGTACCAGGTGAAGTTCGTGAAGTGCGGACCCGGCCGGTGGCGGGCCAGGACCAGCAGATGATCGGCGTCCACCGCGTTGTTGATCCACCGTTTGGCTCCGGTGATCCGGATCCCGTGCTCCCCGATGTCGGCCCGGGTGCTCAGGGAGGCCAGATCCGATCCGGCACCGGTGTCCGTGGCCGCGAGAGCGATCACCGCTTTCCCCGACAGCGCCTGAGCCAGTGCTGTGGCGCCCGAGCCCGGGTCGGAGGCGAGCAGCGGCAGAGTGGTGGCCGCCTGCACGCACAGGGACATGGTGCTGCCGAAGGAGAACCGTTCACCCGCCGCGGCCAGGACCCGGACCAGCCGTTCCGGTACGACGCCGGCCGAGGCGTCGCCGTCGGGGAACATCCAGGCGATGCGCCCCGCGGAGCCCAGGGCTTCCCACAGCTCCCGTCCGGTGGCCTCGGGAGGCAACGAGCGGAACAGGTCGCGCAGTTCACCGGAGGGTCCAGCGGATGTCGCGTCAGACAAAGGACACCTCCCGGTCGAGCAGCGCCAGACGTCCGTCGGCCAGATGGAGGCGGTCGTTCTTGTAGTTGAGCGCCGCCGACCGCAGATCCCGCAGGTTCTGTTCGAGCCTGGTCGGCGAGTTCTTCAGGTAGCCGTGCTGGAGCCCGACCGCGTCGACCAGGTCGTCGACCGCGGCGAGGCACTGCTCGGACGCGGAGAGCTTCAGCCCGTTCAGGAGCAACTGACAGGGGGGAGCGGTGATGTCGGGCGCCGTCTCCAGCATCAGGAGGGTGTGCCGTATCTGCGCGTGCACGGCATCGAGCCGCTGACGCGCGGTGGACAGCCGGGTGAGCAGCAGCTCCGATCCGAGGTCGAAGCGCTTGCGTCCGTCGGGGCCGCGGACCAGGCCGAGGACGCGTGAGAGGGCGCCGGCCGCGGTCCCCAGCCAGGAAGCGGACCAGCCCAGATGGGCGTACGGCCCGAGAACCCGGTTGGCGATGTCCCGGAAGGGCACGTCGGCTCCGACGAGCTGGCCGCCGGGTACCGAACCGGAGAGTTTCAACGGTGCGCTGCCGGTGGCGCGCATCCCCATCGGCTGCCACTCCCCGGCGGTCTCCACGGTGAGCTGGTCGCGGGAGGCGTAGACGAGCGCGACGTCGTTGTCCGCGGTGGCATCGGCGTTCTTCATGGTGATGAGGAAGCCGTCGGCGTGGGCGCCGCCGGTCACCACGGGGGCGAACCGGTCGATCCGGAGTTCCGCGCCGCTCCGGTGCAGGGCGGCGCGTGCGCTGTAGAGGTGCCCGCCCTTGCCGCTCTCGGTGCTGACCGAGGCCAGGTAGGTGCGCCCGGCGCCGAGCACCGGCAGCAGCTCGTCACGCAGGGGCGGGGCGGCGAACTCCACCGCCGCGGCGACCTGCTGGCAGTGCATCGTGAAGATCAGGGCGGTCGACATGTCGCAGCGGCCGAGTGCGATGCCCGCGTCGACGACGTCACGCAGGCCACCGCCGAGTCCCCCGTACCGGGTGGGGACCACCAGCCCGAGCAGGCCGGTGTCGCGCAGTTCGTCCAGCGCCAGGACGGGGAAGACCGCGTCCCGGTCGGCGGCGGCCAGGTGCTGCTCGGCGACGGCGGTCACCCGGGCGATGCGTGCGTCCAGCTCCGGCCGGGCGGTGGTCCGAGCGCCGTCGTGGACGGGGGCGGCCACCGCGCTCATGAGGTCACCGGTTCGCCGGGCAGCTGCGCGTGGACGGCTCGCCACAGGTTTCCCGGGGTGCCGAAGGTGGTGTCGTTCAGTTCGTCGTCCGGGAGGGTGATGTCGTACGTGTCCTCGACGGCGAACAGCAGCTCGATGGAGCGCATGGAGTCCATACCGAGGTCACGCAGGCTGCTGTCGGCGGTGATCTCGACGGCCGGGTCGAGTTTGAGCTGGCGGCGGAGGAGTTCGATGAAGGCGCTGTCCACAGCGGGTCCTCTCGTGGGCGGGTCAGTGTGAGCGGGTGGCGCGGTGGACGATGCGGCACAGCCCGTCCATGCTCCGCAGGTTCTCCGGTACGAGGTCGTCGGAGTCGAGTTCCACGGCGAGCTCCGCTTCGAGGCGGTCGATGATGTCGATCACGCGGAACGAGGTGTAGCCGGGCAGTGCCGCGAGGTCCACGTCCGGTGTGAGCAGGGCCGCGGGGTCGGCGCCGAGCACCCGGCCCACGACGGCGGCGATCCGGCCGCGCAGTTCCTCGGGCGGCTTCGGTCCTTCGGCCGAGCCGGCGGGAGTGGGAAAGACCTGTCGGTCCGCTTCGAGCAGTTCGGCGAGCCGGTCGAGCGTTCCGGCGGGTTCGGAGCGGCCCCGGGCCACGCGCCGGTAGGCGACGTACGTCTGGGTGGCGAACCGGTCCCACTGCTCCAGGTGCCGGGACGTCTCCTCCCCCGGGTCGGCGCCTCCGGCGCGGAAGAGGGCGTGGAGCCGACGGGAGCGGGCCAGGAGCCAGGTGTCGCCGGTCAGCCGGTGCAGGGCTCGCTCTCTGTCGCCGTGCCGGGCGAGCGCGCCGATGTAGTCGTCCACGGGTTCGTGTTCGACACGGAATGCGGGGCGAGTGCCGGGTACGGGCAAGGGCTCGACGTCGTGCAGGTCGATGCGGCCCAGGAGAGCGACATCGTCCGGCGCCACGGCCCAGGTGCCGGGCTTGGCCGCACCCCACTGGGTTGCGTTGTCGTACGCGTCGACGACGGTCCAGGGGGCGTCCGGGGCCTCGGGCGCCATCAGGAGAAAGCTGTGGTCCATGTGGGCGCGGCGGAAGTAGGGAAGCCACGTCATCTCGTGGGCGTCGGCGACGGCGTACCGCGCTTCGCCCGGTGTCCATGCCTCCCGGGCGAGTCGGGCGCCCGTCGTCGTGGTCCGCGCGCGGACGGTGAGCGCCAGGGCTCGTTCCGCTTCGGCCAGCTCTTCCTCCAGTGGCGGGTCGAAGGTGGGCAGGTCGTCCGCTCCCGGGTACCACCGGGAGCTCAGTTTCGATCCGAGCCGCAGATGGACGTCGGCGCCGTGGAAGTGATCGGCCAGTACGGCCAGGTTCGACTGGACGCAGTCCAGCAGTCCGGCCCGGACGCCGGAGATCGCTTCGATCCGGTGGGCTGTCTCCCTCGTGACGTGCACGCGTTCCCCCTTGTATAGGCCGATGCAGACCGCGAACCGGCAGATGGGTCGCCGTGGTCGGAGCTGTGCGGCGCACCCGCGCCGGACGGTGGTGCCCAGAGACGGACGGGTTCGGCGGGGAACCGGTCCGGCGAGGCCGCCTGGGGTGCCCATGCCCCGGCGAGCTCGCTTCCGGAGGTCGCGTCCACGGGGCCACGGGTCACTCAACCGTGGATACTTTTCCGTAATGCGGAATATTAAATCCACGTTGCGGCATCAAGTTAGGCCAGTGGATCACATTCGGCAATGCCCAGTGATCCAGATCACCATCAACCCCACCAGCCTTGCGAGCGGCCGCCGTTACCGCACCTCAGCCCCCCGGAGAACCGGTTGACGGAACGGAGCGTTTCCTCTTAGGGTCCAACCCGCTATCGCTATACGGATAATCAATTCCGCATTGCGGATACCCCGAAAGGTTGACCGACTCGTGAGGGCACACCCGCAGGAACGGAAAGCGCTGGATCCGATCGCCGCGTCCACCGAGCGGTTCGTGGACACCGCCAAGGGGCTGTCCCCCGCCGACGTGGCCGGTGAGAGCCTCGTTCCGCCGTGGACCCGCGGCCACGTGATCACCCACGTGGCACGGGCCGCCGACAGCCTGTGCCGCCTTCTCTCCTGGGCCGAGACCGGTGTGGAGACGCCTCAGTACGCCGGCATGGACGCACGTGCGGAAGAGATCGAGGCGGGCGCGAAACGCCCCGTGGACGAACTGGTCGCCGATGTCGCGGAGAGCGCCGCCCGCTTCGAGGCCGCCGTGCGCGCACTGTCCTCCGCGGCATGGCACAACGAGGTCCGCATGCGCACCGGCGAACTGCGCACACCGGCCTCCCTCGTGCCCACCCGCCTGCGCGAACTGGAAATTCACCACATGGACCTGGCACGCGGCTACAGCTGCGCCGATGTGCCGCAGGAGGCCGCACGCTGGATCATCGAGGATCTCGTCGAAGCCCAGCGTCGCCGGACCGGCGCCCCCGCTCTGCGGATCGAGGCGACGGACACCGGCCTGTCCCTGGAGCTGGCCGCCGGCGGGCCGACCGTGGCCGGAACCCAGGCCGACCTGCTCGGCTGGCTCACCGGCCGCACATCGGGGGCGCTCCTGCGCAGCTCGGCCGGCGGCCCGCCTCCCCCGGCCCCGTACTGGATCTGAACCCGTCCGGACGGACACCTGCCCCGCCGGGCACCACCGCGCCCGGGTGCTCCCTCATCACCGCCGTACGAGAA
Source organism: Streptomyces sp. man185 (assembly GCA_002551355.1). Lineage (GTDB taxonomy): Bacteria > Actinomycetota > Actinomycetes > Streptomycetales > Streptomycetaceae > Streptomyces. Next base: position 83,883 of record NTHE01000040.1, on the reverse strand, counting down.
GGACAGATGAACCGCGTGGCTCACCCGAACGTCGACGCCCCCTCCCAGGAACCCCGCATGCTGCACGAGTTCATGCTGTCGGGCGCCCGCCTATCGCCGGACGGGACGGCGTTCCTGGAGGCCGCCGAGGACGGCGCCTTCCTCCCGGTGAGCTACCGGGAACTGGAGCGGCGTACCCACGCGTACGCCGGGCTTCTCGCACCGCTCGGGATGGACGTGGGAGACCGCGTCGTCCTGGAGGCGGACACCTCCGCCGACGCGGTCGCCATGCTTCTCGCCTGTTCCCTCCTCGGTCTCACCTTCGTCCCCGTCAGCCCGGAGACGCCCGCCGAGCGCGTGGCGACGATCACCGAACTCGCCGACCCCGCGCTCTTCCTCACCACTGCGGCGACCTGCCGCATCGAGTTGCCCGAGGGGGTCGGCTCAGCCCGCTTCACCTCGTCCACGCTCACGGTGCGGACGCGTCCGGCGCACCGGGAACGCCGACGGCACCGGGCGGTCGCGACCGACCCCGCGTACATCATCTTCACCTCCGGTACGACCGGCCGCCCCAAGGGTGTCGTCATGACGCACCGCGGCATCGTGTCCTACCTGAACATGCTGATCGCCGACAGCGACATTCCGGCCGACGAACGGATCGCCACCACGGCGCCGCTGCAGTTCGACCTCTCCCTCTTCGATGTCGGTATGGCCCTCGGGAGCCGGGCCTGTGTGGTGCCGGTGCCGCGTTCGCTGTTGCGCTGGCCGCGCCGGTTCCTGCGCTTCCTCGACGACGCCGGGGTCACCCAGGTCAACGGCGTACCGGCGATCTGGCGGCAGTCCCTGCGGCGCGAGCCCGGTCTGCTGGCCCGGCTCGACAGGCTGCGCGCGGTGCTGTTCTCGGGTGAGGAGTTCCCCCTGCCCGAACTGCGCCGGCTCCGCGAACTCCGCCCCGGCATCAGGGTCCTGAACAGCTTCGGGCACACCGAATGCATGTCGTGCTCCCTGACCGAGGTGCCCGATCCCCTGCCCGACGACGCGGTCCGGCTGTCCATCGGCAATCCGCATCCCGGTTCCGAAGGGATGCTCATCGGCCCGGACGGGCAGCTCGTGAGGACCGAGGGCGTCGTCGGCGAGCTCTACCTTCGCTCGCCCGCCATGTTCTCCGGCTACTGGAACGATCCGCGGGCTACGGCAGCCGCCCGGGTTCCCGATCCGCTCGACCACCGCTCCGGACAACTGGTCTTCCGTACCGGCGACTTGGCCTACCGCGGCCCGGACGGCGAGCTGTACTACTACGGCCGTACCGACTCCCAGGTACAGATCCGGGGCAACCGGGTGGAACTCGGCGAGGTGAGGAGCCGGGTAGAGGAACACCCCGCCGTCGCCGGGGCCGCGGTGCTCGCCCTGCCGGACGCCGACGGCGAGCCCGCTCTGTTCGCGTTCGTGACCACCGTGAAGCACGCCCGGGCATCCGACGGGGCTGAGACCGGTGCACCGGCCGCGGACGCCGGTCCGGCCGTCTCCGGGGCCAGGTCGCCCGTGGGCGTCGTCACGGGCGAGCAGATCCGCGCCTTCTGCGCGGCGTCGCTGCCCGGCTACATGGTCCCCCGGGAGATCCGGTTCCTCGACGAGCTACCGCTGACCCAGAACGGCAAGGTCGACCGCGCCGCGCTGCAAGAACGAGCCTGAGCCGCCTCGTCGCCCGAGCCCTCCCGTAAGCAACCGCAAGGAGCAGCACCCATGTCCCCCACCCCTCACGACGTCCTGCGTCGCATAGCCGACGAGGACATCAAGTTCCTCGACCTCAGGTTCTGCGACCTGTTCGGCCAGATGCAGCACTTCAGCATCCCCGCCGCCACCATCGGGGAGTCCTTCTTCACCGAGGGCATCGCCTTCGACGGCTGCTCGATCCGCGGCTTCCAGTCCATCGAGAAGTCGGACATGCTGCTGATCCCCGACCTCAGCTCGCTGTGCGTCGACCCGTTCCGGGCGCGGAAGACGCTGATTCTCAACTCCTTCGTGCACGACCCCGCCACGGGCGACCCCTTCAGCCGGGACCCGCGCAACATCGCCCGCAAGGCAGAGCGGTATCTCCAGGACTCGGGCATCGCCGACCGCGCGTACTTCGGCCCCGAGCCGGAGTTCCACATCTTCGACTCCGTGCGGTTCGGTGAGGACGTCAACGCCTCCTTCCACCAGCTGGATTCGGCGGAGGGCTGGTGGAACACCGGCCGTGAGGAGGAGGGCGGGAACCTCGGATACCGGATCCGCCCCAAGGAGGGCTACTCCCCCGTCAGCCCGCACGACCGGTTCGCGGACCTCCGCGACACCATGGTCGCCCTCCTCCAGGACTGCGGCATCGTGGTGGAGAAGTCCCACCACGAGGTCTCGTCCGGCGGCCAGACGGAGATCAACTACGTCTTCAGCACACTGCTGCGCTCCGCCGACGAGTTGCAGCTCCTCAAGTACGTGGTGAAGAACACCGCATGGCAGCACGGGAAGACCGTGACCTTCATGCCGAAGCCGCTGCAGGGAGACAACGGCAACGCGCTCCATGTGCACCAGTCGCTGTGGAACGGCGACGAGCCGCTCTTCCACGACCCGAACGGCTACGCGGGCCTCTCCGACACCGCACGGCACTACATCGGCGGGGTGATGCGCCACGCGAGGAGTCTGCTGGCGTTCACGAACCCCTCGCTCAACTCCTACCACCGCCTGCTTCCGGGGTTCGAGGCGCCGGTCAACCTGGTCTACTCCCAGGGGAACCGCTCGGCCTGCGTCCGTATCCCCGTCACGGGTGACGACCCTCGGACCAAGCGGGTGGAGATCCGGTTCCCGGACGCCACCAGCAACCCCTACCTCGGCTTCGCCGCGATCCTCATGGCGGGCCTCGACGGTATCCAGCACAAGATCGAGCCCCCCGAGCCGATCGATGCCGACCTCTACGCCTCCCACGGGGGAAACGCCCCCGACCGGCTTCCCGAAAGCCTCGACGAGGCCGTGAACGCGCTGGAGCAGGACCACGCGTATCTCCTGCGGGGCGACGTCTTCACCCCTGACCTGATCGAGACCTACATCCGCCTCAAGCGGGAACGGGAGATCGACGCCATCCGCCACCGCCCGCACCCGTACGAGTTCGCGCTCTACTTCGACGCCTGAGCGAAGACAGCCGCGCGGCTCATGCCGCTGCCGCCGTCAGCCGACCTGACCTCCCACAGGGCGGAGGCCGTGACGGGCCTGCCCCCGGGACGCGCGAGGGGTGACCCGGGGGACGCAAGGCCTGACGAACCGGGCGTCCCCCCGGGAAGCTGTCTCGGCAGGGAGCCCTCAGCGCAGCGCGATCGCCGCCGCGGCGGCCCCGACCAGCCCGGCGTCGGTGCCCATCACGGCGGGTGCGACCGTCAGCCGCCGGAGGTAGGAGAGCGTGGCGTAGTCGCGCAGACTGCGGCGCAACGGTACGAAGAGCACGTCGCCGGCCCCGGCCACTCCCCCGCCGACCACCGCGATGTCGAGGTCCGCCAGGGTGGCGGTGGCGGCGATGCCGGCCGCCAGCGCCTGGGCCGCGCGCTCGTAGGAGGCGACGGCGACCGGGTCCCCGGCGCGAGCGGCGACGGCCACCGCGGCGGCCGTCTCGTCCCCGTCCGGGCCTGGCCGCCAGCCGTTCTCCAGGGCCCGGCGGGCGATGTTGGGACCACTGGCGATGCCTTCGACGCAGCCGCGCGCACCGCAGGGGCACGGTTCGCCGTCCAGGTCGACGCTGATGTGGCCGATGTGGCCGGCGTTGCCCGAGGGGCCGGGGCGCAGGGTGCCGCCGAGGACGAGGCCGCCGCCGACGCCCGTCGACACGACGAGGCACAGCGCGTTGTCGTAGCCGCGCGCCGCACCGAGCCAGTGCTCAGCGGCCGTCATCGCGACCCCGTCGCCCACCAGCGCGACCGACAATCCGCCCGCCGTCTTGTGCACCCGCTCCACCAGCGGGAAGTCCCGCCAGCCGGGGACGTTGACCGGGCTGACCGTGCCCGCGGCGGCGTCCACCGGACCGGCGCTGCCGATGCCGATCGAACCGGCCCTGCTCCACAGCGGCGAGGCCATCAGCTCGCCCAGCACCTCGTCGACGGCCCCCATGACCGCCTCGGCCCCCTCCCGGGCGGGCGTCGGCCGCTGCGCCCGTACGGACAGGGATCCGTCGCCGTCCACCAGCGCTCCGGCGATCTTGGTGCCGCCGATGTCGAGCGCGGCGACGAGGTCGGTATGCATCGGTGTGGACTCTCCGGATCGGTGAAGGGGCGGGACCTGCGGGTTCCGTCCACAGTCTGCACAGTCTCCATTCAGTTGACAACGTTGTCCAGGGCCTATGCTCGACGCCACAGCCTCCGATCACCCCCGCGGCGCCCCCACTCGGCCCCGCTCGGCCCCGGCCGGAGCACCGCAGCCCCGCCCGTATCCGACGACAGGACAGCGCACGTGGACCGGACCGCCCGTCATTCCGAGACCCGCTACGGCAACCGGCCGACCATGAAGGACGTGGCGGCACGCGCCGGAGTCGGCCTGAAGACGGTCTCCCGGGTGGTGAACAGCGAGCCCGGCGTCACGCCCGACACCGAGCGCCGCGTGCAGGAGGCGATCGACGCGCTGGGCTTCCGCCGCAACGACAGCGCCCGCGTGCTGCGCAAGGGACGTACGGCATCCATCGGACTGGTCCTGGAGGATCTGGCGGACCCGTTCTACGGTCCGCTGAGCCGCGCGGTGGAGGAGGTCGCCCGGGCGCACGGCGCACTGCTGATCAACGGTTCCAGCGCCGAGGACCCGGAGCGGGAGCAGGAGTTGGTGCTGGCGCTGTGCGCCCGCCGGGTGGACGGTCTGATCGTGATCCCGGCGGGCGACGACCACCGCTATCTGGAGCCGGAGATCAAGGCGGGCATCGCCACGGTCTTCGTCGACCGCCCGGCGGGCCACGTCGACGTCGACATGGTGCTCTCCGACAGCTTCGGCGGCGCCAGGGAGGGCGTGGCTCACCTCATCGCGCACGGTCACCGCAGGATCGGGTTCATCGGAGACCAGCCGCGGATCCACACGGCCACCGAGCGACTGCGCGGCTATCACGCCGCCATGCGGGACGCGGGCATCACCGTCGAGGACGGCTGGGTCTCCCTCGGCTCCACCGAGCCGGAGCGGGTCCGTGCCGCCGCCGAGGAGATGCTCGGCGGGCCCGAGCCGGTCACCGCCCTGTTCGCGGGCAACAACCGGGTGACGGTGACGGCGGTCCGGGTGATCGCGGAGCGGGAGCGGCCGGTGGCACTGGTGGGGTTCGACGACATCGAGCTGGCCGACCTGCTCGGCATCACCGTGATCTCGCAGGACGCGGCGGCGGTCGGCAGGACCGCCGCCGAACATCTCTTCCGCCGCCTCGACGGAGCGGACCACGCCACGGCACGGGTCGAGCTGCCGACGACGCTGATTCCCCGCGGCTCGGGCGAACTGCCGCCCGCCTGAGCCGGGCCGGCACCCGCCCCGAACGACCCCCGGCCCCCGGGACGCCCGCCGTCAGGCCCCGGCGGCCACCGGCCGGAACTCCCGGGTGAGCAGCGCCAGAAGCCGCGCGGGCGCGTCCTCGGGGGTAGCGTGGCCCGCCCCTTCCAGCCAGTGCAGTTCCGAGTGCGGGATCAGCGCGTGCAACTGCTCGCCGAAGGGCGGCGGCAGGAAGCCGTCCTCGCGCCCCCAGATGATCCGGGTCGGCACCGGCAGGGATCCCAGCAGATGCTGGAACTCGTCGGTGGCCGCCTGCTCCAGCTGTCCGTACTGGCGGTAGTACGCGGCCCTGCCCTCTTCACCGCGCCACGGGTCGAGATGAGCGGCCAGGACGTCCGGCCGGTAGCCGGCGTGGCTCGCGAAGCGCAGGTGGCTCTCGGCCAGCGCCTCGTGCGCGTAGACGGGCAGCTGCTCGAAGAGGTGCGCGTTCTCCCGTACGAGCCTGAACAGACCGGTCCCCCAGTCCCCGCAGCCCACCGCGTCAACCAGGGTGAGATCGGTGTACCGGGCCCCTTCCAGCAGCAGCGCCCGCAACGCCACCGCCCCGCCGATGTCGTGGGCGATCACCCTCGGGCTCTCCAGCCCCCAGTGATCCAGGAGCCCGGTGAACACCCGCGTGTGCGCGGCGAGCCGGAGATCCTGCCCCTCGCGCTGCTCCGACTGCCCGAAACCGAGCAGGTCGAAGACGTAGACCTGGTGGTCCTGGGCGAGCGCCGGTGCGATCTCGCGCCAGATGCGCGACGAGAAGGGGGTGCCGTGGATCAGGACGACCGGGTCACCCTCCCCCAGCACGTCCCAGCGGACCGTGCCGTCCGGGGTCTCGAATGTCCTGGTCAAGATGCCGTTCATGACACGCCTCCTGATGTCGGGTGCAGAACCCTGCCTGACTCTCGACGTTACCAGAGCATTCGCCATGTCGGTAACGCTGATAAAGTGGGGACCATGCGACGGAACCCGGCGCCCGCGGAACTCGAACCGGTCGAGGCGTTCTGCAACACGGCGACCCTTCTCCACGGAGAGGACGAGCTCGCCCGGCCGGGAACGGCGGGCGGATGGCTGCGGGCGCACGGATATCCGGAAGTGGTCGCCCCGGCCGAACTGGCGGCGCTCACGGAGGCCCGGGAGACCGTACGGGCCTTCCTGGTGGAGCGGACCTCACCCGAGGCCCTCGACGCCCTCAACCGGCTGATCCGCTCAGTGGCCGGCGCCCCGGTCGTGCGCCCGGACGGCACACTCGCCCTGCGCCCGGCGGGCGACCGACCGGCGGCGGAGGTCGTACGGACGGTGCTCGAAGCGCTGCTGCGGGAGGGGCTGACCGGGCGTCACGCGACGCGGCTCAAGGCCTGCGCGGCCCCCGAGTGCCGCTGGGTCTTCTACGATCGCGCGCCGTCGTCGAACGGCCTCTGGTGCGACATGGACGTGTGCGGCGCACGGCACAAGATGCGGGCCTACCGCGCCCGTGGCGGCGCGGCCACGCGCCGGGACGGCTGAGGCGGGGCCGGTCCGCCAGGGCCGTTGGGGTGGCCGCCCGGCCCATCGGGGCGTGGTGCCGACGGATCGCCGGGAGCGGCTCCCTATCGTCGGGCGCCGACGCCCCGTCTCCGTACGGCACGCCCCGGCGGACCGGTCGGCGGGCCCGGGTGCCGGACCGTCACCTCCGCAGCTCCCCTCGGCCCGCCCGCTCGCCCGTCCGCCCCTCGGCACGGGCACCGCACGGACCGGACCACGGGGCGCCCCCTCCCCTTCCCCGGGCCGGTACGGCAGCGGGCAGGGCATCCAGAACAGGTACGCACCCATGAGCCGTCCCACGACGACCCCATCGATCCCGTCAGCCCCGCCGGTCCCGAAGCCGGTCCGCAGGCAGCCGCGTTGGCGGCTCGCCGCCGTGGCGGCGGCGCTGTTGCTGTGCGCGGCGCCGGTCGCCTCCGCCGCCCCCGGAACGGCGGACGGTCACCCGCCGGCCCACGACGGAGCGCCCCTGTACATCTCCGACTACGCCGACAACACCGTGCTGCGCCTGCCGCCCGGCGGCGGCGCGCCGGTCACGGTCGCGGCGAGCGGCCTGACCCGCCCGACCGGGATGACGCTCGACGCCTCGGGCGACCTGTACATCGCCGACACCGGCAACAACCGGGTCGTCGTGGTGCCGGGCGACGGAGGCCCGCAGACCGTCGTCCCGACCACCGGCCTCTCCCGCCCCATCGGGCTCGCGCTCAACGCGGCAGGCGACCTCTACATCGCCGACAGCTTCAACGACCGGGTGGTGAAGGTGCCCGCCGACGGCAGTGGCCAGGTCACCGTCCCCACCTCCGGGCTGCTCCATCCAGACGGTCTCGCGCTGGACAGGGCCGGGAACCTCTTCGTGGCGGACTTCGTCAATGACCGCGTGGTGAAGGTCCCCGCCGACGGCGGCCCGCAGACGACCGTGCCCACGACCGGCCTCTCCCAGCCGACCGGGCTGGCCTTCGGCCGGGGAGGGGATCTCTTCGTCTCCGACAGCGGCAACGACCGGGTGGTACGGCTGCCTGCGGGCGGCGGGCCGCAGCGGACCGTCCCGGCGACCGGGCTCAACTCCCCGTACGGCCTGGCCTTCGACCCCGCGGGCGCGCTGTACATCGCGGACTTCAACAACGACCGGGTGGTGCAGCTGCCGGTGCGCGGCGGCCAGCGGACGGTGCCGGTCGCAGGCCTGCGCACCCCGGTGGGACTGGCCGTCCCCTCGGAGCGCGAAGGCTACTGAGGCTCCCCCTTACGGAGCGGTGACCGTCAGGTCGCCCCGGCGCGGTGAGGCGAAGGCGTCCAGGTCCGCGCGGGTCAGGCCGGTCAGCCGGGCGACCTCTGCGGTGTCCAGCGCGCCGCAGTCGATGCCGCGCAGCAGGTAGCCGCTGAGGGCCTTGGCGGTGGCGGGCTCGTCCATGACGTCACCGCCGGCCTTGGCCACGTAGGCGGCGAGCCGGGCGGCGGCGGGCTCCAGGCCCTCGCAGTAGAAGGCGTAGACGGCCGCGTAGCGCGTCGGCAGGTGACCGGGATGCATGTCCCAGCCCTGGTAGTAGGCGCGGGCCAGAGCGCGGCGGGTGAGGCCGTAGTGGAGCCGCCAGGCCTCGTGGACCTGGTCGGTCGGGCCGACGGGCAGGACGTTCGTCGAGCCGTCGGAGACGCGTACGCCGGTGCCCGCGGCGGCGACCTGCATCACGGCCTTGGCGTGGTCGGCGGCCGGGTGGTCGCTGGCCTGGTAGGCGGCGCTGACCCCGACGCATGCGCTGTAGTCGAAGGTGCCGTAGTGCAGCCCCGTCGCCCGGCCCCGCGCGGCGTCGATCATGCGGGCGACGGCGGCGGTCCCGTCGGCGGCGAGGATGGACTGGCTGGTCTCGATCTGGATCTCGAAGCCGATCCGCCCGGCGTCGAGGCCGTGGGCCTTCTCGAAGGCTTCGAGGAGCTGGACGAAGGCGGTGACCTGCTCGGGGTACGTGACCTTCGGCAGGGTCAGCACGAGCCCTTCGGGGAGCCCGCCCGCCTCCATCAGGCCGGTGAGGAAGACGTCCGTGGTGCGGATGCCCCGGTCGCGTACACCGGCCTCCATGCACTTCATCCGGATGCCCATGTAGGGGGCGGCGGTTCCGTTCGCGTACGCCTCGGAGACCAGGCGCGCGGCGCGTGCGGCGGCCTCGTCCTCCTCGGCGTCCGGGCGGGGGCCGTAGCCGTCCTCGAAGTCGATGCGCAGGTCCTCGACGGGCTCGCGCTCCAGCTTGGCGCGTACGCGGTCGTGGACCGGCCCGGCCAGCTCCTCGGGGATGCCGAGGACGGCGGCGAACGCAGAGGCGTCGGGGGCGTGTTCGTCGAGGGCGGCCAGCGCCTGGTCGCCCCAGGAGCGCAGGGTGCCGGGCGCGAAGACGTCGCCCGGTACGTAGACGGTGTGCACGGGCTGGCGGGTGCCGGGATCGCCCGGGTAGAGGCGGGCGAGCTCCGCGTCGACCGCTGTGAGGGAGGCACTGATCTCCTCGCTGACCGCACCGGCGAGGCTCGTTGCCACCTTCTCCTGCTGACCCATGAACGTACCCTCCACGCTCTCGTCGTTTCCGCTTCCCGGAATCAACAATCCGTATAGTGAAGTTATAAGGCCGCTCGACCTGCGTCAATGGTCGCCCGGAACGGCACCGGGCCGCACGGTGGGGTTCACCGTGCGGCCCGGGGCGGGGGCTGTTCGTCGGGGGATCAGCCCTTGCGGGCGGTGATCTCCTCGGTGAGCTGGGGAANCCGGGCCGCACGGTGGGGTTCACCGTGCGGCCCGGGGCGGGGGCTGTTCGTCGGGGGATCAGCCCTTGCGGGCGGTGATCTCCTCGGTGAGCTGGGGAACGACGGCGAAGAGGTCGCCGACGACGCCGTAGTCGACGAGTTCGAAGATCGGGGCCTCGGCGTCCTTGTTGATCGCGACGATCGTCTTCGAGGTCTGCATGCCCGCCCGGTGCTGGATCGCCCCCGAGATACCCGAGGCGATGTACAGCTGCGGCGAGACGGACTTGCCCGTCTGCCCGACCTGCGAGGTGTGCGGGTACCAGCCCGCGTCCACCGCCGCACGCGACGCGCCCACCGCAGCACCCAGAGAGTCCGCGAGAGCCTCGATCACGGGGAAGTTCTCCGCACCGTTGACCCCACGGCCGCCCGAGACCACGATCGCGGCCTCGGTCAGCTCCGGACGCCCGGTCGACTCACGCGGCGTGCGCGAGGTCACCTTCGTACCCGACGCGCTCGCACCGAACGACACCGACAGCGCCTCGACCGCACCGGCCGCCGCGGCCGGCTCGACCGGAGCCGAGTTCGGCTTCACCGTGATCACCGGAACACCCCGGGAGACACGGGACTTGGTGGTGTACGACGCGGCGAACACCGCCTGCGTCGCCACCGGACCCTGATCACCGGCCTCCAGATCAGTGGCATCGGTGATGATCCCCGAACCGATCCGCAGCGCCAGACGCGCCGCGATCTCCTTGCCCTCCGCCGAGGACACCACCAGCACCGCGACCGGCGAGACCGCATCGAACGCGGCCTGCAGCGCGTCCACCTTCGGCACCACGAGGTAATCCGCGAACTCCGCAGCGTCCGCCGTGAGGACCTTCACCGCACCGTGCTCACCCAGCACACCCGCGGTCGCCTCCGCGCCGGCACCCAGCGCCACGGCGACCGGGTCACCGATCCGGCGGGCCAGCGTCAGCAGCTCCAGCGTCGGCTTACGGACCGCACCGTCCACGTGATCGACCAGAACAAGAACTTCAGCCATGACAACGCACTCCAGACGAGAGAAGAGAAGAAAAGGGGAAGAGGGCCGGGACCTAGATGAACTTCTGGCCCGCGAGGAACTCGGCGAGCTGCTTGCCGCCCTCACCCTCGTCCTTCACGACCGTGCCCGCCGTACGCGCCGGCCGCTCCGTCGCGGACTCCACCGCCGTCCACGCACCCGCCAGACCCACCTCGTCCGCATCCAGCTCCAGATCCTCCAGATCCAGCGACTGAACCGGCTTCTTCTTCGCCGCCATGATCCCCTTGAACGACGGGTAACGCGCCTCACCCGACTGGTCGGTCACCGACACCACCGCCGGCAACGACGCCTCCAACTGCTCCGTCGCCGTGTCACCGTCACGCCGCCCCGTCACCACACCGTCGTTCAGCGCGACCTCGGACAGCAGCGTCACCTGCGGAACACCGAGGCGCTCGGCGAGCAGGGCCGGCAGGACGCCCATGACACCATCGGTGGAGGCCATACCGCAGATCACCAGGTCGTAGCCGGTCTTCTCCACCGCCTTCGCCAGCACCAGCGACGTCCCCATCACATCACTGCCGTGCAGATCGTCGTCCTCGACGTGAACCGCCTTGTCCGCACCCATCGACAACGCCTTGCGCAACGCATCCTTGGCATCCTCCGGACCCACCGTCACCACGGTGATCTCCGCATCGTCCGCCCCGTCAGCGATCTGCAACGCCTGCTCGACCGCGTACTCGTCCAGCTCCGACAACAGACCGTCGACATCCTCACGGTCCAGCGTCAGGTCATCGGCGAAACGCCGGTCACCGGTCGCGTCGGGCACGTACTTCACACAGACAACGATCCTCAAGCTCACGCCGGCTCTCCTNACGGTCCAGCGTCAGGTCATCGGCGAAACGCCGGTCACCGGTCGCGTCGGGCACGTACTTCACACAGACAACGATCCTCAAGCTCACGCCGGCTCTCCTACTGCATCGTCATTTCCGGGCTGCCTTGTTGCACGCAGCATAGGCGCCTTGTCGGGCCGGATCCGGTCAGGACGACCGAGGCTCCGGGCCCGATATTACTCACCAGTACACCCAGTCTGTTACCCCTGAGCAACCGGACCGCACTGTGACCTTGCCAACGCGGCGGGCCTGCGCCTGCCCTCAGTCTCGCAGAGCCGTGAACCGTCCCTGGTGGTAGACCAGCGGACGACCGGCTTCGGAGGGCGCACCCGCGACGGCCTCGGCGATGACGATGCGGTGATCCCCGGCCGGAACACGGGTCACGACGCGGCAGACCAGCCAGGCGGACACGTCCGCCAGCAGCGGAACGCCTTCGGGGCCGCTGCTCCAGTCGGTCGACGGGCCGAAGCGGTCGGCCCCACTGCGGGCGAAGGTGGCGGCCAGCTCCCGCTGGTGCTCGCCGAGGATGTGGACGCCGACGTACTCGGCCTCGGACAGCACGGGCCAGCTGGAGGACGACGTACCGATGCCGAAGGAGATCAGCGGGGGTTCGGCGGCGACGGAGGTCAACGAGGTGGCGGTGAAGCCGACCGGGCGCTCCCCCGCGGCGGTGATCACAGCCACGCCCGCGGCGTGGCGGCGGAAGACGGAGCGGAAGAGTTCGGGCGTGGCGGCCGTCGGGGCGGGGGCGAGATCGGGCGTTGCCGTCATGGAGGTGTCCTTCTGCGGGAGTGGCGTGCGGGTCCGTGGGTGCTCAGACACCCGGACAGCGCGCACTCGCGTAGCGTGCGAGGTCCACATGGACCCGGCCGTAAAGAAGGAGTTCTGGCGGCATAACGTCAGACTGACGATGCGTGGTGGGTGCAGTCAAGGGCGTTCCGGCATGTGGGAGATGCGTCACGGTCCGTCATATGGCGTGCCCCAGCGCCGCGACGACGTCGACGGTGCGGGGCTGTCCGGTGGCCCGTCGGACCACCTCGCCCTCGGCGTCGAGCACCAGGACGGTCGGCGTCCTCGTGATGTCCAGCTGCCGCACCAGCGCGAGGTGGGCCTCGGCGTCGATCTCGATGTGGGTGACTCCGTCGACCATCGCGGCCACTTCGTCGAGAGTGCGGCGGGTGGCCCGGCACGGCTGGCAGAAGGCGCTGGAGAACTGGACGAGCGTCGCGCGTTCCCCGAGTTCCGCGCCGAGTTGGGATGCGTCGAGTCGCTGTCCGTGTGTCCGGCGGTCCACCTGGTGCCTCCTGATCAGAGCTCTTCGTAAGAGGTCAGCACCGGCCGCCGCCCGGGCATTCCCGCAGCTCCCGGGGGACGCGCACGTGACGAGAATCTCGCGGTCCACGTCCGCCGGGACTGGCCAGCGGCTCGCGCATGGGGCACCATCGCCACAATGCCGAAAACCTACGGCTGCGTAACTTCCGCCGGGAGAACCCTCCCCAGGCGCTGAAGAAGGGTCTTCTCCAGATGGCAGAACTCGTCTATCGACCGGTCATCGGCGCCGCTCGCACCCTGTTCAAGGCGCTCGACCTGAAGATCGACACTCAGGGTTCGGAGCACATCCCGAAGACCGGTGGTGCGGTGCTGGTCAGCAATCACATCAGCTATCTCGACTTCATCTTCACCGGCCTGGGCGCCCTGCCGCAGAAGCGGCTGGTCCGGTTCATGGCGAAGGAGTCGGTCTTCCGGCACAAGATCTCCGGTCCGCTGATGCGGGGAATGAAGCACATCCCGGTCGACCGCGACCAGGGCGAGGACGCGTACGCGCACGCGCTCCGGTCGCTGCGTTCCGGCGAGATCGTCGGAGTGTTCCCCGAGGCCACCATCTCGCAGTCCTTCACGCTGAAGAGCTTCAAGTCGGGTGCCGCGCGCCTTGCCCAGGAGGCCGGGGTTCCGCTGATCCCGATGGCGCTCTGGGGCACCCAGCGGATCTGGACGAAGGGGCGGCCGCGCAATTTCCAGCGCAGCCACATCCCGATCACCATTCGCGTCGGCGAACCCCTGGAGGCGCCCTCCGACCAGTACGCCGGTGCCATCACCCGGCGACTGCGGGAGCGGGTCCAGGAACTGCTGGAGGCGGCGCAGCGGGCCTACCCGGTGCGTCCGAAGGACGCGAGCGACACCTGGTGGGTGCCGGCCCATCTCGGTGGCACGGCCCCCACCCCCGCCGAGGTGCGCGAGCTCGGCTGACGGCCGCCCCGGGGCGGGGCGGCGTCGCTCTCACTTCACTGCGGCGCGTGGACGGTGATCCGCGCGCCGGGGCTCAGCTGCTCCAGGGTCGCGGCGAGTTCGGCGCCCGCGGCGTCGAGCTCGCCGTTCGTCATGGGTGCGAGGCCCTCCAGCAGGAAGACGGCGTTGACCGATTCCTCGGTGAGCCGGGTGCGTACGCCCTGGCGCCAGTTCCAGCGGCGGCAGGTGACGCTCTCGTCGTCGCACCAGACGACTTCGCCGGGCTCGGGGTGCTCCACCGACTCCTCGCCGCCGGCGACGGTGGGGAACGGCTCGTCCCCCTTCGCGCGGATCAGGCGCATCTGCCCCTTGATGTGGTCGGTGTCCTCTCCGCCGACCGGGAGGAGGTGGGCGACGCTTATGGCGTTGTAGGCGTCGACCAGCAGGTTGATGCGGGGCAGTCCGCCGTCGGCGAGGGCGCGCCGGGCGAGCGCCTCGGCCGAATTGCGGGTGCGGGAGGGCTTGGCCCCGAAGGCCCCGTAGATCGCGCGCCAGGCCACCATGTGCGGGTCCTCGTGCGGGGCGCGGCCGTCCAGGCGCTCGGTGAGCCTGCGGGTGGCGGCGTCCAGCAGGGCGGAGCTGCGTGCGTCGCTGGGGCCGTTGACGAGTCCGTGCGCCTCGACGGCGACATGGGTGAAGCTCGGTGCGATCGTGCGCACCTCGTCGGACACGGTGAGCGTGAGGGTCATCGTCTGCCTTACTGCGTTGCTGCGTTGCCGGTGCGGTGAGGTGATGCGTGGTGCGGCGGGTGCTCGGCGTCGGGTGGGCTCAGAGGCTCGCGGGAAGGTTCCGCCAGAGCTCCGAGCGGTTCCGGGAGCTCTTCAACGCCTGGAGGAGCCCCTCGGGTGGTGCAGCGCAGATTACTGGATAGTCGATTTCATTGGACTCCTCGCGCACCACCCAGGCCAGCCGCTCCTCCTCCAGCGAGAACTGCGCGTCGATACCCGGCTTGTTGCCCCGGGGGTCCACCCGCGCCCAGCGCCCGGCGCCGGGCAGCCGCAGCGCGACCAGGCCGTGGAGCATCGGGTGCGTACCGTCATCGTCGGCGAGACGTTGGTAGCAGAGGCCGGCCGGGATGGAGCGGGCCCGCAGCAGGGCCGCGAGGGCGATGGATTTCGCATGGCAGATGCCGTTGCGGGTGGCGAGCACCTCGGAGGCGCGCCAGGTCACGCGCTGGTCCCCGGAGTCGGCGGAGTGCGCAACGGTGTCGCGGACGAACTCGAAGGCGGCCCGCGCGTATGAGTATGCGGCGTCGGCGTCGAGCGCGAGACGGGTCGCCGTTTCCCTCACCTGGGGATGATCGTGGTCGATGACCCCGTCGGCGGCCAGGTACGCCTCGATGTCCGGGCACTGCTGCGTCAGCTCCATGACCGGAGAGCGTACGAAGCGGCCGACCGGAAGTCCATCGTTTTCCGATCGGCCGCATAGTCATGCAATACGTGAGGGGTGTGCGCTAGCGCACCATCTCTTCCTTGAGCGCCTGGAGGAAGGCGTCGACGTCGTCCTCGCGGGTGTCGAACGCGCACATCCAGCGGACATCCCCGGCCGCCTCGTCCCAGAAGTAGAAGCGGAAGCGCTCCTGGAGTCGCTCGCTGACCGCGTGCGGCAGCCGGGCGAACACCGCGTTGGCCTGGACCGGGTAGAGGATCTCGATCCCGTCGATCGCCCGGACGCCCTCGGCGAGCCGCTGCGCCATGGCGTTGGCGTGCCGGGCGTTGCGCAGCCACAGGTCCTTGGCGAGCAGCGCCTCCAGCTGGACGGAGACGAAGCGCATCTTGGAGGCGAGCTGCATGGAGAGCTTGCGCAAGTGCTTCATCGCCCGCACCGCGTCCGGGTCGAGCACGACGACGGCCTCGCCGAACAGGGCGCCGTTCTTCGTACCGCCGAAGGACAGCACGTCGACGCCGACCGTGTTGGTGAACGTCCGCATCGGCACGTCCAGCGAGGCGGCGGCGTTGGCTATCCGGGCCCCGTCGAGGTGCACCTTCATGCCGCGCTCGTGGGCGTGGTCGCAGATGGCGCGGATCTCGTCGGGGGTATAGACGGTGCCCAGCTCGGTGTTCTGGGTGATCGAGACGACCTGCGGCATGGCCCGGTGCTCGTCGTCCCAGCCGTACGCCTGCCGGTCGATGAGCTCGGGGGTGAGCTTGCCGTCCGGGGTGGGCACGGTGAGGAGCTTCAGCCCGCCCATCCGCTCGGGCGCCCCGCCCTCGTCCACGTTGATGTGCGCGGACTCGGCGCAGATGACCGCTCCCCAGCGGTCGGTGAGCGCCTGGAGGGCGACCACGTTGGCTCCGGTGCCGTTGAAGACCGGGAAGGCCTCGGCGGTGGGGCCGAAGTGGCTGTGCATGACCCGCTGGAGGTGGCCGGTGTAGTCGTCCTCGCCGTAGGCGACCTGGTGGCCGCCGTTGGCGAGGGCGATGGCGGCGAGGACCTCCGGGTGCGCGCCCGCGTAGTTGTCACTGGCGAAGCCGCGTACCTGCGGATCGTGGTGACGTCGCGCGTCGGTCCTCACGGTTGCGGGGTCAGCCACAGGCGCTTTCCGTTCACTTCGGGGGCGGGCTCGTCCCAGACGCCGGCGATGGCCTCGGCCAGCGCCGTGACGTCGGTGAAGCCCGCGAACTTCGCATTCGGGCGCTCGGCGCGCATCGCGTCGTTCACCAGTGCCTTGACCACCAGGATCGCAGCAGCGGTACGCGGCCCCTCATCGCCCCCCGCCTTGCGGAAGGCGTCGCCGAGCGCGAGGGTCCAGGCCTCGGCGGCGGCCTTGGCGGAGGAGTAGGCGGCGTTGCCCGCGGTGGGGTTGCTGGCCCCGGCGGCGCTGATCAGGAGGTAGCGGCCCCGATCACTGCGCTGGAGGGGCTCCTGGAAGGCCAGCGAGGTCGACTGGACGGTACGGATGAGCAGCTTCTCCAGAGCGTCCCAGTCGGACAGGACGGTCTCCTGGAACGACGGGCTGCCGCGCCAGCCGCCGACGAGGTGGACCAGGCCGTCGATGCGGCCGAACTCCGCCTCGGTGCGCTTGGCCCAGTCCCGGGTGGCGTCGAGGTCGAGCAGGTCGACGGTCTCGCCGGTGACGGTCGCACCCCCGTGGGCGTACCGGGCGGCGTCCACCGCCTCGGCGAGGCGTTCGGGGTTGGCGTCGCAGCCGACGACCGTGGCGCCCGCCTCGGCGAGCCGCAGCAGCGTCGCGCGTCCGGCGGGGCCGGCCGCTCCGGCGACCGCGACCACGGCTCCTTCGAGCACACCGGTCCCCTCGCCCTTGCCGTTTCCGTTCATGGCCACCGCCTCCTCGGGAGAATGGTTCACGCGGCTGCCCGCTCGTCGTTCGCCGCGGTGATTCCCTTGGTGGAGGCAATCACGTGCTTCAGCTTCTTGGCGAGCGCCTCATAGAACATGCTCAGGGGAAACTCGTCCGGAAGCACGTCGTCGACGAGCTTGCGAGGAGGAAGTGTGAGGTCCAGGGCATCGGGGCCCTTGGCCCAGCGGGATCCCGGGTGCGGGGCCAGGTAGGTGGAGACGAGGTCGTACGCGGCGAACCAGTGGACCAGCTTGGGGCGGTCGATGCCGTCGCGGTAGAGCTTCTCGATCTCGGCGCAGAGCTGGTTGGTGACCTCCGGGGCACGGTCCCAGTCGATCTTCAGGGTGTTGTCGGTCCAGCGGACGACGTCGTGCTTGTGCAGGTAGGCGAAGAGCAGCTGGCCGCCGAGACCGTCGTAGTTGCGGACGCGCTCGCCGGAGACCGGGAAGCGGAACATCCGGTCGAAGAGCACCGCGTACTGCACGTCGCGGCCGTGGGAATTGCCCTCGGACTCCAGTTTCACGGCCTCCTTGAAGGCGGTGAGGTCGCAGCGCAGCTCCTCCAGGCCGTACATCCAGAACGGCTGGCGCTGCTTGATCATGAACGGGTCGAACGGCAGGTCACCGTGGCTGTGGGTGCGGTCGTGGACCATGTCCCACAGGACGAACGCCTGCTCACAGCGCTGCTGGTCGCCGATCATCTCGCGGATGTCCTCGGGCAGCTCCAGGCCGAGCAGGTCGACGGAGGCCTCGGTGACGCGGCGGAAGCGGGCGGCCTCGCGGTCGCAGAAGATGCCGCCCCAGCTGAAGCGCTCGGGGGCCTCGCGCACGGCGATGGTCTCCGGGAAGAGCACCGCGGAGTTGGTGTCGTAGCCGGAGGTGAAGTCCTCGAAGGTGATGCCGCAGAAGAGCGGGTTGTCGTAGCGGTTCGCCTCCAGGTCGGCGAGCCACTCGGGCCAGACCATCTTCAGCACGACCGCTTCGAGGTTGCGGTCGGGGTTGCCGTTCTGCGTGTACATCGCGAAGACGACGAGGTGCTGGAGACCGTCGCTCCGCATCGTCGCGGGCTGGAAAGCCAGCAGCGAGTCCAGGAAGTCGGGGACGCGGAAGCCGGCGGCGGCCCAGCGGCGCAGGTCGGTGACGAGCGCGCGGTGGTAGGCGGCGTCGTGCGGAAGGAGCGGGGACAGCTCCTCGACCGCGCCGATCACCCGGTCGAGCACGCGCTCGACGTCGGCCGGGGACGGGGCTCCGTCGGCCTCGAAGTCGATGGATCCGTCCTTGGACTGCCAGGGGCGGATCTCCTCGACGGCATCCCTGAGCACGGGCCAGGCCGGGTGCTCGACGACCCGCTGGGCCGTAGCTATCGCGCCGTCGGTGGCGTCGTGCACAAGAATTTCCGTCATAACACTTCCTCCACGGGAGAACCTCGCGTGGAATCACCGTAGCCGTGCAGGGTTCCTCCCGACAAGTGGGGGGCTGAAAATTATCCTGCGTACCCCCCATGGTCACCGCTGTTTTTCCTGTCGGATACCGGGTAGGTGCGCAGTTCCCACAGCACCGCTCGGGGCAGGCCGACCGGGCCTGCCCGGCGGGGGACATCGCGCGCCCGGGCCGTTACCCTCCCAGTGCCGTATTGCCGTACCTCAGCGCGGGCAGGAGCAGTCGACGGGAAGCCGCCGACGGAAACGAGGTCGCCTTGTCATTTCTCACCCTGGGCCATCGCGGAGTGATGGGCGTCGAGCCCGAGAACACCCTGCGCTCCTTCGTCCGCGCTGAGGCGTCCGGAATGGACGCCATCGAGCTGGATCTCCATCTCAGCAAGGACGGCGCGCTCGCCGTGATGCACGACGCGGACGTGGACCGCACCACGGACGGGACCGGGCCGATCGCGGCCAAGACCCTGGCGGAGCTGCGCGAGCTCGACGCCGGCCGGGGCGAGCGGGTCCCCGTCTTCGAAGAGGTGCTGGAGGCCGTCTCCTCCCCGCTCCAGGCGGAGATCAAGGACGTGGCGGCGGCCCGCGCCCTGGCGGACGTGATCCGGGAGCGCGAACTCGTCGGCCGGGTGGAGGTGTCCTCGTTCCACGACGAGGCCGTCACCGAGATCGCCCGGCTGGTGCCCGGCGTACGCACGGTCCTGATCGCCAGCCGCTGGAAGGCGGACGTGGTGGACCGGGCGAAGGCGGCGGGCGCGGCGACGCTCGCGCTGAATATCCGCCGCCTCACCCTGGAGGTGGTGGAGCACGCGCACGCGGAGAGCGTGAAGGTGATCGGCTGGGTGGTGAACACCCAGGACCAGCTGCGCCTGGCGCGGGCCCTGGGCCTGGACGGCGCGACGACGGACTTCCCGGAGATCCGCCGCACCGGACGCTTCACCGCTTAGGGGCGTCGCCCGGCCCGGTCGGCTCCGAGGCGTCCTCGACCGGCCTCAGATGTTCTTGACGAGCAGTTCGAAGGCCAGGTCGTCCCGCTGCGGGATGCCGAAGCGCTCGTCGCCGTACGGGAACGGAGTGAGTGCTCCCGTACGGCGGTAGCCGCGGCGCTCGTACCAGGCGATCAGGTCCTCGCGCACCGAGATCACCGTCATGTGCATCTCACCAGCGCCCCAGCTCTCCTTCGCCGTGCGCTCCGCCTCGGCGATGATCAGCTTGCCGAGGCCGCCGCCCTGGAGTCCGGGCCGGACCGCGAACATGCCGAAGTAGGCCGCTTCGCCCCGGTGTTCGAGCTGGCAGCAGGCGATGAGTTCGCCACCGCGCTCGACCGCGAGGAGCCGGCTCGCCGAAGCGGCGATGACATCGCGCACACCCTGTTCGTCGGTCCGCTGCCCCTGGAGGATGTCCGCCTCGGTGGTCCAGCCGGTGCGGCTGGAGTCACCGCGGTAGGCGGACTCGATCAGGGCGACCAGCGCCGGGACGTCGGCCTCGGTCGCGTCACGGAAGGTCAGCCGGGCCGAGTCGGGCGTGGCGGTGTCCATGGTGGGGCTCTCCGTTTCTCTGCTGCCGTACGTACGTGGCGGCTCCCAAGTCCGCCGGCGTATGCATGGTTGTTGTCGCGCGTGCGGTCGAGCGTAACGCGACCCGGAGCGCCCCCGGTGGGCCTCGGCGCGCTCCCTTCACTCCCCTGTGCGCCGGATTCGGCGGCGTCGGCCTGGGCAGCGATGGGGCGACCCGCAACAGTGCCGTACGTCCGATCAGGGGGAGGCGCGCCGTGCACGGAGGGGCTCTGGCCGGCTGGCTGCTGATGGTGTTGTGCGCGGTGAGCGGCGCCTACTGCCTGCTGCGCACCCGCACGGGGACGCCGCGGGAGCGCCGCACCGCGCGCTCGGAGGCGCTCATGGGTTTCGGCATGGCGGCGATGGCCGTTCCGGCGGCCGTGCTGTCGCACCCGGACTGGGCCTGGGCGGTGTACGCGGTGCTGTTCGGCGCGGCCGCGCTGCGGGCGCTGCGGCCCGCGCTGCGCGGCGGCCACCATCTGCACCATCTCGTCGGCTCGCTGGCCATGGTCTATATGGCCGTGGCGATGGCCCCGGC
This sequence comes from Streptomyces sp. man185, assembly GCA_002551355.1. Taxonomy (GTDB): domain Bacteria; phylum Actinomycetota; class Actinomycetes; order Streptomycetales; family Streptomycetaceae; genus Streptomyces. Next base: position 63,115 of record NTHE01000040.1, on the reverse strand, counting down.
GGTGACGGGGAGCGGCGGGGGCGGGCATGCCGGGCACGAGGTGGCGGCGGGAGCCGGCGGCATACCCGTGCTGACCGGGGTCCTGCTCCTCTACTACGCGTTCTACGTGCTGGGCTCGGCCGGTCACCTGCTGCCCCGGACCGCGATCGCCCCGGCGGGCGGTGCGATCGTCGGCGGCCCGGGGACGGGCGGTTTCGGGGGCGGGACGGACGGCCGGCCCGAGCTCACGACGGCCTGCCGACTGACGATGGGCATCGGCATGTTCGCCATGCTTCTCACCCTGTGAGACGGGAAGTGGGACAGAACCCCCGGCAGACAGTGGTCTGCGTCACTTGCCGGTCGGGGCCGTACCCCCGGTCGACCCGCCCCTCATAAGCTGAAGCCATGCTGGTCTCCCTCGCGCTGCTGCTGCTCGGTGCACTGACCGCCCTGGTGACCCCGCGTGTGATGGCGCGGGCCCGGTGGCCGGAGCGCGAGCCGGTCGTGGCCCTGTGGGTCTGGCAGTGCGTGGTGGCCGCGGTCCTCCTGTCGTTCGCCCTGTCCATGACCTTGAGCGCGGCCGCCGCCTGGCAGGCGGTGCGCGGCCACGTCTTCGCCCCCGCCCCGCACGCCGTCGTCGAGGCTTACGCCCTGGCGGCGTACGGGCCGTGGTCGGCGGTCATCGCGGTGCTGCTGGCGCTGGGCGGGCTGTGGTCCGGGACGATGCTCCTGCGGGAGATCCGGCGAGCACGGAGTCGCCGCAAGCAGCGTCGGGCGGAACTGCTGGTGCGCGCGCCGCTGATGCCGGGCGAGGAACCCGGATCCGACCGTCTCGTGGTACTGGAGGGCGAACGCCCCGACGCCTGGTGGCTGCCCGGCACCGCACCGCAACTCGTCATCACCACCGCCGCGTTGGGTCGCCTGAAGGGCCGTCAGCTCGATGCCGTGCTCGCCCATGAGCAGGGGCACGCCCAGGCCCGGCACGACTGGCTGCTGCACTGTTCGTCGGCGCTGGCCATCGGCTTCCCGCAGATCCCGGTGTTCGCCGCGTTCCGCGACGAGATGCACCGGCTGGTCGAGCTGGCCGCCGACGACGTGGCCTCGCGTCGCTTCGGCAGGCTGACGACCGCGCTCGCCCTGGTCGGACTCAACGAGGACCGCGGGGTGTTCGGCCCCTGCCCCACCCCGCAAGCTCAACTACCCCTCCGGGTGAACCGGTTGCTGGCCCCCGTCGAACGGCTCACCGCGGGCCGCAGGCTTCGGCTGACGGCCGCCGCCTCGCTGGTCCCGGTCGTCCCGGTGGTCGTGGCCTTCGTCCCGGGGCTCCGCGCCCTGGGATAGCCCCGGGGCGACCGGCGGTTCCGCACCCGGGTTGGCCTTCGGGCGGTGTCCTCCGCGAGGATCACCCCATGTCCTCCCCCCTCTTCCGCTTCCGCTCCCCGGACCGCTCCCCCCGCACCGCGCCCGCCCTGTGGACCGGAACCGCCGTCGGCGCGGCGGCCCTGGTGCTGCTCGTCCTGGTGGCGGCGCGCTGGTCACCGCTGATGTCCCTGGACCGGACGGTCGCCGACGCCCTGCACCGGCACGCGGTGGCCGACCCCGGTCTGGTCCAGGTGAACCGGGTGCTGACGGACTGGGTGTGGGACCCCTGGACCATGCGCGCCCTGATCGCGGCGGCCGTGGTCGCCCTGTGGTGGCGGGGCGCGCGCCGGATCGCCCTGTGGGTGGCCGCGACGAGTCTGCTCGCCACCCTTCTCCAGCAGGGACTGAAGGCCGCGGTGGACCGGGAGCGCCCGCAGTGGAGCGACCCGGTGGACTCCGCCAACTTCGCGGCGTTCCCCTCCGGGCACGCCATGACGACCGTCGTGAGCTGCGGGCTGCTCCTGTGGCTGCTCCGGCTGTACGGCGCGGGCCGCGGGCTGTGGGGCGCGGCACTGGCCGTGGCGGTGGTCTCGGCGGTCGGCGTGGCGGCGACCCGGGTATATCTGGGGGTGCACTGGCTGACCGATGTCGTGGGCGGTGCGCTGCTGGGGGTGGCGGTGGTGGCGCTGAGTGCCGCCGGGTACGCCCGGTACGCGGCGCCCCGGGAGGGATCGCACCCATGGTGATCAAGGGCGTGCTGTTCGACTTCTCCGGGACCCTGTTCCGGATCGAGCCGGTCCGGGACTGGCTCGCCGCCGTGCTGCGGGAGGAGGAGGTCGACGTACCGCCGGAGGATTTCGAGCGGTACGTGACCGGGCTCACCGAGGCCGGCGCCCTCCCTGGCGGCCCGGCTCCGCTCCGGGTCCCGGAGCGGCTGGCCGACGCGATGGCGCACCGGGACCTGAGCGCCGCGCTGCACCGCGAGGCGTACACCGGTCTGGCCCGGGGCGTCGCCCTGCCCGATCCGGGGCTGTACGACGCGCTGTACGACCGCCATATGCGGCCGGAGGCCTGGCGGCCCTACCCGGACGCCGCGGAGGTGCTGGCGGGGCTGCGGAGGGCGGGAATCGCGGTCGGTGTGGTGAGCAACATCGGCTGGGACCTGCGCCCGGTCTTCCGTGCGCACGGCCTCGACGCCCTGGTCGACGCCTACGTCCTGTCCTTCGAGCACGGGCTCCAGAAGCCCGCCGAGGGGCTGTTCCGCACCGCCTGCACCCTGATCGGCCGGGATCCGGCGGATGTGGTCATGGTCGGTGACGACCGGGGCGCGGACGGGGGCGCGGCCGCCCTGGGCTGCGAGGTCCGGTTCGTGGATCATCTGCCCGTGCCGGAGCGGCCCGACGGCCTGCGTTCCCTGGGGCTGGTGCCGGGCTGAGGCTCACAGGGGACAGCCGAGGCCCATGGTGAACAGGAGAGATCGGACCGGGGTGTGAGGCATATCCCGCCGCGAAAAGGGTAAGGGATTCGGCTTGTGGCCGTAGCCTGGTGGACATGTCCCCGATGTCGTCGTCCGTATCCGCCCGTTCCGCAGCCGAGGTCAACGCGGAGATCCGCGACCTGTGGCAGCGTTCGGGCGGTTTCCTGACGCCGCAGGACGAGGCCGAATATCAGCGGCTGCTGGTGGAGTGGGCCGCCGCCGCCGGCGGGAGCGTCCGCACCGCCGCCTGACCGCCGCACCCGCCGCTCGCCGCGAACCGGAGCCTGTAGGAGATCGCGCCCGATCCGGCGATCCCCCGCGTCGCCGGATCCGGGCGCACCCTCGGCGTGTCTCGTGAGACACGGCCGCGGACCGCGCCGGGGACCGGAGTTGCGGAGTCCGCCGTCGCAGGGATCCAGCATGTCCCCACCCGGCTCATCGGTCAATGAATTTACGTGGGCGCACGCACCGGGGGCCGGTGCCGCACGGGCGGACGACCGCCCGGGAGACACCGGCCCCCTATGCCTGACGAACCGCCGGAATGCCCGGCGAACCGGCTACCGGTCCCGCTGACGGATCAGCGGTCGAAGTACTCCGGCTGCGTCTGCACGTTGAGCTCGTCCAGCTTCACCCGCTTCGCCGGGTCGGTACGCCGGTCGTCCAGCTTCAGCACGTCGAAGCCCTTGGCGATGTCGCTGGAGTAGATGTGCCCGTTGTAGTAGTACGCCGACCAGGGGCCGGCCGTGGTGACCTGGTCGAGGGTGACCGGGCCGCGCTCGAAGAAGGCGATCTCCTTGGGCTTGGCCGAGTTGGTGAAGTCCCAGACGGAGATGCCGCCCTGGTACCAGGCCTGGACCATCAGGTCGCGGCCCTTCACCGGGATGATCGAGCCGTTGTGGGCGACGCAGACCTCGGCGTCGGCCTGGTGACGGTCGATCTTGAAGTAGCTGCGGAAGACCAGCTTGCGCTGGTCGCCCTTGCCGACGATGTCGTAGATGCCGTCGGCGCCGCGCTTCGGACCGATCTGCTCGTTGCAGGTGGCCGCGCCGCCGCCGCCGAGCTCGTCGGTGAAGACGACCTTGTTCGCACCCTGGTTGAAGGTCGCCGAGTGCCAGAACGCGAAGTTCACGTTGTCCTGGACCCGGTCGATGATCTTCGGGTGCTCCGGGTCCTCGATGGAGAACAGCAGACCGTCACCCATGCAGGCCCCGGCCGCCAGGTCCTTCGACGGCAGCACCGTGATGTCGTGGCAGCCGGTCGTCTTGGAGACGCCGGGGTTCTCGGGCGCTCCCGGGTTACCGCCGTCCGGGAAGAGCACCGGGAAGTCGATGACCCGGGCCTTCTGGGGCGCCTTGAGCGGCACCTTGATGATGGAGATCCCGTCGTGCGGCGGCTTGCAGTCCGGGAACGTCTCGTTGGGCGAGTACGAGGAGACGTACACGTACACGTTCTTCTTGCCGTCCGGCACCAGCGTGTGCGTGTGGGAACCGCAGGCGGTCTCCACGGCGGCGATGTACCTGGGCTGCCGCTTGTTGCTGATGTCGAAGATCTTCATGCCCTCCCAGGAGGACTTCTCCGTGGCGGGCTGGGAGGTGCTGGAGCAGGAGTCGTCGCTGCGCGAGGAGTCCGTCGACAGGAAGAGCAGGTTCCCGGAGACCGAGATGTCGTTCTGGGAGCCGGGGCAGAGAACCTGGGCGACCGTCCTGGGCTTCTTCGGCTTGCTGATGTCGTAGATGACGAAGCCGTCGTAGTTCCCGACGTACGCGTACTTCCCCTGGAACGCGAGGTCCGTGTTGGTGCCCTGGAGGGCGCCCTTCGGCACGTTCGTCAGGTGCTTGATGTTGGAGCTGTGGACGATCTCGTCCACGCCCGGTATGTCACCGCCGGTTATGGCGGCCCGGGCCTCGGCCTGGTCGCTCTTGGAGACGGAACCGCGTTCGGCCGGGGCGTCGCCCGGGTCGGGCGTGGCGGCCGCTGTGGTGGCCGTCAGCAGCGTGGCGAGGAGTCCGGCCGCGGCTGCCACCGCGCCCAGACGTCTGCGCCGCACGCGGGTGGTGTGCAACGAGGTCACTGCGTCCTCCCTTGTATCCGTTCGGGGTCGAACGGTTCTGGAACCCCCGGCAGTATCGTCCCTCCCATGTACACATCAACAGATGGCAACACAGACGTAATGAAAGTTTTTGATCTTCGGTCGGTGGAAGCGTGTTAGGACGGACTGCAACAAACCACGTGGCACAGGAGGTCGCCGTGTTGATCCATCGCCGGTCCGCAGCTCTGCGCTCAACCGCTCTCGCGGCGGCGGCGGTTGCCGCCGTGCTCGTCCTCGGAGCCTGTGACGCGGACAGCGGTGACGGGACGTCGGACAAGGCCAAGGACGCGGGTCCCGGCGTGGTCGCGCCCGGCAGACCGGGTGAGCCCGCCCGGACGCTCTCCGCCGAGGAGGCCGCCAGGGAGGCCGGTCAGGACACCGCCAACTCCGCGGACTTCCGCTATGCGCAGATGATGATCGAACACCACGGCCAGGCCATGGTGATGACCGAACTCGTTCCGAAACGGGCCTCCGACAGCACCATCAAGCGGCTCGCGGAACGCATATCGGCAGGCCAGAAGCCGGAGATCGGCGCCATGGAGGGATGGCTGAAGAGAAACGACGGCGACCAGCACAAGCAGCACCACGACCACACCGGCATGCCCGGCATGGCGACCGAGGCCCAGCTGAAGAAGTTGCGCGCCGCCGAGGGCAAGGCCTTCGACAAGCTCTTCCTGGAACTGATGATCACCCACCACCAGGGGGCGGTCACCATGGCCACGGAGGCGCTCACCGAGGGGAACGACATCTTCGTCGAGGAGATGGCGAGCGACGTGGTCGTCCAGCAGACGGTGGAGGTCGACCGGATGCGCGGGCTGTTGGACTGAGACCCGCCCCGAGGGTGCCCGTGCCACCACCTGGTGCACCGGCGGTGCGAATCGGCCAGGCGGTGCGATGCTGGAAGCAACCTCCGGGAAGAGGTGCGCCGTGCTCTCCGTCGCCGTCGTCGGTTCCGGTCCCAGCGGGGTCTACACCGCCCAGGCCCTGCTCCGGCAGTCGCTCGTGCCCGATGTGCGGGTGCACGTCCTGGACCGGCTGCCCACCCCGTACGGACTCGTGCGGTACGGGGTGGCCCCCGACCACGAGAAGATCAAGTCGCTGCAGAACAGTCTGCGGGCGGTGCTGGAGGACGATCGGGTCACCTTCGTGGGCAACGTCGGCGTCGGCGGGGCCGAAGGGGTCTCCCCCGCCAGGCTCGCGGGGCTGTACCACGCGGTCGTCTACTGCGTCGGGGCATCGGCGGACCGCCCACTGGCGGTGCCCGGCGAGAGCCTGCCGGGCAGCTACTCCGCGACCACCTTCGTCTCCTGGTACAGCGCCCACCCGGACATCGGCGCCGACCCGTTCGCACTCGACGCCCGCTCGGCCGTCGTGATCGGCGTGGGCAACGTGGCGGTCGACGTGGCCCGGATCCTGGCGCGCGGCGCCGACGAGCTGCGGGGCACCGACGTCCCCCGCGCCGCGCTCAGCGCGCTGGAGGCCAGCCGGGTGCACGATGTGCACATCATGGGCCGCCGGGGCCCCTCCCAGGCCCGGTTCACCACCAAGGAGCTGCGAGAACTGGGGGCGCTGCCAGGGGCGCGGGTCGTCGTCGACCCGGCTGAGCTCGCGCTCGACCCGGCGTACGCCGCTCCGGACGGCCTGCCCGGAGCCCTGCCGCTGCCCGCCGTGGTGCGGCGGAACCTGGAGGTACTGCGCGGCTGGTCGGCGGGCAGGGCCGGGGCGGGCGGGGCCGGGCCGGCAGCCGCCGGGCCCGTGCGGCGTATCCGGCTGCGGTTCTTCCTGCGGCCGGTGGAGCTGCTGGAACGCGGCGGGCGGGTCGCCGGGGTGCGGTTCGCCCGGACGGCTCCGGACGGCGCGGGGGGCGTACGGGACACCGGTCGTTACGAGGACGTCGAGGCGCAGCTCGTCCTGCGGGCGGTCGGCTATCGCGGGGTGGAGCTGCCGGGGCTGCCCTTCGACCCGGTGCGCGGCACGGTGCCGCACGCGGCGGGCCGGGTGCTGCGGGGCGGGGTGGCGTCGCCGGGTGAGTACGTGGCGGGGTGGATCAAGCGGGGGCCGACCGGGGTGATCGGCTCGAACCGCTCCTGCGCCAAGGAGACGGTGACCTCGCTCCTGGAGGACGCGCCCGCGCTGACGCGGCGTACGGCGGCGGACGATCCGCTGGCCGTGCTGCGGGAGTGGGGGCTCCAGCCGGTGGAGTGGGCCGGCTGGCTGTCGATCGAGCGCGCGGAGGCGGAGCTGGGCCGTTCGCTGGGGCGCGGCCCGGTGAAGATCCCCGACTGGGCGGGTCTGTTGGCGGCGGCCCGGGACGAGAACGCCTGAGCCGCCCCGCGCGGTCACTCCCGGGTCGCCACCACCAGCCGGGCGCGGGGGCTGCCGTCGGGGCGCGCGCCCAGTTCGGTCAGCGGCTGCAACCGCACGACGAATCCGGCCTGCGTCAGGTCCTCCAGCACATCGCCGAGCCGGAACGTGCGGTAGTACATGACGAACTGCGGGCGCCACAGGACGTTGCGCACCCGCATCGCCGCGTCGAAGCCGAACAGCGACCAGTAGGCGCGCGATCCCACCGGCGGCGGTGCGCCGATCGGGAAGACGAACTGTCCGCCCGGCCGGAGCGATCCGAACACCTCGGCGAAGAGGCCGAAGCGTTCGGCGGGCAGGAAGTGGCCGAACGCGCCGAAGCTCAGGGCGACATCGAAAGCCGGCGCGAAGGGCAGGGAGCGGGCGTCGGCCCGTACCCAGTGCACCGCCGGCCCCTCTCCCCCCGGCGGGAAGGCGGCCCGGGCCTCGGCGAGCATGCCCGCGCTGAAGTCGACCCCGACCGCCCGCTCCCGGCACAACCGCCGGAGGACGCCCACACCCGCGCCCGTACCGCAGCAGACGTCGAGCCCGGTGCTGAAGGGGCCGAGCTCGCCCACCGCCCGGGTGACGGCGTCCAGTACGCGCTCCGGGGTGCGATAGGGCGTCCGGTCGAACTTCGGGGCGAGGAGGTCGTATCCGCGCTCGATCGAGGAGAGCGCCTGGACGGCCAGTTCGCGCACGGTGGGGCCCTGTTCGGTAAACATCACGGCCACCCTACCGACGCGGCGGACCCCCTGCTGCCGCCGACGGGCGCGGCGGCCCCGGTGGGGCGGGTCGAGGCGTCAACGGCCTTCGGGAAGTCGACGCTTGAGGGTGATGACGGCATCGGCGGCGTAGGCCTGGGTCCAGCTGCGGCCGGCCCCGGACTTCCAGGTGACGTGGACCGTGGAGCCGTCGGCCCGGGCGCTCTCCACGGTCATGGCCCGGTCGCCGTCGCGCACGTCGCCGCGGCGCAGTTCGCCCGCCTCGACCGTGACGGGGCGCTCCGCCGGCGCGTTCTCGGCCTCCTCGGCCGCCCGGAGGAGTACGGCGGCCAGCTCGCGGGCCGCCTCGGGGGTGCACGACCAGAGGAGCTCGCCCGCCGGGGGCGTGAGGCGGATACCGACGCGGGGAGCCGGGTCGGGGGCGCCCGCGGGGGCCGTGACCGGCATGCGCTCGCCCGCGGTGACCGCGACCGGCACCGGGTGGCCGTCGGCGTCCGTGATCCCGGTCCCGCTGCTCATCGTCGTCTCCTCGGTGTCCCTGACCCTGGCCGTCCCCGGGGCCCGGGTCCTCGGCCCCGGGCCTCCGGCCGGCGTCCGGCCTCTGCATGGCCTCTGTACGGCCGCCACCAGCATGTCAGCACCCGGCGGGGGCCTACGCGCGGGCTCGCCGGAGCCCGCTCCGGCGCGCTGCAGCAGGGTGGCGGGCGGGCGCACGTGCGGCACTCGCCGTCTGCCCGGTCGGCTCGGCGGGGTGGGCTCAGGTCCGATAGACGTCCAGGCGGCCGCACATCCCGAACTTCCCGTGCGCCGAGGGCCGTTCGGCGTGCACGCGGGCGTCGGCGAGGTGGTCGGCCTCGCCCCGGTCCAGTGCGTCGAGCTGGTCGGCGGTGGCGGCGGCGGCCGTGGCAGCCCCCCTCTCCCAGCGGGTTCGCCAGTCGGCCGTGCGGGGGCGGACGAGCGCGGCGGCGGCCCGGTGGAACGCGGCCAGCGGCTCCGGGTCGCCGTCCTCCAGGGCCTCGCGCAGCGCGAGAAACCCCTCCACGCCGAGGTCGCGCCGGGCCCGCGCCGCCCGCTCCTGCACGGCCTCCTCGGCGTCCACGGGCAGCGCCACCGCCGCGCGGTAGGCGTCCGGGTCCGTGAGCCGGCGGGGCGGCAGGGTGAGCACGGCGTCACCGGCCTCGGGCAGCCCGCTGTTCTGCATGAGCACGATGAGGCGCAGCCCGTCCTCGTTGACCAGGCGGTGGATGGTGCCCGGGGTGAACCAGACCAGCGCCCCGGGCGTCAGCGGGGTCTCCCGGTACCCGTCGGCCGCGAGGGTCTGCACGGAGCCGCTGCCGCCGACCACGACGTACCCCTCCGAGCAGGTCAGGTGCAGATGCGGGGTACCTCCGCGCAGCCCGTCGGCGGCGGGCCAGTCGTAGACGCTCAGGTGCGAGACGGCGACGGCGCCGGGCAGTCCTTCGAAGGTCACCACGAGGGCTCCTGGGTCTCGGTGGCACGGGCCCTGAACGACCGCGCGCAAGCGCTTTCTACTGCTCTCGAACGCTAGGGCCGCCGCGGGACACCGGTCAAGGGAGCCGCGTACGCGGGGCAGCGCCACGGGCCATGCACGCGGGGCGGCGGCGTGTGCGCGAGCCACTGTCAGTGGCGGGGTGCAGACTGGCACTGTTCCGGCACAACGGCGTATCGGGAGGTCCAGGACCATGACCGATGTATTGCTCACCGCAGGCACCCGCAAGGGGCTCTTCATCGGCCGCAGACGCGGCGGCACCTGGGAGATCACGGGCCCGCACTTCAACGCGCAGGCGATCTACTCGGTGGCCGTGGACACCCGGGGGGACATCCCGAGGATCCTGGTCGGCGGGGACAGCGCGCACTGGGGGCCGTCCGTCTTCCACTCCGACGATCTGGGCGAGACCTGGGTCGAGCCGCGACAGCCCGCGGTGAAGTTCCCCGAGTTCACCGGGGCTTCGCTGGAGCGCGTCTGGCAGTTGCATCCGGCGGGACCGGAGGCGCCGGACGTCGTCTACGCGGGCACGGAGCCGGCCGCGCTGTTCCGTTCCGAGGACCGGGGTGAGTCGTTCGAGCTGGTCCGTCCGCTCTGGGAGCACCCGACCCGCTCGCGGTGGGAGCCGGGCGGCGGCGGCGAGGGGCTGCACACCGTCCTGACCGACTCCCGGGACGCCAAGGCCGTGACCGTCGCCGTCTCGACGGCGGGCGTGTTCCGGACCAAGGACGGCGGGGCGAGCTGGGAGCCGTCGAACAAGGGCGTCTCCGCGGTCTTCCTCCCCGACCCGGACCCGGAGTTCGGGCAGTGCGTCCACAAGGTCACCCGGGACGCGGCCGACCCGGACCGGCTCTATCTCCAGAACCACTGGGGGGTGTTCCGCAGCGACGACTCCGGCGACCACTGGAGCGACATCGGCGCGGGCCTGCCCTCCGACTTCGGGTTCGCCGCCGCCGCGCATCCGCACCGCGGCGACACGGCGTACGTCTTCCCGATCAACGCCGACGCCGACCGGGTCCCGGCGGAGCACCGCTGCCGGGTGTTCCGTACGACCGACGCGGGGCGCACCTGGGAGCCGCTCTCCCAGGGCCTGCCGGACGGCGAGCATTACGGGACGGTGCTGCGGGACGCGCTGTGCACCGACGACGCGGATCCCGCCGGGGTCTACTTCGGCAACCGCAACGGCGAGTTGTACGCCAGTGCGGACGACGGCGACAGCTGGCAGCAGCTCGCTTCGCATCTCCCGGACGTCCTGTGCGTACGGGCGGTGGCGCTCGACTGACGGGCGGCCGGCCGGAGCGCCGACGGCAGTTGATCGGAGTGGTCGTATCAGCAGTAGAGTGCGGGCCGTGGCAGCACGACCGTTGAAAGAGATCATCGAGCCGGGATGGGCCGACGCCCTCGAACCCGTCGCCGAACGCATCGCCGCTATGGGCGACTTCCTCCGCGCGGAGATCGCCGCGGGACGCACCTACCTGCCCTCCGGGGCTCATGTACTGCGGGCGTTCCAGCAGCCGTTCGAGGAGGTGAGCGTGCTGGTCGTCGGCCAGGATCCGTATCCCACCCCGGGGCACGCGATCGGGCTGAGCTTCGCGGTGGCCCCGGACGTCCGGCCGCTGCCGGGCAGTCTGGAGAACATCTTCCGTGAGCTGCACGGCGATCTGGGGCTGCCCAGGCCGTCCAACGGTGATCTCACGCCGTGGACGCGGCAGGGGGTGCTGCTGCTCAACAGGGCGCTGACCACCGCGCCGCGGCGGCCCGCCGCCCACCGGGGCAAGGGCTGGGAAGAGGTGACCGAGCAGGCCATCAAGGCGCTGGTGGCCCGGGGCACTCCGCTGGTGTCGGTCCTGTGGGGGCGCGACGCCCGCAATCTGCGCCCGCTGCTGGGCGATTTCCCGGCCATCGAGTCCTCGCACCCCTCCCCGATGTCCGCAGACCGGGGTTTCTTCGGGTCGCGGCCGTTCAGCCGCGTCAACGAACTGCTGGAGCGCCAGGGGGCGCAGCCGGTGGACTGGCGGCTTCCGTGACCCGCACCCCGGCGGCGCCCGCCGCGGCCGGACCCGGCGCGTATGTCCTGGGGGTCGACTCGGGGGGCTCCGGGCTGCGGGTGGCGCTCGGCCGGGTGGGGCTGTCCGGGCCCCTGGCGACGACGGTCTGCGCCGAGCCGGTGCGGACGGGGCCGGGCGGCATCGACGCCGGGCATCTGCTGGACCAGCTGCTGCCCGCCGCACGGGAGTTGCTGGACCGGGCCGCGGCCGCCGCATCCGACGAAACCGGGAGCGACAGCGCCGGGACCGACGCCCGGACCGACGACGCCCGGACCGACGGCGTCCGGCCCAGCGAGTCCCGGACCGAGAGCGCTTCGACGCATGAGGTCGAGGCGCTGGCGATCGGGGCCGCCGGCATGGCCACGCTGGGCGCGCGGTTGCGGGCGGAGCTGCCCGGCGCGCTCGCGGACGCGCTGGGGGTACGCCGGGTGGCGCTGGCCGCCGACGCGGTGACGGCCTACGCGGGCGCGGTGGGACAGCGCCCCGGCGCGGTCGTCGCGGGCGGCACGGGCATGATCGCCCTCGGTACGGACCTGAAGGAGTGGCACAGGGCCGACGGGTGGGGTCATCTTCTGGGTGACAGTGGCGGCGGCGCGTGGATCGGCCGGGCCGGGCTGGACGCGGCGATGCGGGCCCACGACGGGCGGCGTGGCGGTTCCGCCGCGCTGCTGGACCGCCTGCGGGCCGTGTTCGGACCGGCGGAGGAGCTGCCGGGGCTGCTCTATCCGCGCTCCGACCGGCCGGCCGTGCTGGCCTCGTTCGCCCCGGAGGTGGCGGCGTGCGCCGGAGCGGATCCGGTCGCCGCCGGCATTCTGCGACAGGCCGCCGGCCATATCGCCGAGGCGGCGGCGGCCGTGTGCCCGACGCCCGCCGGGGTGGGCGGCGAGGCCGCCGAGAGGGGCGGCGAGGTCGGCGAAGTCGCTCTGACCGGCGGTCTGTTCCGGATGGGCGAGCCGCTGGTCGCCCCCCTGCGCGAGGAGTTGGCGCGGCTGTTGCCGGGGGCCCGGGTGACCGCCGCGACGGGCGATCCGCTGACGGGCGCACTCCGGATCGCGCGCGCCCTGGCGGCCGGGGACCTGCGTCTGCCGCGTCACCCGACGATGTTGTTCGTGCCCTCGGAGCACAAGACCGGGCAGCACGGCGGAACGTCGGTGCGCGAGGAACCCCGGACGGGGTGAAGGGCAGCGGAACGGCGAAGAGACGGAGGGACCGGGGGAACGACGGAGCCGACAACGAGCCCCGACAGACAGGGACACTCCGGTGCTACATCACTCATCGGACATAAGCGGATAGTTAACGCTCGACCGGACCCTCCCCGAACAGAGGGGCAGGCAAAACCAGTAGCATGCGGCGCCATGAGCACCCCCACTGGGCCCGCTTCCGGCCTGCCTGTACGAATGCCGCGACCTCGCCAGTCCGGACGGCACCGCCGCCCGGAGCCCGTGGTCGCACCTGAGGGCGCTGCCGCGCTCGTTCTCGCCGTTCCCGGTACCCCTTCTTCGGCCACGCGCAGCCTGGCCGAAGAGGTGATCAGCATCGCCCGTTCCGAGCTGCCCGGCCTCAACGCCCGGATCGGCTACCTCGACGGCGACGATGCCGAGTACCCCACCCTTGCCACCGTTCTCGCCCACAACGCCGCGGAGCGCGTCGCGCGCTTCGAGCAGGCCGTCGCCGCCGGCCGTGAGGTCGCCGAGCCCACGGGTCCGTCGGCCGTCGTGGTCCCGCTGCTCGCGGGCCCCGACAGCGCGCTGATCCGGCGGATACGGCAGTCCGTGATGGACAGTGGCACGCAGGCCGAGCTGACCGATGTGCTCGGCCCGCACCCGCTGCTCGCCGAGGCTCTGCACGTACGGCTGTCGGAGGCCGGTCTCGCGCGCGCCGACCGCGCCAGGCTCTTCACCGTGGCCACCGCCGCCGACGGCATCGTGCTGGCCACCGTGGGCGGCGAGGAGGCAGTCCAGGCCGCCGGAATCACCGGCATGCTGCTGGCCGCCCGGCTCGCCGTGCCGGTGATGGCCGCCGCGCTGGACGTGGAGGGCTCGGTCGCCTCGATCGCGGAGCAGCTGCAGGGCTCCGGCTCCGCGCAGCTGGCGCTGGCGCCGTACCTGGTGGGCCCGGAGGTCGACCCCGGCCTGCTGGACGCCGCCGCGAAGGAGGCGGGCTGCGCGACGGCCGAGCCGCTGGGCGCCTACCCGGCGATCGGCAAGCTCGTGCTGTCCCTGTACGCCACGACGCTGGGCATCACGCCGACGACTCCGCAGGGTGCTCAGGGAGTTCAGGCCCGCTGACCGGACGCCGTCGCCGTGGGGCGGCGACTCGGGAAGCCGGACAGCGCGGCGGGCCCGGACCGGAGGAAACTCTCCGGTCCGGACCCGCCGCGCTGTGACGGGACGGGTGCGCCGTAACGGGATGGCCGCGCTGCGCAGGGCGGCTGCGCCTGTCCGGGCAGCCGCTGCCGGACGAGGACGACGCAGAAGCTCAGACGAGGACGACGCAGGAGGCCGCGGGGACCTCGACGGAGCCCGCGTGCCGCGGAATGCCCGTCTCGGCGTCCACGGCGAACCAGCTGACGTTCCCGGAGTGCTCGTTGGCCGCGTACAGCCACTGGCCGCTCGGGTCGAGGGTGAGATCGCGCGGCCAGCGGCCGCCGCAGCCGACGGTGGCCACCAGGGCCGCCTTCTCGCCGCTCTCGTCGAGGGTGAGCACGGAGATGCTGTCGTGCCCCCGGTTGGCGGTCCACAGGAAGCGCCCGTCACGCGCGACGACCACCTCGGACGGGTAGGTGCGCACCGCGTCGTCGGCCGACCCGGCCCGCTCGTGATCGGGCAGCACCGGTGTCTCCCCGAGCACGTCGAGGCGGCCCGTCGACGTGTCCCAGCGGCAGACGGTGAGGGTCGGTTCCAGCTCGCCCAGGACGTAGGCGAGAGCGCCCGAGGGGTGGAAGGCCAGGTGGCGCGGGCCGGTTCCCGGACGCAGGGCCGTCTCGCCGTGCAGCCGCAGGGCGCCGGTGGCGGGGTCCAGGGCGCACACGCGTACGGAGTCGGTGCCGAGGTCCACGCTGACCACCCAGTTCCCGGAGGGGTCGGCGAGCACCTGGTGGGCGTGCGGGGCTTCCTGGCGGCCGGCGTCCGGACCGCCGCCCTCGTGCCGGAGCACCGAGGCCGCCGCTCCGAGCGATCCGTCGGCGAGCACGGGCAGGGCGGTGACGCTGCCGGAGGTGTAGTTGGCGGTGACCAGGTGGTTCGCGGCGAGCGCGAGGTGGGTGGGCGCATCGCCCTCGACCGCCCGGACGGTGCCCAGGAGGGCCGGTACATCCCCGTCGAGGGCGAAGGCGGCGGCGACGCCCGGGGCGCTCTCGCCGACGGCGTACAGGACCGTGCCGCCGGCTCGGGGGCCGACCGCGAGGAACGAGGGGTCGGGCACGGCGTCCGTGGATCCGAGCACGGTCAGCCCGCCGGTGTCCCGGTCCACGGCGGCGGCGGTGATGCCGCGCCCGCCCGCCGAGGTGAACGACCCAATGAATGCCCGCTCGGCACCGTTGCCCATCATCGCGCTGCACCTCTTCACCGTCGCCGCGATCTTCACGGCCGACGGTAGCAGGCAGCCCACTGCGGTCCAGACCAATACGGCCGGAAGGAATCAGCGGGTGCGGGACCGGGGTCGGCCCACGCTCGATCCCGGGCGACAGCGGCTCGGCCGCTGCCCCACACCGCGTCGTCGACCTGCCACGACTTCTTCACGAGAGGCGAACAACCTCTCGACCAGAAAAGCGCAAACAAGTCAGAACAAGCCGACTTCAGCGCCCGATTCACCCCGGAATGCAACCCGCCGAAGGCTCCCTTGCCGTGCGGTAACTGTTTCGTTGTCAACTAAATCGAGGCTGAAAACCGCCCACGGAAGGCACCCGCCCTCGCGCCCGAACACATGAACGGCCAAGGTCGGACAAAGCAAAGTGCGACCAACGGGGGGAATCATGGGACAGGACGGACCTGGGGCGAGACTCGGCCTACGGAGAATCGACCGCGCCACCCGATGGGTCGGCATTCTGCTGTGCTGGGCCCACGCGGCCGCCATGGCCCTGACCGCCGCCGAGGCCGTGCTGCGGTCGACCGCCGGCTGGTGGACCGTCGCCTGGGCAGTGACCGCCGCCCTGTTCGTCACCTGGGCTCTTCTCCGGGCGGCCCAGAAGAGGCTCCTCCGCCTGGCCGACGGCGGCGAGAGCGGGGGAGCCGACCCCTGCTGCCCCGAAGAATCCACCTGCTACGACCGCGCCGCATAGCCGCCCGTCCGCAGGTTCGGCCGGACTCGCGGCGCTCCGGGTCTTCCGCGACAACCGCCGATTGAACGCATTCAAAACCTATGGCAGGCGTGGTGCCGGCATCACGAGCCGCCACCACGCCCTTGTGCCGTCAGCTCTGGTTCAGGGGCAGCGCGACATCGGTGACCTGGTGGTTCTTGGGGAACGCCCCGACTCCCTCGGCCTGGCCGGTCAGCACGTTGACCTCGTAGAAGCGGTAGGCGCCGTTGACGCTCAGCGCGGCGAAGCCCTGGTTCGTGCGGGCCCGGTGGGAGAAGTAGATGTCGAATCCGGCGTTCGGTCCCGCGTTGACGCCGAGGTTCCCGGTGGGGGCGAGGGTGCCGGAGTTGGCGGGCGACTGGAGCGAGACCCGGTCGTTCGTCGTGTCGATGTCGAACAGGGCCGTGGCGGTGTCCGCGTTGAGGTCGTTGTTCGTGTACGCCGCACCGGTCACGCCCTTGGCCGATGACGGGGGCGTCGTCGGGTTCGTCAGCGGGGTGTCGACGGTGGTGGTGCGCGGGGCGGCCGGGTCGTCGATGTTGTGGCGCAGGTTCTGGCCGGTGTCGCTGATGACGCGCAGGCGGTTCGCCGCCGGGTTGAAGTCGACCCCGAAGAACCTGCCGGCCAGCCCCACGGTCAACTGGGAAACCTTGGCCGCCTTCGCGTTGCGGGTGTTCAGGGTGTAGATGCCGCCCTTGTCACCGACCCCGTACAGCTTGGCGTTCTGCACCCGGAAGTCGATACCCACCAGCTTGGTGTCCTTCTTGAGCCCGCTGACCTTGCCCAGCTGCCACGGCTTGGACGGTGCTCCGGTACGGAACTCCACCAGCCGCTGACCGGAGGTCAGGCCGATCACCGCGAGCCCGTCGCCTCCTGCCCTCTGCTCCCACGTGTCTCCCTGGCCGGGCCCGCCCTGTACGGCCTGCGTGGACAGCGGACCGGCCGCCCACGCGCCCGCCGATGCCGGCACGACCATGGACACCGCTGCGGTCAGGGCCGCGACGAGAACTGCTTTGCGCATCTGTGTCTCCTACGAGGTGCGACTCCCGACCATCGGGCGTCAAGAGCGACGAGACCACGTGCGCACCCGGGCCGCGCGTCGCACAGGACCATCCAGCCCGCACCCGCACGGGGAGCCGATCGACACCCGTGCCCGGCGGGGACAGGGCCACCGCGCCGTCGACGAAGCTCGCACACAGGCCGCGAGGGCTCGTCGGCAACGTCGTACGGCCTCCGGCTCAGGCGGCGGCCGGAGCACCGATGGGGTGAGAGGCGTGAAGGAAACGGAGACCGGGGCACGGCAACGGCATCGGCGTGCCCCTCGCTCGCCGAAGTGCCCTTGACCCCGCACCTTCGGACTTCAGGCGTTCGTCGACGCCGCGTAAGGAGCGTGGCTCAGCGGGCTGACAAGTTCGGCGAGGGCACGTTCCAGATCGTGGAGGTGTGCCAGGGCGGGCTCTGCCGCGGTGGAGCGGTGCGCAGGGGCGGGCGCTGCCGGGGTCGCGCCGGGCCGGGGCGCCGTGAGGATCTCGACCGCGGACTGGACCCGCCAGCAGGCAGCCGCGAGGCGGGCGTCGTGCGAGGCGTCGGGATCGGCAGCGACCAGAGCCAGGCTGCGGACCTCACGGGCGCAGTCGTCGAGCAGGGCCACGACCTTGCGGGCGCGAGCCTTCCGGGCACGAAGTGGGTTCAGCGGGTGAACCAGAGGCGCGAGGGAGAGCCGTACCCGCCCCAGCAGAAGTTCGAGCTCGGCGATGTGGGGCTCGGGGTCGGCGCCCGGGGCGCCGGCGAGACGCGCGGCGGCCTGGGCGGTGCACGCGTGGACACAACCCAGTGCGCGCTGGATCCAGGAATGGGTCGTCGCGTGCGTGGTGACGGGAAGCACCACCAGCACCGCGAGGGCGGCCCCGAGCGCCCCGACCCCGGTCTCCGTCAGCCGCAGCACAAGCAGTCCGGGGTTCAGGACTCCGAGCAGTCCGTAGAGGAGGGAGACCATCAACGTGACGGCGAAGATCATCCAGGAGTACGACACCGCGGCCGTGTAGAAGATCCCGAAGACGCACACCGCCACCAGGATCATCGTGCCCGTGAGGTTGCCGTGGAGGGGAATCGCGATGAGCAATCCGGCGGGAATTCCCAGGACGGTGCCCAGAACCCGGCGGAAGCCGCGCACCAGGGTCTCACCGCGCGACGCCGTGTTCACGAAAATCCACCAGGCCGTGCCCACCGCCCAGTACCAGCGGTCCTGCGACAGCACCTGCCCCACCCCCAGAGCGAACGCGCACGCCACAGTCGCCTGTATCGCTTGGCGGGTCGTCACCCGTTCCAGACCCCGCCCGCCCATCGGAGCCGGAACAACCGCGGGCGGATAGCGGCGCTCGAAACACCAGAGACCGAACCGGACCGCCGAGGAGACCATGAGGGCAAGGACGACAGCGACGAGAAGCTCGGGCAACTGGGCGAGAGTCGCGTGCAGGAACTGGGCAACGAAGAACATCATGAAGGCGAAGATCCCCAGCGCGTTCCCGCGCGGACCCCATCGTCGCGCGAAGACCCCCGCACCGATCACTGCCAGGAAAGCCAGGTCCCGGACCAGGGGAACATCATGCAGGGCGCTCGCGAGCGCGAGTACGGGGAATCCGATCACCGGCAGCAGGGCGGTGGTCCGGACCTGAGCGCGGACGTCCGCATCCGTGACGGTGAACAGGGCCAGCAGAGCGGCCAGGCCACCCGTGATGGCAGCGACCAGCGAGTGCCCGGCCACCGCGCAAGCGGCCACCGCACCGCCCACCCCCACGACGGAACGCGCGGCACTCCGCAATCGCAGTCGACCCGGATCCGGTGCTACGAGCAACCTCTTCAGCACACTCCCCCCCTTCTGCGTCACCGCGGGACTCGCATGAAAAAGGCGCCGCGGAAGTCCGCAGCGCCATCGACATCACCATTGCAGCATCTATCGGGCCCGTGGATCAAACCAGGAGGAATATGCTGTACCAATGGACCAGTGCAGTGGCCGAAAGCTCGGCCATCAGCATGCCAACGGACCAGCGACCCGGAAGGAGATCCGCGGATCATGGCGGTGGACGCTCTCGACACCCGGATCCTGCGCCTGCTGATCGAGCAGCCGCGCACCAGCGTCCGCGAGTACGCGCGCATCCTCGGCGTGGCCCGCGGCACGTTGCAGGCCCGGCTCGACCGGCTGGAGCGCGACGGTGTGATCACCGGCACCGGTCCGGCCCTCTCCCCCGCCGCACTCGGTCATCCCGTGCTCGCCTTCGTCCACCTGGAGGTCACCCAGGGGCATCTGGTGGAGGTGGGCGGCGCCCTGGCGGCCGTGCCCGAGATCATCGAGGCGTTCTCGACGACGGGCGGCGGCGATCTGCTGACCCGTGTGGTCGCCCGGGACAACGGGCACCTGGAGGACGTGATCCAGCGGCTGATCCAGCTGCCGGGGGTCGTCAGGACGCGGACCGATGTGGCGCTGCGCGAGCGGGTGGCGCACCGGGTGCTGCCGCTGGTGGAGGCCGTGGGGCGCGCCGCGGGCGACCGGGACCGGCCGGGTCCCGGGACCGGTCAGAGGTGACCGGACCCGCCGGTCCGGGCTGCGGCATGCTGGAGCGATGACCTCCCACCCCGTGACCGCGTCCGGCCTCCACGTGATCTTCGACCTCGACGGGACGCTGGTGGACAGTGAGCCGAACTACTACGAGGCGGGGCGCCGACTGCTCGCCCGGTACGGGGTGCGGGACTTCGGCTGGGAGGTCCACGCCCGGTTCATCGGCATCAGCACCCTGGAGACGCTGACCGTCCTGCGCGCGGAGTACGGGATCGACGCCCCGCTCGAGGAACTGCTCGCCGGGAAGAACGCCCTGTATCTGGAGCTCGCCGGGGCGTCGACGGAGGTCTTCCCGCAGATGCGGGTGCTCGTGGAGCGCCTGCACGCGGCCGGGGTGCCGATGGCGGTGGCCTCCGGTTCGTCCCGGGCCGCGATCGAGGCGGTGCTCGCGGTCACCGGGCTCGACGCCCGCATCCCGCTGTACGTCTCCGCCGACGAGGTCCCGCACGGCAAGCCCGAGCCGGACGTGTTCCTGGAGACGGCCCGGCGGCTGGGGGCGGAGCCGGCGGACTGCGTGGTGCTGGAGGACGCCCCGGCCGGAGCGGCTGCCGCGCACGCGGCGGGCATGCGCTGCATAGCCGTCCCCTACCTGGCGGAAACCGCGTCCGACCCGGCGTTCAAGGCCGCCGACCTGCTGTTCGAGAGCGGGCAGTCCGCGTTCACGGCCGAGGCCGCGTACCGCCGGCTGTTCGGCTGACCCGGAGGCAGGCGGCCGACGGCGGTTCGGCTGCCCCGGGGGCGGTGGGCGCTCCGGTTCGCGAGGCGGGCCGGGCTCCGGTTCGGAAAGCGGGCCGGGATGTGTGCCGGGCCGTCAGGCGAGCTTGGTGAAGGGGCCTTCGGGGCATCCGGGCTCCGCCGGACCGATATCCTGATCATGTCGTTCGCCGCACTCCCAGGACTCCGCCGGAGACCGGGGGCCGCGGGGGGTCCGACAGCCGGAGCGGGCCACAATTCGAGATAGGTGCACAGGTGCTGGTAGCTGGTCGGTACCGATTGGTATCCCCCATCGGTCGTGGCGGCATGGGCGAGGTGTGGCGCGCCACGGACGAGGTGCTGGGGCGCGCCGTGGCCGTGAAGCTGCTGCTGGGGGACCAGGCGGACGCCTCGTCGACCGCCCGCTTCCGGCTGGAGGCCCAGACCGCCGCCCGGTTGAGCCACCCGCATCTGGTGGCGGTGTTCGACTTCGGGGCGTGGGAGGACCGGTTCTTCCTCGTGATGGAGCTGGTCGAGGGGCAGAGCCTCGGAGATCTCCTGGCCGCCCAGGAGCGCGTCCATCCCGAACAGGTCGCCCTGATCGCGGGCCAGGCGGCCGCCGGGCTGGCCGCCGCGCACCGCCAGGGCATCGTCCACCGCGACATCAAGCCGGGCAACCTGATGCTGGACGCGGACGGCTCGGTGAAGATCGGCGACTTCGGGATCGCCCAGTTCGTCGACGATCCCTCGACCGCGCTGACGACGGCAGGGCACATCGTCGGGACGAGCCTCTACCTGGCCCCCGAGCGCGCGCTGGGGCGCACCGCCGACTCCGCGTCCGACATGTACTCCCTGGGCTGCGTCGTCTATCAACTGCTGCTCGGGCAGCCCCCGTTCCGCTCGGACACGGCGACCGCGACGCTGTACCAGCATGTCGACACCCCGCCGGTCCCGCTGCGGCAGCGCGGTGTGGAGATCTCCGCCGCCTTCGACTCGTATCTGCTCGGGCTGCTGGCCAAACAGCCGGAGGAGCGCCCCACCGCGCAGCAGGTGTCCGACTGGTTCCGCACCGACGCCTGGCGCGGCCGGCCGGAGCCCCTCCCCCTGCAGGCGCCTACGTCCCACCGGGCGTCCGCCCCCATGGCCCCGAAGCCCTCACCCGCCGCACCGCCCGCGCCGGTCGGCCCGACGACGTACCGGCTCCCTGGGCCGACGGGGCGAAGACGGCAGGCGCCGACCCGCTCGGCTCCGGCCCGCCGTCGCACCACCCGTGAGGCGATCCGACGACGCCCCAGGGTGGCCAGCGCCATCGCGGGCACGGCGACGTTCCTGGCCGCCGTGTATCTGGGGATGATCCTGTTCTCCCCGGACTCCAGCTCCGCCGGCACGCCGGATCAGAGCCCGTCCTCGGTGCCCTCGCAGGACGCCGGCGACGGCGGTCAACAGCCGGGAGATCCACAGCCGGGCGGGGATCAGCAGGGCGGGCAACAGCGGGACGGGGATCAGCAGGGCGAGAACCGGAACCAGGGCCAGAACAAGGGACAGCGCGACCAGGGCCAGGGGCAGGGCCGGGATGACGGGGATGGGGACCGGGGCGGGCAGGACGAGCGGGACGACTGAGTCCCGGCCGCCTCGCGCCCGCCGTCACCAGCGGTCGTGGACCTCCGCACGGATCGACCGGTCGTACAGCTCCCGCACGGCGTCCAGCGTGCTCTGCGGCAACGGCGGCAGGGCGGCGGCAGCAGCATTGGCGCGGGCCTGTTCCACCGAGCGTGCGCCGGGGATCACGCTGGTCACGCCCGGCTGCTGGATGATCCAGCGCAGCGCGGTCTGTGCGGGGGTGGCGCCCTCGGGGGCCAGTTCGGCGAACTCGGCCGCCGCGGCGACGCCGGTGGCGTAATCGATGCCGGAGAACGTCTCGCCCTGGTCGAACGCCTCACCGTGCCGGTTGTACGTCCGGTGGTCCTCGGGGCCGAAGACGGTGTCCTTCGTGTACTTGCCGGAGAGCAGTCCGGAGGCGAGCGGGACCCGGGCGATGATGCCGACGCCCGCGGCGACGGCCGCCGGGAGGACCTCGTCGAGCGGCTTGAGGCGGAACGGGTTGAGGATGATCTGCACGCTCGCGACGCCGGGGCGCGCGATGGCGGTCAGCGCCTCGGCGCAGGTCTCGACGCTCACCGCACAGGCGGCGATCCGCTGCTCGGCGACCAGGGTGTCCAGGGCGTCGTAGACGGCGTCGGAGGAGTAGACGCTGCTGGGCGGGCAGTGCAGTTGCACGAGGTCGAGCGTGTCGGTGCCGAGGTTGGCCCGGGAACGGTCGTTCCAGGTACGGAAGTTGTCCAGGACGTAGTTCTCCGGCACCTGGTCGGCGCGGCGACCCATCTTGGTGGCGACGAAGACGTCCGCGTCGGGGCGGTTCTTGAGGTAGCGGCCGATGAGCTGTTCGCTGCGGCCGTCCCCGTACACGTCCGCGGTGTCGAAGAAGGTGACGCCGGACTCGACGGCCGCGTCGAGGACGCCGAACGCGTCGTCCTCCGCGACCTCGCCCCAGTCACCGCCGAGTTGCCAGGTGCCCTGTCCGACGACCGAGACGTCACGGCCGGTCCTGCCCAGTGTGCGCTGTTCCATGAGGATCATGCTATTCCGCTTCTCGCTCGGCGGGGGCGGGCGAGGTGGACGGCGGCAGGAGCACCTCTGCCGCCGTCCACGTTTCGGAGCCGCCGGACCGCGGCCGCCGGTCCGCAGCCGTCGGTCCGCAGCCGTCGGTCAGTCGCCTGTCGTCACACGGACGTAGTCGATGACCATCTGCTGCGGGAACTGGGTGGAGCCGTCGGGGTCGCCGGGCCAGTAGCCGCCGACCGCGAGGTTCAGGATGAGGAAGAAGGGCTTGTTGAACACCCACTGGTTGCCGCCCACGTCGGCCGGGGTGCGCCGCTGGAAGACGTTGCCGTCGACGGACCAGGTGATGGAGTCGGGCGCCCAGTCGACGGCGAAGGTGTGGAAGTCGTCGGCGAACGTCTGGCCGTTCGGCAGGGTGTACGCGGCGCCGATGCCGCCCGCGCCGGAGTACCCGGGGCCGTGCAGGGTGCCGTGGACCGTGCCGGGCTCGAAGCCGACGTTCTCCATGATGTCGATCTCGCCGCTGTTCGGCCAGCCGACGTTGCCGAAGTCGTCGCCCAGCATCCAGAACGCGGGCCAGATGCCCTGGCCGCGCGGGATCTTGATGCGGGCCTCGACGTGACCGTAGGCGGCGGCGAACTTGCCGGAGGTGTTGAGTCGGGACGAGGTGTACTCGCACGCCCCGTACCAGCACTGGTAGTTGCCCGGGTTCTCCTTGCGGGCGGTGATCACGAGGTTGCCCTGGCCGTCGAGTGCGGCGTTGTCGTTGCCCGACGTGTAGTACTGCCGCTCGTGGTTGTTGACGTTGTCGCCGGTCTCGGTCTGCCACTTGCCGCCGTCCACGGCGGCGCCGGCCGGACCGTCGAACTGGTCCTCGAAGGCGACGGCCCGGGTGCCCGGTCCGGCGGCCGGGGAGTCGGCGGCGGGGGCGGCGGACGCTCCGCCGGGGAGTGCGGTGAGGATGGCGGAACAGCAGAGCAGCGAGGCCGCGTAGAGGGCGACGCGACGGCGCCGGGTGACGCTGCGCGCCGTGGAGTGCTTGGGGTGCACGGTCATCACATCACTTCATGGGGGGACATGCGCATGACAGGTCAACGCCGAGAGGTGAACGGTTGGGGCGATCGCCTCGGGCGCATATTTCAATTCTTGATTTAAGGGAGTGCCGCAGGAGCCGTCAATAACCTGGTCCAGACCGGAGAGCGAACGGCATGCCCCAGAGGCATATGCGCATGAAGGCAGCGGGTCCATCGTGCGGTTCCCTCCGGGCGGCGGCAGAGTGGAGGTACGGATCGGGCGAAGGGAGCACGACGTGGAGAACGACGGCACACCGCGGCCCCACTTCGTCGTGCAGATCCATGACGCGCGACGGCTGCACTTCGACTTCCGGCTGGAGGTCGACGGCGTACTGAAGTCGTGGGCGGTGCCCCGTGGTCCTTCGGAGAACCCCAGCGATCGCCGGCTCGCCGTGCCGACGGAGGATCACGCTCTGGAGTACCGCGAGTTCGAAGGGGTCATCCCCCGGGGCGAGTCCGGCAGCGGCACGGTCATCGTCTGGGACCAGGGCACCTACCGACCGCTCGGGCACGACGGGCAGGGCGACTCCGTCCCCTTCGCCGAGTCCCTGGAAATGGGCCACGCGACGTTCTGGCTGTACGGGGCGAAGCTGCACGGCGAGTTCGCGCTCACCCGCATCAAGAAGGGCGACGAGCCGGACAGCGGCGGCCATGAGGCGTGGCTGCTGATCAAGGCCAACGACCGCCTCGCCGTACGCGGCAGGCCCGGTTCGCCCGACCCTTACCACGCCCGGTCCGCCCGTACGGGACGGACGCTGCACCAGGTCGCCGCGGCGGCGGACCGGGGCGGCGGCGACTGACGCGCGCCGAGCGGAGTGCGGCCCTCTCAAGCTCCTCCGCCCGCGACAGCCCCTCCGCCCGCGATCTCGGCGAGTGCGTCGGTGTAGAGCGACCGCCGGTCGGGCCGGGCGTGGGCCTCGGCCCGGCGCAGGACCGCAACGGCCGCCCCGCCGAAGCCGATGAGCGCGTCCCGGGCGGCCCGCCGGACCACCGGCTTCCGGTGGTCGAGGAGCCGGACGAGGTCGGGCAGCGCGGGCTCCCAGGCGGCGCGGCCCAGCGTGCGGACCGCCATGCGCACCACGTCCGGCAGCGGGTCGGACAGCAGGATCGCGGTGAGCCGGGCGTGGGTGTCCCGGTCGAACAGGGCGCGCGAGGTCCGGTGTGCGTGCAGGCGCACCCCGGCAACCGGGTGACGCAGCAACTCCTCGACCAGTGCGCACAGTTGCGGGTCCGGCCGGGTGCCGGGCGGGGGCGCGTGCTCCTCGACGAGGCGGGTGAGCACCTCGCGGGTCTGCCCGGGCGTGCCCGTGCGGGCGAGGCCGAGCAGTTCGGGCAGCGACGGGGGGTCTGCCGGGTCCGCCGCGGCCCGGGACGGGGTGCGCAGGGAGGCGAGTGCGGCGGCCTCCTCGTGTACGGCCCCGGGAGTGCGCAAGGGGCCGTCGAGAAGGACGAGCGCGTCCGCCAAGGCCTCGCGGCCTTCGCTACGCAGGAGGCGCTCGGCCCTGGTCAACGTGGGGATCCGGAGCAGGCGCAGACCGGCCAGCAGGTCGAGCAGCCCGAGTTCGCCCGCTTCGATGCGGGGCGCCAGGAGGTGGGCGAGGGTGTCGGCGGGAACGCGGTGCAGCGCGGTGCGGGCGGCCTCGTGCACAGCGGGCGGACCGTGTTCCCACCACCCGAGGATCAGCGGGACGAGCGGGGGCAGGTCGTCCTCGGGCAGCTGAGTCACCCAGCGCAACACCCGCTCGGGCAGCACCCCGGGAGCGATCAGTTCCCGGCGACAGCTCTCGGAGAGGCGCGCCTCCGGGCGGGACGGCTCCGGGCGGGACGACTCCGGGCGGGGCACCTGCGGGCCGTGCGCCTCCAGGTGGGAGGCTTCCCGGTGGGGCGCCTCCCGGCCGGACGCCTCCCGGTGGGGCGCCTCCGGGCCGTGCGCCTCCGGGTGGACGAGCAGATCCGGGGAAGTGACCTCGGGGAGCGCATCGACCCGGCCGCGCAGATACGCCCGCAGCACGGCACGAGACGCCTCCGGCTCGGGCCAGCCCCGCAGCGCCAGCGCGGCGGCGGTCCGGCGCTCCGGGCTCCCGGCGTCGAGCATGGCCAGCAGTCGGGCCCGCTGGGCGGCCGATCGGGGCTGGTCGAGATCGTCCGCCCGCACCGGACGCGACGGGGCCCCGGCAGCCGCGCTCGCCGCCCAGGTCTCGGCGATGGTCCACTCGGGCGCGTCGAGCGGCTGGAGTTCGGTCATCCAGTCGACGAGTCGCGCCCTTACCGTGGGCGCGGCCCCCGGGTACGCCTCGACGAGGGCCACGAGCAGGTCCCTGGACCCGGGCACGGCGGGCGTACGGCCGATCCCTTCCGCAGCAGGGGCACGTGAAGCTCCGGCCCCCTCCGCACCGGGAACACGCGAGGCTCCGGCCCCGGCGGTGGCACCACGCTCCCGGAACTCCGCCAGCGCTTCGGGCGTCCGTACCGACTCCCTCAGATCCGACCGCCACAGGGCCGCTTCCTCGGCCACCACCCCGTCCGCGGGTACGCCGAACGCCTCACGGAGCACGGCGGGCGCGGCTCGCCAGGGGTCGGCGCCGAGGTGGGCGGCGGCCAGCGCCCGGTCGAGATCGGGGCGGACGAGCACCGCGCCGAGCCGCCGGAGCAACGTGAGCGTGGAGGCGGCCGTCCCGGGCCGGGGTGAGCCGCCGGGGCCTGCGGGCGGCAGGGCGCGGAGTGCCTCGACGGCCGCGAAGCGCTGGACGGCGGACAGGTGGGGTGCGACGGCGTGCAGAATGTCGATCAGCTCCCCGGCGAACGGCGCCGACTCCGTCTGCGGCTCGGCCGGCTCCCCCTCGGGCGTGGTCCAACCGGCCGCCGCTCCCGCGCCGGTGGCGGCGTCGAACGCGTCGGTCACCGTATTGGCGTGCCGGGCGAGCACCGCCACCTCGTCGCCGGACCAGGGTCCCGGGCACAGGCGCAGGGCACACCGCACCAGGCGGCTGCGGAGACCGGCCTGGCCGACACTGTCGGCCAGGCCGAGCCAGTGGCCCAACAGGGCTCGTGCCGCGGCCGGTTCACGGGCGTCGGCGGTGGCCGGGGGTGCGGGCCGACGGGCGATGCGCAGGGCGAGGGCCGGGTCCCAGCCGGCCCGCAGCAGAGCCGCTACGTCCGGGTCCGCCCCGGCCGGGGCCCCGCCCGGGGCGTTCGGCGGCATCGGCACTCCGTGCCGGGCCAGCGGTTCCGCCAGGTCCGCCACGGAGCCGACGGCGAGCCGCACACCGCCGTCGGCGACGAGCGCCAGCAGGGCGGGGACGGCCGGTGAGGCCCCCGCGTCGAGGGCGAGCACGGCCCGGGCGGTCACCTCGCGGTCGAGGGCGCTCAGCTGCAGCCGGCGGGCGTGCTCGTCCCCGGCCGCTTCGGCGGCGGCGAGGAGGGTCGCGACATAGGCGTCGCCCACGACGGCCCGCAGCGCCCGGGTCAGCGCGGTCCGCAGCCCCGGGTTGTCGTCCCGGCCGAGCACCCGCAGGAGATGCGGGACGGAGGCGGGCGCACCCGTGTGCAGGAGAGCGGCCGCCGCGGTCTTCCTGATGTTCATGTTCGGGTGGTGGAGACAGGCGGCGACCGCCTCGCCCGCCCAGCGGGCCCGTGCCGCGCCCAGGGCCAGCAGGGCCGCCCGTACCGTCCGGATGTCCGGGTCGGAGGTCAGCGGGACGAGTGTCGCGGACAGGGCCCGCGCGTCCTCGCCCGAGGTGTCGTGGGCCAGGAGCGCGATGACGTGCTTGCGCACGCGCGGGTCGCGGACGCGCAGCAGGCGGTGCACCCGGGCCCGGGTTGACGCGGTCGCGGGGACCTGGAGCAGGGCCTTGAGCAGCACGGCCTGTTCGCCGCCGGTGAGCCCGGGGCGCTCCAGCAGGCCGAGCAGCGTCGCGGTCAGGAACGCGTGGCCCGCGCCGGTGTCGTCGGGGGCGTCGAGCAGGCAGACGGGCCTGATCCACCGCCGCTTGCGCAGTCGGCTCCCGAGGGCGCGCACCGCTTCCAACGCCTCGGGCGGTAGCTCCGGTTCGCCGTCCGGCCGGGCCCGGCCGACGGGTGCCAGGTCGGGATACGGGGTGTCCGGCCCGGGCCGGGGCGGGCCGGCGTCGGGACCGCGGGGCGCGGCGAGATCGCGCACGATGCGCAGGAGCAGGTCGGACACCAGGGGCAGGGTCCCCGTACCGGCGTACTCCGCGATTCGGCGGAGAGCGGCCACGGGGGCGTCCACGTCAATGCGGGCGCGCAGAAGGGCGAGTTCCCGCTCGTCGGGGGCGCCGAGGTCGGCCTCGACGTCGTGCGGGAGGTGCTGGGGGTCGAGCCGGGCGAGTAGGACCCGCCGCTGCCCGGGGTCGCGGGTGAGGTGCCACAGGAGGGCCAGCGCCCGGTCGCGTACGGGACGCAGTTCGGGTGCGACAGGGGGACGGGGCGGACCGCCCGGGGCCGGGTCGGGTCCGTCCCCTGCCGGACACGAGCCGCCCGTGGCCGCGTACGGGCTGTCCGGGGCCGGGGCCGGGCCGTCTGCCGGGCCGTCGAGACCGAACGCTCGGGCCAGCGTCGATCGCGTACGGTCCCCGCCGATGGCCTCCAGGGCGTCCAGCGCGGCGGCCGGAGCCGTGGGCAGCAGGGCGAGCACGGCCTCCTCGGCTTTCGGGGGGCGCAGGACGCGGATCGCGGCGAGGAACGGGCGCGGGGCGCGGGCGGCCGGGAGAAGCTCGGCGACGGCCTCGCCGATGGGGACGTCGGCCGCCCCCTGCCGCTCCAGGGCGATCAGCAGCTCCAGCCGGCGCGGCCAGTCCGGCGCGGTGGGCGGGGCGTCGGTGAGGGCGTCGAACAGCGGGCGGCGGCAGGTGTAGAGGACCGTGGCGAGGTCCTCCGCCGGCAGGGTGCGGTCGGCCAGGGCCAGGTCGAGGAGCGGCCCGGCGTCCCGATCCGCCGGGAAATGGCCGCGCCGGTGCAGTCCGCGCAGACAGGTCAGCACCGGCCCGGCGAGCAGAAGGGGATCCGTGGCGGCCAGAGCCACCAGGCGGCCGACGTCGGTCCGTTCCGCCCGTTCGCCCAGGAGTTCCACGGCCCGGCGGCGCAGCTCCGGTGCCCCGGACGGATCTTCGGCCGTGCTCCACAGCACCGTGTGGTGACCGTGCCGGGCTCCGGCGACGAGTGCGGCGGCCGCGAGCGCCGCCGGAGCGCCACGGTCGGCGCCCCCACCGCCCCGGGTACCCGCCGACCGGGTCAGCAGCGAGGGGGCCACGGGGGCCACCGCCGCCCAGGGTTCGGCGAGTTCGCGCAGCGCACCGGTCACGACGCCGTGGTCGGGCGCGTCCAGCAGTCGGACCAGCAGACCGCGCGTGAACGCCGGTGCGAGCAGTCCGGCGTGCAGTCCGGCGCGGGCCAGCCGCAGCGCCTCGGTCTGGAGGACCGGGTCCCCGGTGCCGACGAGTTCGGCCACGAGGTGGTCGGGGCGGTGCGCCTGGGCCGCGTCACTCTCGCGGACGGCCCGGTAGAGGAGTTCGCCCGCCGGTTCCGTGCGCAGGACCGTGGGGTCGCCGAGGAGTTCGGTCCGCAGCCAGGCGATCCGTACCCGGGCGGGCAGCGGGGCCGCCCGCCAGTCGGGCAGCCGGTGGCGTGGACTCCGCGCCCCGAGCCGGGCGTGGAGTCCGGCCAGCAGGAGCGACTCCTCGGGCGACTCCCCCGGGGAATCGGGCAACAGACGCGCCGGCAGGGCAAGGTGACCGGCCCCGTCCTCTCCCCTGCCACCGACGTCCGGGGTATCCGGGGTGGGGGAGGTGTGCGAGGTGTTCGGAGCGGCCGGCGTATCCGTGCGTTCGGCGAGGAGGGTGAGGCCGAGGTGCCGTATCCGGGGTGCGGGATGCCGGACCATCCGGCCGAGCAGGTCCGGCGGGCAGGTGCGGGCGTCGAGGCGCCGGGCGAGGAGACCGGCGTCGGCTCGGTCGAGGGCGTCGCTGATCTGTTCGTCCGGTCGCGTGGTCACCGAGGGATGGTAGACGTCCGGTTCGCCCTGTCGCCCCCGGTTATCCGGACGCCGGGTACCGCCCCGGCCCGTCCTGATCGATGATGTTGCCCGGGGCCGCCGCCCCGGCAGGAGCAACGGCCGTTGGACGAAGGGGTTGTGATGCGGGAACTGCCACCGGACCCGGCGACGACGGACGAGGGCGAGACGTCCCGTACGGGGGCGGACGCCCAGGTGATCGTGGTGGGCGCGGGTCCGGCCGGCTCCTCGGCCGCGTACCACCTGGCACGGGCCGGCGTGGACGTGATCCTCCTGGAGAAGGCCCGCTTCCCCCGCGAGAAGGTGTGCGGCGACGGTCTCACCCCCCGGGCGGTGCACCAGCTCATCCGGATGGGCGTCGACATCACGGCACCGGGCTGGACACGTGTCCGCGGGATGCGCTGGGTGGCCGGGGAGCACCGGGTGCACATCGAGTGGCCGGCGCTGGGCCGCTACCCGGACTTCGGCCTCTCCCGCAGCCGGCACGACTTCGACGACATCCTGGCCCGGCACGCCGTGGCGGCGGGGGCCCGGCTGTACAGCGGCTGGAAGGCGGAGCGGCCGCTGACGGACCGGGCGGGCCGGGTCATGGGGGTCGCCGCGTCCTCGGACTCCCCGGACGTCCCGGAGCCGGTCGACTTCCGCGCGCCGATCGTGATCGCCGCCGACGGGGCGTCCGCCCGCCTCGCCCTGGCGCTGGGCCTGGAGCGGGACCCCCGACGGCAGATCGCGACCGCCGCCCGGCGCTACTACCGCAGCCCCGAACGCTCCCGGGAGGAGTACCTGGAGCTGTGGGCCGACCTCCGCTTCCCCGACGGTGGCCCGTACCTCCCCGGCTACGGCTGGATCTTCCCGATGGGCGACGGCCGGGTCAACGTCGGGCTCGGGGCGCTCCCCCACCGGCGGCACGGCAAGGCGGACCTGCGCGCCACCCTGGACCAGTGGCTGGCCCGGACCCCCGAGGAGTGGGGGCTGCGCGAGGAGAACGCGGAGGGCCCGGTCCGCAGCGCCGCCCTGCCTCTCGGTTTCAACCGCCACCCGCTGTACGCCCGGGGGCTTCTGCTGGTCGGCGACTCCGGCGGGATGGTCAGCCCCTGGAACGGCGAAGGCATCGCCCAGGCGATGGAGGCGGGCGAGGTCGCCGCCGAGAGCGCGGCCCTCGCCCTCGCCCACCCTCAAGGGCCCCGCCGCGAACAGGTGTTGCGCGGCTATCCGATGGAGATGAACCGCCGCTGGGGGCGCTACTACCGGCTGGGCAACACCGCCGCCGACCTGATCTTCAGCCGCGCGGGTTTCCAGCCGGTGCTCAACCGCTACGTCATGGGCTCGCCGTTCCTCCTCGACCTGCTGGCCCGGCTGCTCACCGACCTCACGGACAAGCCCTCGCGCGATGTGGCCGATCATGTCCTCAACACGGCGTTCCGCCTCGTCCCGGCCCCGGCCCTCGGTCCGGGTCGGCGCGGCGGGAATCGGGGCAAGAAGCGCTGACGGCCGACGCCCCACCACCGGAGGAACGGACCCGAGGAAAACGGCATGACCATCACCGCGCGCGAACTCAACCGCTCCACACTCGCCCGGCAGTTGCTGCTGCGGCGTGAGCCGCTGGACGCCGCCCGGGGGGTGCGGCGCGTGGTGGCGCTCCAGGCCCAGCAGCCGGCCTCGCCCTACCTCGCCCTCTGGAACCGGCTCACGGACTTCGATCCGGCCGGTCTCGACGCGGCGTTCACGGATCACACCGTCGTCAAGGCGACTCTGATGCGGCTCACCCTCCATGCCGTGCACGCCGAAGACCACCCGGCCTTCCGGGAGGCCATGCATCCGGTGGTGCGCGCGTCCCGGCTGGGGTCCCGCTTCACCGACTCCGGGCTGACGGCCGAGGACGCCGACGAACTCGTCCCCCGGCTGCTGGAGTTCGCGGAGCGGCCCCGGACCACCGCCGAGTGCGAGGCCTGGCTGGGCGAGCGGCTGGGTGCGCCGCCGAAGCCGGGCGCCTGGTGGGGGCTGCGGCAGTACACCCCGCTGCTCCACGCGCCCACCGCGTCGCCGTGGTCGTTCGGTCACCGTCCCTCGTACATCGCACCGCCCACCGGCCCCCCGCGAACGGATCCGGAGGCATCGGCCGCTTCGCTGCGGACGCTGGTCATGCGCTACCTCTCGGGGTTCGGGCCCGCGTCGGTAGCGGACGTGGCGCAGTTCGCGATGGTCGCGCGGACCAGGGCGCGGGCGGCGCTCGCGGAGCTCGCCGGGGAGCTGGACCGGCTGGAGGGGCCGGAGGGCGAGGAGCTGTTCGATCTGCCGGGTGCTCCGCGGCCGGACGCGACGACGCCCGCGCCGCCCCGGCTGATGGCGATGTGGGACAGCGTCCTGCTGGCGTACGCGGACCGGAGCCGGGTCCTCCCGGCCGCGTACCGCAGGGTCGTGATCCGTGCGAACGGGGACGTGCTGCCGACGCTGCTGGTCGACGGGTACGTGGCCGGGGTGTGGCGGCCGGTCGCCGGGGGCGTCGAGGCGGCCGCGTTCCACCCGCTGCCCGACGAGGTCTGGGAGGGGCTCGCCGTCGAGGCCCGGTCGCTGGTGGGGTTCCTAGCCGGCCGGGAGCCGGAGGTCTACCGGCGCTACGGCCACTGGTGGAGCCGCCTCCCGGGCGCCACCGTGCGGCTGCTGCCCGGTGGTTGAGGGCGGCCGCCCGATCCGTGATTCCACGCACGGGTGCTCTACAAGCCTGTAGATTACGGTCTGCCGTCCCGTCAGGGATCCGGCCGGCTCCGTGTCCGCTCCGCCCCAGAGAAAGCAGCAACCATGTTCGGGATCGGCGAGCTCACTCTCCTTCTCCTGGTGATCGTGGCGGTGCTGGCCGTGAAGCGGCTGCCCGACCTCATGCGGTCGGCCGGGAAGGCCGCGCGCATCCTCAAGAGCGAGAAGCGGGCGCTCAAGGACGAGGACGGCGCCGGCGAGCCGCACCGGCCGTCTCCCCGTGTGATCCGCGGGGAGACGGCCGAGCGGGACGCCTAGGCTCCGGCCTCGCTGTGTCTCAGGCGGTGGCCTCCGCCCTGTCTCAGGCGGTGGCCTCGGGGGGCGTCGCCGGGTGCAGCAGCCTGGCGAGCAGGTCGTCCAGGCTGACCAGTCCGGTGAGCCTGCCCTCCCCGTCCCGTACGACGGCGATCGTGGCCCGCCGCTCGCGCAACTGCTCCACCGCGTGTGCCGCGGTCGCGTCCGGGGCCAGTTCGGGGACCGGGCGGGCCAGGGCGCGGGCGAGGACGTCCCGGCCTCCGGCACGGGCCACGAGGGCGTCCCTGGCGTGTACCGATCCGAGGACCTCCTCCCCGTCCCGCACCAGCAGGCGGGTGCGGTCGGCCTCGGCCGCGGTGGCCAGGATGCGGTCGATTCCGGCGTCCGCCGGGACGGTCGCGATCCCCGCCACCGGGATGCGGAGTTCGGAGACCGGGGTCGCCGGCTCGGTCAGGGACCGGGTCATCAGTCCGGAGTCGCCCTTGCTGATCAGCCCGAGGCGCTCGGACTCCTCGATCAGATGGGTGAGCTGGTCACGGTTGTGCACGGAGGTGAGTTCGTCGCGCGGGGTGACCCGGCACAGCCGTACGAGTGCGTTGCTCACCGCGTTCAGCAGCCGGATCAGCGGGCGTACGGCGCCCACGACAGCCCGGAAGGCCGGGCTCAGCAGCATCGCGGAGCGCTCCGGGTGGGCGATGGCCCAGGATTTCGGGGCCATCTCGCCGACCACCATGTGCAGGAAGACGACGACGATCATCGCCAGCGCGAAGGCGATGCCGTAGCTGAGAGCCGCGGGCAGCCCGAGCCGCTCCAGCAGCGGGTCCAGCTCGTGCGAGATGGCGGGCTTGGACACCGAGCCCAGGCCCAGTGTGCAGATGGTGATGCCGAGTTGCGCTCCGGCGAGCATCAGCGACAGCTCACGCATCCCGGCGAGCGCGGCCTTGGCCCCGCGC
The DNA here is from genome assembly GCA_002551355.1 of Streptomyces sp. man185. Lineage (GTDB taxonomy): Bacteria > Actinomycetota > Actinomycetes > Streptomycetales > Streptomycetaceae > Streptomyces. Next base: position 29,297 of record NTHE01000040.1, on the reverse strand, counting down.
TGCCCACGGGCGACGGCCTGTTCCATGCGATGCCGCTTGGCGGCGACCAGGGCGAACTCGGCGGCGACGAAGAAGCCGCTGCCGATCAGGAGCAGGACGGTCACGAAGAGCGCCATGGGGAAGCTCATGCCTGGGGCTCCTGTCCGGTGCGGTCAGCGCCATCGGTGCGATCCGCGCCATCGGTGCGATCGGTACGGTCAGCGTGTTCCGTGCGGTCCGCGTGTTCGATGGGGTCCGCCTGCTTTGTACGGTCTTCGTGCTCGATGCGGACGTACTCCGCGACGTGCCGGTCGAGGGAGCGCACCTCGATCCGGACCGCGCCGTCAGTGAGCCGGTCGCCGACGGTGGGGAAACGGCCGAGCCGGTCGATGATCAGTCCGGCCAGGGTGTCGTAGTCCTCGCTCTCCTGGGGCAGTTCGACGCCGGTGGCCTCCTCGATCTCGTCGAGGCGGCGGCCCGCGTCCACGATCCAGCCGGAGCCGTCGGGGACCGCGAGTTCCACGACGGTGTCGGACTCGTCGGCGATGTCCCCGACGAGTTCCTCCGCGATGTCCTCGTAGGTGACGATCCCGGCGAGACCGCCGTGCTCGTCCAGGACCACGGCGAACTCGTCGTCGCGCTCACGCATCTGCGCGACCGCCGCCGGGAGCTTGAGCAGCTCGGGCAGCAGGAGGGGGCGGCGGGCCAGGGAGCCGACAGCGGTGCGCCCGACGTCGGCAGCGGGCAGCCGCATCAGCTCCCGTACGCCCAGGACTCCGGCCGGGTCGTCCGGGTGGTCCCCGAGCACCGGGTAGTTGGAGTGCCCGTGCCGGGCGATCAGCTCGACGGCCTCGGTGGCGAGGGCGTCCCGGCGGACGAACGCCACGTCGGCGCGCGGGATCATCACCTCGCCCAGGGTCCGCTCGGAGAACTCCAGGGCGTGGTCCATGAGCTCGGCCGTGGCGGCCGGCAGTTCGCCCTGTTCGTGGGATTCGCCGATGAGGTGTCCCAGCTCCTCCAGGGTCGCGCCGTGGTGGAGCTCCTCGACCGGTTCGATGCCGATCCGGCGCAGCAGCCGGTTGGCGACGCTGTCGAAGACGTGGATCACGGGGCCGACGACCCGCAGGTAGACCAGGGTGGAGGCGGCGAGGGACTTCGCCATGGACTCGGGTACGGCGAGGGCGAGGTTCTTGGGGGCGAGTTCGCCGAGGACCATCTGGATGACGGTCGCCACCACGAAGGAGAGCACCACGGAGATGCCCGAGACCAGGCCGTCGGGGAGGCCCATGCCGCTCAGGGCGGGCCGCAGGAGGGCGGAGACGGACGGTTCGGCGAGGAAGCCGACGACGAGTCCCGTGACGGTGATGCCGAGCTGCGCGCCGGACAGCATGAACGAGAGGCGCTCCAGCACGTTCACCGCGCGGGCGGCCCGCTTGTCCCCGGCCGCGGCCTCCCGGGCGAGGGTCAGCCGGTCCGCGGAGACGTACGCGAACTCCTGGGCCACGAAGTAGCCGGTCCCGGCGGTGAGGACGAAGACGGCCAGGAGGCCGAGCAGGGCGGAGGTCATCGCTCACCCGCCCCGCGCGGGAGGCGGCCGGCGGCCCTGCGCGGGGCCGGGGCCGGGGCCGCGGTTCGGTGAGGGTGGAGGTCAGGCCCTGAGGGGCCCGGACTGGCGGACAACGCGTGGCTCCTGTCCGGCTGGATTCTCCAGCCATGGAATCGTGTGGGACGCACTCCGGGCGGTGGTGACCCACCGCCCGGAGGTGACGGCCCCGGTGGTGACGGCCTCCCGGCGGTGGCGCCGGGCGGCGTCAGGTGACGCCGTCGTAGTCCTGCCCGACGATCAGGGTGAGGGCCCGGTCCGCGCTCCGCGCGTCCTGGTCCGCCTTCGCCCCGTGCAGCCGGGAGGTGAGCACCCGGGCATGATTCTCCATGCCGGGCGGGTGGAGTACCGCCGTCCGCTCCGCCTGTCGCGGTGCGTTTCCGGTGCCGACGACGGTGAACCCCAGCGCGCGCAGTTCCTCGGCGACCTGGGCGGCGCGGCCAAAGACGCCGGTGCCGTTGAGCACCCTGACCTCGACGGAACGGGCGTACACCGGGTTCGCCGCGGCCTTCTCCAGGGCCTTCCCGTCGATCTCGCGGTCCGCCGCGAGCGACCGGAAGAGGTCACCCGCCTGCGGGTACTGCCAGACGACGTTGGCCTTGTCCGTCGGCACGTCCGCCTCGCGGGCGTAGTTGGGCACGGTGACGAAGGTCAGCCGGTCGCTCGGCAGGTCCTGGACCTCGGCGGCGAGCGAGGCCAGCGGCTTGACGCCGGCCAGCGCCCGGTCGGTGGTGATCGAGCGGGTGGCGGAGTCGAGGAATCCGTAGAGGTCGGCGGGGCTGGTAAGGGTCTTTCGCGCCTTGGCCGCGAGCGCCTCCATGAACTCCTGCTGGCGTCCGATGCGCCCGAGGTCGGAGCCGTCGCCGACGCTGTAGCGGGTGCGGACGTAGCCGAGGGCGTCCTCGTCCCTGACGGTCTGGCAGCCGGCTTCGAGGTCGAGGTGGGCCTTGGGGTCGTCGATCGGCGTCTCGGGGCAGACCTCGATGCCGTCCAGGGCGTTCACCATGCCCTTGAATCCCTGGAAGTCGACGGAGACGAAGTGGTCGATGCGCAGTCCGGTGCCCTGCTCGACCGTCTTGATCGTGCAGGCCGCGGCGCCCGCGACGTCGCCGGAGGACCCTCCGATGGCGAACGACTCGTTGATCTTGAAGCGGTGCGGGTCCGAGGTGTTCCCGTCCCCCCGGTCGCACGCGGGTATGCGGACCCAGGAGTCGCGTGGCAGGGAGACCACGGTGGCCCATTTCCGGTCGGCGGCCAGGTGCATGACCATCAGGGTGTCCGACTGCATGGTCGTCAGCCCCTTGCCGTACGCGGCGTTGTCGCCGTCCCTGCTGTCCGACCCGACGACCAGGATGTTCTTGGAGCCCGGGCTCAGGTTCTCGGGGCGGTCGCCGCCGATCTTTCCGTCGACGTCGGCGGCGTGGATGTTGCCGTCCAGCTGCCGGTAGACCCAGGCTCCCGTTCCGGCCGCGCCCAAGATCACCAGGGCCAGCACACCGGCCGACCACAGGAGGATCCGCCCGCGCCGGGTCAGCCGGGTCCCGCCTCCCGCCCGTCGGCCGTGGCGGCTTCCTCGCCGCGCCGCGGCTCCCCGCCGCCCTTGGCCATCCGTGTCCACACTGCCCTCCGCGTTCCCGCCCCGGCCCCTCGGCGTACGACGGGCCCCGCACTCTGCGGTCGATGAACTCTACAGGGGTGTAGACAGGAGGGGGCGGGTGTGGTTCCGGTGGGCCCGATCGCGGGTGTCCCGCGCGGAGCGGGGCACGCCCTACAGCGGGGTCGCCGCCTCCAGGACGAGGAACAGGGCGACGGCCGCGTTCAGCGCGGAGAGCGCGGAGACGGTCGTCCCGGCGGCGGCGACGAGCGCGGCGACGCCGGCCGGGGTGAGGGCGGGGGGCCAGCCACGGTCCGGCGGCACCGGGCCCAGGAGCGCCGCCACCCGGCGCGGCACCGGCCCCGCGGCGGCAAAGGCCGCGCCGCCGGGAACCGGGCGGGAGACGAGCGCCGCCTTGCCGACCGCGCGTGCGGTCAGCCGGCGGTCGCCGGTGACCCGGGCCGCCTCCTCGTCCGCCCAGCGCTCCGTGCTGTAGACCAGCACCCCGAGCAGCGGCCACAGCAGGGGGTTGACGCAGCCGGCCAGCCGGGTCGCGAGCAGGAGGCGGTGGTGGCGTCCCGCCAGATGGGCCCGCTCATGGGCGAACAGCGCCCGGTGCTCGGCCGGTTCGAGGGAGGCGAGCATGGCCGTGGAGACCATCACCCGCCCCGGGGAACCGGGGAGCGCGTAGGCGTACGGGACGTCGTCGGGCAGCACGGCAACGTCGTCGTCCCCTCGCAGACCGGCGAGCGCCCGGTGGGCCCGGGCCCGGAAACGGTAGTGGCGGTGGACGGTGAATCCGCAGGCCGCCGTCACGACGACGAGCGCCAGGATGGACGCCTTGCCCGCGAACGCGTCGTGCGGCACGGCCTCGCGGACCTCGTCGTCGGACCAGCCGTCGGGCAGCGGGTTGCCGGGCAGTTGGGCGGTGCCCACGACCACCAGCAGCCCGAGGCACACCAGGCTGCAGGAGGCGAGGATCACGGCGACGGTGGTCAGCAGCCGGGCGGCCCTGCGGGGGTGCAGGTGCTGTTCGGCCAGGCGCGCGATCGGCAACGCCGTCAGGGGCAGCACGAGGGGCAGGTAGACGAAGACGCCCATCGTCAGCGCTCCGGCCGGTCCGAGGGCGCTCCGGTGCCGTCGGGGCCGCTCTCGGCAAGCAGCGCCCGCAGCAGGTCCTCGTCGTGGGAGGAGAGGACGGAGACGAAGCTGGAGAGCACCGCGTCGCGGTCGCTCTGCTTGTCCAGGAGCCGGCGCATCCGCAGGGCGGCGAGCCCCGCCTCGTTCGCCACGGGCTCCCACAGGACGGGACGCCCCCGCCCGGTGCGCGAGACCGCCTGCTTGGCGTGCAGCCGCGTCAGGATCGTGATCACGGTGCTGTACGACAGACCGGCGCCGAGCCGCTCCAGCACCCAGCCGGCGGTCACCGGTTCGCTCGCCTCGCCCAGCACCGACAGCACCTGGGCCTCCAGCTCGCCCTGGCCGCGCCTGCGGGCGGGCGTCTCGCGCTCGCCCCCGGCTCCTTCGGCGTCCACGGCACGGCCCCTTTCTCGCTCTCGCCGCCCGGCTCTCTCCGTTCGGCCACCCGGCCGTGGCGTCGCACCCGCCGGGCATCGGGGAATCGTATCCAGTGACGGAGGGAGCGGCCACCGACCGGCGCGGGACCACGCGTGCCCCGCCGCTCGCCTCCTGGCCCCGGAAATCTACAGTGCTGTAGATTTCCTCCAGGACCGCAGCGTGCCCGCGCCGTCACCCCTGGCGTGGCCGCCACCACGGGAACACCCGTCACCGCACAAGGGAGAACAACATGGGCGTGAGCCTCGCCAAGGGCGGAAATGTCTCGCTGAGCAAGGAGGCTCCGGGGCTGACCGCGATCCTCGTCGGTCTCGGCTGGGACGTCCGCACCACCACCGGCACCGACTACGACCTGGACGCGAGCGCGCTGCTCTGCGACGAGGCGGGCAAGGTGCTGTCCAACGAGCACTTCATCTTCTACAACAACCTGAAGAGCCCCGACGGTTCGGTCGAGCACACCGGCGACAACCTCACCGGTGAGGGCGAGGGCGACGACGAGATCGTCAAGGTCGACCTCGCCTCGGTGCCCGCGACCGTCGCCAAGATCGTGTTCCCGGTCTCGATCCACGAGGCGGAGGGCCGGGGCCAGAGCTTCGGCCAGGTCCGCAACGCCTACATCCGGGTGGTGAACCAGGCGGGTGGCGCGGAGATCGCCCGCTACGACCTCAGCGAGGACGCCTCCACCGAGACGGCGATGGTCTTCGGCGAGCTGTACCGGCACGGCGCGGAGTGGAAGTTCCGTGCGGTCGGGCAGGGTTACGCATCCGGCTTGAGCGGCATCGTCGCCGACTTCGGCGTCAGTCTCTGAGCCGCACGGATCCGATCACAGAAGGCGGAACGATGACGATCAACCTCACCAAGGGCCAGCAGGTCAGCCTCACCAAGTCCGGCGGCGGCGAGCTCGGCGTCGTACGGATGGGGCTGGGCTGGAAGTCCGCTCCCCGTAAGGGTTTTCTGGCGCGGCTGACCGCCCGCGAGATCGACCTGGACGCCTCGGCGGTGCTCTTCGCGGGCCAGGCGCCGCAGGACGTGGTCTTCTTCCAGCACCTGACCAGCGACGACGGCTCGGTCCAGCACACCGGGGACAACCGGGTCGGCGGGGCGGGCCAGGGCGGCGACGACGAGTCCATCGTCGTCGACCTGCGACGCGTGCCGGCCCATGTGGACCAGATCGTCTTCACGGTGAACTCGTTCACCGGCCAGACCTTCGAGGAGGTCGAGGCGGCCTTCTGCCGGCTGGTCGACGAGAGCAACGGCCAGGAGCTGGCCCGGTACACGCTGACCGGCGGCGGGCGGCACACCGCCCAGATCATGGCCAAGGTGCAGCGGACCGGCTCGGGCTGGCAGATGACCGCGATCGGCGCACCGGCGGACGGGCGGACCTTCCAGGACCTCATGCCCGCGGTCGTGCAGCACCTCTAGGGACCTGTCGTCAACCTGCCGTCGTCGCCCGGCAGGCGGAAGTTCGACGACGGGCCCTAGACCCCGCACCACCCGGCAGCACCGCGGGGAGTGCGCACACTGCACGTGCGCACTCCCCGCGCCGCCTTCACGGCCACCCACCGCACACGTATCGACCGAGGGACAGCATGGGCAGACCTTCCCGGCTCGGGGACGAGGACAGATCCGACTACGCGAGCGCGCTCGACGAGGTGATCGCCTCCCCGGAGATCCGACGCCTGCTGGAGCGCTCGGGAGTCCCCGGCGACCGGCTGCGGGTCCGGGGTCTGGCGGCCTTGGGGCGCACGGCTCCCGCCGCCGAGGCGGAGTACCGGCGGTACGCGGCCCTGCGGCTCCGGGCGCGGGGCGGGCGAGGAGGCGCCGGGGCGTCGCCGCTCTCCGGGCCGGGCGATCAGGAGCGGCCGGGGGCCGGGGTGCTGGCGGTCCTGGGGGTGCTGACGCCGGTGCTCGCCGCCGTGGCCGCGGCGACGTTCCTGCTCCTCGGGTACGGGCTGCGGCTCGCCGATGCCCTGCCCGCCCTGGCGGGCACCCTCGTCGGCGTCGGCCGGCTCAGTCTGCTGGTCGCGGCGGTCACGGCTCTGATCAGCGTGGTCGCCGTCTACCGCACGGCGGCGAGGCAGTCGGCCGCGGACGCGGCGGCCGCGCCCGGCCTGTCCCCCTCCCCGTCCCTCTCCCCCGCTCTCGCGGACGCCCGTGAGGCGTGGCTCGTGGCGCTGCGCGACCGGGGGATCCGGCCGTTCCTCCTCCAGGAGCTCGCCGGGGCGGCGGGGTCCGTGCCGGGTACGGGCGAGGGCCGCGACTCCCGCTTCAGCTCACCGGCGTTCGCGGGGCCCGACTTCTCCGGTCCGAGGTTCGAGGGGTCGGCGCCGCCCGCTCCCCGGCCGCCCGGACCAGGGCGGCCATGACCCGGGTGTCCTCGCCCATCTCCGGGTGCCACTGCACGCCGAGCACCAGGCTCCCGTGCCCGGGGAGCTCCACGGCCTCCACCGTTCCGTCCGGGGCGTGGGCCGAGGCCACCAGGCCGCCGCCGAGGCGGTCGACCGCCTGGTGGTGGTAGGCGGGCACCATGACGGTCTCCGGTACGGCGTCCGCGTATCCGGTGCCGGTCACGGGGGTCACCGGGTGGCTGCCGAAGACGCCGAGGCCGCCGGTGTGGTCCTCCAGGTGCTGGATCAGGGTGCCGCCGAGGGCGACGTTCAGCAGCTGCATGCCCCGGCAGATGCCGAGCAGGGGGACCCGCTGGTCGATCGCCGCCCGGATCAACGCCAGCTCCCAGGCGTCGCGTTCGCGGGCCGGGGGCCCGGTACGGGGGTCGGCGACCGCCCCGTACCGAGCCGGCTCGACGTCCGCTCCCCCGGCGATCACCAGCCCGTCCAGGGCGGCGACGGTGTCGCGGGCCGCACCCTCGGCGTCGTCGGGCGGCAGCAGCACCGCGAGTCCGCCCGCCGCCCGGACGAGGCGTGGGTAGCCGGCGGGCAACAGCACCGCGGGCATCTCCCACACGCCCCAGCGGGCCGGGTCCTGGTAGGTGCTGATGCCGATGACGGGCCGGGACATGGAACGAACTCCTTCGGGTCGGGGGGATCGCGTCGACGGCCGGGGGCGCCGGCGAGCTCAGTCGCGGGCGAGTTCGGCCTCGGCCGCCGCCAGTGCGGCGAACTCCTCCTCCGGGGCTCCCGCGACCAGCCGGTGGCGGCTGTAGAAGGCGAAGTAGGCCAGGGCCACCGCGTACACGCCGAGCGCGATGAACGCCGCGTCGCGGTCCACCAGGAAGGTCGCCACCAGGGCCGAGCATGCCAGAACCAGGGCCACGGTCGAGGTGAGCGCGCCGCCGGGGGTGCGGTAGGGACGCGGCAGTTCCGGTTCCCGGCGGCGCAGCACCAGATGGGAGAGCGCCATGAGCGCGTAGCTGATGGTGGCGCCGAAGACGGCGACGTTCAGCATCCGGCCGCCGTTGCCGCTCCAGGCGGCGAGCATGAACCCGAGGACGCCGGGGATCAGCAGGCCCAGATAGGGCGACTTGCGGCGGTTGGTCAGCGAGAGGAAGCGCGGCAGGTAGCCGGCCCGGGAGAGGGCGAACAGCTGGCGGGAACCGGCGAAGATCAGGGAGAAGAAGGAGGCGACGAGCCCCGCGAGGCCCGCGTAGTTCACGAAGCGGCTCAGCGCGGTCGGCTCGCCGTCGCCCTGGAGGGCCACCACGAGCGGGTTCCCGGCCTCCTTGATGGCGTTGGCGCCCTGGGCGCCGGTGGCGGAGACGAAGGTGATGAGGGCCAGGAAGACCAGCACGGCCAGCGAGATGGCCAGGGCCTTGGGCATCGAACGGACCGGGTCCTTGGCCTCCTCGGCGGCGAGCGGCACGCCCTCCACCCCGAGGAAGAACCACATGCCGAAGGGGAAGGCCGCCCAGATCCCGAGGAGCCCGTACGGCAGCCAGGAGGAGGAGCCGAAGGCGGAGGCGTCGGCCGGGATGTCGTTGAGCCGGCCCGCGTCGAACTCGGTGAACGCGCCGACGGCGAAGATCAGCAGCGCGGCCACCGCGATCGCGGTCACCACCAGGCTGAAGCGGAGCGCCTCGCCGACGCCCCAGAGGTGAATGCCGATGAAGATCGCGAAGCAGGCGAGGTAGACGGGCCAGCCGGAGGTGAGGCCGAACAGGCCGAGCGATTCGACGTAGTCGCCGATGAAGAGGGAGATGGCGGCGGGGGCGAGGATGTACTCGATGAGGATGGCCGTGCCGGTCAGGAAGCCGCCCCAGGTGCCGAGCGCCCGCCGGGCGAAGCCGTAACCGCCGCCCGCCGTGGGGAGGATGGCGGAGAGTTCGGCCAGCGCGAAGACCAGACACGCGTACATGACGCCCATCAGGACCATGGCCACGGCGAGTCCGCCGAAGCCTCCCTTGGACAGGCCGATGTTCCAGCCGGAGAAGTCGCCGGAGACGACGTAGGCGACGCCGAGGCCGGTCAGCAGGAGCCAGCCGGCGCTGCCCCGGCGCAGGGTCCGGCGGTGGAGGTACGCGTCCGTGCCGGACTTCCCCGGGCTCGCGTCACCGGGTGGTCCGGCGGGTGTTTCGGTTCCCTGAGCCATGAGGCGCTCCAGATGTGTGTGTCGACTTCATCGATGGAACTGCTTCGATCAAAGGTTCGTCGGCACACCTTTGTGGAACGTGGGAGCGGATGGCAAGGGTCGTGCGTTAAAGAGTGGTTACGGATTCGCCGCCGACCCCTTCAGGGCCGGCTCAGGCGAGGAAGCCGCGCAGCAGGGCGGCCGTGCCGCCGCAGTGCTCGCGCATCATCTCGCGCGCCGCGTCCGCGTCCCGGTCGAGCACCGCCTCGACGACGGCCGCGTGCTGCTGCTGGGAGTGCTCCAGGTTGCGCACCAGCAGCGGGATGCAGTCGAGCAGCTCGTTGAGGGTGGCCCGGACGGCGGCGTACTGCGCGGCGAGCGTGCGGGAGCCGGAGAGCTCGGCGAGCGTGAGGTGCAGCAGGGTGTCCTGGCGTCGGTAGTCCTCCAGCCGGGCGCCCTGCGTGGCGTCGAGCGCTCCCCGCAGCCGCAGCTCGCCGTCGGCCGCGAGCCCCTCGGCGCACAGGCCGGCCGCTCCGGCCTCCAGCACCTCACGGAAGCGCAGGGTGTCCTCCACGTCGACGGCGGCGATGCGGCGGCGCAGTTCGTCGCTGCCGTCGGGGGCGGCGGTGCGCGGCAGGACGAACGTTCCTCCGTAGCGTCCGCGGCGGCTCTCGACCATGCTCTGGTCCTGGAGGACCTTGAGGACCTCGCGCAGCGTCACCCTGCTGATCCGCAGGTGCTGGGACAACTCACGTTCGGAGGGTAGCCGTTCGCCGGGCGGGACCAGGCCGAGGCGCAGCAGCTGGAGGACCTGCTCCAGCGCCTCCTCGAAGCCGTTGCCCGCGCGGACGGGCCGCAGCACGGAGTCCAACCGGCCGGTCGCCGCGTCCGGCTCACCGACCGCCGCATCGGTGGCGGCTGCCGCCGGACGGGTGCCGTCCGCTCTTGAGCTCGTGACCACTGGCGAATCCCCTTCCCAAGCAATGGTTCTCTGTCATACCTTATGCCTCCCGGTTCACCCAAGGAGGCATCCCGTGGCAGACCGCACACCCCCGCTCGGCGTCGACGAGCTCCGCTCACGGGTCGCGGACGGGTCGATAGACACCGTGGTGCTGGCCTTCCCCGACATGCAGGGCCGGCTCCAGGGGAAGCGGTTCGCGGCCGGGTTCTTCCTGGACGAGGTGCTGGAGCACGGGACCGAGGGCTGCAACTACCTCCTGGCCGTGGACACCGAGATGCGGACCGTCGACGGTTACGCGATGTCCTCGTGGGAGAACGGCTACGGCGACTTCGGCATGGTCCCCGACCCCGCCACCCTGCGCCCCGTCCCCTGGCACGAGGGGACCGCCCTGCTGATCGCGGATCTCGCCTGGCACGACGGCAGTCCCGTGGTGGCCGCCCCGCGGCAGATCCTGCGCCGCCAGCTCGACCGGCTGGCGGAGCTGGGCTGTACGGCCCAGGTGGGCACGGAACTGGAGTTCATCGTCTTCCGGGACAGCTACGAGGAGGCCTGGGACCGCGACTACCGCGGGCTGACCCCGGCCAACCAGTACAACATCGACTACTCGATCCTCGGGACCGGCCGCATCGAGCCGCTGCTGCGCCGCATCCGCAACGAGATGCAGCAGGCGGGGCTGACCGTCGAGTCCGCCAAGGGCGAGTGCAATCCCGGCCAGCACGAGATCGTCTTCCGCTACGACGAGGCGCTCACGACCTGCGACCAGCACGCCGTGTACAAGACGGGCGCCAAGGAGATCGCGGCCCAGGAGGGCGTCTCGCTGACCTTCATGGCCAAGTACGACGAGCGCGAGGGCAACTCCTGCCACATCCACCTCTCGCTCACCGACGCGGACGGCGAGAACATGATGGCGGGCGACGGTGAGGGCGGCATGTCCGAGCTGATGCGCCACTTCCTGGCCGGCCAGCTCGCCGCCCTGCGCGACTTCACCCTCCTCTACGCGCCCAACATCAACTCCTACAAGCGCTTCCAGCCCGGCTCCTTCGCCCCGACCGCCGTCGCCTGGGGCGTCGACAACCGCACCTGCGCCCTGCGGGTCGTCGGCCACGGGCGCTCGATGCGCTTCGAGAACCGGCTGCCCGGCGGCGACGTCAACCCGCACCTGGCCGTCGCCGGGCTGGTCGCCGCCGGACTGTACGGGGTCGAGCACCGGCTGCCGCTGCCCGAGGCCTGTACGGGCAACGCGTACACCGCGGACTACGACCAGGTGCCGACGACCCTGCGCGAGGCGGCCGAGCTGTGGGAGGCCAGCCCCATCGCCAAGGAGGCCTTCGGCGAGGAGGTCGTCGCGCACTACCTGAACATGGCGAAGGTCGAACTCACCGCCTACGACTCCGCGGTGACCGACTGGGAGCTGCGCCGCTCCTTCGAACGCCTCTGACGGCAGCACGCCTCAGACCACCACCCGCTTCCCTGATCGGGGTCCGTACGTGTCACAACCCACCCTGGACGTCCTGAACCCGGCGACCGCCGAGGTCATCGCCACCGTCCCGGCCGCCACCGCCGCCGATGTGGACGCCGCCGTCGTCCGCGCGGCGGCCGCCCAGCGCTCCTGGGCCGCCGCCGCACCCGCAGACCGCGCCCGCCTGCTGCGCCGCTTCGCCGTCGTCGTCGACGAACACATCGAGGAACTGGCACAGTTGGAGGTCCGCGAGGCCGGACACACCATCGGCAACGCCCGGTGGGAGGCGGGCAACGTCCGCGACCTGCTCGACTACAGCGCGGGCGGGGCCGAACGGCTGCTGGGCCGGCAGATCCCGGTGGCGGGCGGCATCGACTTCACCGTCCTGGAGCCGCTGGGAGTCGTCGGGGTCATCGCCCCGTGGAACTTCCCGATGCCGATCGCCGCCTGGGGCCTCGCCCCGGCCCTCGCGGCGGGCAACGCCGTCCTCCTCAAGCCCGCCGAGACGACCCCGCTGACCGCGCTGCGGCTGGCCGAACTCGCCCTGGAGGCAGGCCTTCCCGAGGGGCTGTTCCAGGTGCTGCCCGGCGAGGGCCCGGTGGCCGGAAGTGCTCTGGTCGAGCATCCGGGCGTCGCGAAGATCGTGTTCACCGGCTCCACCCGGACCGGCAAGCACATCATGACCCGCTGCGCCGAGCGCGTGAAGCGGCTCACCCTGGAGCTGGGCGGCAAGAGCCCCAACGTCGTCTTCGCCGACGCCGACGTGGAGGCCGCGGCGGCCGCCGCCCCGATGTCCTTCCTGGACAACGCCGGTCAGGACTGCTGCGCCCGTACCCGGATTCTGGTCGAGCGGTCGGCGTACGACCGCTTCCTCGCTTCTCTCGTCCCGGCCGTGTCCGCCGTGGTGGTGGGCGACCCGGCCGACGAGAGGACGCAGATGGGGCCGCTGATCTCGGCCGTCCAGCGGGACCGGGTCCGCGGGCTCGTCGACGGCGGCCGGGAGGCCGACGGCGTACGGGCGATGCTCGGCAAAGCCCCCGAGGGGCCCGGGTTCTGGTATCCGCCGACCGTTCTCGCCGGGGTCTCGCCCGATGCGCCGGTGGCCGTCGAGGAGGTCTTCGGTCCGGTGGCGGTGGTGCTGCCGTTCGAGGACGAGGCGGACGCGCTGCGGCTGGCCAACGCCACCGACTACGGGCTCGCCGGCTCGGTCTGGACGCGGGACGTCGGCCGCGCGCTGCGCGTGGGCCAGGGACTGCGGGCAGGCAACCTCTCCGTCAACTCGCATTCCAGCGTGCGCTATTCGACCCCCTTCGGCGGCTACAAGCAGTCGGGGCTGGGCCGCGAGCTCGGCCCGGACGCGCTGGCCGCCTTCACCGAAACCAAGAACGTCTTCATCAGCACGGAGGCCTGAGCACCATGACCGACACTTCTTCCGTCTGCCGCCGCCTGGTCGGCCGCACCGCCGTCGTCACCGGAGCCGGCAGCGGCATCGGCCTGGCCACCGTGCGGCGGCTGGCCGCCGAGGGCGCCCATGTCGTCTGCGCCGATGTGGACGAGGAGCGCGGGAAGGCCGCCGCCGAGGAGGCCGCCGGGCTCTTCGTCCGTACCGACGTCACCGACGCCGAGCAGGTCGACGCGCTCTTCAAGGCCGCGTTCGACGCCTACGGCTCGATCGACATCGCGTTCAACAACGCGGGGATCTCGCCGCCGGACGACGACTCCATCCTGGACACCGGCCTGGAGGCCTGGAAGCGGGTGCAGGAGGTCAACCTCACCTCGGTCTACCTCTGCTGCAAGGCGGCCATTCCCTACATGCGCGCGCAGGGCAAGGGCTCCATCATCAACACGGCGTCCTTCGTGGCCCGGATGGGCGCGGCCACCTCGCAGATCTCGTACACCGCGTCCAAGGGCGGGGTGCTGGCGATGTCGCGCGAGCTGGGCGTGCAGTTCGCGCGCGACGGGATCCGGGTCAACGCCCTGTGCCCCGGGCCGGTCAACACCCCGCTGCTCCAGGAACTGTTCGCCAAGGACCCGGAGCGGGCCGCGCGGCGGCTGATCCACATCCCGGTCGGGCGGTTCGCCGAGCCGACGGAGATCGCCGCCGCCGTGGCGTTCCTGGCGAGCGACGACTCCTCGTTCGTGAACGCCACGGACTTCCTGGTCGACGGCGGGATCGCCGGGGCGTACGTCACCCCGGTCTGATCCCGGCAGACCCGCAGCGGCCCGCACGTCCGGGGGACGTGCGGGCCGCTGCGGGTCCGGTCTCAGTCCCGGGCCGGGGCAAGCTCGCCCCTCAGCCGCTGAGCGCGGAGCACGAGGAGCATCTCGAAACGCTGGTCCGGTTCGTCGATGGCATCGCCCCACAGCTCGCGGATCTGCCGCAGCCGGTAGCGGGCCGTCTGGGGGTGGACGCCGAGACGGGCCGCCACCTCGGGGGCTCCGCCGGGGGTCTCGATCCAGGCGAGCAGGGTCTCGGCCAGCCGCCGCGACTGGGTCGGGCTGAGGCCGTCCAGCGGGGCGAGGCAGCGGCGGGCGGAGGCGTCGATCAGCTCCTGGGCCGGCAGCAGCACCAGCTCCTCCGTCCGCTCGGTGCAGTGCAGCACCTCGCCCTGCGGCAGCAGGTCCTTCTTGATCAGCTGGACCGCGGTCTCCGCCCAGCGCAGCGAGGTCGCCGCGGCTGCCAGCGGCACGGCCGGACCGATCGCTCCGGACCAGCCCGCCGTGGCCCGGCGCAGGGTCTCCGCGCGCCCGGCCGTGTCGGGATCCGGGATGACGATGCGCGGCTGCTCACTCTCCATCTCCAGCAGGATGCCCTGGCCGACCGCCGGGGCCACCGCCTCCCGGGCGGGGCGGATGAGGACGCCCACCGCGATCGTCTCGGGGAGTGCCCAGCCGATGCGGGCGGCCCGCTCGGCCAGGGTCCGGGTCGATTCGACGCGGTGCTCCATGAGCAGCATCTCGATCAGCTGGCGCTGAAGGCGGAGGCGTTCGCTGGCGCGCCGGGCGGCAGCCTCGGCGTAACCCCGTACCGACTGTTCCACGAGTCCGTCCAGATACTCGAATCCCGATTCGGCCAGCTCGTACATGGCGGGCGCCGGGATGTCGATCTGCTGGCCGATCTCGGCGAGCCTGCGCCAGGTGAGCCGGACGCCGAAGCGGTAGATGGCCTGGAGCGAGTCGAGGCTGCGGCCCTCCAGGCCTTCACCCCGCCCGAACTCCTGGAACATCTCCGGCGGCACCCGGGGGTGCGCGCCGGAGGTGAGGTTGTCGACGAACCCCTCGATGGCACGGCGGATGCCGACCAGGGCCAGCGGCTCACCGGACTCGTCCTCGACCAGGTGGAGGTAGGGGTAGTCCCGGCGGATCGCCTGCAGGATCGTCTGGGCGAGCTCCGGGGCCTCGGACAGGGCGATGGTGGCGAACCGGTCCAGTTGGGACCGGGGCACCTCCTGCCAGGCCGTGCGCGTCATGGAGCCGCCGGTGCGGTGTCGTAGCTGATCAGTGGCGTATTGGGCTGGTCGGGAGTGGCGTCGAGCAGTGCCACGACACCGACCGCCGCACCTGTGGCGAGCGCCGCGGCCACCAGTGCGGTGGCGAGAGCGGCGATGAATCTGCGCATAGTCGGGTCAGCTCCTTGCTGGAGGCGATCCCCACCCCGTGAGCCGGGCCCCTCCGGCTGGCACACAGTGTCGACAGGTCATTGACATCTCGTCAAGGCCTTGCCTACTGTTCACGCCAATCAAGGGCTGACCGGCCCGGGGCCCGTGCACCTCCGCGAAGAGATTTCGACCCAGGAGTGCCCGGATGCGCCGCAATGCTTCACCCCTCTCGCTCGTTCTGCTGGGGGCGGGGGTCTTTCTGCTCGTCCTCGCGCCACTGCTCGTCTGGTATGTCCAGCCGCATGCCAAGCGCACCCCCATCGACACCGACACCACCACCGTGTTCACCGGGACCGGCAGCTATTTCGACACCGGTGAGGTGGAGACGGTCGACGACCAGACGATCACGATCACCCGGCAGGTGCGCGGGGACGTGGCCGACAGCGAGAAGAGCGGCAACGCCGTCTGGGACGTGTCCACGTCCGTCGACCACGACAGGACGCTGCCCGCCTCCGATCCCCGCGACGCCCTCCAGTGGACGCTGGAGCGCTGGGTGACCGACCGCACCACCAACGAGCCGGTGCACTGCTGCGAGGAGTCCCCGACCTTCGACGGGGAGGCTTACCTCAAGTTCCCCTTCGACGTCGAGAAGCGCGCCTATCGCTGGTGGGACAGCACGCTCGGCGGTGTGGTGCGGCTCTCCTTCGAGGGTGAGAAGGAGATCCAGGGCTACGCCGGCTACCTCTTCAAGGGCGAGGTCGAGCCCACCAGGACCGGGGTGCGTCAGGTGCCCGGTGTCCTCGTGGACCGGAAGAAGACGCCCCAGGTGCTGGCCGAGGAGTGGTATTCCAACAGCGGCATCGAGCTGGTCGTGGACAAGCGCACCGGCCGCATCATCAACGCGGCGATCGGCCCGAAGAAGACGCTGCGCGCGCCCGGCTCGAAGAAGGACGCCGTGGTGCTGCTGGAGAGCAAGCGGGTGGAGTTCACCGAGGCGACGCAGAAGAAGCAGGTCGAGCTGGCGTCGGCGGACAGCGACCGGCTGGCGATGCTCGGCGAGACCGCGCCGATCGGAGCGGCCGGGCTGGGGCTGGTACTCACCGTCGTGGGGGTCGTCCTCGTGGTCCGGGGGCGCCGAGAGACGCCGGAGACCCAAAACACTCACATGATGACGAGTACGCACACCTGAGTTACCCGCAAGTTGTTGCGCCGGTGAGTAGCCGGGCGGTAACCCGTGCCGAAAACTGTCTATCCCCACCAGAGCACGGCCCCCCGGTCTCCCTTTTCCGTCCCATCATGCGCGATCCCCGCCCCGCCCCGTTTGCCCCTCCGTCCTTCCTGCTCACTCCTTTCTCCACCGTCCGCGGATACCCTCCCCCCTCTTTCCGCTCATCCCGAGTCCCCGCACCCCGAGCCGAGTTGGAGCGCCCATGCCCCAGCACGTACCTCCCCCACTGCTCGATGCAGTCACGCGCCAGGGTCAGGGCCCGGCGTCCTCCAGGGTCCCCGCGGCCCCGCGACGCATCGTCTTCCTCGCCCACCGCGACCTGGGCAACCCGGCCGCCGGCGGCTCCGAGCTGCTGATCGACCGGCTCGCCTCGGGCCTCACCGAGCAGGGCCACGACGTCACCCTCCTGTGCGGCGGCCAGGCCGCCCGCAGGCCCTACCGAGTCGTCTCGGCGGGCGGCTCCCTGGGGCACTACCTCGGTGCCCGGTCCGCCTTCGCCCGGCAGGTCGGCCACTGCGACCTGCTGGTCGAGGTCTGCAACGGCATGCCGTATCTCGCCCCCCTGTGGCATCGCGGGCCCACCGTGTGCCTCGTCAACCATGTGCACACCGACCTGTGGGACATGCGATTCCCCATGCCGGTGGCGCGGGCCGGACGGCGGCTGGAGCACTGGGCCCTGTCCCGGGCCTACCGCGACCACCTGATGATCGCGGTGTCCCCGTCCACGGCGGGCGCGCTGCGGGACCTGGGTGTGCCCGACCACCGGATCAGGGTGGTGCACAACGGCGTCGAGGAGCCGAGCCCGCAGGGCGACCGGTCCGAGACCCCGCTGTTCCTGGCGCTCGGCCGGCTCGTCGACTACAAGCGCATCGATCTGCTGCTCCAGCTGTGGGAGCGGGTCCGGCCGGTCACCGGCGGCCGCCTCGTCATCGTCGGCGACGGCCCCGAGCGGGCCCGCCTGGAGCGGCTCGCCGGTCCCGGCGTGGAGTTCGCCGGTCATGTGACCGAGGCGGAGAAGCACCGGCTGCTCTGCGCGTCGTGGATGCTGCTGCATCCGGCGGCCGTCGAGGGGTGGGGGCTGGTCGTCACGGAGGCCGGCGCACGCTCCACCCCGACCCTGGGTTTCGACGTACCGGGGCTGCGCGACTCCGTCGAGGACGGCGTCACGGGCATCCTCGCCCAGGGCGCGTCCTCCTTCGCCGCCGCCTGGTGCTCGCTCGCCCTGGACGACGAGCGGCGCGAGGCGATGGGCAAGGCCGCGCGGGAGCGCGCCGCCGCGTTCCGGTGGACCAGCAGTGTCCGGCAGTTCATGGCGGTCGCCGCCGAGGCGACCAGCGGCGTGAGCGCCCCGGCGATCGGTGCGAGCGCGTGAAAGACCCTTCCTTCCGGCGCTCGGTCGCCCTGTTCCGCGCGTTCATGCGGGAGCAGGGCGACCCGGCGACGGCGTACACCCTGCTGGCCCGCGACGCCGCGGACCAGGTGGAGCGGCACGGTCCGGTCCGGGGCAAGGTCGTCGTGGACATCGGCGGCGGCGACGGGTACTTCACCCGTGAGTTCCGCCGGCGCGGTGCGCACGGCTACCTCTTCGAACCGGACACGGCCGAGCTCACTCCCGGCGAGCGCGCGGACACCGTCGTCGCCGACGGCTATCTGCTGCCGCTGGCCGACGGTGCGGCGGACGTCTGCTTCTCCTCCAATGTGCTGGAGCACGTCGCCGATCCGCACACCTTTCTCAGCGAGATGGCCCGGGTGACCCGCCCGGGCGGCCTGATCTACGTCTCCTTCACCAACTGGCACTCGCCCTGGGGCGGCCACGAGTGGGCTCCGTGGCACTATCTGGGCGCCGAGCGCGCCCGGAGCCGCTACGAGCGCCGCACCGGCCGCCCGGCCAAGCACCGCCTCGGCGACAACCTCTTCCGGATCGGCGTCGGCGAGACGCTGCGCCATGTCCGGAGCCGTAGTGACGTGACCGTCGTATCCGCACGCTCCCGTTACTGGCCCGTCCTTCCCCAGCTCGTGCCGCGCATTCCCGTACTGCGGGAATTCGCCACCTGGAACCTCCTCCTCATTCTCCGGCGGTGTTCATGACCAGCGCTGTCCACCCACCCCGGCCCGCGGCCCCGGACGGCCCGGGTCCCGAGCCCACCGTCCCCGCCGACGGCCCGCCGCAGGCGCGCTCCCGGCGCTGGCTCCTGGGGTTCTGGGCCGCCGCCTTCGTGGCGTTCCTGGCGGTGTCGCCGGGGCGGATGACCTTCGACACCAAGCTGGGTGTCGTCACGGCCCCCGGCCGGTTCCTCGGTGACCTGGGCGGGCTGTGGCACAGCCGTTCCGGGTTCGGCGGGATCGCCGACCAGTACATCGGCTATCTCGTGCCGATGCTGCCGTACTACGGCACCGCCGAACTGCTGCGGGTACCCACCTGGCTGGCGGAGCGGCTGTGGCTGTCCATCATCGTGGCGACCGCCTTCTGGGGTGCGCTGCGGCTGGCGGAGCGGCTGCGGGTGGGCTCACCGGCCACCCGGCTGCTCGGCGCGGCCGTCTACGCGCTGTGGCCGACCTACACCATCGTGGTGGGCTCGACGTCCGCCGCCGCGCTGCCGGGCGCCCTGCTGCCGTGGGTGCTGCTGCCGCTGACGAACCCGCGCCTCACGCCGAGGATCGCGGCGGTCCGGTCCGCGCTGCTGATCCCGCTGATGGGCGGGGTCAACGCCGCCTCCACGCTGGCCTCACTGCTGCCGGTCGGGCTGTATCTGCTGTCCCGTCCTGGCGGGCCCCGCAAGCGCGGGCTGCTCCTGTGGTGGATACCCGGCGTGATCATGGCGACCGCCTGGTGGATCGTTCCGCTGCTGCTGCTGGGGACGTTCGGCGAGAACTTCATGCCGTACGTGGAGTCCTCGTACACCACCACGACCACCATGTCGGCGACCGAGGTGCTGCGCGGCGCCGGCAACTGGGTGGGCTATCTGAACTTCGGCGAGGCCTGGCTGCCGGCCGGGTGGACCGTCGCGACCGCGACCGTCACCATCCTGGGCTCGGCGCTCGCCGCCGCCCTGGGGCTGGCGGGGCTGGCACGGCGTGATCTGCCCGAGCGCCGCTGGCTGGTGCTGACCGTCCTGTCCGTCGCGCTCATCACGCTCGCCGGGTACGGCGGTGCGCTGGGCGGTCTTTTCCACGGCACCGTGCAGGACTGGCTGGACACCTGGCTGGTACCTTTCCGGAACATCTACAAGTTCCAGACGGGCCTGGCGCTGGCGCTGGCCCTGGGGCTGGCGCACATCGTCGGCGTCGCCGCGGTGGCCGCTTCCCGGCGGGGTCCGAACCCGGCCCGGATGCGCCGGCTCGCGCCGGTCGTCGCCGCCGCGATCGTGCTGCCCGGTCTGGCCTGGCCGTACGTCAACGGCTCCATCCTGCAGTCGGGTTCGTTCCAGAAGGTCCCCGACTACTGGGAGAGCACTGGGAGTTGGCTCAAGAACAACTCGCCGGACGATCGTGCCCTGGTCGTCCCGGCGACCGCGCACGGCATCTACACCTGGGGCTCCCCCATCGACCAGCCGCTGGACGTGCTGGCCGAATCGCCGTACGCACAGCGTGATTACGTCCCCTTCGGCACGCCCGGTAACCGGCGGGCGATGGACGCCGTCGAGCAGGCGCTGACCTCCGGCGGCGAGGTTCCCGGGCTCAGCGAGTACCTGAACCGGGCCGGGCTGCACTATGTGGTGGTCCGCAACGACCTGGACCCGGACCAGCTGGGCTACGTCCCCTCCACCACGGTGAAGCGCACCCTGGAGGCGTCCGGCTACAGCCGCGTCAAGGGCTACGGGCCGGTGATGACCGCCGGCCGGATCGCGGCGGACACCCCCGTGCAGGTCGAGGGCCTGTATCCGCGCCAGCGGGCGGTGGAGATCTACGAACCGCCCAAGGGGACCGAGCGCCCCGGGCGGGCGGAGGCCACCCCGGTCGCCTCCACGGCCGTGGTGAGCGGTGGCCCGGAATCGCTGCTGCCGCTGTCGGCGAGCGGCGCCGTCGAGGGCCGGCCGACCGTGCTGGCCGGTGACGCGCACCCCGGTCTGGGGCGGCCGTCGCTGTACGCGGCGGGCGACGGACTGCGGCGCGCGGACACCCGGTTCGGGCTGGTCAACTCCAACACCTCGTACACGTACACCGCCGACGAGCGCAATGCCGAGGACGCGGCGCAGGACCCGGGGCGCGAGCCGCGCCAGATCCTGCCGACGTCCGGTGCGAAGCACCAGACGACGGCGGTGATCCGCGGGGCGAAGTCGGTCAGCGCGTCATCGGTCGGCAACTGGCTGTTCCATCTGCCGCAGTACGACCCGGTCAACGCGTTCGACGGCAACCCGGCGACCGGCTGGGCGGAGGGCTCTCCCGGCGCGCCCGAGGACGAGTGGGTGCGGGTCGACTTCTCCGCCCCCACCGACATCCCCGGCTCGATCCAGGTGACGCCGCTGCCCAGCGGCAATGTGCGGGCCGCCGCCACCGTGATCCGGGTGGAGACCGACCAGGGCTCCAAGGACAGCCCGCTGCGGACCGACGGTTCGGCACAGCAGGTGGCCGCGCCCGCCGGGCAGGCCGCCTGGCTGAAGGTGACGATCCTGGAGTCCCAGCAGGGGCGCCCGGGACTCACCGGGGCCGGGTTCACCGACATCGCCATCCCCGGGGTGCAGGTGACCCGGATGCTGGAGCTGCCGAACGACGCGCCGCGTGAGGGCGCCGACGCGACGATGTTCTCGCTGCGGCGGGGCAGCGACCCGGGCGGTCTGTCGTCCGTGGCCGCCGAGGTCGGTCTCGGCCGGCAGTTCACCGCGCCGGAGGCGGGCGAGTACACCGTCTCGGCGACCGCGCTGCCGGTGCCCGGCGAGCCGCTCGACAAGCTGCTGTTCGAGCTGACGGGCGAGCGGGACAAGATCGAGGTGACCGCCGACTCCACGGCGCGCCTGGGCACCAACCTCAGCCCCCGCAACCTGACCGACGGTGACCTGACCACGGCGTGGATCGCGGGCGAGCGTCCCGTTCTGCGGCTGACCTGGCCCGAGAAGCGTCCGGTCGGCGAGATCGTGTTCGCGGCGGCCGGGGGTCTGTCGGCCCGGGCCGAGCAGGTCCAGATCAGTTCGCCGGACGGTACGGCGGTGGCATCGGTGGACGAGAACGGCATGGCCCGCTTCTCGCCCATCAACACCGACCGGCTGGACATCGCCATCTCCAAGACGGCGCCGCTGACCGTGCACAACCCGGTGGCCGACGGCCAGTTGCAGCTGCCGGTCGGGCTGAGCGAGGTCTACATCCCGGCGCTGGAGGAGTTCCGTTCTCCGCAGCCGAAGCCGGACCAGAAGTTCAGCCTGCCGTGCGG
Source organism: Streptomyces sp. man185 (assembly GCA_002551355.1). Lineage (GTDB taxonomy): Bacteria > Actinomycetota > Actinomycetes > Streptomycetales > Streptomycetaceae > Streptomyces. The sequence goes on along the minus strand of NTHE01000040.1, from coordinate 7,410 downwards.
CAAGGGCCCGGTCCTCTCCGTCGGCGGCACGTACATGGAGACCAAGGCAGAGGGGCGGGTGCGGGATCTGACCCAGCGCAGGCCCATCGAGGTCTCGCTGTGCACCGACGACAGCAAGGTCGAGCTGGCCGCGTCGTCCACCACCGTGCAGGCGGGGGACGAGGGTCCGCTGGCCGTCACCGACGTCACGCTGAGCAACGGCGCCACCGAGGCCGCCGCTGCGACGCCGCGCACGGTGGACGTCAAGCAGGGCGAGGGCGACCGGCGGACCGTCGAGGTCGGGGCGGGCGAGGCCTCGTACCTCCAGATCCACGAGAACCACAACAAGGGCTGGAAGGCCACCCTGGACGGCAAGGAACTGACGCCGCTGCGGATCGACGGGTGGCAGCAGGCCTGGCTGGTGCCCGAGGGCGAGGGCGGCACGGTCACCCTGGAGTACGAGCCGGCCAAGATCTACCAGTGGGGTCTGATCGGTGCGGGCGTGCTGTTCCTGGCGCTCGTGGTGCTCGCCCTCGTGGGCCGCAAGGGTTCCGGCCGGGACGAGGCCGAGGCAGTGGCCGAGGAGCAGCCGGCGCCGCCGGGTCCGGGTCTGATCCTGGGCACGGTCGCCCTCACCCTGGTGGGCGTGGTGATCGCGGGCCCGGTCGCGGTGGCCGTTCCGCTGCTCGCCGTCGTGGCCCACTTCTGGCCGCGCCTGCTCGTTCCGGTCGCGTTCACGGCGATGGCCGCCGCGGGGGTTGTCGCCGCGGTGGGCACCGGGGAGAGTACGACGACGGGCGAGGGTGCCTTCGGCGCCACGGCACAGCTCCTCGCCCTGATCGGGTTGTTCGCCGCACTGGTCACGGTGGGCCGGGAACCGCTCGGCAGGCGGGCGGTCCGCACGGACCAGGGCGCGGCCGAGCCGGTCCCGTCGGGCGGCGACCGTCCGACGGTCCAGCTCCCGGCGCAGCCCGCACCGCCCTCGGGCCGGACGCTGTCCGCCGACGGCAGGCACCCGGCGAAGGGAGAGGACGCCTGATGGCGACCACGCAGCACCAGCGGGCCCCGGGCGGCGGCCAGTCGCCCGGGCGGCCCGTCCGGGTGCCGTTCCCGGTCGTCGACGAGGTGGCCCGGCACTGCGCGCAGGACGCCGAGCCGAGCACGGTGCACATCGAGATCCACCTGCCGGGCCGGGTCGACGAGGACCGGCTGCGCGCCGCGTTCGCCGCCGCGCTGGCCCGGCACCCCCGGGCGCTGATGCGGGAGCGTCCCCGGGGGCCGTTGGCCCGCCGGTACGAGTGGGAGCTGACCGAGGGCCCGGACAGGGACCCGGTCTCCTTCCCGCCGTCCGCGCCCGGGGCTCTGGACCGGGCCCGGGCCGGGGCGCTGGACCGCGCCCCGGCGCTCACCGTCTCGCCGCCGCTGCGGCTCGAAGTGGTCCGGGAACCGGACCGGGAGGGCTGTGTGCTGGTGTTCACCCTTCATCACACCGCCCTCGACGGACCGGCGTGCATGCGGCTGGCGGCGACGACCGCCGAGATCTACGGCATGTGTCCCACACCGCCGTCGCCGGCCCCGGCCCGCCCGGCCGCGGCCCCGCTGCCCCGACAGGCCCGGACCCCCGTGCTGGCCCGGCCCGCCCAGGTGGCGCCGGGCTCGCCGGGGGCCGCCCCGGTGCCGGGCAACGCGATGCTGCTGGCCGAACTCCCGGTCCCCCGAAGGGAGTCCGGGGCGCCGTACACGGTGAACGATCAGCTGATGGTGGCCACCGCGCTGACGGTGGCCGACTGGAACCGGGCGCAGGGCGCGCCGGGTACGGACCGGCGGCCGCTGCGGATCACCATGCCGGTCGACGACCGCACCCGGGGCCCCGAGATGCCGATCGGCAACGGCACCCGGCTGGTGGAGGTCGGCTTCACCGCGGCCGAGCTGGCGCCGGGGACGGACGTGGCGGCGCTGCTGCGGACGACCGCGGAGCGGACCCGGGCGCTCAAGGCCCAGCCGCGCCCGCAGCTGGGGCACGGGGCGGGGCTGCTGACCGCGCCGCTGCTGCCGGTGGCGGCCCGTGCCGCGGTCACCCGGGGGCTGCGGGTGCTGGCGGGGCCGTGGACCTCGACGACCCTGCTGAGCAACATCGGCCGGGTGCCCTACCCGCTGGACTTCGGGGAGGCGGGCCGGGCGACGGCCGTGTGGTTCTCCGCGCCCGCCCGGATGCCCCGGGGGCTGACCTTCACCACGGCGTCCACGGGCGGCCGGCTGCATCTGGCGCTGCGCTGGTCGCGCACCCTGCTGGGGGACGAGGACGGCGTACGGCTGCGCGAGATGTTCACCCGACACCTGGCCTCGACGTCCTCGGAGACCGCATGACCGGCACCACCACTCCCCCGCCCGGGCTGCGGGACTTCTACGAGAACCCGGCCGTCCCCGTCGCCTCGGGCGACGGGCGCACCCTCCGGCAGGCGCGGCTGCTGGCCGGCGCGCTGGACGCGCCGGGTCAGGTGATCCTGGACATCGGGTGCGGTGATGGTACGGCGGCGGCCACGGCGGCCCCGATCCTCGCCGGGCACCGGCTGATCGGGGTCGACTGGTCACAGGACGCGCTGCGCAGGGCCAGGCCCCGGATGGGCCATGTGGTGCGCGGCGAGCTGGAGCACGGCGGGCTGCCGCTGGCCGACGGGTGTGCGGACGCGGTGCTGTTCAGCGAGATCCTGGAGCATCTGGTCGACCCGGACCAGGCGTTGGACGAGCTGCGGCGGGTCCTGCGGCCCGGCGGCCATCTGATGCTGTCGACCCCGAACCTGGCGGCCTGGTACAACCGGGCGCTGCTGCTCGCCGGGGTGCAGCCGGTGTTCTCGGAGGTCAGTCTGCGCGGGATCCACGGCCGCCCCGGCTCGGAGGTGGTGGGGCATCTGCGGCTGTACACGGCCCGTGCGCTGCGCTCGTTCCTGACGGCGTCCGGCTTCACCGACGTGACGATCAAGGGCGCCCCCTTCCACGGGGTGCCGCGTCCGCTGCGCCTGCTGGACCGGGCGGCGTGCGCGGCGCCGGGGGCGGCCTCCATCCTGCTGGCCCACGCGCGGCGGGGGTAGCGCGATGTGGTGGGGTGTCGGCGCGGCTCTGGTCGCCAACGCGCTGTACAGCGTGGGGTTCGTGGTGGAGAAGCGCGCCCTGGGCTCGCTGCCCGCGCTCTCGGCGGGCCGGCCGCTGCACGTGATCCGGGTGCTGGCGACCAGCCCGCTGTGGATCGTCGGCGCGCTGGCGCTGGCGGCCGGGTTCGGGGCCCAGCTGATCGTCTACCGCGCGCTGCCGATCGCGGCGGCGCAGGGCATCTTCGTCTCCGGCCTCGTGCTGCTCCTGCTGCTGTCGTCGGCGGTGCTGGGCGAGGAGTCGACGGGCCGCGAACGCTATGCGCTGGGCGGGGTCCTTGTCGCCCTGCTGATGGTGGTGGCCTCGGTGCGCGAGGGTGAGGACGTGGTGAGCGGCGGGGCCCCGTGGGCGCTGGTGCTCCTGGTCTGTCTGCCGGCGCTGGCTGCGGGGGTCTGGCTGTACGTACGCGTCGAGAGCCGGGCGGCCAAACGTCACCGGGTGCCGACCAGCGGGATCGGCTACGGGGTGGCGGTGGGCCTGCTCTACGGTGTCAGCTCACTGGCGATCAAGGGCACATCCAGCCGCCTGACCAGCTCTGATCTGGGCGAGGCGGCGCTGTCGCTGCTGGGGTCCCCGTATCCGTATCTGCTGCTGTTCACCGCGGGAGCCGGTCTCGTCATGTCGCAGGCGGCGCTGCAGCGCTGCCGGGCCTCCCTCATCGTGCCGGTGTGCACCACGGTGACCTGCCTGTTCACCGCGGTCCTCGGGACGCTCGCCTTCGGCGAGAGCCTGCCCGACGATCCGCTCCTGCTGGCCCTGCGGGTGGGCGGCACGGCGCTCGCCCTGTCCGTCCTGCTGGCCATGCCGCGCCATGATCCGCAGCCCGCCGCGGCGCCCTGACCCACCGACGTCCCTTCCGCTGTTTCGCCGATGACACACGAGGAGCCCCTGATGCGTCCTGACGACCCGCTGCTGGCCATCCTGGCCTGCCCGCTCGACAAGGGGCCGCTGTCCCTGCTTCCGGAGGAGGACGCGCTCTACAACCCGCGGCTGCACCTGAGTTACCCGATCGTGGACGGGATACCGCAGCTTCTGCCCTCCTCGGGCAGAAAGGTCGGCTCCGTCGACCACGAGCGGTTCCTCACCTCGCTGAAGGCCTCGGCCACGTGACCACGCTCGCCGCGGCGGTCGCGGCCAGACTGCCCGGACGGCTGGTCGGCTCCGCCGCCGTCGCCCTGTATCCGCGCTTCGAGCCCGAGCTCCGGCGGCTCGCCGACTTCTGCCCGCCTGGCGGAGTCGCCCTCGACATCGGGGGCTGGTACGGCCCCTGGTCGCGGCGGCTCGCCGCGCGCTGCGAGCGGGTGGTGACCGTGGAGCCCGTGCCGCATCTGGCCGCGCATCTGCGGCGGACGCTGCCGTCCAACGTCCGGGTGGTCCAGGGCGCGGCGACCGACCGGGAGGGCACGGCACAGCTGTGGTTCCCGGAGGGCGACCAGGGCGACCGGGGGGTGTCCTCACTGGCCCGCCGCGACATCCACGCCCACAGCGTGGAGGTCCCCTCGATCACCGTCGACGGCCTCGGGCTGAGCGGGGTCGGCTTCGTGAAGATGGACGTGGACGGCGGGGAGGCGGCCGCGCTGCTCGGCGCGGTGGAGCTGCTGCGCCGGGACCGCCCGGCGCTGCTGATCGAGCTGGAGAGCCGGCTCGGCCCGATCACACCGGTGATCGCCACGCTGACCGGTCAGGGGTATGCGGGCTGGGTCCTCCCGGACCGCGACTGGGTCCCGCTCGCCGGGTTCGACCTGGTGGCCCACCAGAAGCGGACCGAGCACCTGGTGCACCGGGGGCTGCTGCACCGGGCCTTCGCGCCGCGCCGGGAGCGGTACGTCAACTCGGTGCTGTTCCTGCCGGAGGGCCGGACGCCGGGTAGGGCCTGAGCGCCCCGCGTATCCTCGGCCGGAGGTCGGGAAGTCCGGCCGAGCGGAGGATGGCGTACGTGACGGGCAGCAGCGCAGAGCGGGACCGAACGCGGGCGGACGGTCCCGGGAGCGAGCAGGCGGGCGCCCCGGAGCGTACGTCGCTCAGCGCCCGCGCCCGGGACGCGGTCCGGCAGCGGATCGTCGACCGCCGCTACCCGCAGGGCGCCCGGCTCGTGGAGCGCGAGGTCGCCGAGGAACTGCGGATGTCCCGCGTCCCGGTCCGCGAGGCGCTGCGAGCCCTGGTGGGCGAGGGGCTCCTGGAGCTGCTGCCGCACAGCGGGGTCCGGGTGCGGCGGCTGGAGCGGGCCGACGTGGAGCACCTGTACGAGGTGTGGGAGCCGCTCGCGGTCCAGGCCTCCCGGCTCGCTGCACGACGGGTGGCGCGGTCCGCCCCGGTGGAGCCGGCGGGCGTGACCGCGCTGCGGGCCTCCCTCGACCGGGCGGAGCAGGCGGCGTCCGACGACGAGGGAGCGCGTGAGGTCGCGGCCCACACCGCCTTCCACGAGGACATCGTGGCGCTGAGCGGCAACCCGATGCTGGCCCGCACCATGGAGCAGCTGAGCGGACAGCTCCGGTTGCTGTTCGGGATGCGGGAGGAGCCGGAGCACATGCGGGCCCAGCACGCGGTCATGTTCCGGTACATCGCTTCGGGCGACGAGGAGTCGGCCGCGGCGAGCACGCTGCTGCACGTACGGGACAGCCGGGCCGTGGCCCTTCGGTCGTTGTTCCACGACGCCTGATCTTTGTATACCAATGCGCTCTGCCCCTCGGAAGCTTCCGAGGGGCAGAGCGCATTTCCTGCACGTTTCCTGCACGCGCGGGGAGCGGAATCGCTCCTTCCCAGAATCACAGCCATCCTGGTATACAAAGTGCTCCCGCTCGCTTCCGCGACCCAAGGAGCCCTCCCATGTGCGTCGAGAACACTCCGCCACCCTCCGGCCGACTGACCAGGCGGGGTGTGCTCGCCGGTGCCGCGGCCCTGGCCGGCACCTCGGCCGTGCTGGCCCAGGCGGCCACCGCCGCGTCCGCTTCGTCCGGTGCCCGGCACGGTTCGCCGGGCCGGGGCGGCGATCTCGTCGTCGAGGGCGGCAGGCTGCTCGACCCGGCGACGGGCGAGGTCACCGAGGACGCGGTCGTGGTGATCGCCGGGGGTGTCGTCCGCGCGGCCGGGTCCCGGGGGCGGGTCGGCCGGGTCCCCGGCGGCGTACCGGTGCTGCGGGCCCATGGCCGGTGGATCCTGCCCGGCCTGGTGGACGCCCACATCCACCTCAACACGGCGGCCGAGGCGCGCGACGCGGTCCTCAAGGGCGCGACCAGCGCGCGCAGCGGCTCGACCAACTTCTACCAGGACATCGCCGTACGGGAGTTGGCCCGGCAGGCGCCGGAGCGGGCGCCCCGGCTGCGGGCGGCGGGCATCTTCGTCACCCCGGACCTCGGCGACACGATCCTCGCCGATCCGGAGCTGGCCCCGCTCGCCCGGCTGCGCGACGGGGTGCGCTCGCCCGAGGCGCTGCGCCGGGTGGTCGAGGTGAACCTCGCGCGCGGGGCCGACACCATCAAGACCCGGGTGAACGAGCGGGCCGGGCTGCCCGAGCAGGACCCGCTCGTCCAGGTCTACGACCACGAGCAGTTGTCCGCGATCGTGGCGGCGGCCCGGCGCGGCGGAAAGGGGGTGCTCTGCCACAGCTACAGCGAGAAGGGCTGCCACGACGCGGTCACGGCCGGCATCCGCTCGCTGGAGCACGGGGCGTTCGTCGGTGAGCGCACGCTGCACGAAATGCGCCGCAGGGGTACGTACTTCACGCCGACGCTCACCGCGATCGCCGGGCTCGCGGAGTCCTCGGACCCGGTCCTGGCCGAGCGCGGCCGCACCTATCTCCCGGTCCTGAAGCAGGCGGTTCTGGCCGCCCACGAGCTGGGTGTCCCCCTCGCGGCGGGCACGGACTCCTCGGGCGGAACAGTCGACCCGATCGGCCGCGAGGTGGAGCTGATGCGCACGGCCGGGCTCTCCGCCCTGGACGCGATCCGCACGGCGACCACGGGGGCCGCGAAGCTCCTCGGGTTCGACTCCACGGTCGGCCGCCTGGCGCGGGGCTTCGCGGGTGACGTCCTGGTGGTGGACGGCGACCCGCTGGCGGACGTCGGCGTGCTGAGCAGCCCTGCGCGCGTGGTGCGGGCAGGGTTCGTGGTGCCGAGCGCCTGACGCCGCCTCCCCCTCCCTTTCCTGCTGTTCCCTCTCCTCGAAGGAGTTCCTGATGCACGACGAGTCCACCGCCTCCGCAACCGCCGGTCTCTCGCGGCGCTCGATGCTGTCCGGGGCCGCCGCCGTCGCGGGCACGGCGGCGACGCTCAGCGCTTCGGGGGC
>NTHE01000004.1 GCA_002551355.1 Streptomyces sp. man185 | reverse complement strand
TACTCCAGCAGCGGTTCGTTTCCTGAGCTGCCGTCTGTCGTTGTCCTGGTATGGAAGGGATGACTGAAGTCGATTGCTGGGCTGCCGAGTTGGAGTCGGTTTTCGCGCGGGTGGCGGGTAGGTTCGCTCGGGCGGATCTGCGGTGGCGGATGCGGGACTATGTCCGTGGTCTGCTGGGGCGGGCGACACGCAAGAATGGCTGGCAGCTCGCGGAATGGGCAGGTCACCGCACGCCGGACGGCTTCCAGCGGCTGTTGAACAGCAGCGTCTGGGACGCGGACGCCCTGCGTGACGATGTCCGTTATTACGTGGCCGAGCGGCTCGGTCCGGGTGGCGTGCTGATTCTCGATGACACCGGGTTCGTCAAGAAGGGCACCACGTCGGCCGGGGTCGGCAGGCAGTACACCGGCACCTCGGGGAAGATCGACAACTGCCAGATCGGTGTTTTCGCCGCCTATGCGACCGGTTCGGGTCGAGCTCTGGTGGACCGGGAGCTGTATCTACCGAAGTCCTGGACCTCCGACCGTGACCGCTGCCGGGCGGCGAAGATCCCCGACGAGCGGGGCTTCGCGACCAAGGGGGAGCTGGCCAGAGACATCGTGCGCCGCTGTCTGGCCGCGGGTCTACCGGCTGCCTGGGTGACCGCGGATGAGGCGTACGGGCAGGACTGGAACTTCCGCCGCCTGCTCGAACAGCTGGGCCTCGGCTACGTGGTGGCGGTGCCCAAGTCCCAGCAGATCAAGTCCCTGGCCGGGATCTGGCGCATCGACGAGCTCATCGCCGAAGCCCCCGCCGATGCCTGGCAGCGGCTGTCCTGCGGCGATGGGGCGAAGGGCCCACGCGTCTATCACTGGGCCGCGGCGAAACTGCCCGCCAACATCATCTTCGATCCGGATCCACCAACCCATCACCGCTGGGTGCTGGCCCGCCGCAGTCTCTCCGACCCCGGCGAGATCGCCTATTACCTGGCTCACGCGCCCGTCGGCATCGAGATCGACGAACTCGCGAAGAACGAATGCGGCCTGGACGAGTACGAGGTCCGCCGCTACCCCGGCTGGTACCGGCACATCACCCTCGCCATGGTCCCTCTCACCGTGGCGGAGATCCGGCGGCTCCTGGACACTCTCCTGCCTCATCCCAGAGCCGACCACGATCCCGTCACCCACGCACTGAACTGGTCCGCCTGGAGAAGACGCCACCAGGCCATCGCCCGCCACTGCCACTACCGAAAACGCAGCTCAGGACACGAACGAAACCGCTTCGGGACAGTAGTCTGGTTTCGATCGCCGGTTGAACGAAACCCTAACGATGGCAATGTGCAAGTCGCATTCGTCGGCTGGCGTTTCGCTGAACCTCGGGACGATATCCGAAAGGTTCAGCGCTCGACCCGGACGACCTCACGCAGCCTGGTCGTCAACGCGGCGGCCTCGTCGGGCGAGGAAGCCTTGCCCGCCACGATGTCCGCGATCTCCATCGGTATGGCCATGCCGAGCGTGCTGTGGTCGCTCCAGGCGCACAACGTGAGGCTGAGCTCCTCGGGCCCGCCCCCTTCCGTCGGTGACATGGGCCCCTCGCCCTGCTGGCACTTGAGGACGGCACCCTCCAGTTGGGCCGGCTCGTACACCCTGGGCTTGCCGATGAGCTTCATATCGCCGTCGCCTTTGTCCGTCTCGGACTTCATGTGGGCGAAGAAGGCGTCGAGCGTCTTCTCGGGGTCCTCGATCTCGCCGTAGACGCCTCCGAAGGAGAGGAGCTTGCCGGCCATGGGGTTCGCCCCTTCCTTCGTGGAGTAGTCGGCGTCGACCTTCTGCGCGTCCTTCACCCCCCACTTGTCGGCCCCCTTCAGGTCGCCGCTGAACGAGGCCTGCGAACTCGGCTTCTTGTGGTACTCGTCGAACACCGTCTGGGGGGCGACCAACTTGTGGGGGCCGTCGTCCGCGAGGCCGGTGTCCTCGGTGCCCCGGTCGTAGAGGAAGTAGCCGCCCACGGCGACCGTCGCGACGGCGGCCAGCACCCCCAGGACCACCCCGGCCTTCCTGCCGCCGCCTGACCGGCCCGGCGAGTACGGACTGGGGCCCGCCCCGTACGGGGGCTGGGGCGCCTGTCCGTAGGGGCCGGGCTGCAGAGGCTGGCCGTACGGGGCGGTGGGCCCCGGCGGGCCCTGCGGGGGGTAGCCGTAGTCCGGGCCCGCCGGGCCCTGCCCGGGAGTGCCGTGACCCGGCTGCCCGGGGTGAGGCTGCTGCCCGTACCCCCCGCCCTGCGCGTAGGGGTTGGGCTGTTGTCTGCCGTATGGTCCTGGCTGGCCGTAGCTCATGGAAGGGTCCTCGCAGCATCGCCGTGTTCCCCGCCCCGAGGTCGAAGGAGCGCCGGGACACGCGGTCCCGTGGCGACGATCCGGACGTGTGGACGCGCCTTCCCGTGACGCGGGCGAGGAGGAGTGGTTTACGGCGTGACCGTAGCAACCGGTGGGGGCGGGGCGTCTGAGTAGCCGTTGCTCAAGTTCCGCCCGTGCGGTCCGTCAGCCGACCGGTGCGCGGTGGCGGCGGGTGGGAGTTCGACGACGGCCTGCGCCATGGATCCGTCGAGCAGCGGGAGGCTTGACGGGGGCGGCGAAGGAGGGAGAGGACACCGGGCAATGGCTACTCAAGCGCCCGGCACGGGAGTTGCGGCTCAATGTCCATGGGGGGACACCGCCCACCATGTTCGCCGGCGGCACGACCGCGGGTGTCGACCAGTGGAGTGATGGAACAGCATGAAGCGCAACAGGCAACGCCGCACCGGGCTCGCGCTCGCCGCCGTCGGATCCCTTGCCGGGATGGCGCTGATGGCCGCGCCCGCCAACGCGGTGACCGACGGACCGACGGAGGGCGGGACGGTCCGGAGCGAGTTCGGCCCGGGGGACGACGGGACGAAGTGGCCGACCGAGCCCGACACGCGCACCATCGGGATCGCTGCCAACTACGTGGGCACGTTCGAGTTCACGTGCCCCAGGGGCCAGACGATGGGCCCCTTCGACCCCAGCACGAGCGAGGGCGACCTCGCGATCGGCACGCCGCACCCCGTGCGCGCCAACGGGTACCACGGCACCGGGTTCAACACCAGCGTGATCAACCGGAGCAAGACCGCCCCCGGCGAAGTGGTGTTCAAGTGGAACTGCAGCGCCGCGCAGGGCATTCCCGTGACGGTGGCGACCGAGGTCCCTCCGGGTAAGCAGCCGCCGGGCAGCCGCCCCGGCTACGCCGACATCCCCGGTGAGGCGACGAGCGTCGTCCAGTGCCCGGTCACCCACCCGTACGTGGACGCCGACAACGTCAGCTACGAGAAAAGCAGCCTCGTCGTCGCCGGTTTCTACGCGGGGAGTACCTCGGTGACCCCCAACAGGGCACACGTGAAGTACTACAACCACAGCACCTCGCCCCAGCTCGCCTACGTGAACGCGACCTGTTGGCAGACCCCGGTCAAGCACTGAGTGAAACCCCTCTTCCACGGCCCGGAGCCCGGGTTGTGGAAGAGGGGCCCACCCCGGGCGGAGGCGCGGCACGCCGTGGTGCGACCGCCCGCCCGCTATCGCACCCTCGGTTCCGCTCCGGCCCGCACTAACCCGACCAGCCGTACAGTCCGAAGGAGTGGCCATGCCCTCGCTCGACCGTCAGGACGATGTCTTCGTCCTCCACCTCGGGGACGGGGAGAACCGTTTCCACCCCGACTGGATCGCCGCCGTCGCCGCCGCGCTCGACGAGGTGGGGAAGGTGGAGGGGCCCCGGGCCCTGGTCACCACCGCCACGGGGAAGTTCTACTCCAACGGGCTCGACCTGGAGTGGTTGTTCACCCACGCCGACAGGCACCGGGAGTACGTCGTCTCCGTCCACGAACTGTTCGCGCGGATGCTGTCGCTGCCCCTGATCACGGTCGCCGCGCTCCAGGGGCACACCTTCGCCGCGGGCGCGATGTTGTCCCTCGGCCACGACTTCCGCGTGATGCGCGCTGACCGCGGCTTTTGGTGCCTGCCGGAAGCCGACATCGGCATCCCCTTCACCCCCGGCATGTCCGCCCTCGTCCAGTCCCGGCTGACCCCGCGAACCGCGCACGAGGCCATGCTCACCGCCCGCCGCTATGGCGGTGAGGACGCCGCGGCGGCCGGCATCGTCGACCGGGCGGTCGGCGAGGACGCGGTGCTCGCCACCGCGATCGAGATCGCCCGGACGCAAGTGAACAAGGCCGGTGACACCGTCGGCACCATCAAGGCCCGCATGTACGCACCGGCCCTGACCGTCCTGCGCGACACCACAGACCCGCTCGGCTGAACCTGACCCCAGCCAGCCACACGGACGCGCGACCGCAGCGCCCCGCCCGTACGGATCGTCACGTCGTGGGGCTCGTGTACGGGCTGGTGCTTCCCGCCCTCATGTCGGTCGTTTACAGGTGTGGTCAATCGCTCGGGCACGGCCCTGTGCCCGTCTCCGCCGGCCCGGGCCCGGGCGGTGCTCCCGGGCCGGCGGAACGGGCCGCCCACGACGACGTTCCCAAGTCGCGTGCTACGGGAGGGTGCCGCGTCGACGGGCTCGAGCTACGGCGCGGTCCCACCACCCAGTGCGACGCGGCTGTCGCCGTCTGCCTGGCAGGCCTTCACCCCGTCTCCGTCCTCTTGCGGTCGGCAAGACGAGAGGGAAGGGACGGTCCGGTCGTTTCGGAGGGTGATGGCGGTTACCGGGCAGGCGAGCGCAGCCGTCCGGACCTCTTCGAGGTATGCTTCCGCCCGGCCGTCGGACCGGTGTACACCCATGCCGTCGCCGCCCTGGGTGAAGACGTCGGGGGCGGCGAGCACGCACTGTCCGGAACCTATGCAGCGGTCAGTGTCGATGTCGATGTGCATCGCCCCTACCACGCGACCGGTAGTTCGAGCAGGCCCTGGAGGGTGTCGCCCGGCTTGAACGGCACCTCCGCGGGAGGGATCGCCAGCCGCAGCCCGGGGAGCCGGCGTATCAGGGCGCCGAGCGCGATCTCCATCTCCGCTCGGGCGAGGTTCTGCCCGAGGCACTGGTGTATGCCGTAACCGAAGGCTATGTGATGGCGTGTGGATCGGTGCCAGTCGAGAACGTCGGGGTTCGGGTAGAGGGTTTCGTCACGGTTGACGAGCGAGGTGAGGAAGACGACTCCGTCGTCCTTGCGGATGACGGTGTCGGCGATCTCGACGTCCTGAGTCGCCACGCGCAACATTCCGTCGGCTATCGAGAGGAAGCGCAGAAGCTCCTCCACTGCGGCGGGGAGCAGATCGGGGTTCTCCCGTAGTTCCGCCAGTTGGAGTGGGTGGGTCAGGAGGGTGAAGACCGCAAGGGAGATCATGTTGGCGGTGGTCTCGTGCCCGGCGACGAGAAGGATGAAGACGAGGTCGACGAGGTCGCCGACGCTCAGCTCCCCCGTGTCCAACCGCTCGGAGATGAGTTCGTCCAACAGGCTGTCGCCTTCGGCCTGTGTGCGCTTTTTCGATATCAACTCCTCGAGATAGCCCTCCAGGCCGAGCCGGGCGTTTTCGACATCGGCGGATAGAGGGCCCCTGAGCAACCTTCGCGACTGTTCCTCGAAGAATTCGTGGTCGCGGTACGGAACGCCGAGCAACGAGCAGATGACCCGGGACGGCACCGGTAGGGCGAACGTGGTGACGAGATCGGCTCGATCACCAAGGGCGATCATGTCGTCGAGGAGCCGGTCCACCATGTTCTGGATCATCGGACGCAGCGCAGTGGCCCTCTTCAGCGAGAAGCTCTTGATCAGCATTCGGCGCTGCGCATTGTGTTCGGGGTCGTCCACCCCTACGAGAGCCACGCTGCGTCGCGGCAGGTCCAGGAACCTCGCGTCGTGGATGGGAAAGGCGTCGTTGGCCCGGTCCACGGACAAGCGTCCGTCAGCGAGGAGGGTGCGGGCCAGTGAGTGGTCACTGACGACCCAAGCCGAACGGCCGTCGTACAGACGCGCTTCGGTTGCCGAACGCTTGTTTCGGAAATGCCGGTATCCGGTGGGCGGCTCGTAAGGGCAGGTGCGGTTTTGGGGGAATGGCGGAACCTCTGTCACTGGTTGCCTCGTCGTGTAGTGGGTTCGTTTCCCCGTGTCTTCCTTCGGCACATGCCCCGGAAACACGGGAATCAGCCATTGTCAAAAGCGCGCATCTCGTCTCCTTTCACGGTTCGTTGATGTTTTTGTCCACGAGTGATCGAAACGGTGCTCTAAATTTTCACAATTGACTGACCCGTGGAGAAGGGCTTCTTTCATAGCCTGGGTGGGTGTCTGGACCCGCCGCGGCGCCGACCTCCGGTTCCGCGCACTTCGACGGGACCGCTCGCCGAACGGGTTCCGCGGCGGCCGTAGGCGAAGGTCGTGTCCGACGGGCCGTGCCGGAACGGGTGAGCGGCGACGAGGCCGCGGTGGTCGTACCAGGGGTTGCCGACCGTGATGCCCTCGCCGTAGCGGACGTAGCCCCCCCTCGGGGAGGTTGCCGTAGGAGGGGTTGTCCTCCAGCCGCAGTGCGATTGATTCGGCGGGTTCGGCGGAAGTGTTCACGATGCCGAACAGCACGTCGGCAGTCGCGCCACCGCCCGCCTGTCCGATCAACGACGCCTCCAGGACCGCCGAGACCCTGTCGCGGAACGGCAACGTCACAGCTCCTCCGTCGGACAGCACCACGACGGTCGCCGGATTCGCCTCGAGCACGGTGTCGAGCAGTCTCGGTGCACTGCGAACAGGTCGAGGTGTTAGCGGTCGAAACCTTCGGGCTCCTGCTAGGCGGCCAGGTCCAGGAAGACGACACCGGGCCCGCCGGGTGCTGCGTTCACCGGCGCCGTTCCGGACAGCCTGCCCGGGTCGATTCCGCTAATCTTCCGGAAGGAGAGGTCGCCGGGGGCCCAAGTGCGGCTCACGGACGCGGACCGCGTGTGACCGACCCGCTTCGTCATCGACGCGCCGGGCCGCCGACCGATCGCAGAGTCGGAGCTCCGCCAACGGCTGCGAACCCGGATCCCAAGCGCATCCCGCCCGACGGCCTGCGCGACCTGCCGCGCAGCGCACGGCCCGGAACCGAATCGGGCCGGACACCCTACGGATCCCGCTCGTCCTGCCGGCCTGGATGCCCGTGCTCGGCCTGACCGGCAAGGTCCGGCTCCGGAAACGCCGCGGGCCGTACGTCACCGCTGCCTTCGGCTCACCCCTCCGCCGCACCCGGCCCGACCGGTGGATGCCCATCCCTGCGGGAGAGCCCTCCCACATAAGCGTGGGATCCGGTGTTCGTCCGAGACGACACCCGGACCCCAGGCTCGCCCAACTTCGGTTCAAGACGACCCCCACTCCGTCGACGGCTCATCACGAAAGCCTGCCGGACGACCCGGGCCGGTACACCCTGCGGCTCGCTGCGAAGCACGAAGACCCCTCCGTCACCCTGGGGTCGCAGATCGACGCCGAGTGGACCTTCACCTCGGCCAGGCCCACCGCGGACGACTGCCCGGCCGCTCCCCTGCTCGCCGTGCGGGTGGACGGCGACTTCGACCTGGACAACAGCGCGGCGGGCGACCGGCCGCTGCCCCTGAAGCTGGGCGTCGAACGCTGTGACGGCGGGGTATCGCAGGTCGAGAGCATCACCCTCTAGGCGGCCTTCGACGACCGCCGTACCTGGCAGAACCTGGCGGTCACCGGCCGGGGGGGACGACCTTCGCCGCGACCGCTCCGGCGGCTCCCTCGGGAGCCGAGTACGTCGGCCTGCGCACCACGGCTACGGACCGGGAGGGCAACTCCGCCAAGCAGACCGTCCTGCACGCCTACCGACTGCGGTGACGGGCACGGTGTGCGGCGCACAGCGTGCCCGGTGCGGGTCGCATCCTGGTCGGGCCCTCCGGGATCAGCCGCATCCTCCGGCCGTGTCGCGGTCGTAGTCGCCGACCCTGACGGCCAGTTCGGGAGGGATCCCCTGCGGGTCGCCGTCCGCCGCGGCGGGGGCGGCCGGTGCCGGCGCCCCGTGGTCGGCGGCGCGGTCCGAGGGTCTCCCCGTCGTCCGGCCGTCGGACCGCAGGGCCGCGACGAAGTCGTCGAGCCGGTCGAGGCCCCAATAGCGGTGCGGCCCGATCATGAAGTACGGGACGCCGAAGACGTCGTCCATGTAGGCCGACTGCATCCCGTCGACGCCCTGCCGGCGAATCTCCGGGTCCTCCGGGGCGCCGGCCAGGCCGGCGCCGTCCAGACCCGCGGCATCGAGTATCCGGGCCAGGCTCTCCCGGTGGGTGATGTCCTCCCCCCGTTCCCACCGGGCCTCCATGAGCGCCCAGAACAACCGGTGCTGGGCGCCGGTGCGGTGCGCGGCCAGCCACGCGTGGTGGGGCAGCACCCACCAGGGGTCAACGTCCACCGGCCAGACCATGGGGAAGCCGTGCCGGGCCGTGAGCCGCTTGGTGTCCTGGAGGATGTACAGGTGCTTGGCCTTGCTCATCGGGGTGTAGTGCACCTCGACGCCCCGCGCCGCCATGTCGGCGCGCATCCGGTCGTCGGGGAGGCAGTACGGGACGTACCTGATCAGGTCCGGGGCGTCGGGAACGCGCTCTTCGAGGATCCTCGCGGCCATCCACGAGTACGGGCTGTGGAAGGAGAAGTAGAACTTCGGCTGCCTGCGCCTCACGCCGCCTCCCCCAGGAGGGCCGCACGCACGTCCCCGTCGAGCACCATCAGGCCGGTGAACGCCCGCGGGCCGCGAGCCAGGACGTAGCCGTGGGTGATTGACGCGACGGCGGTCGTGACCATCGCGCCGTCGCGTTCCACGTGGCACTCCATCGTGGACTTCCACAGGACGTCCTTGACGGTCTCGTCGACCCGGTAGGCGACGTGCAGCGTCTCGCCCATGTGGGCGTTGGCGAGCATCCGGACGCGGGCACCGGAGACGACGGGGATCCAGTCCCGGGTCGCCAGGAGGTTGGTGATCGAGAGGCCGACGTGGTCCAGGTACCGGTCCGTCGCCTCCTCCAACAGCCGGACGTAGCCGGAGCTCTGGATCCTGGTGTACCCGTGGCAGACGAAGTAGGGGATGCGCCACGGCCAGACGAAGCCGTTCCCGGGCCCTGGCGGTCCGCAGGGGCCGTCCGGGGCGGCCGTCTGCGCCCCTCCCGCACCGTGGAGCGTGCCCCGCGGGAAGACCAGAGGCCGCAGGGCCTGCGGCACGGGCTCGACGCGGGCGCCGTCCGCCTCCTCGACCAGGGCTGCCCGGAGACGACCGGTCAGGACGGTGAGCGTCCGGCCGTCCCGCTTCGTGGTCAGTTCGACCCGGCAGTCCAGGCCCGCCCCGGTGCGCGGCAGGAACGAGCGCACGGTGCCGCGCACGAGGTCGTCGGCGTGCAGGGTGTTGACCAGCCGGGTCGAACTGTCGGCGATCTCCAGCCCGAGTCCGTGTCGTTCGAAGAGGTGCTGCGGGCCCAGGCCGTGGTCGCGGAAGTGCTGGAGCACCGCCTCCTCGGCCAGGGCCATGAAGTTCTTGAACCCGATGAACGTGCCGATGTTGGCGCCGTCGTACCGGGGGCGTCCTTCGAAGAGGGTCGGGGGCCGGAAGTGTTCCGTCGTCATGGTCGTTCCGTTCTCGAGGCCGGCTCGGCCGACGGGCCGTGCTGGAGGAAGGCGAGCACCCGCTCGGCGATCTCCCCGGTCTGTTCCACGTGGCAGAAGTGCGACAGGTGCGCGGCCGCGTACAGGCGGGCGTCGGGGAAGCGGTCCCGCAGTGCGGGACCGCGATCGCCAGCGATGGGGGGATCCCCACTGCCGCCGACGATCAGGGTCGGCAGGGTGGCCCGCGACAGGTCCAGACCCGTCGTGCCCAGGTAGTGGTCGAAGAGGCTGATGAAGCCCATCGGGCCGATGCGGTCGATCGTCTTGGCCGTCATGATGTCGAGGAGTTCGGCGTCCAGGACGGCCACCCGGTCGCCAAGGTTCGCGCGCAGCCCGGCGGCCATGACGTTCCGGTAGTCGTTCAGGGCACGGTCGTACGCCGCCCAGTCCATGGGGCGGCCCGGTGGTTGGAAGAAGGGGGCGAGCAGGACCATCGCCTCGGTGGCCGGCGGCGCTCCGCCGCCGCCGGCCCACTGCATCAGGGCGTTGGCGCCCAGGGAGTGGCCCACCACCGCGACGACGGGTTCCGGGACGAGTTCGAAGGCGGCCCGGGCCCAGACGCCGAGGTCGGGGGTCGAACGCCAGCCGTACCGGTTGCCGGTGCGCCACGGGAGGTCGGCCGCGTAGCAGCGCACGTACGCGGACAGTTCGCCGGCCAGCGGTCCCCAGGTGGTCCAGGAGTCCTCCAGGCCGTGGAGCAACAGGACCGCGGGGCCGTCGCCCGCGGCGTGCAGGCGGATGGACTCGTCGTGGACTCCGCCTTCGGCCACCTGCGTCCAGGAAGCGGGAGTGTTCACCGTCCGCCCTCCAGCGACAGCCTCGTCCAGAGGTGTCCTTCGGCCGCGTCGCCGGCAGTCACCAGCGCGCTTCCCTCCCCGCGCCGGGTCAGCCAGGCCGCCGCGCACGCGGTGTGCAGGACGCCCTGGGCGCCGTAGGTGTCGCCGAGCCGTTCGGTGAGGTCGACCACCTCGCCGGCCGCCACCCGTCGGCCGTGGGCCGGCAGGCCCAGGTCTGCGCCGGTCGGCGTTGCTCCCCGCCCCCACTCGCCGAGAAGCACCCCGGTGGTGCCGCGGGCCAGCACGACCGCCGCCGCGGCCTCGCGCAGCGGCCGGGGGTCCTTGCCTGCGAAGGCGTGCGGGGCCCGCCGGGCGGCGAGCGCCGAAGCGATCGGGTCGCCCGGTTCCACGCCCGCAACCACGACCAGGTCGGCCCGGTCGGCGTGCAGCAGGCGGGCCCCGAGGCGCACCGCGTCCAGGCCGGAGGTGGCTCCGTTGCAGAGCGTGACGTTGGGTCCGGTGGCGCCGAAGCGGATGGCGATCGTGCCCGCGATGACGTTGCTGGACGCGTTGGGCGTCTCCAGCGGGCTGATCTCCTTGAACGAGGATTCCTCGGCGCGCCGTGCCATGTCGGTGACGGTGTGGACGTTCCCGAGGTTGGAACTGACCACGACGGCGGTGCGCGACGGTGCCCCCAGTGCCGCGGCGACCGGGCCGTCGGGCAGTCCGAGGGCCCTTTGGACGGCGCACAGCGCCAGCACCGTGGCCGGTTCCTTGTAAAGCAGGCCCTTGCGGCCGAGGACCAGGCGGGCGTCCTGGGCGGGGGGCATCGTGCGGCCCGCGTCCGCGCCGAGCAGCTGGTCGCCGCTCGCTCCGGGCACGTGGACCGCGTGGCCAACCACGGCGATCACCGGGTCACCTCCAGGACCGCGACCGCGTTGACCCCGCCGAAGCCGAACGCCTCGACCTGGGCGGTCGATCCGGTGGTCGGCGCGGGGGCGCCCCGCACCAGTCGAAGCGCCGAGGCCTCCTCGATGGGCGTGCGCAGTCCGGCGATCGGAGGGACCACGCCCTCGCGCAGGGACTGGATCGCGACGACCAGGCTCATCAGGAAGGCGGAGCCGGACGTGTGGCCCAGCCCGGCCTTGACGCCCGTGACGAGTGTGTTCCGCAGCGCCGCACCGAACAGGTCCTCCAGTGCCCCGGCCTCGGTCGGGTCGTTGAGCGCGGTGCCGGTGCCGTGCGTGACGACGAGGTCGACGTGGTGGGGCGTCACCGAGGCCCTTTCGTGGGCGTCGCGCATGGCGGCCGCGATGCCTGCCTGTGAGGGGGCGGTCTCGTGGTGGGCGTCGCAGGAGAGCCCCACGCCGCGTACAGTCGCGAGCGGGTGGCCCCCCGTCCCGGGGGGCTGGAGGACGAGCGCCGCCGCGCCCTCGCCGAGGAGGATGCCCCGGCGGTCGGCGTCGAAGGGGCGGACCGCGGGTGTGGTCGCGGCCCCGCCGCGACCGACGGCGGCGAGCATGCTGCGGGCCATCCCGTCGCAGCCCGCCACCACCACCGCGTCCGCCTCGTCCGCGGCCAGCAGGTCGCAGGCGAGGGCGAGCGCCGAGCCGGCGGCGGAGCAGGCGTTGGACAGGGTGAGCACCTCGGTCGCGGCCGGGACCACCCGGCGGACCGCCTTCGCGAAGTGCAGGTCGTCCAGTCGCAGGTCGGTCCCCTGCGCGTGCCACCGTTCGACGGAGGCCGTCTCGCGCATGCCGGTGCCGACGATCACGGCGGTGCGTTCCCGGGCCGGATCGAGGCCGGACCGCGCCAGCGCGGCCCCGATCACCTCCGACAGCCATGCGGAGGTCTGCAGCGGCCCGGCCTCGCGGTCGACGTGGTAGGCGTTGGATACCCCGAGTCTGTGTGCGTCGCCCCGGTCGGGGCGTAGCGGTGACACGCCGACCGTTCCGTCCAACAGGGCGGAGAAGGTCGTCTCGGCGTCGCCGAGGCAGGAGAGGACCTCATATCCGGTGATCACCGGTCGCACGGCTCCACCCCCTGACCACCGCGGCACCGACCATGCCCTCCGACGTGACGCAGGTCAGCAGGGACGGACGGCCGTCCAGTTCCGGGGAACGCCGGTGCTCGGCGAGCAGCGCGGCCAGTTGTAGCGCGCCGGCGGCGCTGTAGGTCTCGCCCAGCAGCCGCTTGACGGGCAGGAGGGGGGCAGTGTGACCGTCGAGGGCGGTGGCGATCGCGGTGCGTTCCACCGCGTCGCGCCGCGGACTGCCGGCGAGGGAGGGCGCCACGGCGCGGATGTCGCGGGCCGGGACGCCGGCCGTGCGCAGGGCCCGGTCGATCAGTTCGGCCAGCCCCTCGGCGGGGTCGTCGTCCTCACCGCCGTACAGGCCGGTCTGCACGGACAGGATCTCGCCGTCCACGTGCCGGCCCGCCGAACGCACGGCGGAGGCGTCCTCCAGCATGAAGAACGCGGCGCCCTCCCCCAGCGGCACCCGCGACGCGTGGTCGTCGGCGCGCGCGTGGTGCGAGGCCCACGCCCGCTGGGGGGAGAACTCCTCCACCGCGCCGGCGACGACGGCACGCGCGTAGCCGTTGCGAATCATGTTGCGGCCGTACCGCAGCACCGTGTGGAAGGCCGCCTGACCGCCCGACAGCGTCGCGTTGACGCCCCGCAGCCGGTGGCGGATGGCGGTGGCGCCCGCCGCCCCGTTCATCACCGCGTAGGGGAACCGCATCGGGTTGACGAGGTAGGGGCGGTCGTTGACGTACATCTCGCGGATGAACTCGCCCATGGCCTGCGGGCCGCCGTTGGTCAGCCCCAGGACCAGACCCACCTCGCCGCGGTCGGGGTGCGCGGTGTCGAGGTCGCCGTCGGCGCAGGCCAGGCCGCAGGCGACCACGGCGAGGGAGGTACTGCGGTCGTAGAACCCGGTGCCCTTGCGGCCGAGGTGCTCGCGGACGTCGAAGTCCACGACGGCGCACGCCCGGTGGTAGGGCAGGTCCTCCTCGAACATGCCCTCCACGGTGCGCAGGCCGGAGCGTCGTTCGCGCCACGCCCGCGTGAAGTCCTCCGCACCGAGGGCGACCGAGGTGATCGGCCCCCAACCGGTGATGGCAATCGTGCTCATTCCGCCCTTCCCAGGATCGTGATGGCGTTGTTGCCGCCGAAGGCGAAGCCGTTGTTCTGCACGATGCGGACGTCGGCCCGCCGGGCGACGCCGGGGACGACGTCCAGGTCCTCGAACCGCGGGTCGAGGCCGCGCAGGTTGACGGTCGGCGGCAGGAAGCCCTCGGCGATGGCCAGTACCGAGGCGATCGCGCCGAAGCCAGCGGCGGCGCCCATGGTGTGTCCGATCATCGACTTGATCGAACTGATCGGCGGCGAGGCGTCCCCGAAGACCTCGCGGACGGCGGCGACCTCCGCGAGGTCGTTGGAGGGCGTGCCCGTGCCGTGGGCGCACACGTAGTCGACGTCCGCGCTGCCGATCCCGGCGTGGGTGTGGGCGCGCCGCATGCACTCGGCGATCGCCGCGGCGTCGGGAGCGACCATGTGGTTCGCGTCGCAGCTCAGGCCGTAGCCGAGGACCTCGGCGTAGATCCGCGCGCCCCGCGCCTTCGCGTTCGGCAGGCTCTCCAGGACGAGGGCGGAGCTCCCCTCGCCAATGAGGATGCCGTCGCGGTCGGCGTCGAACGGTGCGCAGACCTCTTCGGCCATCGCACCGAGCCGGTGGAACCCGGCGACGGCGAACATGCACATCGCCTCCGCCCCGCCGGCGATCATGACGTCGGCGTCGCCGCCCCTGATCGCGTCGTAGGCGTAGCCGATGGCGTAGTTGCTCGCCGAGCAGGCGGTGGACAGCGTGACGGCCTCGCCGTTCAGGCCGAGTTCGCGGTTGGCCGCGACCGCGAGGCGGTAGGCGGGGATCGACCTCACCGCCGCCGCCTCCACGGCGGTGAAACCGTCCCGGACCCAGGTCCGGCAGGCCTCCTCCAGCGCCCGCGACTCACCTCCCGTGGTGCCCATCACCGTTCCGGCACGGGCCCGACGCAGCTCGCGCCGGTCGAGACCGGCGTCGTCGACGGCGAGCCGGGCGGCGGCCGCCGCCGCGACCGAGGCGGCGCCCCAGTCCCCGGGGTCGAGGTTCTTCACGTGGTCACGGGGGTGGGCGTCCCTCAGTTCGCCCGCGATCCGGCGGGGGAAGCCGGAGGCGTCGAAGCTCTCGATCGGCCTCATCTCCGAACGCCCGGCACGCAGGCCCTCCGAGAACGCGGTGGCGCCGACCCCTATCGCCGACAGGGGGCCGAGACCCGTGACGACGACGCGTGGTGACGTCATCTCAGTCGGTCCAGCCGGCGCACTCGGCGAGGGTGTCGTACACGGCGGTCAGGTCGTGCATCTCGGCCAGCTTCTCCTGGGGCACCTCGACCTTGTACTTCTTCTCGACCCGGGCGAGGATCTCGATCGCCCTCAGCGAATCGGCGTCGTGCTCCTCGACGAACTTGCTCGTGTCGGTGATCTCCTCGGGCTCGACCTCGAGCACCTCCGCGATCATCTCGCGCAATTCCTCGAGGACGGATTCCCTGGAAGGGGCGGACATGACGACTCCTCATGTAGTGGTGTTCGCGGCCGTTTTCGCCCGCGGACGCGTGAAAAACGGAACGTGTGAAAAGGGGCGTATGAAAAGAGGGAGGCCGGACGATTCGATTCCGTTCGCGGGGACCTCTTCGTCCGGGAAAGGCCCCCGGCCCGGTCCCGGCGAGACCGCTTCGCCGTGTCGGAGGGCTCGCCGGTCGACGACCGGGACGTGTCCTCCGTGCGGAACCGCCGATTGCGAGCCGGTGACGGAACGTCCGCTACAACGCGATGCCGCCGTCCACCTGGATCACCTGGCCGGTGATGTAGGCCGCACGCTCGGAGGTCAGGAAGCCCACGAGTTCGGCGACGTCGGCCGCCTCGCCGAGGCGCCTCATCGGAACGCGCGACAGGGCTTTCTCCAGGACGCGACCGCTCAGCCGGTCGGTCATCCCGGTGTCGATCAGGCCCGGGGCCACCGCGTTGACCCGGACGCCGTGTCCGGCGAGTTCCTTGGCCAGGGACATGGTCATCCCATGCACGCCCGCCTTCGACGCCGCGTAGTTGCTCTGCCCGGCGTTCCCCCGGACGCCCACCACCGAGGACACGTTCACGATCACCCCGCTCCGGCGCTTCATGAAGCCGAACACGACGGCACGGCAGAAGTTGTGCGCGCCGTTCAGGTTCGTGTCGATGACGGAGTGCCAGTCCGCGGGGGGCATCAGGACGAGGGGGTTGTCCCGCACGATACCGGCCGAGTTGACCAGGACGGCCGCAGGACCGAGTTCGGCCTCCGCCGCCGCCACGAACGCCTTGGCGGCCGCCGCGTCGGTGACGTCGCACGCCGCGCGGTAGACCCGCCTCCCGAGGCGGTGGAGCATCCTTTCGGTCTCGGTCGCGTGCTCCTCACCGGACCGGTAGCAGAAGGCCACGTCGAAGCCGTCGCCGGCGAGCTTCACTGCGACCGCACGGCCGATGCCACGGGAGCCGCCCGTGACGAC
This sequence comes from Streptomyces sp. man185, assembly GCA_002551355.1. Classification (GTDB taxonomy): domain Bacteria; phylum Actinomycetota; class Actinomycetes; order Streptomycetales; family Streptomycetaceae; genus Streptomyces. The sequence continues at coordinate 171,469 of NTHE01000004.1, read as the reverse complement.
AGCTAGACGGTGTTCAGGCACGGCACTGTGCTCCTCGAGCGGATCGGGTACCGGAGGAACCACTCCTCACGGACGGTGTCCGATCCTTCACCGCGCCTTCCGCCCTCGCCAGGGCAAGGGGTACTCAATCCCCTACTTCTCCTGCCTAACCGACCGATTGGCTACCGGTGCAGACGATCCGCCCGGCACGGGTTCACGGAGGCCGGGAGCGGAACGCGACGGTCGAGGCGATTCCGGCCAGCCGGTAGAGAAGGGCACCGGTGCGAACGGCCCGTTCTCCGCCGCCAGGAGCCGCGGAATGCCCCGGGACCGAACGGCGACGGCGGGTAGGGAATCGAGCAACCATTGCTCATGCCCCCGATGACGCGACCGCGAACATTGGTGCGCAGCAAACCGCACCGACGGAAGAGGGATCCGGCCGATCGAAGGACGGATCCGCCTTTCGCGGCGGTGCGGCAGGTCGTTCCCGTTGGCGGGAGAACCCGTCGCCTCCGTGTGCGACGAACGTGAAGGACATCAGTTCCCGTCGCTGAACGCAGGGCCCGCACCCGTGGGCCTGGAACGTGCGGGCACCCCGACAACGGAGAGGATCTCGATGACAGCCGATTCCGCGCCGTCGGACCGCGCCGTCGTGATCCTCGGATCAGGGTGGGCGGCCGAGTCGATCGGCCGGGTCGTCGCGCCAGAGTGGGATGTGCGACGGGCCGAACTCCCCCCAGACGCCGGAACCACCCCACTGGAAAGCGTGTACGGGTGCCTCGCCGCACCGGGGGCACCGACCCGGGTCGTCCTCCTCGGACACGGGGAGTTCGGTGCCGCGGCGCTCGAGTTTGCGGACGCCCACCCCGAACGCGTCGTCGGCGTCGTTGCCCTGGACCGGGATCCGGCGGCTGGCGCGGACGTCGAGCTGGTGTGCCCCGTCCTGGTGCTGCGGTCGGCGGATCCGCTCGTCCTGTCCGCGATCGGTGCGTTCGTGGCCGGCCTGGAGATGGCGCCCGAACCCCTTCCGACCCTGTCCCCGGTCCGGCTGAACGACGCCGAGGTGGTCAGGCGGTTGCGCGAGGCGGGGCCGGTGCACGAGGTTGACGGGCTTGGCGACAGGCCGGTGTGGGTGCTGACGGGGCACCGCTCCACCACCGCGGTCCTGGATGACCCGGGGCTGGTCGGCGGCCCGGAGCTGGTGCCCCGTTTCCGGCGGCCTCAGGGGCGTCTCGCGGCGCTGCACCGCGGCGAGAAGGACCTCGTCACCGTCGAGGCCGACGAGCACCGCCGACTCCGACGGATCGTCTCCGACCACCTTACCGAGCGTTTCGTCGATCTGTTGCGCCCTCGCATGCGCCGGGCGGCCGAGCGGCTGCTCGACCGCCTCCCCGTACGGGAGCGCGTGGACCTCGTCGACTCCTTCGCCCGGCCGTTTCCCGTCGCCGTGCTGTGCGACGTCGTCGGGGTGCCGGAGTCCGACCGCGCGTATGTCGAGGACTGGCTGCTGCGGCGCGTCCCCACCGAGCCCGACGACCCCCACGACGACGTGGACCGGTACCTGCTCGGGTTGGTCGAGGCCGGGCGGCGCGCGCCGGGCGAGGACTTCATCGGCGCGGTGCTGCGGGCGGAGGGTCCGGCGACGGCCGCGCGGGACGTCGTCGAGGCCGTGCGGTTCCTGCTGCTGAGCGGCCTGCGGGGGCCGACGACGATGCTCGCCGGTGGGGTCGCCGCCCTGCTGGGGGAGCGCGCGCACTGGGAGCGCGCCGCGGCGGACCCCTCGTCGTTGGGGACGGTCATCGACGAACTGCTCCGGTTCTTGACCCCCTTCCCGCTCGGCACGGTGCGGACGGCCCACGCCCCGGTCACGGTCGGCGACACGCGGATCCCCCAGGGCTGCCCGGTGGCCGCGTCCCTGGTCGCCGCGAACCGCGACCCCGACGTCTTCACCGACCCGGACGTGTTCGACCCGTGGCGCGAGCACAACCCCCACCGGGCCTTCGGCGGCGGACACCATAGTTGTCTTGGTTCCCACCTGGCCCGGGTGCAACTCGCGGTGGCCCTGGAGACGCTGCTGCGACGCCACCCCCGCACAGCCCTGGCCGACGGCCCCGACTCCCTGCGCCACCGGTCCGGTTCGGTGCGTTACCTCCTCGAACTGCCCGTCGTGCTCGACCCGGCCGTCCCCGGCCCGCGCGGCCGCCGATCCCATGAACCGCCACGGAGGCCGTGAGATGGAACTCTCCCCCGCACAGCTCCTGCCCTTCTGCGAGGCCGATCCGGCCTTCTACGAGACGCCGGGCCGACTGCCCGACGAGGACAGCCTCTTCACCCTCGCACGGTCGAAGCCCGCCGAAGGCTGGACGCGCACAACCAACGATCTGTGGGTGCAGCTGTCACCGACCGGCGCCTCCCTGCCCGAACAGGGATGGAAGATCCACGTCTCGGCGACGGCGGACTCGGCCGAGGCAGTGTGCGACCTGGTGCACGAATTCTGCCTGCGCCACGGCACAACCTGGAAATTCCTCCGCAGCGGGGCAGCACTGCAGATGCTCAACGGCAAGTACGCGGGCCGCGGGAGCAGCGGAAAGCTGGCAACCCTCTACCCGGCCGACGACAGTCAGCTCGCCGAGTTCCTCCCCGCACTGGCCCAACTGCTCGACGGGTTCGAGGGCCCCTACATCCTGACCGACCTCCGGTACGAGGACTCGCCCGTCTACGTCCGCTACGGCGCGTTCGTCCCGATGACCTACCGGGGGCCCGACGGCTTCCCGGTCTACGCGCTGCGCTCCCCGGACGGCACCCTGGTGCCGGACGACCGCAGTCCAGCGTTCACCCTGCCCGACTGGGTCACCGTGCCCGAGGTGCTGCGGCCCTCGCTGGCCCGGCACGGCGCCGGTTCGGCCGGGGACTTCCCCTACCAAGTCGAGAAGGCGCTGCACTTCTCCAACGGCGGGGGCGTCTACGTCGCCCGGGACCGCACGTCGCGGGAGCAAGTCGTCCTCCTAGAAGCCCGTCCGCACGCAGGGCTCGACGGCCACGGCACCGACGCGGTGGCGCGACTGGCCCGGCAGCACACCTTCCTGAAGCGTCTGGCCCACCTGGAGTGCGTCCCACGCCTGATCGGGTACCAGGTGGTCTGGGAACACCACTTCCTGGTCGAGGAGTATGTCGAAGGGAAGACCCTCAGGGACGAGGTCCTCAGCCGCTACCCCCTGGCCGAGGCGGCCGCCTCAGCGGACGCACTCGCGCAGTACACCCGGTGGGCCCTGGACATCCTCGCCAAGGTCGACCACGCCCTCATGTCCGTCCACGCGGCCGGCGTGCGATTCGGCGACCTCCACCCGAGCAACATCATGGTCCGTCCAGACGGCCGGATCGTCCTGATCGACCTGGAGATGGCCTCCGACCTGCACGAGGACACCACGCCGGGGCTCGTCGCACCGGGCTTCGCCGCGCCTGCGGCCCTGACAGGCCGGGCCGCCGACAGCTACGCCCTCGACCGCCTGCGGCAGTGGGTCTTCATGCCCCTCGCCCTCCACGACCTGGATCCGCGCAAGTCCGCGACCTCCACCGCGGCCGTCGCCGAACTCTTCCCCCTCCCCGCGTCGTTCGGGCCCCGCCTGCAGCGGCGGCTCGGCGCCGGCCTGCCCGACCCCGGCCCGGACGAGGCGGCCCTGCTGTTCCAGGCCGATCCACCGGATTGGCCGACCCTGCGCGACTCGCTCGTGCGGGGGATCCACGCCGTCGCCACGCCCGAGCGCGAAGACCGGCTGTTCCCCGGCGACGCCCAACAGTTCGTCACCGGCGGAATCGGCCTCGCCCACGGCGCGGCGGGCGTCCTGTACGCCCTGAACCACGCCGGGCAGCCGGTCCCCGCCCACTACGCGGACTGGCTCGTGACCGCCGCGCGGAACACGGACACGCCGAACCCGGGACTCTTCGACGGCCTGCACGGCGTCGCGGCAACGCTGTACCTGCTGGGGCGTCACGAGGAGGGGTTGGAAGTGCTCGACCGCGCGGGGTTCCCCGACGACGGCCCGACGGCACCGGGAATCCACCACGGCCTTTCCGGAATGGGTTTGGGATTCCTGTACTTCTTCGAGGAAACCGGCCACAGGGAACACCTTGCGAAAGCCCTGAAGATTGGCGATGATTTGGCGGAGATGTTCGGCGAAGAACATTCCGTCGCGGCCGCCTTCAAAGGTCGGGTTGGATTCCAGCACGGCTCCACAGGCGTCGCCTTGTTTTTCGTCCGCCTCTACGAATCCACAGGCGAGGAGCGTTGGCTCGACCTTGCCGAATCGGCGCTTCGATACGAGGTGTCCAACGGTCAGCAGGTGTTCGGCGGAGGATTCCGACTCCTGGAGAAGAAGCGTTACCTCACCTATCTCGGCACGGGCAGCGCCGGCTTGGCGGTCGTACTGCGCCGCTGGTTGAAGCACCGTTCGGACAGCGAGTTCGCCGCAGTCGTGGCGGACGTGCGCCGGGCGTGCGGATCGGCGTTCGTGCTCCATCCTTCCCTGTTTGAAGGGCGTACCGGCCTCGTGGCAGCCCTGTGCGACCTCGGTGAAGCCGACGACCGGCCCACCGTCGACGCGCACGTGCGTCGGCTTTCCTGGCACGCGCTCACCCACCAAGGCCACCTGGCCTTCCCCGGCAACCAACTGCTTCGGCTCTCCAGTGATCTAGCCACCGGATCAGCCGGAGTTCTCGTTGGTCTAGGCGTCGCGTTCGGACAGAACGCGTCGGTGATTCCCTTCCTCGATCCGAACTGAGACCACGGATCGGGGAAGCGAAAGGAGGTGATTACCATGGCATTCGTTCTTGAGCTGCAGTCCCTCGACCTCTCCGAGGAACTCCACCCGTGCAACAGCATTGTGACGTCTTACAACCGCACGGCGTGCCGGAACGTGTAACGCGGACGCGCTGGTGCCGGGAATTCTTGCGTGTTCCCGGCACCGGCTGTCTCAAGTCTTTCGAACCATCGAACGTGCAAGGAATACACCTGTGGGAACCGCTCGCGACACCGCCACGGCACCACGGGCCGCCCCGCACGTGTGGCAGGTACTGCTGGGTTACGTCAGGCCCTACCGGTATCGGCTGCTCGTCGGCTGCCTGCTCGCACTAGCCACCGCCGCCGCCGGGCTCGCCCTGCCGCTCGCCGCCAAGCACCTTGTGGACAACCTCGGCGCGGGTCGGTCCGTCGGCGGCGAGGTGTTCCTGATGGGCGTTCTCCTCCTCGCCACCGCCACGATCGGGCCGCTCGGCAACTACCTGCTTCGCCGCACCGCGGAGTCGGTGGTCCTCGACGCCCGACGCCGGCTGACCTCTCGGCTCCTCCGCCTGACGATCGAGGCTGCCGACCGCAACGAACCCGGCGACCTCATGGCCCGGGTCACCTCAGACACGACCCTGCTGCGCCAGATCACCACCGAGTCCCTGGTGGGGGCCGTCACCGGCAGCCTCACCCTCGTCGCGACGGTGACGGTCATGGCGCTCCTGGACCCGGTCCTGCTCGCCGTCACCCTGGGGGTCCTGTGCTGCGCCGGCCTCGTACTACGCCTGCTGGCCCCGCGGATCCGCCAGGCCAGCCAAGACGCGCAGGCCGCCGTCGGCCGGATGGGGTCGGCGCTGGAACGCTCGCTCGGCGCCCTGCGCACCATCAAGGCGGCCGGTGCCGAGGCCGCCGAGGAACGGGCGGTACACACGGCAGCCTTCGCATCCTGGCAGGCGAGCGTGCGTGCTGCCAAGTGGCTCGTCTGCGCCGCCCAGATCGCCGAACTCGCCCTCCAGGCGGCGTTCTTCACCGTCCTCGCCGTGGGCGGCGCGCGGGCGGCGTCGGGAGCCATCGGGCTCGGCACCCTGATCGCCTTCCTGATGTACGTCTTCTCTCTGATCTCCCCTGTCCAGCAACTGGTAAGCGCCTTCTCGGAGTACCAGGTGGGCGCCGCGGCCATCGCCCGGATACAGGAAGCCGAGCGGTTGCCCACGGAATCCGCCGGGCGCGCGGCCGCGACTCCGGGCGACGCGCCGTCGGCCGAACTAGAGTTCCGACACGTCGGTTTCCGGTATGCGACCGGGACCGCACCCGCCCACCGCGATGTGAGTTTCACCGTTCCGCGGGGTGGCCTCACCGCCTTCGTGGGGCCCTCGGGGGCGGGGAAGTCCACCGTCTTCTCCCTCGTCGAACGCTTCTACACCCCCACCTCCGGCCACATCTTGCTCGACGGCGTCGACATCGACGAGTGGGAGACCGTCACCCTGCGGGCGGCGATCGGCTACGTCGAGCAGGACGCCCCCGTCCTGTCCGGGACGCTGCGCGAGAACCTGCTGCTCGGCGCCCCCGAGCCCGACCGCCTGCACGAGATCCTGCGCGTGGCGCGCCTGGAGGACCTGGTGGAGCGGCTCCCCGAGGGCCTCGACACCCCACTCGGCCACCGCGGGAGCCGGCTCTCCGGTGGAGAGCGCCAGCGGGTGGCCATCGCCCGTGCCCTCTTGCGGCGCCCCCGCCTCCTGCTGCTGGACGAGGCGACCTCCCAACTGGACGCCGTCAACGAGGCCGCGCTGCGCGACACGGTCGCCGAGGTGTCCCGCGACACGACCGTCCTCGTCATCGCCCACCGGCTGTCCACCGTCACGAGCGCCGACCGCATCGTCGTCATGGAGGACGGCGTCGTCCGGGCGATCGGCACGCACGAGGAACTGGTCCGCTCGGACGCCCTGTACGCAAGGCTATCGGCGACCCAGTTCCTGTCCTCCCCGACGACCGCGGAAGGACCGGACGCCCTCTCCCCCCCTTTGCCCGCCCCGACCCGAGGAGCAAGGACGTGAACATCCCGGAAAAGCCCCTAGAGGTGATCTGGGACATCACCTACTCCTGCCCCCTGCGCTGTTCCCACTGCTACTCCGAGTCGGGGCGCAGGCCCGCCCGCCGCCTAGGCAGGGAGGACATGCTCCGCGCAGCCCGAGCCATCCGCGCGATGGAACCGCACGGCGTCTCGATAGCCGGGGGCGAACCCCTGTCCGTCAGGGACGTCGCCGAAGTGGCACGGATCTTCTCCTCCGCGGGCATCTCGACGTCGCTGAACACCAGCGGGTGGTCGCTCCGCGCCGAACAGGTCCACGAACTTGCCGAAGCTCTCGACCGCATGAGCATCAGCCTCGACGGGGCCACCCCCCGGGTCCACGACCGCATCCGGGGCCGCATCGGTTCGTTCGACAGGGCGACAGCCTCCCTGGAGTTGCTCGACACCGTGGCCCGGCAGCGCCGGGACGCCGGAAACGACGGATTCTGCTTCGGCATCGACTTCGTCGCGGTGCGCAGCAACTTCCACCAGGTCGACCTGATGTGCACGCAGATCGCCCCACGCTACCCGGCACTGGAGTACCTCGCCATCGGCGCGGCCGTGCCCGAGGGCCTGGCCAGCCGCACCGGATTCGCCCGGCACGAGCTGCCGACCGACGAACAGGTCGCACTGCTCGGCGACCCGGTGCACGCGGACCGCCTCCGGGCACTGGCTCCGGCGACAGTGCAGGTCTCCGTGACGGACAACCTAGCGCTGAAGATGCACCCCGAACTCGTCGAAGCCGGCATCTTCCTGCCGATCCTGCAGATCGAGCCGGACGGCGAAGTGCGGGCCATGCCCGCCTACGAGGGCACCGTCGGCAACGTCCTGCACGACTCCCCCGACGTCCTGTGGCAGCGCGCCGTCGCCCGTTGGCGCGACCCGTTCGTGACGGCCGTCCTCGGTCCGGTGCGCACCATGGAGGAGTGGGCCGAGGCCGTCCGCGCGATCGACTACCGCTTCGGCACCGTCGAGGACCGCGCGAGAATCGACCGCCGCCCCGAGTTCACGGGGTACTGAAAGAGCGATTTGTCCCGGCAAGGCTGTTTGATATCTCGGGTGGCAGGGCGACTTCAGGCGGTCGTGCGTGCGTGACGATCGGGTCGTGTGGGCCCGTACTCTGCAGCTGCGTGCGGGATCGCCCGTAGAGGCAAGGAGGGGTGCGGGGAATGGACAGTGTCGGGACAGCGCGGCTGCTGATCAGCAATGGAGGTGAGTCCGCGCTGGAGTTGACCGTGGAGCCCTGGGCGGACACGTACCAGATGCTCCCGGAGCAGACGTGGGTCGTTGTCACCCACTCGCCTGCAGCGGATGGCTCATGGTCCGGAACTCTGCGGGGGGACGAACCATTCCAGGTCGACCATCGGCCCGAATCGGTCACGGTGTGGGTCAACGGAAACTGCTTCCACCTCAGTGACACGGAGGAGGACGCGATCGACTCGGCCGACTGGCACTGCCCTGCTCAGGGCGCTTCCTCCTGACTCAGGAGTCGCGCCAGTTCGAGGTGGATTCGTGGGTGAGTCGTCGGCTCATGAGGTCGATCATGGCCACCTTGATCATGGCTTCAGAGCGGTGGGGGTGGGTTTCGTAGTCGCGGGCGAGGCGACGGTGATGCATGAGCCAGCCGAAGGTCCGCTCGACGACCCAGCGCCGCGGGATCACCTTGAAGCCCTTCTGGGCGGGGTCGCGACGCGTGACTTCGACATCGATGCCCAAGCGGGCACCGTGGTCGATGTCCTTGGTTCGATAACCGCTGTCGGCCCATGCCTTCGTGACGCGCGGGTGGCCTGCGGCAATGTCCGAGAGCAGATGAATGCCACCGGCGTTGTCGGAGACGCTGGCGGCGGTGACCAGCACGGCCAGGAGGAGGCCGAGTGTGTCGACGCCGATGTGCCGTTTGCGGCCCGCGATCTTCTTGCCCGCGTCGATGCCCTGGCCGGCCGCCGGCACATTGGCCGAGGTCTTGACGCTCTGGGCGTCGAGAACGCAGGCGCTGGGCTCGACATCGCGGCCCTCAGCCTTACGGACCAGGCGCCGCAGGAGACCGTTGAGCTGGTCGAAGACCCCGTCCTTCTGCCAGGCGGCGAAGTATCCGTAGACGGTTTCCCACGGAGCGAAGTCGTGCGGCAGATACCTCCATGGGATCCCGGTCCGGTCGACGTAGAGGATGGCGTCCATGATCCGGCGCAGATCGTGCTCGGGCGGCCGGCCGATGTCCAGGCCCTTCCCTCTTCGTTCGGTCCGCCAGGCTGTCAGAGTTGGTTCCAGCAGTTTCCAACGGGCATCGGACAAGTCGCTCGGATACGGTCGCGATCTGCGAGGCATGTTTCTGTAGTAGCGATGACGGCTCTCCCATTACAGGGCGCAAACAGGCGCGACCGGGGGCGTGTTGGGATCAGACAGGAGCGAAGGGACTGAAACGGACCCTCGAAAGACGTCACCCGCCCCACCTGCCACAACAGACGTCTGAAGCCTCAGCCGACCCTAGCCGTTCCATCACCCGAATTGTGATGAAGCGCCCCTGTCGGGACAAAACGCTCTTTGATTACCTGTTTCTGAACCGGCCATCCCTCTTCTGGTGACACCGAGGTCATATTGAGTAGCCGTTGCCGATGGCAGCGTGTTGGCGAGGCGCAAGTGTGCTTCGAATGTGCAGGATTCAGTAAATGAGTCTGTCATTGATGAGGTCGGCTGTGTGGAGTTCCCGCTTGCAAGGCTGTGGCGGTGAGATGGACCGTCAAACGCGTGGCCTTCTCCGGCGTGCCATTCGCGCCTGTCGACCCAACTGTTGACGACCGATTCACCGATGGCGAACTGGAGTTCCGCGGAGCGCCTCTGGCATGCCCGGACATCGTCTCGATCAGCAGCGTAAACTAAACGATCTCCCTAGTACCACAAGGAGAATGCAGAGTGGCTGAGGCGCACGAATTGATTGCGTGGGCTGCGAAATGGCTGGGGGATCGAGAGATCCCGCAAGAGTTTCTCCAGCTAGCTGCGGTTCAGAACACCCGCCTACGGGGTGGTTCCGACTCTATCGACCTAGAGAAAGCTCGTCCGACGTCAGCCAGCGATGAAGACGCCGAGGAGTACTTGGAGTACATGCAGGCTTCGTCCGACCCACTGGAATATCTTGATGCCAGAGTCATCGGACCTGAAAGCACCACTTGGGACGGTGGTCTCGCGCAGGCGGTGCTCGACGACGAGGCGAACTCCGAAGTTCCACATTTCGCTAAATTGCTGAGCTACTTCTTGCCGGTCGCGCAGAAGGGTACGGATTTCGTCTACGGATATTGGCTGTATCCGGGAGAAGTCTGGCCGCCGCCGGTCGTGTGTGCAGATACTGAGGGAACCCTCTTCGCGGTGGGCGGGGCCTCACTGGCCGAGGCCCTGCTGTCGGATTGTGAAGAGGATGCAGAAATTGCTCTACTTGGGCAGTGGTTCACTAATCTCGGACTATCTGTGACGGTTCGCTCAGTCTCAGAGATCCCGGACTCACTCGTCCGCATGGATCCGGAGGTTTTGGAGGGGGAACTCTAAGTCTCTACTTGGAGGCAACGAGGAGTCAGGCGGCCGGCGCGAGCGTGGTCCGGGCGGAACAGGTCTTGCGCCGGGTGAGACGGCGGGTCATGAGGGTGTTCGCGGCCCAGGTGATCAGCGTTTCGGAGTGCTGGACAAGTCGTTCGTGGTCGCGCGCGTGCCGGCGGGCGTGCATCATCCAGGCCCAGGTCCGTTCGACGACCCAGCGACGGGGCAGCACGATGAAGCCGAAGGAGTTCTTCGGACGGCTGACGGTCTTGATCGTGAGGCCCATGCTTCTTCGCCCAGGTCACGAGTTTTCCGGCGTAGGCGGAGTCGGCCCAGACGATGGTGACCTCGGGGTGCATGAGGCGGAGGCGAAAGAGGACTTCCTTGGCCGCGTGGCTGTCGTGGAAGTCGGCGGGGTGACCATCACGAACAGGGAAAGGCCGCCGATGTCGACGACGATGTGGCGCTTGCAACCGTTGATCTTCTTTCCCGCGTCGTAGCCGCGGGGTCCTTGCCGACGGTCTCGGCGACCTTGTGGGAGTCAATCACTGTGGCCACCGCTCTGGGGCCTTTGCCTATATCACGGCGGATCCGCCCGGCGAGGTGGTCTCAAATCTGCCCGACGACACCGGCCGCGGCCCAGCGGGCCATGAAGCCCCAAACGGTCCGCCAGGGCGGGAAGTCAGCGGGCAGGGCCCGCTCTCCAGCGCGGCCACGACCGAGTAGGGCCAGCCGGGCACCATCTGGTGTTTGCCCTCCCCCCGGCCGAAGGTGTGGCAGAAGGCCCGGTCAGCACACGCGTTGGCGTCGGGTCGCAGCCTCGGCGAGGCATCTACCGCCAGCACGAGCCGACCGTCCGCGTCCCGCGCCGCCGCTGCGGCTGCTGAGGGGTGCCGGCAGCAGAGACGCCGCCGGGCGAACGGAACCGGGCTTCTTGTCGATATGTTCTTCGGATGATTGTCGAAGACATCGAAGTACGACGGGCCGGAGCCGACGACGCGGCCGACATGGCGGACGTGTGGCTGCGTTCCTACGACGCGGCGCTGCCCACCGTGCGTCGAGCGCACACCGACGACGAGGTGCGGGCGTGGTTCGCGGACGTCGTCGTGGTGCAGCGCGAGAGCTGGGTCGCCGTCGCAGACGGGAGCGTGGTGGGCCTCCTCGTGCTGGACGAGGGCAACGAACTGGACCAGCTCTACCTCGCCCCGGCCTGGCGGGGACTCGGACTGGGGGACCGCCTAGTCGCGCTCGCCAAGCAACGGCGGCCCGGAGGGATGGAGTTGTGGACCTTCCAGGTGAATGGCCCGGCGCAGCGGTTCTATGAACGCCACGGCTTCGTCGCCGTGCGGCGCACCGACGGGTCGACCAACGAGGAACGGGAGCCGGACATCCGCTACGCCTGGCGGCCCTGAACCAGCGCCGGCGGTGGCCTTCGCGCCCGCGTCCCGCCCCCGCCGGGCGCGGTCTGCCGGGAAGACGGAACGGACGCGGCAGGACGGCGACGGGTCCCCGGAGCGAGGAGAAGACGACGGATGATCGTGCGCGCATAGCGGGCCATAGTGCTTCCCGGGCGGGAGGCGAAGTATGACGGCTTCGCGGGGCGCGTCTCACGGCCGATGTTCGAGCGGCAGGGCTTTCACCGGGTGCTGTTCGCGCGCGACGGCGAGCGCTGCATGGAGGTGACCCTATGGTCGGGCCAGCCTGATCTCGACGCGCTCGCCGCCTACTGGGACCCCGTCCCACATCACCCCCTGCTGGGCCCGGACACCGCGACCGAGGTGTATGCGGGGCAGAACGGAGCGTCTCCCGCTCCGCGAGGCCGAAGCGCACGGTGCGCCGCTGGTGATCGCACGAGACACCGTCCCACGAATGTGCGGGCCGATGCCCGCCCTCGAGCGGCACCCACGGGCCCACAGGGGCGCATCCCGCCCGGCACCCGACGTGCGCGCGGTGCAGCCCACGAGACGCGGGACGTCCGGAGGGGTGGTGGGAAGAGTTGCCGCACCGTCTTTCGCCAGCGCTCCGCGACAGGGCATCTCTTACTCATGGTTTCCGCGCGAAACGGATGGAACGTGGTTTCTAGAGGAGAAATCTTCTATATGACCTGAACGTCCGGATACAGCAGGGAGTGACCGTCATGTACGCCAGCGCCCGCAACGGCTTCATAGGCAGCGGAGACCCGGCGGCATCCCGGCACACGACGAACGGCGAGGAAGCGCGGGAGGTGAACGACGTGCTGGAGCACCGGCCGGAGACGGCTGCGGCGGCCCGGCGCATCGTCACCGACGCGCTGGACGCCTGGCAGGTGGACCCTGGCCTCTGCGACGGTGTGGTGCTGGTGGTGTCCGAACTGGTCACCAACGCCGTCGAGCACGCCGAACCGCCCCTGGCGCTGCACCTGCGCCACGAGAACGCCGATGGCATACGTGTCGCCGTCAGCGACGGCGGTCCCGCCCGCAGCGCCGGGGACTGGGTCTCCTCGTGCGAGGAGGACGAGCACGGCCGCGGTCTGAACATCGTCGACGCCCTGGCTGATACGCACGGCACGCACCACCACGACAACGGCACCATTACCCGCTGGGCGTACCTGAAGGCTTGCTGAGCGCCCCGACCCCATGGCCGCAGGGGCCGGCGGCCCGCGGACCGGAACCGGCGGGACGAGGTCCCCGACAGGGCGCCCAGCGGTCAGGCACTCCTCCGCAGCAACTCCTTGTGGGCGCGCGGTCCGTCATCTCCTCCATTTCCCGGTGGAGGAACTCGGGCACTTCGCCGTCTACGCCGCCCGGGCCCGGCGGCGATGTCCGCGCCGAGGACCGCGGAGACCTCACGGAGGATCTTCGCCCAACGGACGAGGAGCCGTCGCGCCGCGTGAAGGTCTTGTATCAGAGCCCGCTGTGGAGGACGCAACGGTCACAGCGGGTGCCGGGGTCACGCTCCCGGGTGACCATGCTGACCTGGGTGAGGTAGCGGACCGCGCCGGAGACGGCGGCCCGGCTGACCCGGAGCCGTGCGGCGAGCTCGGCGGAGGTCAGGGAGGCCGTCTCGGAGGTGAGCAGGGTCGCGAAGACCCGGGCGGGCATGCGCTGCATACCCGCTTCCACGAGTTCGGCGGCGAAACGCCTGACGAAGCGGGACACCGTGGTGGCGAGGTGATCGACCTGCTCGGCATCTTCGCAGGGGCCTCGATCCGGCCCGTAGGCCGCACTCACGGAGGACTTCGAACTCGACCCCACCAAGAAGGGCCGCACCTAGTCCAAAGCCAACCGCAGAAGGTCGCCCTCGTCGCCGCCTTCGCGTCCGACGTCGAACTCCTGGTCCTGGACGAATCCACCGGCGACCTTGATCCGCTGGTGGAGGAGGTCCTTTACAGGACGACGGCCGAACGCGCCGGGTTCGCGGCCTCCACGACGGCCAACGGCGCCATGCGATCTTTCTACGGTCCCGCCTTCGGCGACTCGCGGGGGGGGGTGCCCCTATGGGTTTGGTCAAGCTGATCGGGCGGGTTGGGGTTCGTAGAAGGTGCCGTCGCGGAGCATCGCGAAGAGGACGTCGGCCCGTCGTCTCGCGAGGCAGAGGAGGGCTTGGGTGTGGTGTTTGCCCTGGGCGATCTTCTTGTCGTAGTAGGCCCGGGATGCGGGGTCGCCGAGGGCTGCGAAGGCGGAGAGGAAGAAGGCCCGTTTGAGCTGCTTGTTCCCTCTCCTGGAAGGCTGTTCGCCGCGGATCGAGGAGCCCGAGTTGCGGGTCGCCGGGGCGAGTCCTGCGTAGGCGGCGAGGTGGGCGGCGGAGGGGAAGCTGCTGCCGTCGCCGACCTCGATGAGGATCCTGGCTCCGGTCCTGATGCCGATCCCGGGCATCGAGATCAGGACCTGGGAAAGAGGGTGGGCCTCCAGCAGTTCTTCGATCCGCCCGGCTAGGAGTTTGCGCTGGTCGAGGACGGCCTGGAGCGAGGAGGCCAGGCTCGGGACGATCAGCGCGGCGGCCTCGGTTCCGGGGACCACCACGGTCTGTTCGTCCAGCGCGGTGAAGATGTCCTCGACCAGGCGCTCGGCCATGCGGGGTGCCTTCGGCCGCAGCAGCGTGACCAAGCGGCGCCGGCCTGCCTTGCGTATCTGGGCCGGGGACCCGAAGCGTTCCAGCAGGGCCAGGACGGCCGGGTGCTGCAACCGCGGGCCCAGGACCCGTTCCAGGGACGGGTGGATCTGGGTCAGCAGGCCGTGGAGCCGGTTCGCGACCCGGGTGGCCTCGCCGGTCAGGTCGTCGTCGAAGCCGACGATCATCTCCAGCTCGGCGATCGTCTCGTCTTCGAGGTCGACCGAGCGCAGGGTGTGCGGCATCGCGCGGGCGGCGTCCGCGATGATGAACGCGTCCCTCGCGTCGGTCTTGGCCTCGCCCGGGTAGAGATCGGCGATCCGCCGCATCGTCAGCCCGGGCAGGTAGGCGACGGGGCGGCCCATGTCCCGGGCGACCGCGAGCGGCAGAGCTCCGATCGAGGCCGGCTGGTCGACCACGACCAGCACCGTGCCGTGCTTGGCCTGGAGTTTCGCGAACAGCTCGCGGAGCTTGGGCTCGGTGTTGGGCAGGCGCTTGTCGAACGCCTTCTTCCCGGCCGGGGTCACGGCGGTGGCGTGGTGTTCGCCCTTGCCGACGTCCAGGCCGAGATAGACGTCGATGTCGCCGGTCTCGATCACGTGCATCCTCCGGTCGCGCTTCTGCCCGGCCTCGTCCACGGCACCGATCGCCACATCCACATTACGAAGAGCCTCCCGGCCTGCGAACAGGCTGGTGGTCATGCCCCTAATCAGCGGTCAGTCAGTGCCTCCGGGCCCGGTGACACCACCCCCCGGATCATGGTTAACAAGGGGGGGAAGTCATGCCGGGCCCGGAGGCCGGCAGCCCCGTTGCGGGGCCACCAAAAAGGTAATGGGGGGGGTGCCTCTATGTCGTTGGTCAATCCCGCGCTGCCGGTTTCGGGGGTGTTGGTCTCGTTCATGCGGCGAGGGTGACGGTGGGTGTTCGGGGCTCGTAGAAGGTGCCGTCGCGGAGCATGGCGAACAGGACGCTGATGCGTTGGCGGGCGAGGCGAAGGAGAGCTTGGGTGTGGGTTTTGTCGCGGGCTCGTTGCCTGTCGTAGTAGGCGCGGGAGGCTGGATCGGCGTTCATGCAGGCGAAGGCGGAGAGGAACATCGCGCGTTTGAGCTGCCGGTTTCCGCCGCGAGGTGCGTGTTCGCCGTGAATCGAGGTGCCCGATGACTTTGTCGTCGGTGCGAGGCCGGCGTAGGAGGCGAGGTGGGCGGCGGTGGGGAAGCTGGTGCCGTCGCCGACGGTGGTCAGTAGGACTGCGGCGGTCCTGACGCCGACGCCGGGCATCGAGGTCAGGACCGGGGAAAGAGGGTGGGCCTCCAGCAGGGCGTTGATCTGGGCTTCCATAGCCCGGCGCTGGGTGTGCACGGCGGTCAGGGAAGCGGCCAGGGAGGGGACGACGATGTCCAGGGTGCCGGTGCCCGGGACGACGACTGTCTGCTCGTCGAGCGCGTCGAAAACCTCGTCGATCAGTCGGGCGGCCATGCGCGGAGCCTTGGGGCGGATCAGTTCCACGAGTCTGCGGCGGCCGGCCTTGCGAAGGGCGGCTGGGGAGCCGTATCGCTCCAGGAGCCAGGTGACGGCCTGGTGGTCCAGTCGCGGACCGAGGACGCGTTCCAGGGAGGGGTGGAACTGGGTGAGCAGGCCGCGTATCCGGTTGCTGGTGCGGGTGGCCTCGACGGCCAAATCCTGGTCGAAGCCGGTCAGTACGGTCAGCTCGGCGGTAATCTCGTCGGTCAGTTCCAGGGAGCGCAGGGTGTGGGGCATGGTGCGGGCGGCGTCCGCGATCACCGCGGCGTCCTTTGCGTCGGTCTTGGCCTCGCCCGGGTAGAGGTCAGCGATCCGGCGCATCGCCAGTCCGGGCAGGTAAGCGACCTGGCAGCCCGCGTCGCGGGCGACGGTCAGGGGCAGGGGCAGGGCGCCGATGGAAGCGGGCTGGTCCACGATCACCAGGACGGTGCCGAACTTCGCGGTCAGCTTGTCGAAGACGGCCCGCAGCTTCGGTTCGCTGTTGGGCAGCGGCTTGTCGAAGACCTTCTTGCCCTCGAGGGTCAGTCCGTGGCCGTGGTGGGTGGACTTGCCCACGTCCAGGCCGAGGAACACGCCGACGTTGTCGATCTCGAACATCGTGCCCTTTCCAAGGTGTTGACGGTGCCGGCCTCGGCTCGGGTGTCGTGCTCGCGCATCCACGTTATGCAGACCTGCCGCCCGCGAACTGCCCCGCATTGCGCCGGGCCGGACGGTGGCCGGACCTCTGATCAGCGTCTCCGACGAACACCCCCGGACCCGGTGACACCACCCCCCAGGTCATGCCTTCGACAGGGGGACACAGTCATGCCGGGCCCGGAGGCCAGCGGTCCCGTTGCAGGACCGCGAAAAAGATAACGAGGGTGCTGGTCGCCTGGGCGGTCGCACGCGGCGGATCGGCCCTGATCACGCTGCTCGGCGGCTTCAGCACGGCCCTGTCGCACGGCCGCAGGCTCGTGCTGTGCGCGCCTCGATGGTGCAGTTGCCCGCCGTCTGGACCCTTGCGGGCCTGAAGGTCCTGCTCCGGGGCGCGTTCTTTCGAAGGGCTGCGGCTGTCTGGGGGCGCGGCAGGCGTGTGCCTGCTTCTCGGGTGGATCGGACCGGCCCTCGGCCTGCCGCAAGCCGTCCTGAACCTCTCTCCCTTCGGACACCTGCCGAAGCCTTCCGGTGGGGAATGGCCTGGACCCAAGTTCTCGCGCTCACCGCCCTCGACGTCGTACCGGTGGCGGTGGGGCTGGCGGGCCTGCGGCGACGGGCCGTGTCGGGCTGATCCGCGGTGGAGGCGGTGGGTACGGAACCCACGCGGAACTCACTTCGCGGGAGGACGGCAGAAGTCCGCGCTGTACTCAGCCACGCAGTCCACGGACGCCGGCACCAGGCCGGTTCCTCGAACCACTTGGGTGGCGCTCACCACTACGAGCACCATCAGGCCGACGAGAGCGGCCCTGGTCAGCTCACCGTCGTACCTGGCGTCCAGGAACATCTTCAATGCGGTGCCGAGTCCCGCGAGCCCTCCGATGAGCGCCGTGAAGCCCAGGTAGCCGTAGTTGGTGACCTCGCCGTTGGTGGTCGTGCTGCTCGTGATGTTGAAGTCGAAGACGAGAGGGAGCACGGCGACGAGCAACGTCGCCTTGACGACACGCGCACCGACGTCCTTCCTGCGCAGGAAGTCGATCATGTGGTCCCCCTCGACGGCATGCGACCCCGAGCGATCTGCCCGGACACGGCCGAAGGGGCCGCGCAACGGTGGCACCGGGTCGGTCACACGGATGGTCGCCACGCCCCTGCGGGGGACGTGGCCCCGCACTCGGCCGTCCCGACCCTAGAGACGCGGTGGAGGGAACTGATGAGCAATCAATACCTGGATGTTCTCGTCTGCGCCCCGGTGGGTCCCGGAGCGCCCCGAAGGCGTTCCCCCGCGAGGTGAGTAGGTGGAAGGAGGAGTAGACGCGCCACCTCCTCGGGGGACACCGGGGCGCCTAGGCTCCGCGAACGTCGCGTCCCGCCACCGGCAGCAAGGGACGCATGCCCCCTCCGGAGAGAGCCCCTCACATGACACGTCCTCACCTGACGTACCGCCCGTCGTCGTGGATCCTCGCGGCCGCCCTCGTCCTCGCCGTCCCGGGGGTGGCCCACGCCACCGGGCAGGAACCCGGCACGGACTACGTCGCACTGGGCGATTCCTACTCCTCCGGGGTCGGCGCGGGCCACTACGACGAGACGAGCGGGGACTGCGAACGCAGTGCCGTCGCGTATCCCGCGCTCTGGGCGAACGCGAACGCGCCCGCTTCCTTCGCGTTCACCGCCTGCTCGGGCGCGCGTACCGACGACGTGCTCAGCAAGCAGCTCGGCCCCCTCGACAGAGAGACAGACCTCGTCAGCATCAGCGTCGGGGGCAACGACGCGGGCTTCGGCGAGGTGATGGCGACCTGTGTGGCGCTGCCAGACGCAAGCTGCACCTCTCGGGTCGCGGCCGCCCGTGGCTACGTCGGGAGCACGCTTCCGGGAAGGCTCGACCAGGTGTACCGGGCCATCGGGGAGCGGGCGCCGGACGCGGAGGTGGTCGTCCTCGGGTACCCCCGCTTCTACAAGTTGCAGGGGAGCTGCGCCGTCGGCCTGAGCGAGACGAAGCGCCGGGCGATCAACGAGGCGGCCGAACACATCAACGACGTAATGGCCAAGCGCGCGGCGGACCACGGGTTCACCTTCGTCGACACCGCCGACGTGTTCGACGGCCACGAGATCTGCTCGGGTTCGGCCTGGCTGCACAGCCTCAACTGGGCCCGCGTCGGGGACTCCTACCACCCCAATGCCCAGGGGCACTCCGCCGGCTACCTGCCGGCGTTCGACGCGGTGGCGCCGTAGCGCAGGCTGTCCTGCGTGCGGTCGGGGGCGCGACTAACTCGTCGCGCCCCCGACCGCACGCTCACGTGTGATGCCCGGCGCCGGGGAACCAGCCGACACCACGTGACGTCCTGGGCAAAGAATGATCATCGTGTGGAATTCGAAGGTACGTCATGTCGCAATCGCGGACGGCTGCATGGGCCGTCGTCGCCCTCCTGGGGGCAGGATTCACCCTCTGCGGGTGTGAGAAAACAACGGAGAGTGAAGAGGTGTCGGCGCCCGGAATGTTGGCCTTCTCGCTCGACGTACGCGCGGACGAGAGCTGACGCCTGGAATCGATCCCCCTTCCTTTGAAACGAATTCCTGCGGGAAGGAGTCGATCCAGAAGGTGAACCTGAATAGAGGCGAGACTCGCCTCTATTCGTTCGAGACGTACAACAAGTGCTCTTCGGGACTCTTCCAAGACGAAAACGCCCAGCCAGGAAACGATCAACACGGAGCCTACGTGTTCGAAGAAGACGTAGACCCCGAGTACCGGAAGAATGCCAGAAAGATTTCCACCCCCCTCGGTGTCGCAACGGTGTTCGAGCAGGATTACTTCGTGGCGACCAACTCGGTCGACCACTACGAGGAGCCGGTCGCCCTCATTGCACTCGATCACCCGAGAAGCACCGCATTCCCCTCCCTGGTGGTGCGCTCGGACCAGGGAGAGGCGTCACTCTCCGAACTGATTTCCCTCATAAAGAGGTTGAAGCCGGATGTCGGAAGCCCTTCGGGGCGGACGGGCCCCTGACGCTCCCTGGTGGTGGTCGACATCGGAGAACCGGCGATCCGACGCATAAAGTGGCACTACCCGACGGGCCACCTCCACGGCGCACCGAAGGACCGGGGAGCCGGGGAGCCGGGGAGAAAACGATCTGATCAATATGAATGAAGCGCCCTGACTTTATCTCATAGAGGGTGCCGATGCTTTCTTGCGACCTACCTCCCACTCGAGTAAAAGGAGAAGACGGAGAATACGCCTGGGACGGACGGGACGCCGTACGGAAGAATTCGCGCGGACACAGGACTCCCGAGGACTCCCCCACTCCCGGGTCCGCCGGTCGAGTCACACCGCCTCCCCTTGCGCTCGGCCCGACGTCACGGCTCTCCGTTCCGGGACCCACCGGTGTCCGGGTGGCGGGGTCCATCGGGCGCACCCCGGCAGGAGCCGCGACAAGAGGGCAGTCACTACTCACCCGGCCGCAGCGGGCCCGCCACTAGGCTCCCGATGCCGTAGCAGCCGACCTTCGGGAGCAGACAGTGCGCAGTCTCTGGTCAACGGGATCGGGAGTGTTGGAGTGGCGCGACCTCGAACCGGTCGGCCCCCTCTCGCCGTCGGGGGCCCTGGTCCGTCCGGTGGCGGTGGCCACGTGCGACCTCGACGCCGCGCTTATCCGCGGGGGGACCCCGGTCGACACCCCCTTCCCCGTGGGCCACGAGTTCGTCGCGGAGGTCGTGGAGACGGGCGAGGAGGCGACCGGTATGACGCCGGGCCAACTCGTCGTCGTCCCCTTCCAGATCAGCTGCGGAGCGTGTCGGGCCTGCCTGGCCGGGAGGAGCGGTCGCTGCACGGGGGTCCCCGCCGGGTCCGCCTACGGGATGGGTTCCCTGAGCCACGGCACGACGTGGGGCGGCGCCGTGGCCGACCGCGTCGTCGTCCCCTTCGCGGACGCCATGTGCGTGCCGGTCCCGGCAGGCCTCGACCCCCGTGTGCTGACCGGTCTCTCCGACAACCTGGTCGACGGCTGGCGCACGGTCGCCCCATTCCTGGAGGGCGCGATGGAGCCAACCGTGCTGGTGATCGGTGCCGGCTCGGTGGGGTTGTACGCCACGGCGGTCGCGAGGGCACTCGGCGCGGAGGTGACGTACGTCGACCCCGACGAGGACCGGTGCCGCAAGGCCGAGGGCTTCGGGGCGACGGTCTTCCACGAGGCGCCGCGCCCGCGCTACGCGAGCCACTGCGTGGTCGTCGGCACTACGGACACGGAGGATGGCCTGCTGGCGGCGCTCCGCTCGACGGCGTCCGGTGGAACGTGCAGCAACGTGGGGATCTTCTTCGGCACGAAGGTCGCCCTGCCCCTGCTGGAGATGTACACCAAGGGCGTGACCTTCGCGACGGGGCGCGTCGACGCGCGCTCGTGCGTGCCGGCGGTCCTGGACCTGCTGCGGTCCGGGGCGCTGGACGTCACGCCGATCGACTCCGAGGTCGTCCCCTGGGAGGAGGCCCCGGAGGCGTGGGCCGCGCACCGCAGCCGCGTCGTGCTCGTCCGTCCCTGAATCCTTCGCCCGTCGCCGGCTCCGCGCTCGGCGGGTCCTCACACGGTGGCGGTGAGGACGTCGACGAACCTGGTGCGGTCGACGGCCACGGATATGCGGGTGCGGGTGTCCGCTGCGAGGCGGGCACCCCACGCACCGCGCTCGCGGTAGACCTCGACCTCGCGGAACGCACAGACGGACTCGTCGAGCGCGACGGCCGCAGCGAGCGGGTCGTGGAACGCCTTGCCGGCCCTGCGCCTGGCGAGGTAGACCCCCATTCCCTCGTGTACGAGGGCCATCCCGGGAGTGAGCCGCCGGGCTGACACCTCGGCGTGCATCGCGGCGTCGTAGACGACGCCGTGACACACGTTCTTGGAGACAAGGACCCGCTCGCCGATGCGAGGGAGTCCAGGGCCCGGAGCGCGACCGCAGGCGCTCCGTTGAAGTTGAACGTCGGACAGGTCTCCCTGCCCTCGAACTTCGGGAGGCGGTGCTGGACCGGCACGACGGAATCGCCCGCGAATCCGCCCTGCGCCACCCACCGGGCGACTTCGATGTCCGGGCGCGCAACCAGGAGCGCCCCGAGGTTCTTCGGCGGGCCGCCGGTGAGCACCGTCACGTCCTCCCGCTCCGTGACCGTCTGCAGCAGAAGGCGCCACGCCTCCGCGTCGGGCTCCCGGGGAGGCACCCGCCCCAGCCACCTGCGGTGGAACCCCGACACGGCGTGCGGACTCCGGCCCGACCCGTGCGCCCCGACCGGCATGCTCGTCTCGAGCCGTTCGAGGACGTGCTTCACCACGCCCACCTGCTCGTCGGATCCGGGCGTGACGGTGACGCCGACCAGTTCCGCCCACGGGTGGGTCGCGAGGATGCAGAGGGTGAAGACGTCGTCCGGGTCACCGGTCTCCATGTCGAGGACAATGGGCCACCTCGCGGTCAGGGCCTCGTCTCGATCGACATCACCGTATTTGACCATGGGTGCGCCTTTCGTGTGCGGAGGGGGTCGTGGCAACGGGCGAGGGCAGGGCGGCGGCGCGCGGGTGACCGGTCCCGAGGGGACCCGCACGCCGATTCGCCGTGCCGGGGGCTTGGGGCCGAGGGACCGAAGGCGTCCGGGAGCCTCCGTCGTCACCCGGCGTGCGGGCGAGGGCCCGGGGAAGCGGTCTGGGCGGATAGCAGGGCCACCGCGAGGGTGAGGGGATCGACAAACGTCCCGTCGGCCCCGGCGTAGGCGCCCGCGACTTGGCCCGCCGGTACGCACGAACCCGCGTCGGGACGCCCCTCACGCGGTTTCAACCAGGCGGAGAGGAAACCCGCCGTGAACGCGCCCCCTGCGGCGTGGCCTTCCACGAGCGAACGCTGCGGCAGGGGTTCCACCGCCGGAAAGCCGCGCAACACGCGGTTCTCCCGTTCCAGCAGGTGACACCCGTGTCTCCGGTCCGGGGCCACCACCGTCGAAGCGCCGCCCTGGTCCACGAACCACCGCATCACCGGCTCCAGCGTCCGCCTCTCCCCGGCGTTGGCCACGCCTCCTTCGAGGAAGACCAGGTCGGCCTGTCGGGCGAAGACCGCGTGCCACGGCTGCAGCCCCTCCTTCACGTCCACCCCGACGGAGACGGTGCACCCGTCGGCCAGCAGCACGGGCAGGAGGTCGCGGTTGCGCTCCGTCGCACCGAGGTGGACGTGCCGGCTGCGCCGTACGTAGGGCTGCACGAAGGACGCCTCCATGGGCGGATCCCAGGGGCGGCGTCCGTCGTGGTAGGACAGTCGCCGGCCCTCGCCGTCCACCAGCGTCACTCTGCGCGCGGTGCCCTGCGGGGAGCGCAGCCAGGAGAAGGCCAGGCCGCGGTCGAGGTAGTCGCGGAGGACGAACGCGCCCTGCTCGTCGTCACCCAGGTATCCGAGCAGTTTGGTCCGCAGGCCCAGGTGATGGGCGCCGAGCGCCACGCCGTCGCCGGAGTGATCGACGTGATCACGGATCGGCGGGACGTCCAAGGCGTCGGCCAGCAGGGTCAGTTCGTCCGGTTTGACGAGGGTGGTCACCCCGACGTCCCCGACGACCAGGACGTCGTAGTCGAAGCCGGTCACCAGCGCACACCCCCAGGTCGGCGGAAGATCGGACGCGGCCGTGCGCATCCGCTCCGCCTCCATCCTCACGTCTGCGGGGAACGTTCTCCTGAGTACCCGATGCCCTGGGCGGGACGGTCCCCCTGTGGCCATGCCCATCAGCTCGGCAGGGGGTGGCAACGGCGATGAGTAGGGGTTGCTCTGGTTGATGGGCAGGCGGTTGCGCCATGCCGGAGGTAGTGCACAGTGACCACGTGAATCAGGGGATCACGTGTCGAGGCGTCCACGGGGGAATCGTGAAGTTACCAAGCAGCTCGAAAGCATCCGCCCGTGGACATGCGCCGGGCGATTTCGTGTCGCCGGAGGGCGTCGCGGACCTGTGGTGTCCTTCGGCAACGCCCCGAATCCCGGTGAGGCGGACGGGCCCGGCACGGCCCGTCGCGGATCCTCCCGCGACCTCAGCCGAAGGGCCACCGGTCGGCCGCGCCTCCGGCTCCGAAACGTCTTCCCCCCGGGCGGCCGTGCGGCGCACGGAGCGGCCCGACGCGGTCGTCGTCGCCCTCCCGCCCCAATGCAGCGAGAAGTGAAATGCGTCTCCGTCAAGAACTGAGGGTCCCCGTCTCACTGGACAGGTCGAGCGGCGAGTCTCTGCAGGACCAACTGGCAGCGCAACTCAGGACGGCGATACGACAAGGGGTGCTGCGGCCAGGGTCGCGAGTCCCCTCGACGCGAACGATGGCGGAGACCCTGCGCGTGTCGCGGTCGGTCACGGCGTCTGCCTACGACGAACTCGTGGCCCGGGGGTACCTGGAGTCGCGCGGCGGGTCGGGCACCTACGTCACGTGGGAACACCCGCCGGCCCGTGCGGGCCGTCCGATCGGGACCGCACGCACTCGCCGCCACGGGCCCCATGCCGGCGGGTCCGTCGGCCTGACGCCGGTGGCCCCGGGCATGGACCGGTTCCCCGTCACCGCGTGGCGGTCCGCCTGGCGGCGGGCGTGTCACCAGGTGCCCGCCCCAGGGCTCCCGCCGGCCGCCGGGCTGCCGGAACTGCGCGAGGCCGTGGCTCAGCACCTGTGCGCGAGCAGGGGGGTCACGGTCGAGCCCGGCGGCGTCGTCGTCACCTCCGACGCGCGCGAGGGTCTGGACCTGCTCGCGCGTGCGCTGTTGCGTCCCGGCGACAGGGTCGTCGTCGAGGACCCGGGGTGCCCGGCCGTGTGGCAGAGCCTGCAGGACCGCGGGCTGGAGGTGGTTCCCGTGCCGGTCGACGAGGACGGCCTCGTGCCGGAGCTGCTGCCGGACAGCGCCCGCGCGGTCGTGGTCGGCCCTTCGCATCAGATCCCGCTGGGCGGCAGGATGCCCGCGGAGCGGCGCCGACGCCTGTGCGAGTGGGCCGCCGAGCGGGGGGCGTTGATCGTCGAGGACGACCGCCACGCCGAGTTCGACGAGGGGATCGCCCCGGTGGCGTCGCTGATCGTCGTGGCGGACAGCCTGGAGCGCAAGCCCGTCGTCGTCCACCTCAACAGCTTCGCCCACATGATCTCCCCGGAACTGCGTGTGGGGTATCTGGTGGGCCCGCGGGAGGTGACGGTCGAGGTCGGACGCACGGCAGGGGACCTCGGTCGGCAACCTCCCGTCCTCTTGCAGCGGGTGGCCGCCGACCTGATCCTAGGCGGGCACACGACGCGCCACCTGGCGCGGGTGACGGCGGACTGCTCCCCCAAGCGGGAGCTGCTGCGAGAGCGGCTCGCGCCGGTGATGCACCACGTGACCCGACTCAGCGATCCTCGCATCGGCCTGCACCTGTGCGTGGAGCTGGACCGCGGCGTCTGCGCGACCCGCGTCGCCGACCGACTGGCGCGGCGCGGGATCACCGTGCCCACCCTCGCCCGGTACCGCGGGGGCACCGGGCCCGCCCGCAACGGCCTGGTGATCGGGTACGCGCATCTGGAGACGGAGGCGCTGCACCGCGCGCTCGACGCCCTGGTAGAGGAGGTGCGTCAAGCGGCGCGCCACATCGGGCCGGTTGCGGTGCGAGCGCCCCGGATCGGTTCGCCGGTCAACCGCGACCAGGCGGGGTTCCTGCCCCCCTTTCCGGAGCAGCGCCGGTGGGCGGCGGCGTGAGACGACCGGGGGCCGGTGCGGGCGGGGTGGAGCCGGCCCTCACGGGTAGGCCTGTAGAACCCGCAGGTCGAGGAGAGCTGAGGGGGTGCGGTGGAGGTCCGTCATCCGTACGGCCGTCGTACAGGCGGCGTCCGCCTCCTCGACCTCCCCTCCCCCGTCCGTCACCGTCCGGGCCACAGAGGTGAGGTCCTCCACGGCGAAGTGGGTCACCCACCGGTCGGCGTCCGTACCGGCGGGGCGGGGCGTCACGTCGAACAGCGGCAGGCCGCCGCTCGCCGTCAGGCTGTCGACTCCGCCGGGTCCCGCGCCGTGCCCGGTGCCGCCCC
Source organism: Streptomyces sp. man185 (assembly GCA_002551355.1). Taxonomy (GTDB): domain Bacteria; phylum Actinomycetota; class Actinomycetes; order Streptomycetales; family Streptomycetaceae; genus Streptomyces. The sequence continues at coordinate 145,851 of NTHE01000004.1, read as the reverse complement.
CGAGGACCGCGGCGTAGAACGCCGCGCTGCGCCGCGGGTCCCGTGCGGACAGCTCGGTCCTCCACCGGTGCCCCGGCGCCCGCACGGGCGCCGGGTCGGGCAGGTGTCCCGCCCCCCACAGCGTGCATTCCGCCCCTCCAGGGTCGCGTACCAACGCGTGGCGGCCAATGTCGTGCTCTGTGGTCGGTGCGGCGGGGACCGTACCGCCGTGCCGCACCGCGCGGCGGCACGCCTCGTCGAGGTCCGGGACGAAGAAGCCTGGGAGCCACCCGTTGGCGGCACGGCCCCGGTGGTAGGAGTTGTCGATAATCGCGGTCACCGGCACGCCCCCTCGCAGGCAGAACCTGTAGGCCGGTACCGGTGCGTGGACCCGCCAGTCGAACAGTCGCGCATAGAAAGCCGTGGCTGATCCCGGGTCGTCGGTGACCAGTTCGAGCCATACCTGGGCGCCGGGCGGGTAGTCGGACGCGTCGGGCACGGAGGGGCCTCCGGGATCGTGGGCCGTCACCACGTGACGGGCAGGGACAGGACGCCGCCAGAGAGGCGGTCGAAGCGGATGCCCAGCGAGGCGACCGGAACGGCCGGTTCGAGGGTGGGGAACCGCGCGAGCAGGGCGCTCAACGCCACCTCCAGTTCGAGGCGGGCGAGCATGGCCCCCATACAGAAGGTCATGCCGTACCCGAAGGCCACGTGGTCCCCGTCCCGGCGCCGGATGTCGAAGCGGTCCGGTTCGGGGAAGACCTCGGGATCGTGATTGGCCGCCTGGAGGCTGAGCAGCACCAGGTCGCCGGCGGCGATGCGCGTGCCGCCCACCTCGATGTCCCGGGCGGCGTAGCGGCGCAGTTCGTCGGCGGCCCGGGGGGCCGCGCGGCGGAGGATCTCTTCGATGGCGCCGGGCATCAGGGCCGGATCGGCGCGCAGGTCGTCCAACTGCTGCCGGTGGGCGAGCAGCAGCACCGTGCCGAGGTCGATGCGCGACATCAGGGGGTTGTGCCCGGCGAAGAGCAGGCCGATGGCGAGTCCGACCACCTCGTCCACTAGCAGCGCTTGGTTGCCCTCGGTGGCTGCGACGAAGTCCGAGACGAGGTCCTCGCCGCGGTCGGCGCGCTTCAGCGCGACCAGTTCGGTCATGTACTCCACCAGGCTCCGGTGGCCGCGCAGGGCGTTGTCGCGGTCGTACATGTCAGTGGCCAGGTCGAAGCTCTGCTGGAAGAACTCCCGGTCGGTCGGGGGGATGCCGAGCAGTTCGCAGATGACCGTGTAGGACAGCGGGACGGAGAAGGCCTCGTGTAGGTCGACCGGTGGCGCGGCGCCCGCCATGGCGTCCAGGAGCCGGTGGGCGTGCCCCTCGATGCGGGACCGGAGCGCCTGGACGCGCCGGGCTCTGAAGGCGCCAGCGATGGCACGGCGGCCCCGCATCCGGTCGGTCGACCCCGCGGTGTCGTCGGAGCGGTCGAAGGACTCCTTGCTCAACAGGGTCGACGCTGAGTAGCGGGGGGCGTTCGCGGGGTCGGGGGGCGACTGGACGAGGCGCGGGTCGGCGAGCAGGGCCTTGACGTCTGTGTAGCGCGTCACCAGCCAGGCGGGGTCGCCGATGGGAGTGCGTACTGGTGCCACCGGGTGCTCCGCGCGCAGCAGAGCGTACTGCGGTGGCAGGTCGAGCAGGTTGGGACGGTCGAACGGCAGGACGGGCACGTCGTCGAGGTCCCGTGTCGTGCGGGTGCCGTTCCCGTTCGGGTCGTGCTGCGGGGTCGTCACGACGCCCTCCGTTCGGCGTTGTCGATCACTGCGCGGACGTGGCCGTCGGCGGACACGCCGTAGGCCTCCTCGACGGCGTTCGCCACCAGGTGGCTGAGCAGGTAACGCTCCACGGGGGTGATGCCGATGCGGTTGAGGTGCAGGTACATCAGGCTCAGCGCCAGGCGGTAGCGCTGAAACCAGGGGGTGCGCGACAGCAGCTCCAGGTACGCCCCGCTGCCGTTCATCATGGTGTGGAACCGGCTGTGGGCCACCCAGTTCTGGTCCCAGCCCAATGCGCCGGTGTCCTTCAGCCGCGGGAAGGGCATGACGAGTTCGCCGGCGTCCACGAGCCGGTCGCCGGAGTCGATGTGCCTGCGGGCCAGGTCCAGCCAGGGCCGGACCAGGGGGAGCGGCGCGTCGGTGTCCAGGGCGGCAACGGTCTCGCGCACGCGGTGGACGAGGGTGGGCGCGACGCGGCGGTACTCCCGCTCGAAGTGCTCCTTGACCGCGCTCCGGTTGGGCGTCATCGCGATGTACGCCTCCGCGTGCGAGCGGTAGGAGACGAACCCCTCCGAGACGGTGGGGTTGTCCGGGCCCGGGTACAGGCGGTGGGCGACGGCCACCATCAGGTCGACGGCGAAGGCGAGCCGGGCGGCGCGGCCGGTCCGGGTGGCGGCGACGGTCTCGAAGGCCAGCGGGGTGGTGTCGGTGTAGAAGCCCGCCAGCAGTCGCTGGACCACCTCGTCGTCCGCGTCGCGGCCGAGCGGGCCGACGGACCAGGAGATCGAGTTGTCGGGCGCGAGGGGGGTGAGCGGGCCGGGGGCGTTCTCCAGCTCCGCGAGGCGCCGGTGCTGGCGCAGCAGTTCCGCGGTGTCTATCCGCGCCGTGGACGGCCGTCGTGCGAGGTGGCCGCCGACGATCTCCTCGACCGCCGGCCGCACGACGTCGCGCAACTTGTCCCGGTCGGTGTTCCAGCGCAGCCGCAGGTGGGGGCCGAACCTCCAGTGCCGCACGAAGTATGCGTCTGGGGCCGCCCCCGCCAGTTCCGCGAACAGCGGCCGTACCGCTTCGAGCAGGAGCGGTGTCCAGTCGGGGTCGTAGTAGTGGACCCGGGCGGTGGCCCAGGTCGTCGGCGTCTCGGGCATGGCAGGACTCCTCGGTGGAGGTCAGAGGGGGGTTTCGGTGGTCGTCCGGGCGGCTAGGTAGCGGAGGTAGCCCTCCCGGGACGGCGGCAGCCCGAGGCGGTTGCACAGCAGGTGGGCGCACACGTCGAGCACCCGCGCGGCCGCCTCGGGATCGTCATGCAGTCCGTCGCGCAGTCGGGTCGCCGACGTCCACCAGGCGCGTTCGACGGCGCCGGGCCAGGGCCCTTCGCCGGTGGACGCGGCCCGCAGGGAGCGGGCGGTGCGCAGGACGGCCGCCCCCTGGCCCTGGTGGCCGCGGCGGCAGGCCTCGGCCCACTCGCCCTCCGGATCGTCGGGACCCCACCACCGCCACCCTTCACCCCGGCCCGGAGGATCCCCGGCGGCCAGGGCGGCCAGCACGAGCGCGGACAGGGCGACGTAGTCCCGGCGGCCGGGGGACAGATCCGCCCGCAGCAGCGTCAGCGCGAGGCGGCTGCTCTCGACGAAGTGCCGTTCCACGGCCGGGCGCGCGGCCGCGCCGAAACGCGGGACGTCGTAGTGGTAATCCTCGAAAGACAGGCTGTCGTTGGGGCGTCGCCGGGTGGGAGCGTCGACGCCTTCGCGGCGCGCCAGTTCCGCTGCAACGCGGGCGTAGGACTCCCCGTCCAGCCGGTCCTCGGACGGGTTGCGGGCCAGATAGGCACCGACCCGGGCGCGCAGCAGCTGACGCATCGCGCTGGCCGCCGCGGGGTCTGCCGCACGCACGCGCAGGCGCAGGTGCGGCCCCCCGTCCCAGTAGCGGAGGAAGAAGAAGTCGGGTGTCGCGTCGTCGGGCGCTCCGTCCGTCAGGGCGTCCACCAGGTGGGTCAGGAGTCGGTCCAGGTCGCCCTGGTGGTAGACGTGCGCGCTGACCCACGGGGTCTGCGGGGCCGGTGCGACCCGCCGCTCAGTCACGGCACACCGCCGGATCGCCCAGCTCCACCATCAGTTCGCGGACATGCCGCCCCTCGTCCCCGGACAGCTCCGGCAGCTCCTCGGTGAAGAGAACCAGGTCGTCCGCCCCGCCGAGACGGCCCTCAAAGGCCGTCAGCAGGAACCAGTTCCCGGCGTCGAGCGGCATGGGCTTGCTGCGCGCCACGACGCGGCCCGCCCCCGGCTCCAGAACCCGCACGAAGCAGCGGTCGGGGATGCCGTGTCTGCGCAGCCAGGCGGTGAACCGCAGCATGAACGCCGCGTCGCCCTCGCCGACCCCGCGCCGGGGCACCGCTCCTGCCCGCACCGCCCACAAGGCGCGCCGCACGGTCAGCCGACCCAGTTCCAAGCGGGGGAGGTGCCGCACCTCGGCGGGCACCCCGCGGACCGGTTCGTTGAGCCACCACGACTGCGGTGCCAGGAACATGGGCGGCTCGGCGAACCCGTCCATGAGGAAGCGAACGGCAGGCGGCAGCAGGACCTCCCAGTTGCCCCCCGTATAAACCGGCTGCACCGGGCCGTGCCCGGGCGCTTGCAGGCGCAGGCAGCCGTCGGCGGGGTCGTGCGTCACGGTCAGTCCGTACAGCGGCAGGATCCGCTCGGCCGGGCGGTCGGAGACCAGCCCGGGGTAGTCGATGGTGTACGGGACCGCGGCTCGGCGCACATTGAGGGTGCTGCCGAACACGTGGTCCCACTCGGCCCGCAGCGGCCGGTTGGGCGCCCGATCCGGGTCGGGGTCGGGGAGCGGTCCCCGTCCGCCGTGCACCAACCGCCGCACCCGGGCCAGACCGTGCCCGTATCCGGTGTCGACGCCGTTGAGGACGGCACGCCCCGGGGCGTGCTGTTGAAGGTAGGCGGTGATCGAGCCGGGCGGGGACAGGTAGTCCGGCCAGCGACCGATCCGCTCGCGCAGGTCGTCGAGGAAGGGTCGCACGACCCCATCGGCGTCCGGACGCCGTGCGTCGAGGTCGGCGACTAGGGCGGCGCGCAGTCTCAGCACCTCGGTCAGCCGTTCGTCAGCACGCTCGCCCAGGGCTTCCAGGGCCGCCTGTTCCTGTTCCGGGGAGAGCATGACCCGCAGGGCGTGCAGGCGCCGCAGCCGGTCGGCCCCCTCTCCTGGAACGTGGCAGGCGCGGAAGAACTCCAGGTAGGGCACGTGTGCGCCGGACCCGTACGTCTCGGCGAACAACCGGCCCAGTTCGAGCCGGAAGGGCAGCTTGGGGTCGAACAGCGCGAGCATGCGCCGCACGAGGTCCAGGTCGTCGAGGAGTGGCGACCACTCCTCGGCACGGAGCCGCGCGGCCGGGCCGATCACGACGCGGTGGTCGTACACGCCGGTGGCGTCGGGCAGTTCGTCGCCGGTCCCGAGCACGCCGAGGGTGACGGCGGCGGCGCGCAGAGACGTCTCGAACGCCTCGCGCTCGGTCGGCCACCGCTCGGCGTCGAGCCGGTCGTCGGTCAGGCGGGTGAGCCGCGCGTGGGCGTCGGCGAGGTCGGCGCGCACCCCGCGCAGCGACGCGGGGAGGCCGGGGCCCTCGTGCACCCGGTCGAGCCAGTGCAGGAGGTCGGCGAGCTGGTCGTCGGACTGGTCGGGCACGGGCGGGACGGGCAGGAGCAACTGCGCCCGGATCAGCGACTCGACGAACTCCACGGCCTGGGGGCGCTCGATCGGTTCTTCCGTGCGGTGCGACTCGGCGACGAGCCGGTCGACCAGTTCGGCCTGGGGGTGCGTCCCCTCGGCGGCGACGGCGAGCAGCGTCCGCGCCGGACCCGTCAGGTGGGCGCCGACTAGGGGCGAGGTGGCAGTCGGCGTCAGCCACCAGAGCCGGTCGCCGTCGGGCAGCCGGCCCGGGTTGAGGCGCAGGCGCACGACGTGGCGGAGCCCCTCGTGCCGGGCGACCGCGGCAACGACGGCCCCGAGGAGCAGGGCGTGCGGCTGCACGGTCAGCTTGGGTGCCGGGCGGGTCTCCGCCGGGGGGGCCCCGGCTGCGGGGCGGGCCGGCTCGGCCCACTCCCCCAGCCCGAGGGTGGTGAAGGAGCTGCGGGGACTGGTCTTCGCGGCGGTGCGGACCAGATAGTTCGACAGGCGCAGGAGGGTGCGGCGCTGCGGCGGTCGTTCGCGGGTGCCGTCCAACCAGGGCCCCACCACGCGCAGCAGGGACGGCCGGCTGCTGGCGAGCCCCTGCCGGAAGGCGGGATCGGCGGCGAGACGGCGCAGCTCCGCGCGCCGGCCGACCAGTTCCGCGGCCAGCAGCCCGGGCAGGGCGGCGTTGCTGCGTTCGTGCTCGGTGCGCAGCTCCTCCCAGCGCATGATGCGGTCCCTCAGCGTTGTCGGCAGGGCTGTGTCCAGTGCTCGCAGCGGCCCGGTGGCTCCCTTGCGCCGGCGCAGCGCGCGGCGCAACCCCACGGCACGGCCCCGCAGCAGGTCGTCGAGGGAGGGGATCAGGCCGTACAGGGCGTCCCCGAGTGCGGCGGCTTCCTCCTCCAGTCGGCGGTCCGATTCCAGCAGCCGGTGGATCTCGGCCGCGGTGCGCGGGCACCGCAGCCGGTGCACAGCCGTCGTCGGCAGGGCGGCGGTGCGCACGACGAAGTCGGGCGCGACCGCCCAGGCGCCGTCGCGTCCGCGGGGCCGCACCGGCCGCGGAGAACCGGCGGTGCCCTCGCGCGGGTCGGCGGTGGCTGGCATCGACACTCCTACAGCACGATCGGCATCTGGTAGCGCGCCGTCGGCCGGGACCGGCCAAGCACGATCTGGAACAGCGGGACGCAGACGTCGGGGTCCAGGTCCAGGAACTCGGCGATGGACGTGCCGCGGTAGCCGTTGTGCACGCGTGCGGTCAGTCCGACGGTCGCCGCCGTCGTGCAGACGCGCTGCGCGACGATGCCGGCCTCCTGACCGGCGATGCGGTAACCGCGGTCGCCGAAGCGCGCGTGCGCCTCACGCCGGTCGGCGACCAGGAACACCACCGCGTTGCTCCAGGCGTAGTTGACCTGCGGCGGGGACAGGTAGTGCACGTCCTGCAGGTCCGGGGCGACCGGACCCGGGCGCCACGGCCGCAGGGCGGCGTTCCCCTCCCCGTCGGTCTCCAGCCGGTGGACGCCCTGGTCGACGCCCTCCACCGCGTTGACCGCCACGAAGCACTCCGTGCAGGGCGGTGCCCCTTCCGGCACGAGGTCGGAGGTGTGCGGGGACAGGGCGTGGCGCAGGAGCGCCCACAGGTCGTCGGCGTCGATCCGCGGCGGAGGACTGTTGAACACCCACACGCCGGAGGTGCGTTGCCGCAGTGTCGTCGCCAGTTCCGCCGGATCGGTGCGCTCCGGCGGAGCGGGCAGGGAGGCCGCGGCAGGAACGGGCGCCTCGGTCCGCGGCCACGGTGCCCGGGGAGCGGCGGTGGCGGTGTCGTCGAGCAGGCTCGCCTCGTGGAGGCGGAGCAGCTTGCGGCAGGCCGCCTCGTCCAGTGCGGAGGGCTGCCGGTGGGGGGTGTCGATGGCCGGGGTCAGCACGGCGGCGTCGGTCGAGGTCCGCCGTGCGGCGGCCTGCCGCAGCGGGCGCCGCTCCCCGTAGAGCGGCAGCACGGTCATGACGCTCTCCTCCGCCGTGCGCAGGCCCAGGAGGCGGTTCAGGGGGGCGTCGAGGAACTGGTGGTGCACGTGGCCGTGCAGGCCGAACGTGGCGGCCACCATGAGGGCGTTGCCCGCCAGGATCCCGATCTCCTGCGGCACGATCCGGTAGGTGTAGGTGCGGTAGAGGAAGGCGTTCTTCCAGAACGCCGCGGACAGCAACAGAACCGCCCGGGCGTCGTCGAGGTCCGCGCCGACTGCGTCGCCGAGCAGCCGGCGGTGCTCGCCGGCCCGCACCAGGACCAGGCCGTGGTGCGCGGGGTCGTAGTAGTAGACCCCCGCGGGGCGGTCGCCGTCCCTGGGCAGCCAGCAGTACAGCTCGCTGGGGAAGAACGCGCGCGCCGAGGCGACCAGCCGGTGGTAGGGCCAGGTGGTGGCGCCCAGGTCCAGCCGGGAGTGCCCGAAGGTGAAGTAGAGCAGCCGGGACAGGGCGGCGCGGTCCAGGGCCGCGGCAGTGGAGCCGGTGCCGGCCGGCGCGTCATGGAAGGAGGCGTTCACATCGCCCAGGGCCTGCGGCAGGCGGTCGTCCAGCGGGTAGCGCACCGCGTCGCGGTACGCCTTGAACTTCAGCGGTTCCGCGGGCGGTTCGACCTCCCCGGCCCGGTCGGCGAGGTACATGTCGACGTTCTGGTTCAAGGAGGCGTGCCAGAACTCGTCGACGGTCATCACGTCGGTCACGTCGATCACGTCGATCACGTCGATCACCCGAACGGATGGGGGTGGGGGTTGACCTCGGCCGGCGACAGCGGTCCGTCGCGGTGGCCGAGTAGGCGCGGCACCTCGTACAGGCGGGGGAGTCCGTCCACCCGCCTGGAGCGGTGCCCGAAGGTCATCGGCATCGCGCCGGGGACCAGGACCTTCACGCAGGAGAAGTCGCCCCGCCGGTGGTCCGGCCCGGTCTGGTCGACCACGACGACGTCGAGTCCCGAGTCGAGGAAGCGGCCGACGGCCTCGAAGGCGTCGTCGCGGATGTCCTCGTGCTCGGGCCACCGCCACTGGTCCGCGAAGTCGGCGAAGGCGTGCCGCTCGGTCCGATCCAGCAGGAAGTCGAAGCGGTCGAAGGCCGCCGGGTGCGCGTAGAGCAGCAGGTGGTGGGTCATCTCGTCGACCTCATCCGGTTCCCGCACCATCCGTTCCGCGAGGTCGCGGTTCTGCGCGTAATAGGTGGGTAGCGCCTCGACCATGGCGCCAAGTTCCTGCAGGCCGCTGATGACCGCCTTCTCAGGGTCGAGGCCCGCACCGCCGGAGCAGAGCACCTTGGGCATGTCGGGGTTGCCGTCAGCCTCGACCGCCATCACCCAGAACGAGGGGATGCCCTGTTCCATCGTGGTGTTGAAGATCGCGACGTCGTAACCCTTGTGCCGTCGGAGGCGTTCGGCCATGAAGGGAATCGTGCGGTTGCGTGCCGAACGCGGGTCGATGCGCGGGACCGCCAACCGGGCCAGCCACGTCAGCAGGAACCCATCGCGTTCGGCGACCTCGGTCAGGCCGTGGAGGACCGCCTCGGCCAGCGAACCGCCGATGGCGCAGCCGTTGGACACCTCGTGCACGAAGGGCCTGTCCGCGCCCCTGCGGCGCATCGGGGTACCGTAGTAGGCAAGGTTCTCCGGCACCAGCACGGGGCGCCGCTCGCGGAAGGAGTAGCCCCACACCCAGGGCTGCACCAGGTCGTCGGAGTAGGGCTGGAAGCGGAAGCCCGGCGTGTGCCGTTCCGGGGGGTAGAGGCCAAGGGTCTTCGGGTCCACGGCGTCGGAGCGGAACTGGCGGTAACTGCCCTGGACGACTGTGCGCTTGGCGACCGGGTGCCAGCCCCCGACGCGTTCCAGTGCCTCCGCCAGGGCGGTGGCCCGGCCGGCGCACACGTCGAACCCGTGCCCGTAGCCGGCCTCGCGGCGGTAGCGCTGCGGCAGGCCGAAGCGCGCCTCCACCGTGGGGAAGGTGCCGTTGCCCAGCGGCTGCACCTCGTTGACCACGCCCGCTTCGGGGTCGACGTAGAGGCGGCTGAGCCGCGGGTAGTCCGAGGTGATGTCGCGGATCCGGAAGTTGTTCGGGGCGAGCTTGCGGGCCGGGGCCAGCACCAGGTCGGCGGCGTCGCGGTCGTCGGCGGGCAGGCCCCCGCACGTGGGGCACTCGGGGTCGGGCACGAAGCGGTGGCGGCCGACGGCGAGGTCGGCCAGGTCGATCAGGGTCACGGTCCCGGTGGTCGCGGACGGCGCGGACTCGTCGGTGCCGTCATTTGTCGACACCGTCCGCCGGAGGAGGGCGGCGACGACGGCGGCGGTCAGCTGTGCCGCGGTGGAGCCGAGGGTGGTCGGCACGACGCTGGCCAGTCGCGGACCGTGCCGGTCGAGGAAGGCCTCGTACTCCACTGGGTAGGGGCGGGAGCGGTCGCGGCGCAGGCGCGCGCAGTCGTGGCAGCCCGGTGTCCCCGGCCGCTCCATGGGCCCGACGACGACCTGGTGAAGTTCGGTGCGCACGGGGAGCCAGGTGTGTCCGAGGCCGCGAACGACCGCGCCGATCCGCGCGTCACGGACCTCGTCCCAGGTGTCGTGGACGGACAGCACGAGCGTCGCCGGTCCCGGGTCCGCCGTGCCGGCCAGGCCCTCGATGGCGGGCAGGTGCAGGACGGACAAGTGGTCCCCGGAGGGATCGGGGAGGGCCGCCAGGACCGCCTCGGCCAGCTGGCCCTCCCCGACGACCGCGATCGCCGGGGGGCCTGCGGGACGCCGGACGGCCGACCGTCGGGGTTCGGTGGGGGTCTCAGTCATGGACGAGCACGATCCTCAGGACGTAGGGGGCGAGTTCGGCGAGCGCCGGGTCGTGGTCCAGCGGCACCGCGACCGGGCGCCGACCTGTACGGAGCAGCGCGGCGACCAGTTCCCGCACCGGGTCGGTGCGCAGGTCGACCGGGTGGGGCAGGGATCCCTCGTCGCCGCGCGGCGCCTCGGGCGGGGTGGGCACCGGGGCGGGTGCGTACCCCGGCTCGTCGTTGTGCTCCGCCTGCCAGTGCAACAGGGTCCGCTCCAGGCCCGTAACCGCCGCGTCGACGGGGTCCAGTCCGGCGGCGCAGGCGACGGTGGTGCCGTCGACGGCGAAGGCGAGTGCGGGGACGCGCAGTTCCGGGTCCGTCACGTCGTGGACGGTGACGTCCGCTCCCGTGACGTCCAGGAGCCGCACCAGGTGGGCGACCTCGTCATCCGCGGCGAGCGCGGCGAGGTCGACGCGAGGGTGGGGTCGTTCGCCCCGTGCCGCGGCGGCGGCCGTCAGCTCCTCGCAGTGGCGCAGCAGTGCCGTCGTCACCGCCTCGTCCCAGGTGCCGCCGCACGCGGTGCCGACGGGGACTCCCGCCCGCCACTGCCGCTCCGTAGTGAGGAACACCTCGGACGCGTCGACCGGTTCGGCCCCGCCGTCCGGCAGGCGCAGGCCCCACACGGTTCCGTCGGGGTTCGCGCGGCGGGGGTCGTACAGGGCGGCCGCGTAGAGTTCCACGGCCCGGTGCATTGCCCGGTGGCGGGCCTGGACGAAGTCGACGGCCGACCCGTACACCGTCACGGCCGCGTCCCGGGAGACGGGGTGGGGCACGCTGACGTGGCTCACCCGCAGGGGGAGCTGGGTGGCGTCTTGTTCGTCGATCGCGGCGAACAGGCCGGACCGGGGGTCGAGGTGGTCGACCGCGGCCACCGACAGCTCCTCCGCCGACCGTTCCCGACCCCGTGCGCGTTCGGTGCTGCGGGCGAGGAAGTCCTCCCGCGTGTGCGGTCCGGCCGGCAGGGCATGCGGGTGCGGGTGGTAGCGGTGGTGCGTGGTCTCCAGGGTCTCTAGGTCCACGCGGAGCAGGCGGTTGGTCCAATCGTGCTCGCCAGTACCGGTGACGTGGGTGAACAGGCGGAAGACGGCGTGGTTGGCGACGATCGCCGGGAGCGCCCCCGTGAACAGGTCCCCGGCGAGGTCCGGCAGGTCGGCTCCGGTGCCGGGCCCCAGCCGTCGCCGGACGGCCTCCCAGCCCCCGCCGGGGCCGGCGGGGATGCGGAGGGGACCGATCCACGCCTCGTCGGGCAACACGACGGCGTGCTGGGTGAGCGTTCTCTCGGGAGCGGCGGCGTCGAGCATCCGGCTGCGGGCGGACATCGGCCGTTCGGATAGGTGGAGCACCGCTCCCTGGTCGCGCAGCGCGTCGGTCCAGCCCCGGGCGTCGACCGGTGCCGGAGCCCAGGACAGCTCCTGGAGCACGTCGCGCGCCAGTGCGGCGTCCCGGTGGTCCCGCAGCCGCTCCGGGTCCGTGGGGGTGTCCCCGGTGACCAGGACCCGCACCCGGCGCACCCCCGACTTCAGGGCTGCCCGGGCGGCCGCCTCCACGAGGCGGCCGGAGCCCACGAGCAGGGTCGGGGTCTCCCGGTACCGCTGGAAGTGGTGCTCGGCGGAGTCGGTGTAGGTCTCCACGTAGGCCAGCTCCGCCTCGTAGGTCCGCAGCTCCCACTCGCCGAGCGTGTGCGGCAGGTCCCGACCGAGGTCGCGCACGAGGCGCTGGTCGTACAACCGGCGGATGAGGTCGGTGACCAGTGCGGCCTTGCGCTCCGGCAGTCCCGCGACGAGTTCGGCGACGGTGTGGCCGCCGTCGAGGTAGGGCGCGAGGCGCTCCAGCCACGGGTAGACCGGGGCGCGTTCGATCGTCATGACGCGGTGGCTGCTGCGGAGGTACACCCCGTCGTCGTCGAGCGGCACGAAATACGCGTCGCGAATGAGTTGTGGCCGCATCAGGCTCACGTTCATGGCTGGTCCTCGGTGTCGCTGTACGTACGCGGCCCGGAGGTGACGGATCCGGTGTCCGGTCGCCGTGTGCCGCGGTCTGGTTCACCGCGGCACACGGCGACTTCTGCCGCGCGGTGACTTGCGCCGCGCGGCGTCCACTACCTCGTGGTCAGTTCGCGCAGCTGCAGCAGCTGCACGTCGTGCACGAGCATGAGACGGCGAGATCGGCGACCGCGTGACCGCTGGTCAGCGAGGCGACCTCGTCGCCGCCGCTGATCTCGGCGATGCCCGCCACGTCGAGCGTCTCCAGCTCCAGGGCGAGGTTCTTGAGTTCCGGCATGTTCACCTCCTCTGGGGTGTCGGCCCGTACGGGGTACGGGCGGGACGGCCGTCCGCCGGGCGGCGGGCGGGCCGTGCCCACCGTCGGACACGCGCCGCGCCGTGCCCAGAGCCACTGCCGGGCCACAAAGGACGGTGAGTGGACCGGGCCACTGCGGTCCCGTTCCGGCCCGTGAGTGGCCCTGGGCGGTCGCAGGTGGCGTGACCACGATGTGGTTCGGACGTCTGCGCCCCCTCCCGGCCGTGCCCGGCCCGTGCGCAGGCGTCCGCACCGACGACGTGGAGCGTGTGCCTTGTCCCTGCCCGCTGGCTGTGAGGCCGACCGTTACAACCCCTTCCGGCCGGATGTGTGCGACGACCCCTACCCGGTGTTGGCCCGGGCGCGGGAGGAGGCCCCGGTCTTCTTCCACCCCGGCATGAACACCTGGTTCCTGACCCGGTACGAGGATCTCGACGCCGCCACCCGGGACACCGCGACGTTCAGCTCCGTGCAGACGAAGAGCCTGCCGTCCCCGACGCTGAAGGCGCTCGCCGACCTGTTCCCCGGCGATTTCCCCTACCAGGTCGCGAGTCTGGTCAACAGCGACCCGCCCGAACACGGCCGGTTGCGGAACCGGTTCCACCGGCTGTTCACCGCGCGTGCCGTCGCGTCGTGGGAACCGGTCGTCCGGGCGGTCGTCGACGACCTGATCGACGGCTTCGCGGACCGCGGCCGCGCCGACCTGGTGGAGGTCTTCTGCAGACCGCTGGCCCCCTGGGTCACCGCGGCGATCTTCAACATGCCGGAGGGGTCCGCCTCACTCATCACCACGTTCGTCGACAGCTGGGCGCGGTTGCACGACCCCTCCCTGCCGGCGGACGAGATCGCGCGCCACGGACGCCGGTTGCGCGACTACCACGACCTGCTCACGGATTCGGTCCGGGACCGCCTGGCGCGGCCCCGGGGCGACCTGCTGACCCGCATCGTGCAGGCATGCGGGGACGAGGCTGAAGGCGCCCTGGGCGAGCAGCAGACCCTCGCTGTCGTCACCGCCTTCCTCCTCGGTGGCATCGAACCGCCCGCCCACATGGTCGCCAACGCTGTGCACGCCCTGTTCGGCCACCCGGACACCATGCGGCGGGTCCGCCACGACCGCGGCCTGATCCCTGCGGTCGTCGAGGAGACCCTGCGCCACCGCTCCCCCGTCCTGGGCCTGAGCAGGGTCACCACCCGCGCCGTGCGCGTCCGCGGTGTGGAGATCCCCGCCGGGGCGGTCGTGCAGTTGATGTGGGCCTCCGGCAACCACGACGAGGGCCGGTTCCCCGACGCGCGGACCTTCGACGTCGACCGGCGCGACGCGCGACGCCACCTGTCCTTCGGCGCCGGAGCGCACTACTGCATCGGCGCCGGGCTCGCCCGGCTGGAGGGCCGCGTCGCCCTGGAGCGGCTGTTGGACCGCCTTCCGGCGCTGCGGCCCGACCCCGACGGCGCGGTGGAGTTCGACAGGCGACCGGGCATGTCCGGCCCGGCCCGCATGGACACCGTGTGGGAGGTGCGGCGGTGAGCCGGTGGAGCAGCGCCGACATGCCCGACCTAACCGGTCGGGTGGCGGTGGTGACGGGTGCCACCAGCGGCCTGGGGCGGCAGGCCGCCGTGGAACTGGCCCGCCGCGGGGCGCACGTGGTCGTCACGGGCCGCGACGAGGGCCGGGGGGAGGCCGTCGTCGAGGCGGGGCGCCGGCTGGCGCCCGCGGGCGAACTGCGGTGGATGCCCCTCGACCTGGCCAGTGTGGATGACGTCGTCCGGTTCGCCGACGCCTTCCGCCCGCGATACGGGCGCCTGGACCTCCTGCTCAACAACGCGGGCGTGATGATGGTGCCGGAGGGCCGCACCGTCGACGGGTGCGAACGGCACTTCGGCGTCAACCACCTCGGGCACTTCGCGCTCACAGCCGCCCTCCTACCGACGCTGTTGAAGACGACGGCGGCCCGGATCGTCACGGTGACCAGCGCCTCGCACCACATGGGTCGGATCGACGTCGCCACCGATCCGACCGGCGCGCTGGCGGCCCGCACCCGTCCAAACGCGGGCCCTTACCGCGGGTTCACCGCCTACGCCCTGTCCAAGCTGGCCAACCTCGTCTTCGCCGTGGAGTTGCAACGGCGCCTGGACGCCTCCGACTCGCGGGTGCGCAGCCTGGCGGCGCAGCCGGGTCTGACCCGGACCGCCATAGCCGACCGGGCGGGCCTGGGCTCCCGGCTGATGATCGCCCTCGGCCGGTCCCCCGCCCAGGGCGTGACGCCCGTCCTGTACGCCGCCACCGAGCCGGGCGTGGAGGGCGGGTCCCTCTTCGCCCCCGACGGGACGGCACAGATGTGGGGGAGCCCCGTCCCCGTGCGCGGCGCGCCGGCGGCCTACGACCCCGCGCTCGGCACCTGGCTGTGGCAGGTGTCCCAGAGCCTGACCGGCGTCCACCCGCCCCTCACTCGTCGACCGACGGAGAAGTGATGACCCAGACGGAAGAATCCCACGCCCGACGCGTCACCGCGGCGGCGGTGTACAGCAAGGAGATGCTGGAGCGCTACGACCTGATCGTGCTCGCCCTGGCCTGCCGCATCGGCCTCGGCTGCCCGCGCGGCGTCATGCTGGAGCGATACGACCGTCTGGTCGGCGCCGATCACCTGGACGTCGGTCCGGGCACCGGCTACTTCCTCGACAACTGCCGCTTCCCCGTGGGAGATCCGCGCATCGGCCTGCTCGACCTGAACGAGGACGCGCTGGACGTGGCGAGCCGGCGGGTCGCCCGGTACCGGCCCGCCGTCCACCACCGGGACGTCCTCCAACCGCTCGACCTGGGCGACGTGCAGTTCGACTCGGTCGCGCTCAACCTGGTCCTGCACTGCCTGCCCGGCCCGCTGACGCAGAAGAGCGTCGTCTTCGACCACCTCACCCCCTACGTGAAACCCGGCGGCCGGATCTTCGGCAGCACCGTGCTCTCGCACGGGGTCCGCCAGACGGGTCGGTCGCGTCGACTGATGGACCGGCTCAACGACACCGGCGTGTTCAACAACCGCGAGGACCGCCTACAGGACCTCCACCACGAACTGGGCCGCCGTTTCGAGCGGCACGAGGTCACCGTCCGCGGGACGGTCGCGCTCTTCGAGGCCCACGCGTGAGCGCGCCCTCGGCGGCGGCCGGTGCGCGTGTGCCCGTCCTGATCGTCGGCGCCGGCCCGGCCGGGCTCACGCTGGCCCTGTTCCTCACGCGCCAGGGCGTGCGCCCGACCCTCGTCGAACGCCGCGCGGGCACCGGAAACCTGCCGCGCGCGTTCTCCCTGCAGGCTCGCACCATGGAGATTCTCCGCGCCGCAGGCGTCGAGCAGGCGGTCCGCGAGGCCTCCGCCGGCGCCGGCCTGGCGCACCTGCGGGGCATCCTCAGCGTCGAGACCCTGGCCAGCGATGCCGGGAGGTGGGTGCTGCCCCCCGATGTGCCAACCTTCGACCCGGGTCCGCTGAGCCCCGTGGGGGGCGTCTGCTGCCCCCAGGACCTCTACGAACCGGTGTTCGCGAAGGCAGCCGTCGAGGCCGGGGCCCGGATCGAGTTCGGCTCGGAACTGGTGGACTTCGAACAGGGGCCCGACGAGGTCCTGGCGGTGATCCGCTCGGCGGACGGGCGGCTGCGGACCGTGCACGCCGCCTACCTGGTCGCCGCCGACGGCGCGGCCAGTCCCGTCAGGGAGCGCCTGGGCGTGCCCCGCAGCGGGCGGGGCACCCTCGTCGCCTCCGCGATCAACGTCCTGTTCCGGGCCGACCTCTCCGCCGCGGTCGACGGCCGCACATTCTTCATGTGCACGGCGTTCAACCAGCGGGCGAGCGTGGCGCTCACGCCCCGCGATGCTTCGGGGACGTGGTCGATGCTCGGCGTGGCCCTGGACGGGGACGGGCAGCCGGAGGGGGACTACACCCCCGCGCGGTGCGCCCGACTGGTCCGCGACGCCGTGGGGGTGGAGGACCTGCCCGTCGAGGTCCTGCGGGCCATTCCCTGGCGCTCCGGCATGCGCGTCGCCGACCGCTTCCGCACCGGGCGGGTGTTCCTGGTCGGCGACGCCGCCCACACCATGTCGCCCAGTGGCGGCTACGGTGCGAACACCGCGATCCACGACTCGCACAACCTGGCCTGGAAGCTGGCCGCCGTGCTGCACGGACGGGCCGGGGACCGTCTCCTCGACTCCTACGACGCCGAACGGCGCCCGGTCGCCCGGGCGACCGCCGAGCAGGCCGCGCTGCGCACCATGACCGGGCACCAGGGTCCCGGGGAGGGCGGCCGGCCCGCGATCCGCGACGACTTCACCATCATGTTCGGCCACCGGTACGACTCCTCGGCGGTGCTCGGCGCCGAAGCCGGCGAGCCGCTGCCCGAGCGGCTGGACCTCACCGCCCGTCCCGGCACGCGGGCTCCGCACGCCATACGCGCGGCCCGTTCGGCGGACCAGGCGCCGCAGTCGGTCCTCGACCGGTTCGGCCGCCGGTTCGTCCTGCTCACCACCGGGGACCGCCGGTGGTCCGAGGCGGTCGGACTCGTCCACCGGCGGTTCGGCCTCCCCGTCGAGGAGTGCCGGCTGGACGCCGATCCGCACGGGGTCGACGGCGCGGTGCTGCGGGCCTACGGGTTGGCGTCCGGCGACGCCCTGCTGGTGCGTCCGGACGGTTTCGTCGCCTGGCGCTCCGACGGGCCGCCCGAGGACGCCTGGCCGCAACTCGCCGACGCCTTCACCAGGTTGCTAGGCCTCGAAACCACCGTCGGGGACGGCACCGGTCGTCCTTCGACCCCCGAGGAACACCACGGAAGGACGACGGACCGTGCACTCTGACCGCCGCTGGTACGGCGGCCCCCCTCCCCGGGGGACGACAGCCGACGTCATCGAAGTGGTCTCGCCCGCCACTGGGCAGGTCGTGGGGCGGGTGCCCCGGGCCTCGGCGGGGGACGTGGACCGGGCCGTCGCCGCGGCGCGCACCGCATTCGACGACGGGCCGTGGCCGCGCATGCCGGTCGAGGAGCGCGTCGCCGTGCTGCGCCGGCTCAGCGCCCGTCTGCACAGCGACGTGGACTACGTCGCCGCCCTGGTCACCAGCCAGAATGGCACCCCGTACGAGTTCAGCCGGATGGCACAGGCGTACGCGCCCGTGATGGTGCTCGACTACTACCTGGACCTCGCGACCGGCTTCCCGTTCGAGGAGGTCCGGACCGGGATGCTGGGCCCCGCCCACGTGCGCGGCCTGCCGGTGGGCGTCGTGGGCGCGGTCACGTCGTGGAACATGCCGCTCTACCAGGCCCTGTGCAAGCTCGCGCCAGCACTGCTCGCGGGGTGCACCGCCGTGCTCAAACCGGCGCCGGAGGCGCCTTTGGACTCCTTCCTCCTCGCCCGGGCCGCGGCGGAGGCGGGGGTCCCGGACGGGGTGCTCGACGTGGTCGCCGGGGACGGCGGCATCGGCGCCCACCTCGTCGCGCACCCCGGCCTGGACAAGGTCTCGTTCACCGGCAGCGTCCGAACCGGCCGACAGGTCATGGCGGCCTGCGGGACCAACCTCACCCGCGTGTCCCTGGAGTTGGGCGGCAAATCCGCGGCGGTCGTCCTCGACGACGCCGACCTCGACTCCGTCGTCGGACAGATCGCGTCGCTGGCCTACATGAACAACGGCCAGTCGTGCGTGGCGCAGACCCGCGTCCTCGCGCCGCGCACCCGCTACGACGAAGTCGTCGAGCGGCTCGCCCGCGCGGTGTCGGAAATGGTCGTGGGCGACCCGATGGATCCGGCGACACGGATCGGCCCTCTCGTCTCCGCCCGTCAGCGGGACCGCGTCGAGAAGTACCTCCACATCGGTGTCACCGAGGGCGCCCGCCTGGTCGTAGGAGGCGACCGTCCGGCGGACCTACCAAAGGGCTGGTACCTTCAGCCGGCGCTGTTCGCCGACGTCACCAACAACATGCGGATCGCGCGGGAGGAGATCTTCGGACCGGTCGCCTGCGTCATCCCCTACGACGACGATGACGACGCGGTGCGCATCGCCGACGACTCGCCATACGGGCTGGCCGGCACCGTGTGGACCGCCGACGCGGAACGCGGCCTGCGCGTGGCACGGCGGGTGCGGGCCGGCAGCTACTCGGTGAACACGTTCAACATGGAGATGGGCGCGCCGTTCGGCGGCTTCAAGCACTCGGGCATCGGCCGCGAACTCGGCCCGGAGGGGCTGCGCGAGTACTTGGAGTACCAGACGATCCACACGGCGGCGTCAAACCCACAGGCGGCCCGGGAGTGACGCCCGCGCGCTGGACGGTCCGGATCGACGCGCGGTGCATGAAAGCCGGCCTGTGCCTGGGGATCGCCGGCGAGCCCTTCCGCCCGAACGCGGAGCAGGGCCTGCGGCCCCGCACCGTCGTCGTCGACGCCGGCGTCGACGTGGTGGACGCGGCCGAGACCTGCCCCGTGCAGGCGATCAGCATCCTCGGCTCCCCGGCGGGGGGCCCGCCGGACGACTGACCGTCCGCTTGGGCCGCCCTGCGGACGGGTGGGTGGACGGGTGGGTGCGCACGGGAAGGTGAGTACCCGTCGACCTTGTGGGGTACGCGGGACTCGATGAGGATGTGGCCCCGCGAATCGGCCGGAGCCGGACGGTCCGCCGGCCCTCGCGCCGGCCGGGTCCCTCCCCCGGGGCCCCGGCCGGCCGGAAGTGGCATCGATTGCTCAGGAAACGCGCCGCGCTCCGGAGGAGCGTGGGAACCGTGACGAAGCGGTCTCCGCACACCCAACGGACGAGGGCCGCACGTCCGGCACCCGGCAGCCCCACGCTCACCACGGAAGGCACCGTCATGTACGTCACCCCCAACTCCCGGACGGCGGGTTGTTCCGGGCCCTGCCCGGAACCCGCCTTAACACCGATGGACACGCCACCCCCGCCGGACGAGTCGCCCCGCGCGACGAAGAGGGGGGTGGTCACCCCCCTGCTCCACCGGGTGGAGGCCGCCGGTGTCGCCCGGAGGGCGGCCCGGCGTGCGCTATCCCGGTGGGGAGTCGATGAGGACACGCAGGACGCCATCGAACTCGTCGTTTCCGAACTCGTCACCAACGCCGTCGAGCACGCCCTACCGCCAGCCGCCCTGCGACTGCACCAGGAGACGGGCCGGGGGACCGGCTGCGTGTGGGTCGAGGTGAGCGACGGAGGGCCGGCCGGGTCCGAGGGGTCGTGGACCGCTTCCTACGACGAGGACGAGCACGGCCGCGGCCTGCACATCGTCGACATGCTCAGCCAGGCGTGCGGGTGGCGCGAGGGCGCGTCGGGAACGGTCCGCTGGGCGCGCTTCGACTGCCGCTGACGTGCGGCGGCCCGGACGTACGGAAGCGACGGTTCGCTCGTACCCGTACGTCCGGGCGGATCACGCGGCGCCGTGCGGTCGAGGCGCACGACGTGCCGTCACGCGGGAGTCTTCGTGACCTTGAGGTCGTAGCGGAACGCGTCCTGGCACGTGAGCGCGGTGTACTTCCCCAGCAGGGAGACGCCGACCTTCGTCGCCAACCGCCGGTGCGTACCGGTGGACTCGATGATGTAGCCGGCGTCGTCCACCACTTCGTGGACCGGCACCGGCTTGCCCTTCGGCAGGAAGGCCCCCACGACGACGGCCTTGCCCATGGCGCGCTGGTCCGCGGTCCTCTCCACCGGGATGCCGGTGGCGACCGTGTTGCCGCGGAAGAGCGAGGACGGTTCGCTGGAGCCGCCGTACACCGGGCCTTCGTCGCCGTCGACCACGACGGAGGCAAACGAGCCGTGCTCCGAGTTGTCGTAGAGGCTGACCGCGACGGTCAGCTCGCCCAGCTTGCCCCTGCAGTCGAGCACGTGTCCGCGCTCCCGGCTGACGATGACGCCGTCGGCGGCCTGGGCCACCGGGGCCATGCCGCCGATCACGCCCAGGGCCGCGGCTCCGGCCACCAGGGCGCTCCGCACTGCGTTCTTCATGGTGTCTCCTCGGGATGGGTGGTGCACAGGTGTTGCGGATCGGTCCGGGACCGCGGCGACGGGCCGCAGGACGTCCCGCTCCCCCACACCGCTCGTGCGGGGCGCGCACGGAGCTCGCCCCGCACGGGCGGCGGCGGTCAGCTGACGGAGGTGAGCCGGTAGGTGGTTGCCACGGGCGAGTAGAGGAAGCACGACCCGTACCCGACCACGGTGTGGGTGAACTCGCCGGGCAGGGCGCCCGAGGAGACCTTCACACCGGCCACATAGCAGGTGTAGCGGCCCCCGGCGTGCTCGGTGCGACCGCCGTACCGGGTGCTGTACTTGCCCCACCCGGACAGCACCTTCTTGGACTCGCCGGCCTTCAGCTTGCCAGTCACGGTCTTCATCGTGGTCATCCCGTCGCCCCCCTCCTGCACAGGGGCGGCGGCCGCCGTTCCGGCCGTGCCGACGAGCAGCAGGGCGGAGCAGGCGCCGACGGCCAGCGAACGCCCGAGACCGTGCGACTTCTTCTTGATCGACTTCATGGAACACCTTCCAGTGTGCGGATGTGATGGCCCACAACGGTGCTGTCCCGCGAACGGGACGAAGCCGATGGTCGGGGGCGACGGTGCGCTCACGCGCCGTCCGTCCCCTCGTCACGGTGGCCCCCCGTACGGGCCGGGGGTCCGACCCGGCACCATGTGTGCTGCTGGAGGGAACGGTAGGTGGGCTGCGGCGCACGCCTCTTGAGTACTCGGTGCTCGCCCTTGCGATCACGTGTGCTCAGCAGTGGGATCGGGAGCGGTCGGCGGAGGCCGCCCGGCGGCCCGGCGGCCTACATCGGAGTGCCATTCCGGAGGGCGGACCGACACGGGTCCCTCACCCGCCCAGCCGGGAAGGGGCGTTCTCGAAGGCACCTTCCGCATCCTGCCCGCACTGGAGCGGGGCCGCCCTGCCGCCGCGTGTGGGGGACGTCAGCCTGGCCACAGGCGTGCCCAAGCAGACCGTCTCACGGTTGCTGCGGCAGATAGACGGGGTCGGAGCTGTCGAGCGGGTTCCGGACGGCATCGTCGTGTGCCCCTCGCTGGTCTTCGGGGCCTGGTGGCCCGCCGCCGAGATCGGAGCGGTCGCCGCCCCCGCCCTGTCTGTGCTGTACGCCCGTACCGGTGCCACGGTGCTCGTGTACATCTGCATCGAGGGTTCCCCCGTACGCGACGGTCTGCGGAAGGTGGTCTCTCAGGGCGGCAGCAGCGGGTGCGGCGGCGGCCTCCTTGCTGGGGTGCCCCCCACCCTCGCTGGCCGGAACCCGGGCTGACGGTGGAATGGCGGCGGCCTCGTCGCTCTCGATGGCATCGCCCGGGACCAGCGCCTGCTGTGTGACGCCCTGCGCGTGACCGCCGAGCCGGGCCACCGCGTTGGCCAGCCTGCTGTCCCGTCCGGAAGGGTTCCCCGGCGCCGAACACCGGCGTCGTCTCCGGGCCCCCGGGGGGTGGGTCCCGGAGGTCACCCGCCCTGCCAATCGACCTGCCCCCGCACCCGACGGCGGTTTTCGGTCATGTCGGTGCAGCCCGGAGCGCAAAGCAATCATTACTCAGGTTCGGACCTACCCCCCATAGCACCATCTGACAGGAATTCAGGGCGCGTGACCAAGGGTGACGGGGCACTTCATCGGTCGCCACGAGAACACGGACATTGCTCGCGCCCTCGACCAAGCGGAATTCACCACATGGGGGCAGGAATGACCATCTCCGAAGACGTCACCGCGATGACCCTTCTTCGCAGCGAGCTCGACAACCCGATCTACAACCGGATCATCAAGCGGAACGTGGGCGAGGGGGACCTCGATTACGAGCGCTACGTCAAGACGCCCGAACTCCTGTCCCTGCAGCCGTCTCCGGACCTCCTGGTGTCGTCGGACGAGCTCATGTTCCTGATGGTGCACCAGGCACAGGAGATCTGGCTGAAGTTGACGGCGCACGAGCTGAGTGGCCTGGTCGGCGGGCTGGACCGCGACGACGTGTGGGAGGCGTCGGCGCACCTGTCGCGCGCCGTCCAGGTGATCGACTGCCTGATCCGCGAGATCAAGGTGCTGGAGACGCTGACCCCGGACTCCTACCAGGTCATCCGCCGGAACCTGGGCAATGGCAGCGGCCAAGAGTCTCCCGGGTACAACCGCCTGAACCTCGCCGCGTCCTACGTTATCGCTGCCTTCGACAGACTCGTGGCCCGGCGGGGCATCGAACTGGCCGAGATCTACGGTCCGCGGAACGAGCACCCCGACCTCAAGCACATCGTTGAACTCCTCGTGGACTTCGACGAGGGCTACCAGCTGTGGCTCGTCCAACACTTCATGCTGGTCCGGCGGACCATCGGGGTGAGCCGGGACACGGCCGCCCTCGACGGCGTCCCCACGAAGGTGCTGCCCGCGCGGATGACGCAGCCCCTCTTCCGCCAACTGTGGAAACTCCGGGAGGAGATGACCGCCGGATGGCAGCGGGGCTCCGGGTACGCCCCCGGTGAGAACCGCCAGGAGACCGTCGGTGCCTGAGCGGCCCGGCACGTTCCGCGAGCGGTTCCCGGGACTCGCGGACCGCGTCTATCTCAACAGCAACTCGACCGGTCTCGTGCCCGACGAGGTGGAGGGTGTGCTGCACGGGTACTGGCGCACCCTGTCCTCCTGGCGGGACGACATGTGGGACCGATTCTTCGCCGCCACCCAGGACTACGCCGACGCCGTCGCCGGGTTCATCGGGGCGCCCCCGGGCTCGGTCGTCACCGACCTCAACCTCAGCACGCTCCTCGCCCGGGTCGCGAGCAGTTTCACCTACGAGGCGCCCCGCAACAAGATCGTCTTGACCGACCTGGAGTTCCCCACGGTTACCGCGCTGTGGCACGGGTTCTCCCGGTACGGCGCCCGCGTCGAGGTGGTGGCCGGTAAGGGCCCGGACTTCGACGAGGACGCCCTGGTGGCGGCGGTGGACGAGCGCACCAGGCTCGTCTGCGTGTCCCACGGCAGCTACTCCACCGGCGCCGTGCTCGACCTGGCGCCGATCGTCGAACGCGCCCACGCCGTGGGGGCCCACGTCGTGGTGGACGCCTATCAGACCGTCGGCACGGTTCCGCTGGACGTGACGGCCCTTGGCGTCGACTTCGTGCTGGGCGGGGCGCAGAAGTGGCTGTGCGGCGTGAGCACCGCATTCCTCTACGTCCGTCCCGATCTTCTGGAAACGCTGGAGCCGGCCGTCACCGGTTGGCTCGCCAAGGAGGCTCCCTTCTCGTCCGGACCGACCGACGGGTGGTTCGGCGACGCACGTCGCTTTCGGGCCGGCACCCCGGTGCCGCTCGGCGCCATGATGTCGGCTCCGGGGCTGCGCCTCCTCGCCGACGTCGGGGCGGAACGCGTCCGGGCCCACTCCCTAGCTTGCACGGGCCGGATCATCGAGCGGGCCGACCGGCTCGGTCTGGCGGTGCTGACCCCGCGCCCGGCCGAACGTCGCGGCGGTGTCGTGTGCCTGGCGTTCCCCGGCGGGCAGCAGGCGGTCGAGTCCCTGGTGGCGGACGGGCTGGTCTGCAGCTGGCGGGGATCCCTACGAGTGGGTCCGCACTTCTACAACAGCATGAACGAGGTGGACCGGTTCATGGACGCCCTCGGGGAAAGGCTTTGACTATGCAGGCAACAACCGGACTGTCCCCCCTCGCCCTCCTCAGCCTGCTGGCGAACGGGGATAAGGCAGTCGACGTCATCAAGACCTCGCTGGACACGGGCCTCCTGGAGGCCCTCGAACCGGGTGGCCGTTCGCTGAGAGAACTGAGCGAGCGCACGGGAGCCGTCCCGCACCGCCTGTTCAAGTTCATGGAGTGCCTGGAGTCACTCGGGCTGTGCTCTCACCGGGCCGTGGGCGACGACATCGCCTCGACCCTGTATTGGCCGACCGCCGGGCTGAGGGAGGGGGTCATCGACGTCTTCGGAGAGAGATCGATCGAGAAGGACCGCGACTCCTACCCCTGGAGGCGGCTGCACGGGCGGTTGCAGGAGGTCCTGACGGGCGAACTATCCATCCCCGGAGAGGAGTTCAGCTGGCCACCCACCGGAGCCGACCAGTTCGCGAGCTTCGAGCGCAGCATGGCGGCGGGCCTGGGGCCCGTAGTCGAGGCGTTCCACGCACACCGGTCGGCGTTGTGGGCGACCGGGGCCAGGCTGCTGGACGTGGGCGGCGGAGACGGTTCGCTGGCCGGCCGGCTCCTAGCGGACGACCCCTCGCTCAGCGCCGACGTATTCAACCTCGAGGACGTGCGGCCCCTGTTTGACGAGTTCAAGGAATCGAACGGTCACGGCGAACGCCTGGGATTCGTGGCGGGGGACTTCCTGAGGGAGGACCTGCCCATCGGATACCAGGCGATCTCCTTCGTGCGGGTGCTGCACGACTGGCCGGTGGCCGTCTCCCAGATGCTTCTAGCGAAGGCGCACGCCGCCCTGCAGGGCGGTGGCCGGGTGGTGATCTGCGAGGAGTTCCGCACCGAGCGACGGCTGACCCGGCAGTTCTTCTGGTCGTACTTCCTCATGGGCGTCGACAGGTGTCACAGTCGGCTCTACAGCGTCGACCACTACCGGGACATGCTGGCGGAGGCGGGCTTCTCGGACGTCGAGGTCCTGCCCGGGCCCTTCGAGATCGTGACCGCCGTGAAGTAGGGGTCGTCATCGCGCCGGACGGTGTCCGGCGGGGCGACCTGCGAGTGCCGCGAGGGGCGGACGTCCGCTCCTCGCGGCACTCGCAGAGGGCGGGGCGGACGTCCGCCCCGACTCCTCAGAACGACGACCCGGCCGGAGCCGGTCGCGCTACTTCTCCAGGTCCGACCGCATCTTCACGAAGAGCGCGCCGGCCTCCTGGAGCGTGCTGTTGGGAAAGTGCGCCACCGCCGCCGTATTGAAGTCCGCCCATCCGCAGACGACGTCGCCCTCGTCCGAGAGCGAGGCAAGTGCGCACTCGACCGAACCGCCGAGAGGGCCGGACGGGACCGGCTCCGCCGAGGGCTGTCCCAGCGAGTAGTCCCACTGGAGGTGCTCCAGCATCCCGCGGAAGAGGTGCTCCCGCCGCTTGGACGTGTCCTCCCGCACGTTGTCGACCCCCTCGAAGAGGACGATCCCGTCGGCCGAACGGTAGTTGGCCACCACCAAGTGCATGTCCTCGCGCATGTCACCGGGGTCGACCGGGACGTCGGAGGGCGCTTCCGCCTCGGACACCCGCTCCAGACCGCCGGCCACGGGTGCCTGGACGACCTTGCGGGGCGTCGTGCCCGGGCCTCCATCCTCAGGCCCCGCGGCCGGGGGATCCTCGACGCCTGCGGGCGGTGTCGTGCCCGCGGACGGGGCCGTATCGTAGCCGTACTCGTCCTCCGGCTGACAACCGGTCACGGCTACCGCCGCGAGTGCGACGCTG
The DNA here is from genome assembly GCA_002551355.1 of Streptomyces sp. man185. Classification (GTDB taxonomy): domain Bacteria; phylum Actinomycetota; class Actinomycetes; order Streptomycetales; family Streptomycetaceae; genus Streptomyces. The sequence goes on along the minus strand of NTHE01000004.1, from coordinate 119,900 downwards.
GCGCCGACGAGTGCCAACCGGCTCCTACCGGTACCACGCATGGTGCTTCCCCCATTGAATTCGATTCCGCGCGACCTGACGCGGCCACGCCCACTGTGCACCACGCCGCGGCCGTGCGGCGCGCCCACGCGGGAACAAGAGCAATCACTACTCACCGCCCGCCTGTTCGCAGGGCGGCCCTACTCCTCGCCGGGCCTGCGGGCGGCGTAGAGGTCGGGCAGGATATGTTCGAACAGTCCGACCTCCTCGACGTTGTGTTTGATCCACGCCAGGTCCATGTCAGGGCGGAACACCTTCTTGCGTAGGTAGGCGTTGACCGGCGTACCGAGGGCGGATCGCAGTCCGAGGTCGAAGACGCTCACGTAGTGGGTCCTGCCGCGCCCTTGGGACCACGTGTGCTCCAGCTGGAAGACCTGGGCGCCCGCCACCCTCATAGTCAGCCGGATCCCGGTGCGATCGAGCTTCTCGACCCGGTCGACCGAGTCGACCATCTTGTTGGGGTCCCGGCCGAACGCCTCGACGATGTGGAAGCGGGCCCCCTCGCCGGCGCCCCCGCCCGGCTTCTCCCGGGCCAGGTTCCAGCTGATGTGGTCACGCGGGTGCCAGACGGTGTAGCGGGGAAAGACACCTCCGGCGTAGGGCATCGTCTCGCCGATGTGCCGGAACCACCACAACAGCATGGCTGGCGTGACGCTCTCCAGGGGTTCGTGGTCGATCGTCATGCGCAGGCGCCGGTGGGGGAAGTGCTCGACCGTGTAGCGGTCCGGGTCGGCCGCGCGCAGCGGGTAGAGGAGGGGAGCGGGGTCGGGGAGAAAGATCATGCGCGTGCTCCTTGAGTCGCACCGTTCGAGGTCTCTACAAATGTAGAGACAGTTGCGGCAATCGTACTCTACGGATGTAGAGTCCATGGCGTGGGAACGAACAGCGGCAAGCGCCGCCAAGCCATCGGGGACACAGCGATCGCGATCGTGGCCCGTGAGGGACTCAGGGCCCTGACGCACCGCGCCGTCGACCGCGAGCTGGGGCTGCCGACCGGTTCCACCTCCTTCTACGTGCGCACTCGGGGGCAATTGATCGAGTCGATGGTGCACCGGCTGGCCGCACGGGCGACCGCCGACCTGCCACCAGACACGACGCCCCCCACCACAGTCGGAGGGGCCGCCGAAGAACTCGCCGCGCTCGTCGACGCCATGGCCCTGCGGGCGGAGGACCACCGGGTGCGGTGGGCCCTCGACGTCGACCTGGTCGGCGAAGCAGCGCTGCATGCGCTGCTCACCCACGCCTCCCCGGTGCGCACCGCCTTTCTCTCCCAGGCCGAAGGGCGACTGGCCGCCGTGGGTGTGCCCCACCCGGCGCACCACGCGCCGGCGCTGGTCTGCCTCATCGACGCCCTCCTCTTCGACCGCCTGGCAGGCAGCGGGGTGATGGCCTCGTCACGGGTGGACGCACGCGCCCTGTTCCACGCCTACCTGACGGGGCTCGCCCAACCGGCGCACGAAGACGGCCCTTGACCGGCTTCTCTGTCAGTCGCCCCGCATCTGCCGTGACGGCGATCTCACGTTACTCACACGGAGCGCGTCGACTTGTGAGTAATCCTTACTCTCGATTCGCCCCCCGCGGAATTCCGATACTCAGGCGAGTTTGAGGTGACTACGCTCGAAGCGTTCTGGAAGGAGAGGACGATCATGCGATTCGAGTGGATTCAGATCACCGCGGCGAACATCACCGACATCGTCGGCCTGGCGCAAAGGTGCGTCCGCCACGACGGCGGGCTCGCGATGACGGCGTCAAAGTCATTCATCGAGCGGCGGTACACCGGAGCGGGGGTCGAGACCGTGGGCGCCTTGGAAAATGGCCGCCTAGTCGCGTGCGGAGCCGTGCGCGACCTGCCGGAGGGCTGCGGGGCGGTCGGTCTCGTCGAACCGACCCGAAGGGGGCGCGGGCTCGGCAGCGAACTCCTCGATCGCATGCTCGCCACCGCGGGACGGAGGTCGGAGCACGTCCGCGTGGAGACGGAGTCGCTGACACCCGAGGCCGATGCCCTCTTCACCTGTCGCGGCCTGCGACCGACCTTCGCCGAGGACGTGTTCCGTCGCGATCTGTCAACGCCCTTCCCGCCCGCCCCGTTCCCCGAGGGCGTCGAAGTCCGGACGTGGCAAAAGAGCACCATGGCTGACTTTTATGACGCCTACCGAGCTTCGTTCTCAGACAGGCCGGGATTCCCGAACTGGTCCCGACAGCAGTGGACCGACTGGTTGGCCGACGACGAGTTCCAGCCCGAGTCCTCCCTCGTGGCGCGCACGACCGACGGAGCGGCGATCGGATTCGTCGCGTGCGCGCAGGACTTCCTTATCCAGGTGGGCTCGGTCCCGAAGTGGCGGCACCGCGGCCTCGGACGGGCACTGGCGACCGATGCGCTCGAACGCATGCGGTCGGCGGGCGGGACCGAGGTCTTCCTCGACGTCAACGTCGATAACCCCGCGTCCGCTGGCCTCTTCCTGGGGCTGGGCTTCACGGTGATCGCAAGGCGCGCGCGGTACGAGCCGCGGTAGCTGCAGCACGGGTCCTCGGCGGGGTTCCCCCGGCCCGCCCCTGCGTCGTGCGACACCGCCTTGCGGGGCGCTCCGTACGCCTCGACGTCCGACGCCCCCTGCCGCACGCCACCGCCCTTCCCCACGGGCATCCGTCCGAAAGACAGCGGCTCGCGCGGCCGGCCGCCCCCTTTACCTTGAGCCCGACGATCCCAGGCCGGGCGTCCGTCCACGGGCCGCGGAGGACCTTCGAGCCCCCCTTCCGGCCCCTCCCCTGCATCGGGGAGGGGTCGGAAGGCGGGCACCGGGTACAGGCGGGCACGTGTCAGGAGGGTCTCACCGAAAGGGCTCCGCCTCTCACGTGCAGGAAGGACTTCTGCACGAAATCCGTCACGACCTCCCATATCACCACGTCACCCTCCTCGATGACGTAGCTCTCGCCGGGCGCGTACGTATGGGCGACACCCCGGGCATCCGTTATCCGCACCACGCCGCTGAGGATCGTTGCGTGTTCTGTGAAGGGAAACGTCACCTCGATCCTTCCCGTCGTGGCCTGGAAGACCCCTGCGGTGACATCGCGCTCCTGGAAGTCGATCCGGGCCGAGATCTCGGGAGTCCCGGACAGAACCCTCCCTCCTAGGACATCGGGGCTCCCCAAACTGACGAGATCTCCGCCCGGCACGGCTTCGTTGGGTCGATATGTGATCATGGACGACTCCCACCTCTTGGAAACGAACTGGCTAACCAAGCCCTACCCACCGAGCTGGGAAGGACCGAAACGCCCCCTCGCCGCGGCGTGGGGGAACTCGCGGGAGGCGTGGGCCCGCAGGTGACGACCCCCTCGCCGCGCGGACCGGAAGCCATCGCGCGATCGACGCACTCGCCCCTTCGAAATAATTCCGGTGAAACCAATACTCAGAGAATCACCGGAAATCGTATACCCCGGAACCGAAAATCGCTTCTGTCGGGATCGACACCCCCGCAAGGCATTCTTCTCCCCCACGCCCCGGCGACGCGCCCGAGCGGATTCTCCGTGCACAGGGAATCCGAAAAGGCCGCGCCTCTCTCCCGAGGCTGCGCCCTCGCCCGGCCCGCCGCAGACGCCCGGAGCGGTCGCGCACGTGCGGGAGCAAGGGAGTGAGCCGAGGGGCGTCGCCACCGGACCGTCTGCCCCCGAGTGCGGATCCCGCCCTCGAAGCCCCGATCGGAAGCGGCGGGTGCACGAGCCGGGCGGAGTGCGCCGCCCGGTGCTCCACACCCTTCCGAGGAACTCAGCACTCTGCACTCTCAAATGATGGTTCGTCAGCTCCGATTCGGCCAATCGCAGCCAACCCAACCTTTCAGCAGGAATCTTGCTCGCCCTCCTCCCACCGTGACCCCATATTGGTACACAAACGCCAAAGATCGGCTCGGCGCACAGGGCAATGGGTACTCAAGCTTGGCTTGAAACAGCCTCATAGGTTTGAGGGGAGCCGAGCGTGAACGAGCCGACACCCATGGCCATCACGCCTGTTCGGTCATCGATCGAGACGCGGCGGCCATTGCCGCCGCGCATAGGGCGGACGAACCGTCTTCGCCCCGCACCCGAGGCGCCCCACCACGCGTCCGCACCCGGACCGACGCCCAGCGAAGGCCGTCCGGACGACAGAGCAGGTCGCAGCAGAGGGGAATCGTCAGATGATCACTGCGTTGATTCAGGGCTGTAAGTGAAAGCGCTGAAAGAGGTACCCGTAGACGACTACTGGAGAGTCTCAAAATTCTTCGGGCCGGATTACCCGAACAAGTCGTTCGTCTTCTCTGTGCTGTCACACCGCATCCCAGGTCGGGTTTTCTCTGCGGACGACGCAAAATCTTCCTGCCTGATCACAACGAACTCTTCGTACGCCTTCCTGGCGGGAGATTTCGACCCCGCTATTGCCCTGCGGGCGTTCTTGCACCTCTCCGACCGCGAGGACGTGAAGATGATCCTTCCGCCCGGCCGGGTCCTCGCCGAAAGGCTCCCCGAAGGAGTGGAGTTGGTGGATCGGGTCCAGTACGCGCACCGAGGTTCGACGCCACGGACGCACGCCGCCGTTCCCGCGGGTTTCCGTTTGGAGGTCCTCGACGCGACACTCTTCCGGCGCTTGAACTGGAACGTCGCGACCGATCTCTTCGGCGACTTCGAAGGATTTCTGCGCGGGGGGTACGGCTATTGCTTGACACACGGAGGAGAGGTGGCCGCCGAGGCCTACAGCGTCGTGGGGGCGGGCATTTCCGAACCCGGCATCTACACGGCCCCGGGTTTCCGCGGGGCGGGCCTGCAGAAGGTCCTCCTGCACGAGCTGCTGCGGAAGGCCGACCGTCATGGTCACCAGACGGTCCTCAGCTGTGACGCCTCGACCCACGCGACCGTCGCGCTGGCCCGCCGTTTCGAAATGACGTTGGACATCGAGTACCAGGCCGCGCGAACACTACAGGGAAAGAGGACCACCTGATGGCAGTAGCCGTTGACACCGCCTTCACGACGGCGGACGTGGCGAGGACCGCTCGCCTCATCGCTCCGCACATCGTGCGCACCCCGCTACTGCGCTCGGCAGCGGAGCCGTGGGGAACGCTCCACCTCAAGTGCGAGAACCTGCAGCGCACGAACTCCTTCAAGTACAGGGGCGCCGTCAGTTCACTCCTGCACTACAGCCATGAGCACGGAACCTCCTGGCAGAGAATTCTGCGCTACGGGATGATCACGTGCAGTACCGGGAATTTCGGCCGTGCCCTCGCGCGGGTTTCCCAGGAGTTCAATCTAGGGTGCACGATCGTCGTTCCGGAGGGCATACCGGTCGTCAAGCTGAACGCGATCCTGGCAACGAATCCCGACGTCGAGTTGATCAAGGTTCCCTACGAGGAGTGGCGTCGTGCCATATCCACGTCGGAGTACCCCGGAACCCGCGCGCTCTTCCTCTCCTCCGAGATCAACCACTCGGTCTCCCTCGGGAACGCGACGATCGCGATGGAAGTCCTGCAGGACCTCCCCGACGTGGACGCCGTCCTAGTTCCCTACGGCGGCGGCAACCTGGCGTACAGCATCGCCTCTTACCTGCGGGCCGCAGGCCGTGACGTGCCGGTCTTCGCCGTGGAGGTCTCCACCGGTGCCCCCCTCACGGCCTCCCTCCGCGCGGGTCGGCCGACGGACGTGGAGTACCGGCCGAGTTTCGTCGACGGCATAGGAGCGAGCTTCGTCATCCCCGAGCAGTTCCACCGGGTCAAGGACCTGCTCGCCGGCACGCTCGTCGTCTCGCCTGAGGACGTCGCCGAGACACTGGCATCCCTCGCGTTCACCGACAAGATCGTTTCCGAGGGTGCGGGAGCCGCGGCTCCCGCCGCCGCCTCCAGGTACGCCACCGAGTTCGGGTGGAAGAGGGCGTGCGCCATCGTCAGCGGCGGCGTCATCGAATCCTCCCTCCTGCTGGACACACTGACGCCCCGCACCGTTCCGAACACCCGACTGAGGAGTGCCGCATGACAAACGTTCCCGAGGTCCGACAGGTGAGCCTGGCGCTGGGCGCCGAGGTCCGCAACGTCGACCTGAGCCAGGACCTGGACGCAGAAGCCTGGAAGGTAATCGAGGACGCGTTCCACAAGCACGGCGTGCTGACCTTCCCCGGACAGAAGCTGACGGTCGAGCAGCAGAAGTCCTTCGCCCAGCATTTCGGGGAACTCGTAATCCACGAGCACCTGCTTCCCATGACGGTGGAGGGTCACCCCGACTGCATGGTCCTGCACAACAACGAGCAGAAGCCACCGGGCCTCAACGACTGGCACACGGACAACAGCGGATGGCCTGAACCACCGCTCGGCACTGTCCTGTACGCCAAGGTAACGCCACGGATCGGTGGGGACACGCTGTACGCCAACATGTACCTCGCCTACGAGGGGCTGTCGTCGCCGATCCGCGAGATGCTCCTGGAACTGTCCGCCGTGCACGACGTGGCCAAGGCATTCGGACGGGAGTTCGCCAACCTCCAGAAGTCCCTTCGCAGGAAGGGCATCGACCCGGACAGTCATTTCACGAAGTATGCCCCGGTCACGCACCCTCTGGTTCGCACCCATCCCGTAACCAAGAGGCGGGCGCTTTACATCTCCTCGCCCTACATCACTCACATCGAGGGTTTGTCCGACCGGGAGAGCCGTGCGCTGCTCGACCTCCTATCCCGCCACGCGGCCACGGACGAATTCGTCTACCGCCACCGCTGGACGGAGGGGGACCTCGTCTTCTGGGACAACCGTTGCACCCAGCACCTCGCGGTCGCCGACTACTTCCCCCACGAGCGCCTAATGCACCGGATGAACGTCCACGGCGACAAGCCGTATCTCGAACGCTGACTCCACCCGACCGGACCCTCCTGCGCGACCCGCTGCCCAGTACAACCTAGAGAGAAGGAACCACCATGACCACCGAGAGCCTGGCAGAATCCCCCACCGGCAGCTTTCAACCCGCGTGGGAGGACTACTGGCAGAAGACGTTCCTGCTCACCAAGCCCGACCGTGATGCGGAGTCCATCTGGGACATCGACGTCGACCGAGCAGCCATCCGCGATCACCACCGGTTCGCCAACGACGCCGACCAGTCCCTCCCCCTGCTCGACCTCGGCTGCGGCAACGGATTACAGACCCAGACGCTGGCCCGGTCGTACGCAGGCGATCGCGTGATCGGTGCGGACGTGTCCGAAGCAGCCGTGAACCTCGCGACGCTCCGCTTCGGCGCACCCGGACTGGAGTACCGCACCCTGGACGTCCTGAATCGCGCCGCGGTGGAAGCGTTCCACTCGGAGTTCGGTGACGTCAATCTCTACATCCGCACCCTTCTCCACTTCATCTCCGCGGACTGCAGGCCCATGTTCGTCGACGCGGTGGAAACGCTGCTGGGACGGCGGGGCACGCTCTACCTATGGGAGCTGGGTGAGGGGGCGCCCGCCTACTTCTCCTCCTGGATCAAGCGCAACGGCATGCCGCGCGACCTGGAGCGCGTCCTGACGAGCGGGGTGCGTCCCGGCAGCGTCACCCGGGAGCAGATCCACGAGCTGTTCCCCGACGGGCGTTTCACGCGCCTGCGGGACGGGGACGACGCCGGCACCCCGGTGCCAAAGGTGCTGTCCGGCAGTGACGGGAAGGTGGCCGACGAGCCCTGGGCGCCGCCGTGCTACTGGGTAGTGGTGCGATCCGGCGCTTCCTCCGCCTGACGGGCACCGCGGGACGGGGCCCTGTGTGCCAGGGCCGGAGCCGAAGGCAGTTCCGGCCCCGGAGAAGTGCTCCCCTCCTCCCTTGGGTATCGATTACTCAAGTCCGTTGCCCGAAGGCGCGACCAGACTGGTCGGGTCCCGGTCAGCACGGGCGGGACCTTCGATCCTTCGGCGAACCTGATGGGACGGCACTATGTCCTGGCCCTGCCCGCGGTGCGGCGAGTCGCTCATATCGGGGGCCGCCTGCGGTCGCTGCGATGGGGCGGCGTACCCCGCCCCGCCCGCCGTGCCGCCTTCGCCCGCTCCCCCGCGCCCCCTCCCGCCCCCGGTCGCTCCGCCGCCCGCAGGAGGCCCACAGCCCCGTGTCCTCGTCGGGGCGAACGGCGAGACCTCCGCCCCGGCCCTGGTTACGGGCGCGCTGATTTGCATTGCAACGTCGGTGTCGGTCCTGGGCACCCGTGGCGACATGTCCTGGGGCATGGCCGTGCTTATGTTTCTCGCGGCCGGCGTCATGTTGGCGCACGGGACGCGGATCGCCCTTCCCGAGCCTTTGGGCCGGGTGGTCGGGCATACCCAAGCCCCCGCGTTGGTGTGCGGGTTGGTGGTGTGCCAAGCCCTCGTCCAGTTCGGAGCCTCCCTGCCCGCGGTCGCCTGGTGCGCCGCCGCCGCGGCGGCGGTTCACGGACTGCGTCGGCAGGCCCGGACGTTCGCCGCCTGGGCGTCCTCTCAGGCGCGCACTCTCCGGCTGCCCGAGTTGCTCCTAGTCGGCGGCGCGCTCGTCTGCGGCGCGAGCCTGTTCCTGCGCTGGGGATCGAGCGGTTACTTTCTCGGCGGGTTCCAGAACAACCACATGCGCGACCGGACCTTCGACGGGTTCACCTCGGAGTACACCGACCGTTGGGAGTTCGGCTTCAACATGATGACGAACTGGGTCGACATGCCGGTCGACGGCCGGCAGCGGCCGCTCGCCGCGCTGGTCCTGCTCGCGGTCGGCGTGTTGCTCCTGGCCGTTCGAAACCTCCCGTCCGGTCCGGCGCGCGCGTGGACAGTGCTGGTGCCAGCCGCGGCGGTGTCCGTGTGGGGGCTCACCGGGATGTCCGGGGAGGCGGGACCGTGGGTGTTTCTTGCGGGAGCCGCGGCGATGGACGTCGCGGTGGTGCGCACGGTCCTGCACCTGCGCCGATCGCGCAGCTGACTGTCGCGCCCCGTGCGTTGCCCGTTGAGGCGCCGTCCACACTCCGAGGTGATTACCCGTCGTGAAGATCCCGTCACACCGCAGCAGGTTCGTCCGCCGACTGGCGGGCCTCTCGGCCGGGTTGCTGGTGGTCGCCGCCGGATGCGCCACGGAGGAGCCCTCCGCCGGCCGGTTGTCCTGTGAGGGATCGAGTGCGGGCGTGACCACCGCGCCCGCACCCGATCCGTCGCCCCCGTCCGCGGCCGAGGCCGTGCGCAGGCCCCCCGGTGCCCCATTCGCGGTGCAGGGCGGACCCTCGGCGGTGCTCGCCTCGACGGACGGCGGCGGCCTCGACGCCTACCGAGTCACCCCGCAGGGCCACCTGCTGCGAAGCCGGGTGGGCGCCACTGGTACCGACGACCAGTGGCGCCTTCCCCTGGGAGAACCCTTCCGGCCGGACGCCGCCTGGGTGACGGTGACCGCCCCGCGGGGCGCGGACGCGCCTCTCGTGGTGGCCTCCCACCGGCAGGACGGGGAACGGCAGTCCCGTTGGACACTGGTGTCCCCCCCGGGGGAACGTCTGCTGAGCTGCGTCTGGCGGCCGTACGACCGGCTGGAACACGTCGAGTTCGCACACAGCGGCGACGCCGTGGTGGCGACGCGCACCACCCGCAAGCCGCGCCTGAACGGGTCTTCGGACGTCGCGGACCGCTTTGTCGAGATCCACTCCACTCGGACCGGATCCCTCCTCGGCCGCTTCCGCTCGACGGACTTCGCCCAGGACGGCGCCCTCGTCTACGGCCGGTCCGGGACGACGGTCATCGCCCACGCCGTCTCTGACGGACGGCGCGTGTGGGGCACAGATACGGAGGAGGAGTTGGGGGATCCCCGGAGGAAGGGGGCCGACCCCGTCCACCTCGCCGGCGAGCGGGTCCTCGTGCAGGCGCGTGACGCGAGGACGACGATCGCCCTCGACAGTCGCAGCGGCAGGCAGGTGTGGCGCGCCGTCCTGCCCGGACGGATGGAGGCGGTGCACCCACTGGGCGGCGAACGGGTGCTCGTCCAGTACCGCGGGGGTTTCGCCTTCGCGGGTCCCGAGGGGATCGAACACACCGTCACCGTGCCGCCGCCGGGCAACTCCGGACGTCAGCGGCTGGAGCACCTGGCCGTGATCGACGGTTCGGCGACCGCCGCGGTTGTCGACGGCCACGACGACTCCGCACCTGTGCTGACGGTCTTCTCCGACCGAGGGGAGCCGGCCCGTCGGCCGCTCCGGATCCCCCTCCCCACGGCGCACGTCCAGGCCGTGCTGACCCGGTCGGCGGTCTACGTCCTGCCCTGGGTCCCGGACGGCCGACAAGCCACCCTGCGCGCCTACGACCTGGCCGGAGGCGTGCCCCTGTGGTCGGCCGACGTGCCCGACCGCCTCACCATCACCGACTCGGCCGGGCCGGCCCCCTCCCTCCACGCCTTCCGCGGCGGACTGTACGGGGTGGACTATGCGTCCGGTTGGATCCTGCCCTCCTCGTAGGCGAAGGACCCGTCGCGGCACCGGGGGCCGCGCCGCGCGCCGACCGCGGGCCGCACCGAAGGCGGGGGCGCACGGCTCCACCGCGCGCCAAACCTGAGTTCGCACCTCCCCCGCCACGCCCCATAAAAAAGGACGAAAGGCCCATGTGGATACGTATGGAAACCCATCACGATGCCGAATTGAGCATGTCCTACTCAGGACACCGAACGGGCCGGTAACTAGAGTTCTCGTTGTTCAGGAATTTCGGGGGAAGTTCCAGGGACTCTCTTTCTTGTAGGTGGATTAAAGCCGCCAAGAAGGATTCCGGTCTATTTCTGCAACACACGACGCGCAGCCCTCAACACGCCTCCCCCGACCGTGCGGTCGACTTCCGTTCCGCACGGCAATCCCTGATCAGCAGATCTACGGCACCGCGAGTTAAAGTTCCGGCAAGGCGGCTGAAAAATACACGACGCGGCCCGCCCCTGAGCTCACGGTGCCCCAGGTCCCACACTGGTTCGGTTTCCACCAGCCAGAACGAGAAAAAGGGGTATGCGCGAATGCGTATGAACAAGATGGCCAAGCACGCCATGGTCCCTCTCGCCGCCTCCGCCGTGCTGTTCTGCACCGCCGGAACCGGAGCCGCGTCCGCCCTGGCCGAGCCCGCGGCCAAGGCACCGACAACGAGCCGTACGGCGCAGAAGGTGACCGGCACCACCGACAAACTCGCCAAGGAACTGGCCGCCGCGCTCGGCACGCCGGGCGTCGACGGGAAGCTCCGCAAGGCCGTTGAGGGGGAAAAGGGCGCGACCGACCTTCTCGCCCTCGCGGGCAAGACCCGCGGACTGGAGAAGTTCGACCGGCAGGCGGCAAACGGCAACGCCGACGTCCTGCGGGCCAAGGGCCTCCGGTCGAACGCCGGTTCCCTGATCGAGGTGCGCCTCGGCGACGAGTCCATGCGTGCCCAGGTCCGCGGCGGGACGCCGCTCCTGGTCGCTGGTGAGGCCGATGACGACGCCCGCACCATCAACGCGTACGACGCCGAGGGCCGGGTCCACAAGCTCGACGCCCGCACGACCCCCGACCGTCCGGTCCTGGTCGTGGGCATCGACGGCGAACGGAGCATGAACGCCGGTCTCGAGCAGTTCCGCTCCGCCCTGGCGCAGCAGGGCGTCGACGCGAACGTCCCGACCGACGTCGTCGAGCGGTCCACCCGCAGCAGCAACACCAAGACGAACGGCGGCTACGACGCCACCCTCATGGAGGACGTCCGTCTGAAGGAGGACCGCGAGCCTTGGCACAAGGGCGGGGCCGAAATCTACGCCCTCGTCGCCGGAGTGAACCCCCAGGGGCAGCCGCAGGTCGACACGGTCCAGATGCCCTACCTCGACTACGACAACACCACGTACAAGCCCAAGCAGATCCTCGTCAACTGGTCGCACTTCAAGTTCAATGCGGTCGACATCGTCATGATGGAGGAGGACACCCAAGCCAACTACGCCGAGCTGGCCAAGGCGGTCGCCAATGGGCTCCTCACCGTCATCAACCAGTCCCAGTACGTGCCGCTGGTGGAGGCCATCATCAAGGCCATCCCCCAGGGTTGGTTCAGCGACGACCACGACTACGTCGACTCCTGGTACACCATCCAGAAGAGCGCGTGGGACCCCTTCACCGGTGCAGCCGGCAACGGCACCATCGGTCTCGGCCCCTGGCACGTCGACGAGCTCTGACCGGCCAGCCGGAAAGCTCCGGATGAAACGTCCCACGACTCAGCGGTAAACGTCCGAACCCGCAGTCGGCCGTAGCGGACCGGCTGCGCCCCTCCTCGGACCGGGTAAATCACTCCCCGGTCCGGGGAGCAGTCGTATCCGGACGCGAAGGCTGTTTCCCGCCACCTCCGACTTCCACATCGAGCAAATCCTACTCACTCCATCCGGCCGGGTTCCGCGAATGCTGTACGGGTGGGCGCGACACGGGCGCCTCGTTCGCTTTCCCCTCCTGCCTTCCCGGTGCAGGAAACCGGCACCGAAGCGGTGGAACGGCCGACCCCGCCCCACGGCTCCGGAGAGGAAGTTCTCATGAGAGGTACGGACATGGCCCCGGTGCCCGAGGCACTGCTCAATCGCGTCGCGGAGGCGGCGAGCGTCTCGCCGGAGGAGACGGGCTGGTGGGACACCCAAGACAGCGTCACCGTCCTCGTCGAGTCCGCGACGGTGGCATGCCAGGAGGGGGACCTCCCCAGGGCGGCTCTCCTGCTGGAACTCGCTGAGGAGGTGGTCGCGGCGTCCGACGGTGTACCGGGGCGGACGGCTCTGAGGCTGCTCACCCGTCGGCAACTCGGCACGGTGCGTCGCCTGCAGGGCCGGTACGAGGAGTCGGAGCACCTGCTCAGTTCGGCGCTCGCCGTGGCGGAGGACGCTCCGGTCCGGTACGGCAGCGAGCTGTTCGAACTCTGCAACGAACTCGGGATCCTCTTCAGGTACGCAGGGCGCTTCGACCACGCAGCCGCCTTCTACAATCGGGCACGCACCCTCTTGCGGCAGGCCGGTGCCCCCGAGGGGGCCGCCATGGCGTCGGTGCTGCACAACATCGGGGGCCTGGCCCACGCACGGGGCGACTTCGCGGCGGCGGAAGAACCCGCCCGGCGTGCCGTGCACATGCGAGTGCAGCTGCTCGGTGAGAACAGCGTCGAGGTCGCGGCCGACAAGGCGGCGCTCGCCGCCGTCCTGACGGACCTCGACCGCCTCGACGAGGCGGAGGACCTGCTCACCGAGGCCCTGGCGGTAATTGAGGAGCACCACGGCCCCCACCACCTGGAAACGGGCATGGCCCTGGGCAACCTCGCCGCACTGCACTACAAGCAGGGTCGGCACGATCGGGCAGAAACCGGCTTCGACCGCTGTCTCTTCATCAAGGAACGGCACCTCGGACCCTCCCATCCCGAGCTTGCCGTCACGCTGAACAATCTCGCCCTGTCGATGCGCAGCCGGGAGGACCTCGAAGGGGCGCGGCACATGTGGGAGCGGGCGCTGGCGATCCTGAAGGGGTCTGTCAGGGATGAGCACCCCCTGCTGCGCGTCGTCCGGGAGGCCCTGGGCGGACTCCCGCCGTCCGGGCGACGTTCCGGCCCTGACCTCTCTGGAGCAAGACCGGCGGAGGGGGCCATCATCTGGCACGAGATCCCCCGCGCGTACGGCCTGCGGCCCCGTCTGACGCCCGAATCGCTCGACGTGTTGAGGAACCGTGTCCATCGTGCCGTCGATGAACTCGCCGTCCGTGACGACGGGGATCCGCGGGCCGACGAAGTGGCCCTAGTCATAGCCGGGCTGCCCCTGCCATACCTCGACGGGGCCGGTCGGGGGGTGCCGGGCGGTCCGGACGGGGACGCCGAAATCCGCTCGTGAGCAGCGTTGCGGGGGCGAGCCCGCTCGCGCGGTACACGACGGTGTGCGCACTGATCTGGTTCCCGAACGGTCTCTCCCTCGCTCCGGTCGTGCTCCTGTTCATCGAGCGCGGGATGGGGCTGCCTACCGTCGCGGTTCTGATCGCCGCACACTCGCTGACCGCCGCGCTCCTCGAACTGCCGACAGGCGGTGTCGCCGACGTCCTGGCCCGGCGGACCGTCCTCGCCTCGGCACTGGTGCTGAACGGCCTGGCCCTGGTCCTCCAGGGTCTTGGCACATCCGTATCGATCCTGGCCTTCGGCATGGTGCTGGCGGGCGGTGCGCGCGCCCTGGCGAGCGGCCCCGCGGAGGCGTGGTACGTGGAGGCTGAACGACGGGTGTCCGGGCAGGGAGTGGACCTGCGCCGAGGGCTGGCACGGGGCAGTGCGGTTGGCTCCGCCACCATGGGAGTCGGCATTCTGGTGGGCGGGGGCTTGCCCTGGCTGGTGGAAAGGGCCGTGGGAGACCGCCTGGAGACTGTGTCGGGCGGATCGCTGCTCCCCCTGTCAGTCCCCTTGCTAGCCGGTGCCGCGCTCGACGTGTTCTGCGCGGTATACGTACTGGTCGCGCTCCGCGAGCCGCGCCATCGCCCCGCAGCACCCGCGATCCTGCGCGGGGTCGTGCGCACGGTCCTTGACGGCCTGCAACTCGGCGGCCGTGATGCCGTCCTGCGGCGGGTCGTGCTGAGCGCCACCGCCTCCGGGGCGGCGCTGGTGACGCTGGAACTGCTCACCCCGCAGCGCGCCGCGGACCTGACGGGACTGCCGGAGTCCGGGGCGCTAGTGTTCGCGGCTCTCGCCTGCACCGGCCTGCTCGCCCATGCCGCGGGCGGGGTCCTCGCCCCGCCCGTGGCCCGCTTCGTCGGCAGCAGCGAGCGGGCGGTCCTCGCGGGGCAGGCGGGCAGCACGGTGGGGATGGCGCTCGTCGCCTCGACGGCCCTCTCCTCCGGCGCCCTGCCCACCGGACTGGCCGCGCTGGGGTTCGGGCTGATGTACCTGGGGCAGGGCGTGGGCGACCCCAACGCCGCCGACCTGCTGCACCGCAGCGTCCCGGCCGCGAACCGGGCCACCGCCGTGTCCGTGGAGTCGCTGGGCCTGCAGGTGTCCGGCGCCTGCACGGCGCTGGTCGTCAGCCGGCTGCCCGGCGGTCACTGGCCCTGGTGGGCCGCCACGGCCGCCATGCTGGCGGGGGCCCTGGTCTGGGTGGGACGCGCCCCGGTGACCGGCCCGCCGGGAGGGCAGACGGGCGGCGGGAGCTCGTAGGTGGTGGGTACTCACGACATCTCCGCGCGGACAGTCCAGGGTGTTCCGGGTCCTCGTCCATCCCTCTGGAGGAAGCCCATGCGGCTCCGTGCCACCGCCCTACTCACCGCCGCCGTCCTGGCCGCCGCCCCCTCGACCGCCTCCGCGTCGTCCGACGGCGAGGGCACCACACACGCGGTGCCCTCCCTGCGGGTGCTGACCACCAACACGATGCTGCTGCCGTCGTTCATCACGGACGGCTGGGCCCAGGACGTGCGCGGCGGGCTCATCGGGTCCGCCCCGTACCTGGCCGGCCACGACGTGGTCGTCTTCCAGGAACTCTTCGACAACAGCGCCTCTGGCATCCTGATGGGTCGTCTGCAGGGCTACCCGTACCGCACCCCCGTCGTGGGCCGCTCGAAGAGCGGCTGGAACGAGACGAAGGGCGACTACTCCGCCTTCGCCCCCGAGGACGGGGGCGTCGCCATCGCGAGCCGTTGGCCCATCACTCGCAAGGTCCAGTACGTCTTCGACGGGGCCTGCGGCACGGACGGACTGTCTCAGAAGGGCTTCGCCTACGCCCGGCTCGACGTCGGCGGCCACCCCGTGCACGTCCTGGGAACACACCTGCAGGCGGACGACTCCCTGTGCGGCAGCGGGGAGGCGGCCGAGGTCCGCACTGCCCAGTTGCAGGAGATGCGCGCCTTCGTGGACGCGCTGGCCGTGCCCGAGAACGAGCCCGTCGTCTTCGCTGGCGACCTGAACGTGGACCGCAACTCTTCCGAGTACACGGGGATGATTGCCACCCTGGACGCCGCCATCCCGGCCTACGACGGCCATCCCCACACCACCGACCCGGTCACTAACGCCCTGACCCGCAAGCGGTACCCGGACTCGCCCCGCCAGTGGCTGGACTACGTCCTGTACGACAACAGGCACGCCCGTCCCGCGTCCTGGCGCAACACGGGGCAGGAGGTGTGGTCGCCGGCCTGGAAGTTGGGCAGCACAACGTACACCCGATACTCGGACCACTATCCGGTGCTCGGCTCCTGAGGGAAGGCCGGCGTGAGTAGAGCAGTCATTGCTCACACCGGCCGCGCCTCCGCCTCGTCTAATGGAGACGGCCCCCACCCGACCTTCACCGTGCGGGGATCGGGGGCCGTCCGTGGTGCGGGTCCTCGCCCGCGGCGAGGTTCATTCGTGGTGCGGAAGCCGCTGGACGGGAGGGACGGGCGTGCTCGACCGCGTCAGCGAAGGTTCGTGCGGGAGGGCAGCGACCGCGCTCCCTCCGGCCCGTCGTCGCGGCGCAGCAGACGAACCGACCGGCCTGCTCCCGCCCGCCGTCGTGGCGGCACCCGGTCTTCACCGTGGAACGCGGAAACCCGTTGTTCCCTCCCTAGGAGAAAAAGTGCACTGGTACCTCGATGTCCTGAGGAAGTACGCCACCTTCACCGGCCGGGCGCGACGGGAGGAGTTCTGGATGTTCGCCCTGGTCAACCTGATCCTGAGCGTGTTGCTCATGGTGGTGGACGGCGTGCTGGACGCTTTCGGCTTCCTCAGCATCATCTACAGCCTGGCGCTGTTCCTGCCCGGTCTGGCCGTCGCGGTCCGCCGGCTCCACGACACCGGCCGGTCAGGGTGGTGGATTCTAGTCGCCTTCGTCCCTCTGGCGGGCGCGATCGTCCTCCTGGTCTTCCTCGTCAGCGACAGTGCTCCCCACCCCAACGCCTACGGCCCCAATCCCAAAATCGTCTCGCACAGCCCCCAGGCCTGGTCCACCAACTGAGGGCCGCGAGTCGGCGATCGGATACGGAGAGATGGACGTACGTCCCCACATGCAGTCGATCGGCAACGACCGGTACGCCCTGCGGCACGAACTCGGACGCGGCGGGATGGCGGCGGTCTACCTCGCCTACGACGCCGTCCTCGACCGCTCCGTGGCGGTCAAACTGCTCCACCCCGAACTCAGTCATGATCCCTCCTTCCGGGCGCGATTCCGGCGCGAGGCGCAGACGGTCGCCAAGCTCAACCACCCCAACATCGTCTCGGTCTTCGACTCCGGGGAGGAGGTGGTCGACGGGCGCCACGTGCACTACATCGTGATGGAATATGTGGAGGGTCAGTCCCTGCGCGACCTCCTGCACACCGGCCCGGCCGGACGGGCGATGAGCACACAGGAAGCGCTGGACCTCACCTCCGAGATCCTCCTGGCTCTCCAGGCCAGCCACGAGATGGGTCTGGTGCACCGCGACGTCAAGCCGGCCAACGTCATGGTCACCCGTCGCGGCGCGGTGAAGGTGATGGACTTCGGTATCGCGAGGGCCCTTCAGTCCTCGTCGACGTCGATGACCCAGACCGGCGCCATTGTCGGGACCCCGCAGTACCTCTCGCCCGAGCAGGCGCTCGGCAGGGAGGTCGACACCCGCTCCGACCTCTACTCGGTCGGCTGCCTGCTCTTCGAACTCGTCACCGGCCTCGTGCCCTTCGACGGCGACTCGGCCCTCACCATCGCCTACGCCCACGTCCAGGAGGTCCCCCGGGCCCCCTCCGCGCTCAACCCCTCCGTGTCCCCGGCCGTGGACGGCGTCGTGCACCGGGCCATGCAGAAGGACCCAGCCGCCCGGTTCCCCGACGCGTCGTCGATGATGCGGGCCATCAACGAGGCCAGGTCGTCGGCGTCCTTCGGTCCCGCCGCCCACGCCGTGCCGTCGCCGCACGGCGCCGGGCCCCAGCCCGCCCCCACCCTGCACGCGACCGCGTACCCACCTCCGCCGCAGCGCGGCTTCCACCCGCCGGCGGTGCGGCGGCGCTCCAGAACCACGCCGTTCCTGGCAGCTTTGGCCGTGGTGCTCCTCGGCGCCGCCGCCTGGGCGTTCATGCCCCGAGGGGGCTCCGCAGACCGCGGTGCGCACGCCGATCCCACACCCGCCGCCTCGTCCTCGGAAAACGGTTCCGACGCACCCTCCGACGGTCCCACCGCGATCCGCAGCGGAAGCCCGGAACTCACCATGGGTTTGTCCGAATGCCAGCAGGAGCCGCTCCAGGACGGTTCGGTGCCCGTGCCGTTCTTCAAGCTTAAGCACATCGCGTCGGCCCGGAAGTGCGCCTCGGCAGGAGGGTGGACCCTGGTCGAGAAGAAGCAGGACGAGAAGCTCTGGGGCAAGGACGTCATCGTGAACCAGGACCCGTTGGGCAGTTTCGTCGACGAGAGCGACCGGGTCGTCACCATCTGGATCTCCACCGGTCACGAGTGACCGTCGGCGACACCCATCGAAGAGCACCACCCGCAAGCGGACGGTACACACGAGAAGAAACGGACGATCGGATGGACATTCGCGCACTCAGCCGGGCGGACGCCGCCGCGGTGGCAGCCGCCCTGACGCTGGTCGCAGCGTCCTTCCTCACCTTCTACAGCGTGGAGGCATGCCAGGACCGGGCGGGTGTGGTGTGCTCCGCCACCGCGTGGAAGGACACCATGCTGCCCGTGCTGCTGACCCTGCACGCCGTCGGAGCCGTGGCGGGGGCCTTGGTGCTCGTCTCGGTCTACGCTCCCGGGCGGGTGTCCCTCCTCGGCCTGGAGGTCTCCCAATGGGCAACCGGCTGCGCGTTCTTCTCGGCGTGGTCGGCCATCGGTCCGCTGTTCGGCGGCGGCGAGGAAGCGGGACTCGACGTCGGAGCGGTGCTCAGCACGGGTTCCGCCGTGGCCCTGGCCGCCGCGGTGGGAGCGCGGGGCAGGGTCCCGGCTTTGGACCTGCCGCTCATGGCCGCTACGGCGGCCGATCCGCGGCCAAAGTCGCCCCGGCCGGTTCCCGCACCGCACAACCCCTACGCAACGGGCTCCGATCCGGTCCGACCGCCGGCCCCTTCCGCCCCTGTGGCCTGGCCCTCGGACCAAACACACGCGTTCGCCCCCTTCTGGTTCTCCGTTCCGGAGTCCCGCGTCCTCCTCGCCGAGCACACGGCGGACGGAACTCCGCAGGCAGAGCTGTACCCCGGCGTCTGGTACCTGGCCGCAGGGCAGGTCGGAGCGGCACTGATCGTCGAGACCCCCGACCAACGGCGCGGGCGGTTGGAGGCCGTCTCCGGCATCCGGCGTTGGGGGGGATGACACCAAGTGGGTCAGGTCCCCGCCACGTCCCGGGGCAGGTCGATCGAGCTGCGAGCACACCTGTCGTCCGCCGCGGCGAAGTAGCGGTCGAGGAGGTCGGGGTCGTCCAGGCACCGCGCCAGAACGGCTCGCAGGCGCGCAACGTGTTCCCGCCGGTCGCACGTGTCCGCTCCCCGCGGCAGGTCGCGACGGAACTCCACCTCCTTGCGGAGGTCCTCGGCCAGCCACTCCGCGAAGTGGACACCCGTGCGCCGGGTGAAGCCGAGGGTGAGGTGCAGCGAGGGCTCGTTCACGGGGGTGACGAGGTGCCACCACCCCCGCGGCAGGTGTAGGACGTCGCCGGCAGTGAGCACGATCTCTCGGGCTGTCTCCATCGTCGGCGGCTGTTCCGGCGCGCCGGCGCCCTCCATCGGGAAGGGCCGGGTGGGCGGAAGGACTGACCAGTGCTTCCGCCCGGAGATCTGCAGGACGAGGACGTCGTGGTCGTCCCAGTGGGCCAGCAGGCCGTTCGTCCCGCCCCAGGCCATGTAGGCGTTCGCGTACACGCGGACGCGCAAACGGGCTTCCAGGTTCCGGACGAGGTCCGCGACGGGGCCGTGGTGGTCTTCGAGACCGTTCAGGGCGAGGGAGGCACCGTCGCGCAGGAACGTCCCGAGCGTGCGCGCGCAGAGGCGGGTCTCCGTGAGGTGAGCCGCTGAGAGTTGGTCGGGGTAGCGCGGTGCGACCCGTGTGTACGACTCGCCGGGAACCCTCCTGCCGCTTTTCGTGACCACCACAGAATGCCCGGGGAGTGAGCCCGCCCGCAGCACGCGGTTGACATCGGGCCAGCCGAGGAGCCCGTCGAAGAAGCCGCTTCTCCCGGTCACCGTGAACATCCGACCGGCAAGAGAACCGTGAACAAATTCACTCTCCTCTTGATGACCGAGAACATCCGACAGCCGCATCCGACCACCCCTTCAAAATCCGGTGAAATCTTCGAGCCGCCCGAAAGGGAATCAACGGACGGCTTCGAATCCACCTCATTACGCTAGCAGGGAACGAGACGGAACCGTCGAATGCGAAGACACATCGGACGGTGGGTAAATCCTTTTCGGGCGTGAGCAATCAATGCTCACGAAACCTCAATATTCCGTCTGACATAATCTCGGCCGCACCAGATCGCAATCGAGTGTTAGGAACTCCTATGCAACACCTTCAGGAATCGTCCGGGTTCGAGACGGACCCCGTTAGCGACCTCGTCGAGGACACCGAGGGGGCCGGACAGGACATGGAAACGATCATGTACGGACGGAACGTCAACCACGCGGAAGTCGTCCTCGTCTGACGTCCGGGAGCCGCGGGGCCCGGTCTCGCGGGCCCCGCGCGATGGGCTCACGGAACGACCGCACGCGGAAGACGGGTACCGGCCGTGCCCGCCCCGCGCCCCCGGCCGGTACCGGTCCTCGTGCGGCTTTCGTTCCTGACGCACACAAGCCGTACGGTGCCGACCGGATGACCGGATCGGCACGCATCCATCACAGGGGAGATGCCGTGACGACCCGCATAACCATGCCGTCCGCCGAAGAGTGGCGCGCCGGCGGAGAAAGGATCACCCTCCGGGGTCGGGAGGGCGTACACCGGGTGTTCGTCCGTTGCGACGGCCCGCCCGACGGGTGGCCTGTCAGCCTGCTCCACGGCTTCCCCACATCCTCACACGACTGGTCCCCGATCCTGACGCGGCTCGTCGGGGCGGGGTGCCGCGTCCTCAGCCTGGACCTCCTCGGCTTCGGGGAGAGCGACAAACCCCGACGTCACCGCTACTCGGTGCTGGAACAGGCGGACCTCGTGGAGTCGGCCTGGGAAACGCTGGGGATCGGCAACACGGCTCTCGTCGCCCACGACTACGGGGTGAGCGTCGGGCAGGAACTGCTGTCCCGGAACCCGCACCGCGTTGTCCGCATGGCGTGGCTCAACGGCGGGCTGTACCCCGACCTGCACCGCCCCGTACCGATCCAGCGCCTCCTGCACGGCCCTCTGGGGAGGGTGCTGAAGTACGGGATCACCGAGAAGAGCTTCCGCTCCTCCATGCGCCGGGTCCTCGGTGTGCCCGTCTCGGACGAGGACCTGCACCGCATGTGGGAGGGGGTGGTCCGGCGGAACGGTCACCTCCTGGCACCGCAGCTTTTGCGCTACATCGACGACCGGCTGGCTAACGAAAGCCGGTGGACATCCGCTCTGGAGACGTACTCCGGGCCGACGTTGTTCTTGTGGGGCCCCGCTGATCCCATCAGCGGGGCCCACGTGCTCGACCGGCTGCGCAGGCGGATACCCACCGCGACGGTGCACGAGCTGTCCGGACCACCCCCGGTGGGCCACTACCCGCAGGTGGAGGCCCCGGAGGAGGTCGGCCGGGTACTCGGCGCCTTCCTGAGCGGGAACTGAAGTCTTCCCGAGAGGTGAGGGCGTTCCGCGTGCCGCGAAACGGGAGGCCCCCTCGAAAGGGCTCCGTCCGGGAGGCGGTGGGCATCGCCCCGCGGACCCGGCGTGGCAGCGCGACCCCGCCCCCACCACTCCAAGGGCCGCCACCGGAGGATGGGAATGGACGGTCGGCGACCCACGTGTGGAAAACCCCCGTGAACTCCTGTGCGGGACTCACCGCCGGTGATGACAATGGTGGGCATGACCGATTTCAGCAATCCCCCCGTCCGCTCGGGCCGAAGCCGTCTAGACGACGGCCGATTCCTCGGATGGGCCGAATGGGGCCCGCCGGACGGAGTGCCAGTGCTCCTGAGCCCCGGTGCCGCCACCAGCCGTCGACTCGGTGTCGAGCCGGGAGTTGTCGAGGAACTGGGGGTGCGCCTCGTCTCCTTCGACCGCCCGGGGCTCGGCTCCTCGTCGCCCGCCCCCGGTCGCACCTTCGCCGACTTCGTGTCCGACGTCCGTCGGTTCTGCGAGTCGCACGACCTGGGGCGCCCGGCGGCCGTCGGGAGTTCCCAAGGCGCGCCCTTCGCCCTTGCGTGCGCCGCGGAGGGAGCCTTCTCGGCGCTGGCCCTCGTCTCCGGCGCGGACGAAGTAGCCGCACCGGAGTTCGCCCCCGTCCTGCCGGAGGACTTGCGCGCTTTGGTGGAGCGGGCCGCGAGCGACCCGGCCGCCACCGAGGCGTTCTTCACACGGTTCGACGCGGACGCGATGTGGGACATGGTCATGGCGAACAGCCCGGAGTGCGATCTCGTCGTCTACCGGGACGCCGGCTTCGCCGCCGCCTATCGGGAGGCTCTCTCCGAGGGGTTCGCCCAGGGCGCCGCCGGTTACGCCCGTGACACCGTCCTCGCCATGGGCCGTTGGCCGTTCGCCCTCGACGCGATCTCCGTCCCGGTCGACGTCTGGTACGGCGAGCGCGACACCAGCCATTCGCCCGACCACGGCGCGCTGCTCTGCGCGCGCGTCCCCGGTGCGCGCCGCCGTCTCGTCCCGGCCGCCGGCGGCGCGCTGCTGTGGACCCACGCGGGGCCGATCCTCACCTCCCTCCTGGAAGCCGGCAGCCACCGCAGGGCGACCGGACCGGTGCCGTCGCGCTGAGGGAGGTTCTGGGCCGGACCGCCCCCGCGCGGCCTCAGCCGGTGCGGCGGGGGCGTCAGGGCGACCCCGACCTGCCACCGGTCACGGCGCGGGCGGCAGGGGGGTGGAGGCAAACACCCCCTCCGGGTCGTACCGGTGCTTGACTTCCAACAGGCGGGCGGCGTTCGGCCCGTAGGCGTGGGCTATCTGGTCGGCGGCGTCGGCTGCCAGCAGGTTGGGGTAGCCGCCTGGGAGGGAGTGCGGTGCGAGCGCCTCGGACACGGACGTGACCCAGGCGCGGTGCCGGTCGGCGTCGGTGTCGCCGGGCTCCCACACGGCCACCACCTCCACGAGGAAGTGGTCGCGGCGGATCCCGAAGGCGGTGGCGTCGGCCGGAACGCGGGAGGCGGCACCGTGGAAGTGGTGCATGGGGATCGCTGTGAGCGGCGAGGTTGCCGTGGCCCCGGCCTCCCGGAGGACGGCGGCCGTCTCCGGGGTGAAGCCCGGCACGTTGCGGGTGGCGATCTCGTAGTGGCGTCCTGTGGCGGCCCACGCGTCGTTCTGGGCGAGGACCTGGCGGTAGGTCGTCTCCCCGGTCTGCGCCTGGCCCCTGCCCGCGAGACACAGGAACGGCTCGATGACACGTTCCCCCTGATGGGGGTCGCCACTCCAGGTGGGGGCGAGGTAGAGCAGGGGATGACCGTCCTCGTCGTTCATCACGCCGCACGGGACGGTGAGTTTGTCCGGAGCCTCGGCCAGCACTTCCCCGAGCCTTTCCCAGACGCCGTCCGTGTTCAGGGGGTAGGTGACGAACCCAGCCAGCACGCGGGGGATGCGGTGGAGGCGGACCCGCATCGAGACGACGATCCCGAAGTTCCCGCCCCCGCCTCTCAAGGCCCAGAAGAGGTCGGGCTCCCGCTCAGCGTCGGCCGTGACCAGGCGCCCGTCGGCCAGGACGACGTCGGCTGAGAGCAGGTTGTCCAGTGCGAGCCCGGCCCGGCCGTTGAGCGGTCCGTAGCCTCCCCCGAGCGTCAGCCCGACCAAGCCGACGGCGTGGACAGTCCCCGTCGCGGCGACCAGGTCGAAGGGCGCGCCAGCCTTGGTGACGTCACCGGCTGTCGCACCTCCCTGAAGGGTCGCGATCTGGTCCCAGGTGTCGATGCCGACGTGCCGCATGCCCGACATGTCGATGACCAGGCCGCCGTGGCGCACCGATCGGCCGGCCCAGTCGTGTCCGCCACCCAACACCGACAGGGGCATCCCCGCTTCGCGTGCGACGAGGACTGACTTCTGGACCTCAGCCGCCGTGCGCGGACGGACGATGACGGCTGGCCGGTGCGTGACGGCCCCGTTCCACAGGCGGCGCTCCCTGCCCGGTGTGGGCCCCGGCACCAGCACCCGGTCCGACCCGACAGCCGACCGCAGTTCCTCCGTCACCGAAAGCACCGGGTTGCGACTCTGCATGGTTCCCCCCCTAGGCCGCCTCGGCGGCTGAGTGTGTTGGTGAAATCGCCGCAGTGTGTCTCTTGGGCAAGGGGGTGGCTAGAGTAATCCGAAGGTGACGAGGGCGACATGACGGGACATCATTTCGGGAACCCCGTCCTTCGGAGCCGAGGGGGGTGCCGAATCACCGGGGTGGTTCGTCCAGCGCCAGCCCCAGCTCGGCCGCCAGGTCGATCGTGGCGCCCGGTGTCGTACACCGCCTGGACAGGACGGTTTCGTCGAGGCGGCCGTTTTGTGCGGCGAACAGCAGCTTCGCCGCGGGGTGTTCGCGCATCTCGGCCTCGGTGAGGGCCTCGGAGATGCGGGCTGTCTCGGCCGCCAGGACGGGCAGCGGGGCCCGCAGGCCCTCCGCCCACGTCCGAAGGCCTGCCAGCCACCGTCCGAGGGCGGGGTCCGGGGCGGTGGATACGCGCTCCAGGTCCTGGGCGAGCTTCTGCCAGGGGACCTCGCGCCACGGCCTCGCCCGCAGGACGGGCAGCTGCCATCGGCGCCTGACCGTCGACCAGTGGTCCGCACTGGCCCGCACCGAGTGGACCGTCCCCCGGGGAAAGCACACTGCGGTGAGGTTCCAGCCGTGACAGGCCCCCGTGTCCAGACCGAAGATCCGTCCGTGGAGGACCAGGGGCTCTCGACCGGTCACGTGGTGACCGAACGCCACCGGTTTGGCGTCAGTGTAGTGGTCGTACCAGCGACCCTCGGGAAACAGCTTCTCGAGTTCCCGCTCGCCCCTGGTCGAACCGCAGAGCACTTCCTCGGGCTGGTCCTGCAGGGGAATCCCGGGCAGGGCGGCCGCGTGCACCACGCGGACGTGGTCGTCCTCGAAGAAGTAGGGCAGTCCACCCATCCATTCGACCGCTTCGCCGTAGTCGTCGCCGAACTGGAGCCGCGTGATCTCCTGGGAGTAGGAGAACAGGCCACGCACGTGTTTGCGCTCGTGGTTTCCCATAACAACGAAGGAGTTCGGACGGTTTCGGAAGAGGTCGACCACCTTGCCCGGCTCGGGCCCGCGGTCGACCAGGTCGCCGACGCTCACCAGCAGGTCCTCGGGCCGTATCCGGACTTCCTCCAGAAGCCGGGTCAGCTCGTCGAAGCATCCGTGGACGTCGCCCACGACGATCGTGCGTCCCATGATGAAACTCCAAATCCGGTCGGACGTTGCTCGTGGAGGGATCGAAGAGGCTCCGAGGCCACCGCTTCGTGCCCGGTTGAAAGGCCGGAATCGCCCCCCGGCCCGCCGTCGCAGGCGGCCGGTTTACCGAGAAGGGCGGGGGAGGGGGCGAAAACGACGGGACACCGGACGCCTGGGCGTCAGCGCCGTGAACTCGCCCCGGGCCCGCACCCGGCCTCCCTCGGCCAGTGCCAGGTACCGGTCCAGGTGCTCGGCCAGCTGCTTCCGGTTGGTGACCCCGACCTTCTTGTAGACCGCCTGTAGGCCGTTGTGAATGGTGCGCACGGAGAACATCAGCCGATCCGCTATGTCCTTGCTGGAGAGCCCCTCCACCGCCAGGGCGGCTATCTGCCGTTCGCGGGGGGTGAGTCGGGCGGTGGGCGCGCCAGCCGCCAGGGACACCAGCGGGGTGCGCGCACCCTCGCACCGAGTGAGGGCGGCGCGGCCCCGCACGGTGGCCCCGGTCCCCTCCCGGTCCCTCCCCGCCTTCTGCCAGGCGTCGGCGGCGGCGATGTGGGCTTCCGCAGTGAGCAGGTCGGCCCCCAGCCCTTCGAAGACGTCCGCGCATTCCGACAGGGCCGCGCCGTTGGGCCTGGCAAGGGCGGCGGCGAAGCCCGCGCGGGCCGGAGCCAGGAGGCCGTCGGACCTGCGGGCGATGTCGTCGAGTCGTCCCGCCACCGCCCGTGCGTCGCCGAGCCGGGCGATGTCGGTGAGCAGCATCCCTTCGGACGTGAGGTGCCCTGTGTCCCTGGCAGAGGAGGCCGCCTCGTTCAACACGCGTAGAGCCTCGTCATGGTCGCCGGCCACCGCGTGCACCCATGCCTCCCCGAGCCTCTCCTCGCCGGAGAGGTAGCCCACGTACGGGTAGGTCGTGCTCTCGCGCACGGCGGCGGTGGCCGCGTCGAGGTCTCCGCAGACGGCGGCACTCGCCGCCAGCCCGGAGAGGGCGAGGCGCATGGCCTTGCCGTGGTTGACGCGCCGCGCCTGGGCCGCCGCCTCCCCATACAGGCGCCGCGCGGTGACAGGGTGCCCTGCAATCCACTCCCCGCGGCCCATGTGGAAGAGCAGCCACAGCTGGAGGAACCAGATGTCGGTGTCCATGAGTTCGCGGACGCCCCGGTCCCCGGCGTCGGCCGCCTCGGTGAACCGGCCGGCATCCGAGTAGGCCAGGACGGCGGAGATCAACTCCGATGCCTGGTGGGGCGTTCCCTCCCTGTCGCTCAGGGAAAGGTGGACCCGGTAGGCCTCATCCACCACACGCAGTGCGGCGTCGGTGCGGCCCTGCACCGCCAACGCGGCCGCCTTCATCGGCCTGCCGCGCAGCCACGCCCCGCTCTCGGCCGCCTGGGTGACGTCGTCGGTCAGAGTGTCGAAGAGACGATTCGCCCGGGCCGGCTCCCCCGCAACGGCGAGCATGGTCGCCTCGTTCAGGGCGAGCAGTTCCCTCGCCCGGGAGCTCCCCATCGCCGCGGTGGCCTCCCTGGTCACCCCGAGCGCGAGGGCCACCTGGCCGTCCATGAAGAGGCTGTAGGTCCTGACCTGGAGGGCGGCGAGCGCTTCGTCCTCGCTCTCGGCACGTTCCTGCGCCTCCCGCAGAACCGTCTCCGCCTCGTCGAACTCGCCGACCTCCATGAGCGCGCTGCCGAGGAGCACCCGTCCGCGGGTGTTGCGGTCCGCAGGGGCGATCCCGCTGAGCAGGGCGATGACCTGGCTGTACTCGTGGGACGCGTGGGCGAGCGAGGCGGCGCGCACCAGCAGGCCCGTGTCCGCCGTCCCCGACGCCTCCAGGCGCCACTGGGCCACCTTCAGGGGATCGGTTGTGCGCCGCATGCCGAAACGTTCGGTGCGCCGGGCCTGCCGCAGCAGGGTCTCGCTCCGGTGCTCCGGTGAGACGTCAAGCCGCAGGACCTCCCCGAAGAGGGGGTGAGAAAGCTCCACGACGGTCCGGCGCCCGTCCAGGTGCGTCTTGACCAGACGGGCCCTCTCCAGGGCGGCGATGGCCGCCGGGTCGCCCTCCGCCTCAGCGTCGGCCAGGGGCACGGGGCCGCACAGCGCCAGCATGTCGAGTACCCCCCTCCCCTCCGGGCCCCCCTCCTCGGCCCGCGCGCGGACGAGTTCGACCAGCGCGGGGGTCGCCTTCGGGTCGAGGTTCAGCTCCCACACCTCCCCGTCCGAGGTCAGCCGGCTCTCGTCTATCGCCCCGAGCACGAGTTCCCGCAGGAAAAGCACGTTTCCGTGGCTGATGTCCATCAACTCCTGCATGGTGCGGCGTTCCACAGCGCCCCCCAGCGCCCCCCTCAGCAGGCTCTCGGCCGCGTCGTGCGGGAACTCCCCCAGGTCGACCCGGTACACGGCGTCGGTGCGCAGCAGCGCCGCCACGGCGTCGCCGATCTCGGCGCCGGAACGGACGGTGAGGACGAGGAACACCGCACCGGCATCCATGAGTTGACGCAACAGCATGGCGGACGGCGCATCGAGCAGGTGCACGTCGTCCACGACGATGTGCAGGGTGTGGCCCTCCAGTTCCGCGATCAGCCGGGCGGCAAAGGCGTAGGCCGGGAGGGGCCCATCGAACGCCGACGAGCGGCGGAGCAGGTGGCGGGCAGCACCGAAGGGGACTGTCGAAAGGTCCGGGCGGCCGACGATCCGGCTAGTCCTCATTCCGGCCCGCTCCATCACGGCACGGCACTCCTCAGCCATCCGGGTCCGACCGATGCCGGTCGGACCGTGGATGGCAAAGGCGCGTGCCCCCGGATCACGCAGCGCCTCCTCGAAAAGCGCCATCTCCGCATTTCGCCCGGTGAAGGGCCACTTCCGCTCACGATCAGCATGCATGAAATCCTCCGAACACGTGACCTGCGTCACGGGTCGAACATCGTGTGAACCGACGCGCTCCCGTCCGTTGCAGCGGGAGGGCGCACTAAACAATCCCGAGAGAGTCCTCGAACCCCTCGCCCGGTTGCAGCGAACACGGCTTCGGGTCACGACAGGGTCGTGGCGGGGATGGCGGCCGGAGACGCGGGCCCCGCGCTTCGGGCGTCCGCAGCCGCCCGTCGGGGCGCAGGTGGCGGCCTTCCCCGAGAGGCGTCAAGGCTACGCGAGAAGCGCGCGGTGCGCGCAACGCCCCGCGCCTCCCCGAACGGCGGCGCGGTTCGGTCAACGGTTACTCAATCGCGGTCCGCCGCGGTGCGGGTCAATGGACCTGGCGGTCAGCTCCCCTGACGGTCCGTCGGGTCCCGGCGCGCCGGTGGTTGCGGCGCTCCTTCCCGCACCGAACTTCGGCGTGCGACTGGAGGAGGGTGCGGGGCATGACCCTCGGGACGGGATTCTTGCGCGTGCGGGGCGCGGGGGACCGCACCTTGGAGACGGGTGCGGCATCACGTCACGGAGGACGGGACGGGATGTTCAGGAGACTCTGACAACGCCGGTGACCGGTGTGGCGTGCTTGACGTTGTCGAACATGGGTGACAACGACTCGGCAGCGACCCTGATCTCCTCCAGCACGTCGTCGGGAGCGTCGGTGTCCACGTGCACGACGTACTTGAGGTCGCGGAAACCGGGCCGGACCTCCTCGTCAACGGCGAGGTAGCCGCGGAGGTCGAACTCGCCGGTGACCTCGATGCGGAGGTCGTGGAAGTCGACCCCCCGTCTGATCGCCTGGGTCACCCACCCGACGGTCAGGCAGGTGCCGACCGCGGCCAGGACGAGTTCCATGGGATCGATCGCCTTGTCGGTGCCGCCGAGCGGTTCCGGCTCGTCCGTCTCCAGCGAGAAGGACCGGGCGGTCGTGCGTGCGCGCGCGCCCTCGCTCCAAGTGGTCACCGTCGTGAAGGACCCGGCCCCGGCACTCGCGTTCTGTGTTACCGCGGCCTTCGTCGCCTCGTACGCCTCGATGTCCAGCGCGCGCCCCTCTGTCATCTACCCCAGCTCCTCCCGAGGACGGCAATCGTCCGTACAATCATGGCATGTGACGTCTGCCCCCGGTGGGCAAAGTCGTTGGGGCGGTCCGAAGTCCAGGAGGAGCCACAGTGCAGACGGAGAACTCGAACCGGTCGACTCTCTGGGCGAGTGTACTTAGCGACCTCCGGGCACGGATTGCGGCCGACGAATTCGTCGACAGGTTCCCGACCGACCGGGAGCTGATGGTCCACTACGGCGTCAGCAGGCACACGGTTCGCGAGGCGGTGCGCAGACTGGACACCGTCGACCGCAGGCCCCGTCGGGGCGGGCGGGTGCGCCCCGTCCCCACGGCGCTGGAGGCCCTGATCAAGACGTTGCGTTCGCTCGGCGTACGCACGACCACCTCGACGGCCGACATCGCACTGCACCGCACCGACAGCACCGTCGCCGCCGCCCTCGGCGTCGGCGACACGGCTCCCCTCCTGGTCACGACCGCCGTACTCCGCGCCGACGACCGCCCCCTGGTCGTCCTGGAGACGTGGCAGCCGCTCTCCGCGTCCCTGCCCGGCGACCTCGCGCAGAGGCTCCTGCACGAGCAGCCCGACCCGCCGGTCGACCCGATCACGCAGACCACCACCCCCCTGGCGCCGGACGCTGACGTCTGCGGGCTCCTCGGACTGCCGGAAGGCAGGGCCGTCTTCTGCATCGAGGCGCTGCTGCGCATCAACGACACGGCGACCGTGTGGCAGCGCGCATTCATCCGGCCAGACCGGTACCCCTGCCTCCTGCAGTTCGCCGCAGGCTGATCGGGGGCGAGCACCGCCGGACGGAGCGGGGCCGGACACCGGTCCGCCCCGGCCGTTCCCGAACGCGGCGGCGGTGGGGCCGTGCGCGCCCACGGCCGGAGCGCGCGGAGGCGTCTTCGCCGACCGCCGGATCCGGCGGAGCGCTCGGCGCCTCGCACCGCTCCCTGCGCCCGCATCCCGGGTTAAGTCCGGGGCCCACCCTCACGGTCGCCCCGCCCACGGGAGCGACGCGGGCGCGCCCCGTGCTCCGGGTCCCTTCGCACCCTCCTCGGCGCCTTCCAGGCCAGCCGGGTCGTTCGTCTTTCCCGCACGGGGCCCCCGTGCCATAATTGTACGGACAATTTCAGTCCATCGGGCTGGACAGTCCGTACAGACGCGCCGTCACGTCCCGCAGC
Organism: Streptomyces sp. man185; assembly: GCA_002551355.1. Lineage (GTDB taxonomy): Bacteria > Actinomycetota > Actinomycetes > Streptomycetales > Streptomycetaceae > Streptomyces. The sequence continues at coordinate 89,368 of NTHE01000004.1, read as the reverse complement.
CCTCCTGCGCCGAACCCGCCGGAACCGGCGGGGTTCCGACGGAGGAGGACGGGCCGCCGCAGACGGCATGACCACGGACTCCCTCTCGCCCTCGAGTCTTCTTCCCACGCCACCGGATCGCCGGGGTGCGGTCCGTTGGTGCCACGTGCTCCCCCACCGCCCCACGGAGCCGTGATCGAGTTTTGGAGGAGCACCGTGAGTGTTCTTGAGGCCGAGATGTGGCCGCTTGTCGGGCGCGAGGCGGAGCTGGCGCTGTTCGACAGCGCTGTGGCGGATCGCCGGGGGTCCGGGTTCGCCGTGCATGGACGGGCCGGGGTGGGCAAAAGCCGACTGGCCCAGGAGTGCGGTCGCCGACTGGAGGCGGCGGGCCTGCCGGTCCGCCGGGTGGCGGCATCCCGGGCCACATCCGAAGTGCCCCTGAGGGCGCTGGCACGGGTGTTCCCGCGCGTCGGGGACAACTCGAACCCAATGGCGGGGCTCTCCGCGGCCGTGCGGACGATCACAGAGATGGGCGACGACCGCCTCCACCTCGTCGTGGACGACGCCCACCACCTGGACGCGGCCTCGGCGGTCCTGCTGCGGCAGCTAATGGATGCGGGGCTGATCTTCCTCGTCGTCACAATTCGTTCCGAGGGCGTACTACACGACGCGGTGGCCGCTCTGCTGCGGACTGACGCCGTCTACCGGGTAGACCTGGAGGACCTCCACGAAGCGGCGGTGGAGGAGCTCCTGTGCCACGTGCTGGGAGGCCCCGTCGGCCAGCGGAGCGTGAGCGAGCTGATGGACGTCAGCCACGGCAACGTGCTGTACGTGAAGGAACTGGTCCTCGGGGCCCTGGCGGAGGGGCGGCTGACCAACGACGGTGAGATGTGGGAGATCACCGATGGCCTGCGCATCGGGCAACGGCTCCTGGAGATGGTGCGCACCCGGTTGGCCGGCGTGCCCCTGGGCGCCCGGCCTGTGCTCGAACTGCTCGCCCTGTGCGGAACCGTGGGACTGACTGACGTGGAGGGGGAGGCGAGCGCCGTTGTGCTGGCCGAGCTGGAGCAGGAAGGGCTGATCAGGACGCTGCTGGAGGGGCGCCGGATGGTGGTGCAGTTGTCCCACCCGGTGTTCGCGCAGGCCCTGGAGGTGGGGATGGACCGGGAGCGTAGTGCCGAACTCCTCTCGCGGCAGGCGGCGCGCGTGGAGGGGTACGGCATGCGGCGCCGGGACGACGTGCTGAACGTGGCGGCGTGGCGGCTCCGGGCGGGACAGGATGTGGCCGCGGACCTGCTGGTGCGAGCAGCGGCGCTGGCGCACGAGGACCACGAGTTCCGGCAGGTGGTCTTCCTGCTGCGAGGGCTGGCTCCCGAAGAGCGCACCACCCCGGGCCAGGTCCTCCTGGGGAGCGCGCTCATGGAGGTCGGCGACTTCGACGGCGCGGAGCAGGTGCTGCGCGTGGCGCAGGAGAACGCCTCCGAGGAGGACGAGGTCATCGCCGTGCTGCAGGTCCGCAATTACAGCCTCTTCATGGGGGCCCGTGCCGAAGAGGCGCTGGAGGTAACCCGTCGGGCGGCCTCTCTCCTCGGCAGCGAGCGGGCCCGCGAGGTGTTGATGTACAACGAGGCGACGATGCTGTCCGTGCTGGGCGACCCGGTGCGGTCCTGTGAGATCTTCGACGCCCTCCCTTCCGACGTGGGACAGGCAGCGGAGGTGGCGGTGTGGCTGCGGGCGCAACCGCTGAGGGCCTCCGCCCTGGCAGTGCGGGGAAGGACCGCCGCGGCGCTGCGGGTGGCCGAGAACGCCTACAGCGTGCACCTGAAGCTGAACGGCTCCCGCCGTGACATCCCGCACCGAGCCTCGGAACTGATCTCCACGGTTCTGGCCCACTCCGAGGCCGGCCGCTTCTCCGAAGCCCACGAAGTCGGCACGGGCGGGATCCGGGACCTCATGGACACGGACGTCTGGTTCCTCCGACTGTGGCTGACGTTCCACCTGGGGCGCAGCGAGTGGCTCGCGGGGCACCCCGCGCGCGCCCGCCGCTTCTACGGGGAGGCCGCGGCCCAGGCGCGGAGGGTTAACCACGTCAACGCCGTACGCCTGGCCCTGTCCGGCGTTGCGGCCGCCGCCGCTGTCCTGGGCGACGTCGAAGCGGCCGCCGTGGCGGTCCGGGACGCCCGACGCTACCCGGAGGCCGGCTACCTCGCGGGTGAGGACCGCCTCGGGGAGGCGTGGCTGCACGTCGCGAACGGGGATGCCGCGCAGGCGCGGCGAGTCCTGTCCGAAGCCGCGCGAACGGCGAGGGAGCGCGGACACCTCACCTCCGAGGCCATGCTGCTGACAGACGTGGCCCGACTCGGCGCGCCGGCAGGCGTCCTGGGCAGGCTGCGGGAGATCGCCGACGTGTGCGACGGCGATCTTGCTCCGGCACGCGTCGCCTTCGTGCAGGCACTCGTCGACGGCGAGGCAAGGGCACTGGCCTCCAGTGGCGAGGCCCTCGAACTCCTCGACGCCGACCTGCTGAGCGCCGAAGCCAACCTCCACGCCGCCCGTGCGTGGGAGGTGGCGGGCCGACCCCGCCCTGCCACCGCGGCCACCGTCCGCGCCCGGGCCGCCCTCGCCCGCTGCGAGGGCGCCCGCACGCCAGCCCTGGCTGGCCTCACGGCCTCCCCCCTGCACACCCTGACCGAGCGGGAGAAGCAGATCGCCTCTCTCGCCGCCGCCGGGGTCCCCAGCAAGGACATCGCCGACCGTCTGATGTTCTCCGTCCGGACCATCCACAACGGGCTCCAGGCCATCTACAAGAAGGTCGGCGTGACCAACCGGCACCAGCTCGCCGAATGCCTCGGCCCCTACCTAGACGTCACCGCCGCCACTGGGTCCGGGTCGTCGCACACGAGGCGGCGTCCGGCGGGGGCCGGTCCGGGCGGGGCGGCTGCCGCCTGACCGGCGCGGACGGCGGAGTACCGGGGAGCCCCGTCGGCCGAAGACGGGGCTCCCCGGCGTCCCGGTGGTCGCGTGACGAGACGCGCTCCGACCACGAACTCATGCGGGGCCGGGGCGGAGAACCGGTCGGTTCTCCGCCCCGGCCCCGCTCCGCGGGCGGACCGGTCAGCGGACCGGGCCGGAGGTCGGGCCGGGGACCGCTTCCCGGCCGGCGGGAGCCTCGGCGGGCACCTCCCGGTTCTTCTCCCGCCGCAGGGCGAGGGCGAGCAGGACGCCCAGTACTGCCGCCGAGCCCAACACGCCGGCCTGGATGTGGAAGGCGTGGGAGAAGCCCCCAACTGCGGCGTCGCCGGGCGGCGAGCCGTCCCGGACGAGGTCCTCGGAGCGAGCGGTGGCGACGGTGGCCAGTGCGGCAATGCTCAGGGCCCCGCCGATCTGCTGGCAGGTGGTCATCAGCGCGGAGGCGATGCCGCCCCCGCCCTCGCCGCTCCCTCCCGTAGCAGCCGCCATGACGGGGACGAACGCCGTGCCGAGTCCGAAGCCCACGGCGACGAGCGCCGGCACCAAGGCGGTCGCGTAGTCGCTCCCGGCGTCCAGGCCGCTCATCATCCACAGTCCAATCGCCGCGACGACCGGACCGGTGCAGAGGGGGACCGAACCCCACCTGGTCTGGAGCAGCTTGGCGCTGATGGCGCTGCCCACCCCCATGGCGACGGTGAAGGGGAGGTAGGAGAGTCCGCTCCGCAGTGCCGACCAGCCCAGCACCTGCTGCATGTAGAGGGTGAGGAAGAAGAACATCGCGAAGAGGCCGCTCGCCGCCACTAGGACCGTCAGGTCCGCGTACAGCACGGAGCGGGTCCGGAACAGGGATCGCGGCACGAGGGGCTCTTTGCCCGTCAGCTGGCGGGCGGCGAAGCCCGCGAGCAGGACGACGACCAGAGCGAAACTCGCGAGGGTGCGGTGTGAGGACCAGCCGTGCTTCTCGGTTTCGACGACGGTGTAGACGAGCAGGAGGAGGGCCGTGGTCGCCATGAGGGCGCCCACGATGTCGGTGGACGACTTCCGCCCGTGCCGGACGTCGGGTGCCACAAGTCGCGGGAGGAGGAACAGGGCGGCGGCCCCGATGGGCAGGTTGATCCAGAAGATCCAGCGCCAGTCGGTCAGTTCGACCAGGGCACCGCCGGCGAGGAGACCGGTCGCGGCCCCCAAGCCGGTCAGCGCCGCCCAGGCGCCCAGTGCCCTGGCGCGTTCCGCCGGCTGCCGGAAGGTGGCCAGCAGGATCGCCAGGGCGGCCGGGGAGAGCATCGCCCCGGCGGTTCCCTGGAGCCCCCGGGCGGCGATCAGGACGGCGTCGTCGTCAGCCACGCCGCACAGTAGGGAGGCGGCCACGAAGGCCGCCATGCTAATCGCGAAGAGGCGCCGCCGACCAACGGCGTCCGCGAGGCGACCGCCGATGAGCAGGAAGCCGCCGAAGGTCAGGAAGTAGGCGTTGTTCACCCACGACAGCCCGGCGCCGGTCAGGTCAAGCTCCTCGCTGATGGAGGGCAGCGCGAGGTTGACGATGGTGTCGTCCACGAGAAGCATGAACTGGGCCGCGCAGACCAGAACCAGCACGGCTCTGGTCTTTGTGGGGGCGGTTGAGGTCGACAAGGGACACCTGCCAAGCGTCGGGGACTGTCCGAGGCCCGCAGGCCGCGGTCGGGAGCGGCTGGGATTGATCAAGGCCGCACGCACCACACGAGGGTGCCCGTCCATGGTCGGCGGTGCCGGGGCCGTCCGCCTGAGTACCAGTTACCTATGCGCGATCGGCACGGCACGGCACTCATTACTCATTTGCTCCACACGGGGGCGGGGCATGCTGGTTCGGCCGGCGGAGCGCAGAGCCTCCCCCACGGAGGGGGGCTCCCGTCGGTTCACGGGTGGTCGGGGGACGTCCGCCCGGACGGCGATGGCCCCCGTCTCACGGAGACGGGGGCCATCTTCGCGTCCAGACTCGCCGAGAAGTCAGTAGTGCGAGGAGGAAACCCTATCGTTCCAGCCCCGCAGTCCCGGGGACGCGCCGAGATCGGCGTCCTCCCCGACACCAGACAGGGTCGTGGACGCGCCGCCGTGGTGCGAGTCGGCGAACAGCCGGTGCGTGGTGCCGGGCGGCAGGCACCACCGGGCGGACGAGGCCCTGTCGTTGAACGCCTCGGCGTTCGGGTAGTTGGCGTGGTCCTCGGCGCCGCGGTCCGCGAAGTCGATCACGATGCTGCGACCGCCGTAATGGGAGTGCTCGTAGAGCTCGACCCAGGCGCTCCCCGCATCGGTCGAACAGGATCGGGGGTGCGGTCGGTTGGTTCGGAACTCCGTGAACTTCACCGTTCCTCCGGGGCCGTCGTCGTCGTGCTCCACGGCGTAGAGGAACAGTTCGTTCGCAGCCGACACGTACGCGCCTCCACCGGCCGCGAAGTCGCATTGGCGCTCGTCGATCTGCGTGCACGTGAGATGGCGGTTGGCCACCTTGGTGAGACGGGGCGCCGGTTCGGAGAGGTCCAGGGAGTGGACGTCGAGCCAGTCTTGTCCCGTCCAGTTCTTGTGGGTGCCGAGGACGTACAGCCTCCCGGTGCCGCATTCGGTCACGAGGTTGGTGTTCTGGTAGGCAGGAAAGCTGCCCTTCCACGTCGCCGTCTTGGAGTACGTGCCGTCGACGGAGGGGCTGGTGTAGAAGTCGAGCGGGAGCGAGTCGTGGCCGCCCACCATCATGAGGTAGCGGCCGTCGCCCAGACGGGTCCAGCCGACGTTGCCGCTGTCCGCAGTCCCGGGCCGCTTCAGAGTGGTGCGCAGCACCGGGTGCGCGGGGTCGGCGACCGAGTAGATGCGGACCTCGGACTCGGCGGCGCTCCCCTCGTAGGGGACGGCGAGGTAGGAGCCCAGGGCGGACAGGCCGCCGGCGTGGGCCAGGTCGTTACGTCCGCTGTCAATCCGGCCCTTCACGACGTCCTCGCTGGGCGGTGTCTGCTGCTCGGCGAGGAGCGGTCCCTGCCGGTTGGACCTCAGGCGGTCGCCGGGGGCCACGGGGTGGCGTGAGGCCATGTGCACGAGGCCCACCCCCCCGGGGCCGTCTCCGGTGTCGTCGTAGGAGACCGCCATCCAGCGTCCGCCGTCGGCGGTCAGCCGCTGGATCCCCTGCCAGTGGTCATGGAAGTTGGGCACTCCGTATTCGGGTGCAGGGACGCCCGCGCCCAGGTGGAATCCCATAGCATCGCCGCGCTCCCGCAGTCCCGTTTTCACCGCGTCCACCACGTCGTTCACGCAAGGGGTGCAGGCTGTGCTCCCCCAGGAACAGTCGGTCGCCCCCGTCGTGCTCGGCCGCGGTTCGACGGCCATATGGTCCGCGTCATGCTGGGCGAAGGCCGCGGGGGCCTGGGTCATGGCGATCGCGGCCGCGATCGTCAGCGCGGTCCATAGCACCGTGCGCCTGTCGTTCATCCCGCCCCTCACAGTCGTCGTCACAGTTGTGCCGTGCAGGCGAACTCCGGGTGCACGACGTCGGGCCGAACGATTCCGGCCACCCGACGATGGTGGCAGCAAGGCGGCGGCGTGCCGAGAGTAGGAGCTACCACCCCCTCGCGCCCGAGGAGCCGCGGACCCGGCGGGAGCGCCTGGCGGGCCCGCGTCCGACGGGTGGAGGCGCCGGGCGCTCCGGAGGGTGTTGTGTTTCGGACACCGCTCCGCAATCACTCGCGGACTGGCGTAGCGGCGCCCTCCTGCGGAGTGGGTAGCAACGAGCGGGCGACAGAGCAGCCGATACTCAGGTGGAGGTCTCTGGCCATGGGAAAGGTTCAGGTCAGGGCGGGGTGGGACCGTACGAGAATGGGTCTCACCCCGTCGCCGATCGCCGATCGAAGGATGCGCCGCTGTGACGGAATTCGAGTACGACGTGCTAGTCATTGGCGGCGTCGGGGTGGACACCATCGTGCGGGTGGACGAACTGGTTGCGCCAGTCGGCGACTCCGTGCACGTTCCGCCGATCCACGACTACGTCGCCCACACGGGCAACGGCGTCGCACTGGGGTTCCACCACCTCGGTCTGCGCACCAAGTTTATCGACTACCTGGGCGAGGACGAACAGGGCGCGCAGGTGCTGCACGCCTACAACCGCCACGGGCTCGACTTCTCCTGGCTGCCTGCCCCCCAGGGCACCCCTCGCAGCGTGAACCTGGTGGACCGCGAGGGTCGCCGCTTCTCCTACTACGACGGGCGCCACCCGGTGGACCTGCGGATGCCCACAGCGTTCGCACGGCCCCATGTTGAGCGCAGCCGGCACGTGCACCTGTCGATCTCCAACCACAACCGCGACCTCTTCCCGCTACTGCGGGAGAGCGGGCGCACAGTCTCCACGGACCTGCACGCCTGGGACGGGGTGCGCCCCCACCAGGTCGCGTTCGCCCTCCAGGCGGACCTTGTCTTCATGAGCGCCGCTGAACTCGGGGACGTGGGGGCCCTGAAGCCGGTGATGCGGTCGATCCTGGACCAAGGCGGGGCCGCGCTGGTGGTGGCCACCGACGGGGCGAACGGCTGCCACGTGCTGCGGCGCGGGGACGGAGCGGTCCGCCACTTCCCCGTGGTGGAACCGCTGCCTGGGCGGTCCATCGTGGACAGCAACGGAGCTGGGGACGCGTTCGTCACCGGATTCCTACACGCCTGGTTCGGCGGACGGGACCGGGAGCCGGACCTTGAGTACTGCGTCACGGCGGGCCAGGTGGCGGGCGTCTACGCCTGCGGCACCGCAGGAACCCATACATCCTTCATCGACGCCGCCACCCTGGCCGCGGCAACGCGCCCTCCCCGGACCTCCCCCTGAAGCCTCCGTCGAGCGGGCGGCGTCCTCCTCGGCCCCGCCCGTACCGGAGCACCGACTACTCACACCCGCTGGCCTCCTCGCCCCTAGCCTTACTCACAACGGCACCTCCGCCGCATGGACGAACCATGACGGCGGTGGCGGGTGCGGGTACGAGAGGAATCACGACATGGGGATGCCGATCTCACGTTACGCAACTCCGGCGGATCCGGGCGGTGCGCCGCTCACCCCCTCCGCAGGCGATCCGCGTCGAGACGCCGAGGCGCTCGCCGCGCTCCTCCAAGCCGACTCCGATCGTGCGGTCGTGATCACCGGCGGCACCCTGTTGACCCAGGACCCCCGGCTCGGCGAGATCGAGGGGGGCGACATCCTCGTCCACGACGGGAAGATCGTCGACGTCGGTCACGGCCTGGTGCACAAGGTCCCGGACGCGGTCGTCGTCAACGCGCGCGGAATGATTGTGATCCCCGGCTTCGTGGACTCCCACGTGCACGCTTGGGAGGGTCAGCTCCGCGCCGCGGAGCCGATCCTGGACTTCGCCGGATACCTCGGATTCACTGCGTTCGGACACGGTCCGAACTACCGGCCCCACGACAACTACGCCGGCACGTTGATCACCGCTCTCGTGGCGCTGGACGCGGGTGTCACCACCATCGTCGACAACTCCCACAACTCCCGTACGCCCGACCACTCGAATGCCGCGGTCGAGGCCCTGATGGACGCCGGGATCCGAGGCGTGCACGCTTCGGGGGTGCCGTTTGGCGCCACCCTGGCCCACTGGCCGGGAGACGTGGAACGGCTGCGTTCCGAGTACTTCACCTCGGAGGACCAGCTGCTCACCCTGCGGCTGTTCGACGTGTTCCCCAGCCCCGACCTGTGGCAGGTCGCCCGCGACCTCGACCTGTGGATGTCGCACGAGATGGGGGCGCACGTCGACGGGCTCGAGGACGTGCTGACCGATCTGCACGCAAAGGGGCTGCTGAACGAGAAGCACGCGTTCAACCACTGCTACGACATGTCCGAGGAGTCGTGGCGCCTGATCGCCGGATCGGGCGGTGCTGTCAACGTCTGCCCGCGCTCCGACGCCGCGTTCGGCCTCGGCTCCTCGTTCCCCCCCGTCGACACGATGCGCCGGTTCGGCCTGCGTCCGGGCATCAGCGGCGACAACGAGATCAGCTACGGCCTGAGCCCCTTCGCGGACATGCAGGCCCTCCTCAACGGACACCGCGGGCGCACCTTCCAGAAGGCTGCCGCCGGCGAGCAGGACGTGCCAGAGCACCTCTCCCCCGCCGACGTGCTGGAGTACGCCACGCTGGGGGGCGCGGCGAACGCGGGGCTCGAGGGCCGGATCGGTTCGCTCAGCCCCGGCAAGGCCGCGGACATCGTCCTGATCCGGGCCACCGACGTCAACACCGCACCGCTGACCAACGCCCTGGCCACGGTCACCGCGTTCGCGCACGCGGGCAACGTGGACACCGTTCTGGTGGCAGGGCGGGTCAAGAAGTTCCGGGGCGAGCTGGTCGGGTACGACATGGCCCGGATCACGGACATGGTGGAGTCGTCCCGGGACTTCCTCCTCGCTGCGGCACAGGGTTCCTCGGAGGGCTGACCGCCCGAAGGGCACGGTGGAGCGCCGTCGTGCATCTGGAGCGGTCGTTTTCGCCTTTCCCGGCGGAAGAAGGTGGGCAGTCGTTGCTCACCCGCCCCGCAGCTCCGGCTGGTTGCACGGCCAAAGAGCAAATCCGGACCCAGTGCCGGTTCGGGATACCGCCCCTGTCCCCCTCGAGGCGGAACCGGTGAAGGGGGTGTCGCCTCGTGGAGGCGGCACCCCCTCGTCGTGCCTGGAGTCGGGAGGGCCTTTCCGATCATCAGATCGTTGGTCCGGTTGTGGGGAATGGGGAGATTTCTGACGCTGCCTGGGCGGTGATGGGGCCGTTGTTGCCGCCCGCGGGTCGGGCTCGTGGCCGGTGGCGGGATCACCGCCAGGTGCTTGAGGACATCGTGTTCAAGTTCCGTAGTGGTCTGCCCTGGAGGGACTTGCTCGAGCGGTTCACCCGCTGGGCGGCCGACGGCACGTTCGACCGCCTCCTGGCCGCCGCTCAGGGCCGGGCGGAGGTGGACTGGCTGGTCGCGATCGGCTCCACGACCGTGCGGGCCCACCAGCACACTGCCGTCAAAGATGGCTCGAAGAACGCGGCCTGGGACGCTCCCGCGGCGGGCTGATCAGCAAGTTCACCTGGCCTGGCCTTCCTGCTCACCGGCGACAACCAAAACGACTGCCCAGGCCGAAGCCGTCATCGGCCGCATCCGCGTGGCCGGACCGTAATGACCACGGACCCGGCCCGATCGCGTCGTCGCGGACAAGTGCTACTGCGCCCGCGCCTTCCGGACCTACCTGCGACGGTGTGGGATCTAAGCCACGATCGCGGAGCGCGTCGACCAGCTCGCCAGCCGCAGACGGCGCCGGTAGCGGCCCTGCGGATTCGACCTCTCCTACCGGCGACGCACCGTCGTCGAACGCTGCTTCCACCGCCTTAAACAATGGCGCGGCATCGCCACCCGCTACGACAAACGCCCCGACCGCTACGTCGTCGCCATCACCCTCGCCAGCACACTCATCTGGCTCGACACATGGTCGACAAGACACCCCCTAGCCCTGCAGGTCGGCCAGGGTGCGGGCGAGGTCCCGCCGGGAGCTGATGCCGGTCTTGTTGTAGACGCGCTGCAGGAAGTTGTCCACGGTGCGGACGGACAGCTGCAGGCGCTCGGCGATGGCCTTGCTGGGAATGCCCTTCGCTGCGAGGAAGGCGACTTCCTTCTCCCGGGCCGTGAGCGGGTGGACACCGGGCCACTGAGCCAAGCCGGGTGTCTGGGCTCCGCCGGTGCGCCGCCGGTGGGCGTCGCTGAGCTGCTTGGCGTGGGTGGCCTTCTTGCGCTCCCCGGCGGTCATGTACGCCTGCGAGGCGCTCAAGGCGGTCTCTGCGGCCGGGAGGTGCAGGCCTTGCTTCCCGCAGGAGAGCGCCGCGGCTAGAAGGTCGTCCCCCTGCCGCGTCACCACGGCCGAGGCAACCTCGCTGCGCACGGCGATGAGGGGGTTGTCACTGCCCTCGGCCAGTTCCGCAAGCCGACCCGCCACCTCTGTGGCGGCTCCCAACCTCGCCTTCTCCGCCAACAGCCAGCTTTCGTTGACGCTCTGCTCCCGGGCACGCAGGGTCTCGGCACCCGCGGTCAGCAGGTCGATCGCGTTCCTGGGCCGCCCCTGCACGACGTGGACCCATGCCTTGCCGACCACCCCGATGGAGTGGAAGATCTCGCAGTCCCGGTCGGGTTCCCGCGTCATGACCTCTTCGTAGCGGGCCAGGGCGAACTCGGCCTGCTCGGCGTTCCCCAACGCGGCGTGGACGGCCATCAGGCCAGCCCACGCCTGTTCGTCAAGGATGAGCTGCCCGAGGGACTGGGCGCAGGCGACGCCCTCCAGGTACCAGTCGAGGGCGGCGTCCAGGTTCCCGGCCACCAGCTCGCACCGACCCAACTGGCAGGCGTGCAGGGCCTGGAAGTGGGGCGTGCGGGCCTGGAGGGCCTCCCGATAGGACTCCTCGGCGACGCGGCGTGCCTCCGCAAGGCGGCCACTCTCCAGGTAGGCGGCCGCGATCCACGCCGTCGAGGCGATGCCCAGAGGTGGGTACCCGTCGGCTCCGCCCTTGATCACCTCTTGCCTGTATCGCGCGTAGGCCTGATCCGCGCCGGCGCACGCCTCCGCGGCGCGGCCGGAGCAGGACAGGGCGAGCGTCCGCTGGAGGAGGGCCCAGTGGCGGATCTGCGGTGCCGAGATGGACCGGGCCTCCTCCAGGAGTTCGAGGACGTGGCTCAGCGGGTCCCGGAAGAGGCGGAAGGCGGCTTCGTTGGTCCGGAGCATCCGGCGCACGAGGGGGTCGTCCGTGTATTGCTGGGCTTCGTCGTTGATGGCGAGGGCCGTGGCGATGGAGGACTTGCCGTAGAAGGCGTTCTGCGTGCGCAGGGCCACGACCGAGAGCAGGCCGTCCAGGTCCGGGGAGCGCTCCTGCGCCCACGCCAGTTCGCGGTCCGCGTCGCCGAAGTTCCCGAGGTAGTGGTGGCTCTGTCCCCGCATGACAGCGACGGAGAAGTCCACGCGGTCCGCCGGGAGGGCGTCGAGCAGTTCCACGACCAGGCGGTAGTCGCGGGCGCGGTAGGCGAGCCGCACGGCGGCCAGGAGCGTGTCGGTATCTGTGGTCCCGTCCGCGGCGAGTTCGAAGGTGGCGACGCGCATGAAGTGGTCGGGGGTGCGCAGGCCGCGTTCCTTCAGTCGCCGTGCCTGTAGTTGGTAGATGAGCCGGCGTCGAGCGTGGGGGATCTGATCCCGCACGACCTCCCCGTAGACGGGGTGGGCGAGGCTGTACAGCGAGCGGCTCTCGGCGCGACGCACCTGCACGATGCCCTCCGCTTCCAGCTCGGCGCAGTCCGCTTCGGGGACCGCCGTCTGGAGTTCACCGAGTTCCAGGGGTTCGCAACACGCGAGGATCTCCACCAGAGAACGTTCGGCGGACCGCAGACGGGCGAGTCGGGCCCGGATCATCTCGGCGACGATCGGCATGCTGGCCGCTCGGCTGTCCAAGTGCCAGATCGCACTGACCCGGTGCAGGCCACCTCCGCGCAGCGTCCCGATGAGGAGTTCTCGCAGGACCAGCACGTTGCCGTTCGACATCCTCGTGAACTCGGCCACGGTGCTACGGCTGACGGGCCCGTCCAGCATCGCCCTCAGGTAGGTGTTTACCTCCGCTTCCGAGAAGGGGTCGAGGTGCAGTCGGCACGTGTCGGCCCCGTCTGCCTGGAAGACAACGTCGTCACCCAGCATCGCGTTCACGCGCAGGGTGACGATGAGGAAGACCGCTCGGACGGCGACCAGTTGTCGCAGCAGCGTCGCGGATGCCTCGTCAAGCAGGTGCACGTCGTCCACGAGGATCACCAGGCGCCGCCCGTCGTTCCCGCCCCTGGCCGTTCCTGCCGACAGTGCTTCGGCCGTCCGCCGGAATAGTTCCACCGGATCGTCGAGAGTGACTCCCGCCGGCAGCAGGTGCGCTAGGGCCGCAAAGGGAGTGGCGGCGGACGCGTGGGTGGCCGCTGCCCTGCCCGTGGGGTGGCCGAGGACGGCCGCCCGCTCGAGGATCTCCGCTGCCAGCCTGCTCTTGCCCACGCCGGCGCCCCCCTGGACGACGAGGCAATTCACCTGGGGATCCGTGAGAAATTCCTCGGCGAGGCAGAGTTCCGTCTCCCGGCTCACGAATACCGAGAAACTTCTTTTCACCGAGCTCAGCACGTTGCTCAACGGCACGGTCTTCACTGCACGACCTCACACGGAGAAAGCAAAAGGAATTTCATGGTCATGATGCTGCGCCACTCCTCAGAAGACGTCGTCACCGGAGATGACGTGCCACCCCGTGCCCATCGGATCGGCATGCTGGTGTCCCCCCGACGAAAATTACGAAAAATACCGCGGAATACCGCGGGGAATGCGTGGGCAGACGCCACTCGAGAACCGGCGGCCGCCGCGTGGTCGCCCCCACACCGTTCGGCTCCGCCGCCCTCACTCCGGCGGCCACACGGCGGCGCTCCGTGCGCGGGCTCCCGTGGCCACCCGTCCCGCGACACCGTGAATCCCCCTTCGTCGTCCGGTCGTCCGGTCGATAAGTACCCACCACTCACGACGCCCCGGCTTCGTCGCCCCAGACTGACCGTCATAGCTGGACCTGGTGAAGGAGACGCGCATGAAGATCAGAGCCGCTGCAGCCGTGCTCGCGTTCGCAGCCGCGGGGGTGACGCTGACCCCGACCGCCCAGAGCGCGGAGACACCGACCCCGCGCAGCGCTGAGCAGACGTGTACCTCGCAGGCACCGGTCGGGGCGACCGCCAGCACGTCGGAGGGGGTCAACCAGCCCGCCCGGGCCATTGACGGCGACCTCGGCACGCGCTGGTCCGGGCAGGGGTTCGGCGCGTACCTCACCCTGGATCTCGGATCCGTGCGCGAGCTGTGCGGAGCCCGCATCGCCTGGCATCAGGGGGACAAGCGCTGGAACGACTTCACCCTGTATGTGTCCGACAACCCTGCCTTCACCACCTACAAAAAGGTGTGGGAGGGCAGGAGTTCCGGCACCACCCCGGGCCTGAGCGACCACTCCTTCGCCCCCGTGTCCGGGCGCTACCTGCGGATCTCCTTTTGGCAGAACCCGGTGAACGACTGGGCGAGCATCACCGAGGCTCTGCCGAAGGTGACCGGCCCGAAGGCGGGCGAGGCACCGGTGATCGTCGCAGCCGGCGACTTCGCCACCACCTGCACGGGCACGAGCTGCCCCGTCTCGAAGACCGCGGTCCGCGCCCAGGCCCTTGATCCCGACGCGGTGCTCACCCTCGGGGACCACGCGAACGGCCCCCACGAGAAGTTCCTGCAGTACTACGAACCGACGTGGGGCAAGTTGAAGAGCTTGACGCATCCCGCGCCGGGTAACCACGACTACCTGGGCGAGACCGGGGAGTACGAGGGGAACGACGCGGCCGGCTATTTCAAGTACTTCGGCTCGGCCGCAGGAACGGCCCAGCGCAGCTGGTACAGCTTCGACCTCGGCTCCTGGCACATCGTGTCGCTGAACTCCGAGGTCGACCGCAAGGCCGACGGCCAGCAGGTCGCATGGCTGCGGCAGGACCTGGCGGCGACCGACAAGAAGTGCGTGTTGTCGTTCTGGCACCGGCCTAAGTACAGCTCGGGCAGCGGGCACGGCGACTTCCCCAACATGAAGCCGTTCTGGGACGAGCTCCAGACCGTCAAGGCGGACGTGGTCCTCAACGGGCACGACCACAACTACGAGCGGTTTGCGCCCCAGACGTCGACCGGATCGGCCAGCAGCGACGGAATCCGGCAATTCGTGGTGGGAACGGCGGGTTCCAAGCTCCGGGATATGGGTTCCGCCCGTCCGAACAGTGAGGTGCGCGTCCCGAACCAGTACGGGGTGCTCAAGATGACGCTCGACGATGGTTCGTACTCCTGGCAGTTCATCGCCGAGAACGGGTCGGTCCTCGACTCCGGCGGCCCGGTGGCCTGCCACTGACGCATGCCAACGCCTGCGCTCCGTCCACCCCACGGGTGGACGGAGCGCGCGCTCCGTGGCTCGGTCCGCTGCCATCTAGTGCCGATCAGAGGTGCCGCTCGATGGCCTCGTCGAGGACATTCTGGTCGGGAATCCCGCAGGGCAGCTTTTCCTTGACCGCTCCCGATTCGCAGATCGCGAAAGTGGGAACGTCCACGATGCCGTGGGCTTGCATGACGCGCCATTGCGTGGATGCGTCGACGATGCTCGTTTCGACCCGGCCCCGGTACTTTTCCCGGACCGCGTCCAGACGGGACTGGGCGGCACGCCCCGGATGCGCGGGTTGCGCAGTGAACAGTGCCACGACTAGATGCTGTGCGTCGGTCATCGGTATCCCATGAGCGTTCGGTTGCGTTAGGCCACCGTATGGACCGGCCCGCGAAGCCCACGTGAGTAACGGCTGCTCCTATCCCCCGCCGTCTCCCCGCCCCCTCGTTCGCACCACCCGACCGACATCCGGCCCGCAGCAGGAGACGATTTGAACAGGGGTGCATCGACCCGCCGATTACCGCTTTCCGGTCGACGGGGGCGCTTCTCCGCCGGGAGGCATGTTTCCGGCGGGCTGGAGCGGGGGCGCCCAGTCGAGCATCGGCGCCGCCGCCCGCACGACCAACTTCTCGGGGAGAAGACCGCCGCACCTCATAAGGGCGTCGCGCAGAGCCACTGCCGGTGTCGAGCGCCAGGCGATGAGGCCCGCGACACGACGCGAACGGCTGGCCACGGTGGTCGTGCGGGGGACCCGGGCCGCGGAGTACCCGGCGAGCGACGCCCGGTCCTGCGCGCGGTCGAGTTCCGCAGCCAGAACTACGGCGTCCTCGATCGCCTGGCACGCCCCCTGCCCTTGGAAAGGGGTCATGGCGTGGGCGGCGTCCCCGACGAGGGCGACCCGGCCGCGGTTGAACTCCCTGAGGGGGCGGACCAGTTCCCATACGTCGTGGCGCAGCACCTGCTCGGAGTCGGCCGAGGCGAGGAGCCGGGGAATGGGGTCGAACCACTGCCCGAACCTGCGGAGCAGTTCGGCCCGTTCGTCGCTGTCGGCCGCCCGCTCCCCCGGGGGGACGTGTGCGGCGGCGTAGAGGTAGAGGCGCCCGTCCGCCAGAGGGACTACGCCTACCGCGGCACCGGGGCCCCAGGTCTCGCCCACGGGGAGGGGACCGGACGGGGCGTGGACGATGGTGCGCCACGTCGTGAAGCCCGAGTACTCCGGGCCGGGGTGGTCGGGGAAGAGGGTGGCTCTGGTGGGCGAGCGCAACCCGTCGGCGGCCACCACGAAGTCCGCCCGGACCTCCCCTTCGGGAGTGGCCAGCAGGGCCGGCCGGTCATGCGATCCGTGGTCGAGGAGCTGCACCTCGGAGGAGAGGTGCAGGCGGTCGGCGGGCAGGCCGTCGCGCAGGAAGTCGACCAGTTCCGCCCGGGCCAGGGCCATCACGGTGTCTCCGTAGGCACGCTCGAACGCCTCGGCACTGGTGGTGGCCAGGACGCCTCCGGTCGATCGCCTCAGCGCGACGCCGTCCTGGCGGACTGCTCGCGCCCGGACCGCGTCTCCGACGCCAAGGACGTCCAGGGCGCGCAGGGCGTTGGGGGCCATCCCGATGCCCGAGCCGACGGGTTCCAGGCTCGCCGCGCGCTCGTGGACGCTGACCCGCCAGCCGCGCTGGTGCAGCGCCACCGCCGTTGCCAGGCCACCGATGCCCGCTCCGATTACCACTGCCTCGCCTGTCATTGAAGTCTCCTCACTACGCATGTAGTATCAGATTACACTACAGGAGTAGTGAAGAATTCAAACGAGCAGAGTGACGCGGAGCGACCGAGCACACGGCAACCGCGTCGCCGTCCGACAATCACTACGACCTGGGAGGAACTCCGATGCGGGCAACGAAGTCGCCCCGCGCAGCACTGATCACCGACACAGCGATCAAGCTGGTCGTGGAGCGAGGGCTGCGCGGACTGACCCATCGCGCGGTGGACGAAGCCGCAGGCCTGCCTCTCGGGTCGACCTCCAACTTCGCCCGCACGCGGGCGGCCCTGCTGGCGGGCACCCTGAATCGGATCGCCGAGCTGGAAGCCGAGGCTTATCACCTCTCCGACCGGCCGGCGTTCCCCCCGGGCACGCCTCCGGCCGGTCAACTCGCGCTGTTGGCCTCCCTCGGACTACACGCCGCGCTCACCGTCGGCCGCTCCCTGACCCTCGCGCGCGTGGAACTCGCCCTGGAGGCGAACCGGCGCCCTGAGCTGCGGAAGCTGTACGACTCCCTGGGCGGCGAATTCGCTTCCGCCGCGGCCGCCCTCTTCGCCGCCGCGGGATCCATAGAACCGGCCGCGGACGCGAAGCGGCTCATCCGGTGGGCCGAGGGCGTGACGTTCCACGCCCTGGCCGGTCCGGGCGCAGAGAAGATCCCCTCGGCGTCCGAACTCCACCTCGATGCCGGCGTGTACATCGCGGCGCTGCTCGCCCCCGACGGACCGCACGGCCCGGCGGGGGCGCACGAGGAGGGGCCTTCTCGCGCCTCCCCGACACACGACCCACACGCGCCGAAGGACAGTTCCGACCTTTAGGAGTTTCACGTGGAGCCCGAAAAGATGCGCCATCGCTGGCCTCTCGTGGGGAGGGGCGGAGACCTCCGGGAGTTCAACCGCATTCTGGTGAACCCGCGCTTCAGGGGCTTCGTGATCAGTGGTCCCGCTGGAGTGGGCAAGACGCGGCTCGCCGAGGAGCTCTTGGCGCTCGCCGCGCATAGGGGACTGACCACCAAGCGCGCCACGGCCAGCAGCGCCGCCGGCATGGTCCCGCTGGGCGCCATCGCCCACCTCCTTCCGCCGGGGGTGGACCTCTCGGATCCGGCCAAGGGCTTCGCCTCGGTGGTCTCGGCCCTGGACCCGCGTCGAAGCCGCTGGGCGGCCTTCGTCGACGACCTGCACCTGCTGGACTCCGCGTCCGCCCTCCTCCTGCGCCAGCTCATGGCCGCCAAGATCGTCTGGCTCATCGCCACGGTGCGCTCCGGCGAGCCGGTCAGCGAAGCGGTCCAGGCCCTTATGGACGAGGAGCGCGTCCACGGGTACTCGTTGGGGGAGCTGGACCTGCCGCAGACGGAGCAGGTCCTGCACACCGCACTGAGCGGTCCCTTGAGCAGGCGCACGGTGGCGTCCCTCTTCGAGGCGTCCCGCGGCAACATGCTGTACCTACGTGAACTCGTCCTCGGCGCCCTGAACTCGCGGGCGCTTCGCCAGGAGGGCGGCATCTGGGAACTCGACGAGCAGCAGCCGCTGGGAAGCGCCAGGCTGACCGAATTGATCGACGGCCGGCTGGCCACCGTCCCCCCGGAGGCACGACCCCTGCTGGAGTCGCTCGCCCTGTGCGGCACCCTGGCTCTCGCCGACGCGCACGGCATCGCGTCCCCCGAGACGGTCGCCGACCTGGAGCGCTCCGGGCTCGTCACCGTCTCCGTCGACCAGCGGCGGCGCTTGGTCAGGTTCACCCACCCCCTCTACGGCGAGGTCCTGCGCGCGGGCGTGCCCGCGCTGCTGCGACGGGCCCGGTTGAAGGAGCAGGTGGACCGGATCGTGGCGACGGGGGCACGGCGTCACGACGACGCCCTGCACATCGCGACCTGGAGCCTGGGCGCGACCGGCACGGCGGACCCCGCCCTGCTCATGCGTGCCGCCCTCCTCGCGCGCCACGCCCACGACTATCACCACGCCGTCGCGCTGTTGGAAGCCCTCCCCACCGAGCACCGCACCATAGAGAGTCAGATGCTCCTCGGGGACTCCCTGTTCGAGCTCGGCAACCCCGACCGGGCGGAGGCCGCCCTGGCCCAGGCAGCTGCGCTGGCGACCACCGACGGGGAGAAGCTGGGCGTGGCCTTCACCCGGGCGATGAGCCTCTTCTGGGCAGGGAACTCCACGTCGAAGGCCTTGGAGGTACTAGAGGATGCGTCGAACAACCTGGCGGGTCCGGACGAGCGGATGATGCTCCAGGTCTGCAGGGGCGCCCTATGCGCCATCTCCGGCGAGCCATCCGAGGCACTCGTCCTCCTGGAGCACCTCGAGGACCTGGAGATCGGCCCCTCGGAGGTGGCGCATCCCGGCATCTGGGCGGTTGGGGCAATGATGCGCCCCGCCGCCCGGGCGCTGACCGGAACGGCAGTGAGTGCCGTGGAGGACGCCGAGCACGCCTACGAACTCCACCAACGGGTCGACGCCCAGGCGTTGATCCTCCACCCGGCGGGCCAACTGGTCTCCCTGGTCCTGGCCCTCGCGGAGGCCGGACGGCTTCCGGAGGCACGGGAGACGGGGCAACGCGCGTGGGAGGCCCTCGGCCAGGTGAACAACCCCGTCACCTCGATCTGGCTCGCCTACCACCAGGCGCACACAGAATGGCTGGCGGGCCGGATCCAGACCGCCCACCGCTGGTACACGGAATGCGCCGCGCAATCCCGCACCCACGGCAATCAGCGGGCCCTGCGCCTGGCGCTGTCGGGCCTAGCGGCCGCGAACGCGCTGCTTGGCGACGTCTCCGCGGCAGAAGCCGTCGAGAACGAGGCACGCAAGAGCCCTCTGATGGGTTACCGCACCGGCGAGGAGGTCCTAGGCACCGCCTGGCTCTACGCAGCCCAGGGCCACCTGACCCAGGCGCGGTCCGTCCTGCAAGAAGGGGCCCGGGCCGCGCGGGCCGGCGGTTGCCTCGCCTCCGAGGCCCTGCTGCTGACCGACATTGCGAGGCTGGGCGGGGCCAAGGATGTGGCGGGCCGCCTGACGGAGCTCGCCGCCCTCTGTGAGGGGGATCTAGCGAAGGCGCGCTCTCTGTTCGCCCGTGCCCTGGCCGCGGGGGAACCGGAACAGCTGATGGACACCGCGGAGGCGCTGGAATTGCTCGGGGCCGACCTGCTGTGCGCCGAGGCGGCGACCGTCGCGGCCTCGGCGTGGCAGCGGCGCGACCAGAGCCGCAAGGCGGCGATGGCTGTGCAGTCGGCGCAGTCCTACCTCGGCCGCTGCGAAGGGGCGCGCACCCCGCTGCTGACGTCCAGCACGAGTTCCGCCGCACCGCTGACTCCGCGCGAACAGGAGATCGCCCTGCTCGCGGCCGCGGGTACGGCGAGCAAGGACATTGCCGACGCCTTGGGGCTGTCGGTCCGCACCGTCAACAACCACCTCCACCACGTTTACGGCAAGCTCAGCATCACCACTCGCAAGGAGCTGGCCGACCACTTGAAGGTTCCCTTCACGGGCGGTTGACCTCGGCGGAGTGGTGGGGCGGCGGCCCCGTTCCGGCCTGCGGCTGCCCGGTGGCGTCCGCCAGCCCCGGGGGAGGGAGCGGGTGCGAACGATCGCGCTGTGGCGTTCGCGGCCGCCCCTCCTGCAGGCCGAGAACCAGACGGGGTAGGCATTACTCAAGTCGCCCAAGCGCATTACCTGTGGTCTGGAGTAAGTCGCGCGGCCCTCCGCGGCTCGTCGGACCAGCAGGAAGTCGAAAAGCCATGACCCGCGAAGACGAGAACGTCCTCTTTCCCGAGATGCCCCTCCTCCCCTCCCGGCCGGTTGCGGGTGCTCCGAGCCTGCGCCTGCTATTGCGCGAGATGGAATCCACCTCGTCCCCGGAGCCGATCTACACCGAACTGGTCGCGCTCTGGCGGTCCGAGGGCCGGGAGATCCCCCGAGGGGCGGGGCACACCGTGCTCTCCCGCCGCTTCGGCCCTCCGGCGCTGGAGCGCGGCCCTGCGGGAGCCCTGCCCGAGAGGGCGGAGGAGTGCGCGAACGACCTCGGGGACGACCCGAGCGAGGCGTCCCCGAGGCTGTGACGGGCGTCGGTCCCAGTCGGTCGCGGACCGGGCTCCGCATGGGAGAGCGTGCCGGTCCCCCGCGCCAGGCGGACGGGCAGGGCCCGTCCCCGAAGCCGACCCCTCCGTCAGACGCCCTCCCTTCGGGCGGCGACCGCCGCCCTCCGCATCATGTCCTTCTTCGACCTGCGCTCTGGTCGGTCGGCGATCTGCTGCCTCAGGGCTCGCTGCCTGCACAGACGGGAACAGTAGGGCTCAAAGCCAGGGGCGTAGACGAATGTCTCCTGGCACTCACGGCATGACACCGGCTTCCGTTTCTCCTCCCACGAGTTACTCGGCGGTAGCCTCGCAGCGGACGGACGCCCACACAGGAGCAATCCTTACTCATGCGCAATCGGCCACGGCCGTGGGCGCCGACGCTCACTCCGGGAGGTCGGCGAGCACCCGGGGAAGCTCGCGTCGGCTCGTGATGCCCGTCTTGTTGTAGACCCGCTGGAGGAAGTTCTCGACTGTGCGGATAGAAAGGACGAGGTGGGTCGCTATCTCCCGGCTCGACATGCCCTCGGCCGCCATGAGGGCGATCTCCTTCTCGCGGGGGGTCAGGGCGTGGGCGCCGTGCCGGTGGACGAGCCCCGGTGTGCGCGCGTTGCCGGTCTCACGCCTCAGCAGGTCGCTGACCTGCCTGGCCTCGGCGGCCGCCCGCCGTTCTCCCTCGTCGGCGTACACGTGTGACGCGCGTAGAGCGGTTTCGGCGCCCACCAGCACCATGCCCGCCTCCTCACACGCGCGCGCGACCCGGAGCAGGTGGTCGCCGCTTCCGGAGGCCATCGCCGCGGCGGCCTCGGCCCGCAGGCGGGTGGGTCCTCCAGTGCACAGGTCGGCGATCTCCCCCAGTCGTCGGCTCACCTCCTTCGCGGCTCCCAGTCGGGCCCGTTCGAGGAGAAGCATGCCCTCGTGCGCGAAGCGTTCCCGGCGGCGCAGGTAGACGGCTCCCTCGTCGAGCAGGTCGTGCGCCTGCGCGATCTCGTTCCGGACCACGAGCAACCAGGCGCGGGCGATCACGCTCTGCAGCCTCCACACCCCGCCTTCGTGCCGTGCGGCCTGTGCCTCCCTGTAGTTGTCCGCTGCGGCCTCGGCTTCGGCCACGTCGCCGAGTTGGGCGTGGACGGCCGTCAGGCCGGACCACGTCTGCTCCGCCAGCATGGGCTGGTCGACGCCGTGCAGCGCCGCCGCCGCCTCTCCGAACCAGTCGCGCGCGGCGTGCAGGTTCCCGGTGACCAGTTCGCACCGCCCCATCTGGCAGGCGTACACCGTCTGGAACTGCCGGGATCCCGAGCGGACCGCGCGCTGGTACCCCTCGACGCCCACTTCGCGGGCTTCCTCGAACCGGCCCGTCTCGATGTGGACGACCACCGCCCAGGCCCCGAGGTGCATATCCGTGCTGGACGTCTCGCCCCGGGCCTTGTTGGCGGACCGGGGGCGGGTCCACGCCAGGGCGAGGTCTTGGCGGGCCTCGTCCGTCCGGCCGGCGAAGGACAGTGCCTGCGCCCGCTGGAGCACCGCCCACCGGCGGAGTTCCGGCGTCTCGACCATGTCCGCCTCCTCCAGCAACCGAACGACCTCGCTTATCGGCCGCAGAAACAGTTCGGCCGCCGCCTCGCCGACCCTCAGTACCCGGCGGATGGCCGCCCTGTCCGGATGCTCCCAGCCCTCGTCGGCGAGCAGCGCCTCCTGACCGATCGCCTTGGCCACCTCCAGGGAACCGCTGCCGTAGACGGCATTGTGGGTGCGCAGCAGCAGGACGTCGAGAAACCTCCTGAGGTCGCGGGCACGGTTCTGCGCGCTGCGGAGGGACTCCTCGGCCTCGTCGAACCGGCCCAGGTGGTGCTGCGCCTCGCCGCGCGCGAACCAGGCGAAGAAGCCTGCGTCCTCCTCCGGGACGCCGTCGAGCAGTGTGAGCACCTTCTGGTAGTCCTCCGCGCGACGAGCCCGTCGCGCGGCGTCGAGCAGGACGGGGACGTCGGCCACTCCTTCGGCGGCCAGCTCGAAGGACGCCGCGCGCACGGCGTCGTCCGCGCGTCGACCGCCCACCTCCTTCAGCCAGGCGGCCTGGGAACGGTAGATGGCCCTGCGCCGCACCTCCGGTGTCTGGGCCTTCACGACCTCCGCGTAGAGCGGGTGGGCGAGGGAGCACAGGTAGCGCCGTCCGACCGGCTCGACCCGGATGATCCCGCGGGCTTCGAGGGACGCGCAGTCGCCGAGCGGGACCGCGTGGGCAAGGGCGCTGAGGTCGAGCGGTTCGCAGCAGGCGAGGATTTCGACGATCTCGCGCGAGGAGCCTTTGACGTCCGCCAGGTGGTTGGCGATCACCCCGGTGAGCACCGGCGTGCTGCGAGGGGGCGCGTCCAGCTGCCACACCCCGCTCCGCCGGTGGAGCCGGCCGCTGCGCAGGGCTTCGACGAAGAGTTGCTGGAGGTAGAAGGGGTTGCCGGCGGAGAGCCGGGAGAAGTCCCGGCAGGCGCCGGAGGTGACGGGTCCGTCGAGCATCGCCGAGAGGTAGTCGGCGACCTCCTCCTCGGTGAAGGGGTCCAGGTGCAGCCACAGGGTCTGCGAGCAGTTGGTCGGCAGGTCGGGGTACCCGGACGCGGTTCCCGGGTCAAGGCGCAGCGTCGCGACCAACAGGAGCAGACCCGCGTCGAGGAGCTGCCGCAGAAGGGTCCTGGACGCCTCGTCCAGCCACTGCAGGTCGTCGACGAGGAGGACGAGCTTCTTCCCAGACTGTTCTGTCTCGCCTCGCTGACCAGCGCCTCGCGCCCAGCGCAGCCGGGCGGCACAGGCGCGGAACAGGGAGACGGGATCCCCCGGCGTCGCGTCCGCCGGAATCAGGGGGGCGAGGGCGGCCAGCGGCTTCGAGCCTCCCCTGGCGGTCACCCGGGTCACCGGGTGACCCAGGTTCCGTGCATAGGCGAGGATCTCCTCCGCCAGCCGGCTCTTGCCCACGCCCGCCTCTCCCTGGAGGACCAGGCAGTTCGCCGTCGACTCCAGCAGGAGTGCCTCGGCCAAGGCGAGCTGGTCCTTCCTGCCGACCAGTTTGGTGAGTCTTCGCTGCATGGACCGCACCATCTGGTCCTGCCACTCCACCGGCCGCGGGGCACCGTCGACCGGGGTCCGGTCGCCGTGGGGGGATGCGCCGCACAGCGGGCGGCTCCTCGTAGAGTGGTCCGACCTGGAACGCGAGGCCATGTTTCTTCTCCTGTCCTACGTGTCCCCCCGGGAAGCGCGGTGAGGAGGTCGTCGGCGGGCAGGCCCTCGGTGGGGGGCTGTCGGGGCAGCCTGCGACGATGGTTGCGACCGGCGGATCCTTGTGAGATCGGTGAAGCCCGTGCCGGGCGGGGGCCCGGCACGGGGTGGTTCAGCCGATGATCTGGGCCTCGGTGATGCTGGCCCAGTCGTTCTGCGGGTTCTGCCAGAAGGCGATCTTGACGTACCGGGCGTTGCGAGCCCCCTGGGGGAACTGGACGGTCTCGGGCGCCGTGGTGGTGCCGGAGCTGCGGCCCTCCCATGCCTTGGTGTAGTTCACGTTGTCCGTGGAGGTGTACACCGTGTAGTCGTTCCAGCGCTGGTCACCCATGTGCCAGGCCACGCTCGTCCCGCACACGGATCGAGCCGAACCGAGGTCGACGGTAAGGGCAGCGCCGAAGCCCTGGCCCGACCAGCGGGTGGCGAGATTATCGTCGATGGCCTGCGCCGGGGGGTTGATGGCCTCGGTGGTGTTAGCAAAGGCCCCAATGGGGGTCTGCTTCTGCCCCGTGCACGAGCCGGGCGTGGTGCCGCCACGTCCGGGGTTAACGTCGTCGAACGTGGCCTGGGCGTCCCCGATCCTCAGCGAGTCGTAGTACATGACGCGCTGGGAGGTGCGGGTGGCGGTTCCCTTGTTCCAGTCCCACTTGTAGATGCCGAACTTGAAGTACGGCGAGCGGGGGCCCCCGTCGTGCGTCGCGCCGGTCCGGGTCAGCACCTTGGCTCCGTCCCGCCACACATCCAGCAGTCCGGAACCGTCGGTGCGCCACTTGACGTGGAAGGCCCAGTCGGTCCACTTGGCCGTCGCGTACGCACCCAGGTCGATCATCTCGCCCCGGAAGTCGACCTTCCAACGGCCCTCGTCGGTCAGCAGGGCCAGGGGGGGCGAGCCCCCGGGGCAGCCGGAGTCGCACTGGTGCCACTGGCTGACGATCTCCGCGGAGGTGTCGTAGGCCCAGCTGGAGGGGAGGTTAATGCTGAAGCCGTACCAGCGCTCCGCGTTGAGGGTCTGGTTGTCCGGCTGGCTGATCTCCGTGCGCTTTCCGTTGGAGACCAGAGGGTCGCCGACGTCGAGCTGGAAGCGCGCGGCGGACGAGCCGTCCCGTGTAGGCGAGCCGACCAGTTCGGGCCCATTTCCGTTGGTCCATTGCTTGATGAAGCCCTGAGGTGCGGCTCCAGGGATCGTACGATCTGCTGCGGCCTCCCAGTCCAGTGTGCGGAGAACTCCTGCAGGCGCCGCCTGCGCCGATGATGTGGGGAGTGTCGTCAGGGTGATTCCTGCCGCCAGAACCGCCGCACCGGCCACGATGCCGGTTCTGATGCGGGCCAACGTCGCTCTCATCGCCCCTCCTGTCTTGCAGGGCACCCCCACCTGGGGGCGGTGCCTCGAACTCGCGGGTAGCGCAAGATGACACCCGCTGGGGCACGGTCGTCATGAGTAGCGCCTACTGCTCTGGCGGGTGGGGCACCCCGCCCCGGAGAGGGTGCGACCGCTTCGAGGGGGTTTGAGCATCCATTACTCAATCGACCCTTCCCGCACCGTCGGAGGATTGCTTCACAGACATCGTTCCCGACCCGTCGAGCCTTGGAATCCCCAGTGGTGGCACCCGGGTCACAACAAGGAGTCCTAATGAGCATCACACCGCCTGCCACGACTGTGGAAGAGCTCGCCCAGCGGGTCGACGGCCCGGTGTTCCTCCCCTCGGACCCCGGCGCAGCGGGTGAGCTCTTCGGTTTCAACGTGGCCGCCCGGCATGCTCCCTCGGTCATCGTCGGCGCTACCAGCACGGAGGACGTGGCCCACGCCATCTCCTTCGCCGCCTCCCAGGGGCTGCAGGTCTCCGTCCTCGCCACCGGGCACACCGGTACGCCGCGGGAAGGAGTCGTGATCACCACGCGCCGCATGGCGGACGTGTCCGTGGACGCGGCTTCTGGCACCGCGCGGGTGTCGGCGGGCGCGGTGTGGCAGCAGGTCCTGGACGCCGCGACCCCCCACGGACTAGCTCCGCTCAACGGCTCCTCGCCCCTCGTGGGCGTGGTCGGCTACACCCTGGGCGGCGGTCTGGGTCCGCTGCTGCGCAGCTACGGCGCGGCAGCCGACCACGTCCTGCGCATCGAGGTAGTAACCGCCGACGGCGAAATCCGCACGGTCGGCCCCCACGAGGACTCCGACCTCTTCGGCGCGCTGCTCGGCGGTGGCAAGGGATCGCTCGGGGTGGTCACGGCGATCGAGTTCCGCCTCGTGCCCGTGGCCCGCCTCTACGGCGGCGGTATCTACTACTCCGGCGATCACGCCTCGGAGGTCCTGCACGCCTACCGCGAGTGGTCGGCTGGCCTGTCGGAGGCCACCTCCACCTCCGTAGCCCTGCTGCGGCTGCCCCCACTGCCGGAGATCCCCGAGCCCCTGCGCGGAAAGTGCAGCGTCCACCTGCGCGTGGCCCACCTCGGCTCGGAAGAGGAGGGGCTGGAGGTCCTCGCGCCGATGCGTAACGCGGCCCCCGTCCTGCTGGACGCGGTGGCGGAGATGCCCTACAGCAGCATCGCCGCCGTCCACAGCGACCCGACCCAGCCGATGCCGAGCTGGACCCAGGGCGCCTTCCTGCGGGAACTGACCGCCGAGGCGGTCGACACGCTCCTGTCCGTCGCCGGACCGCACGCCGACCTGCCCCTCCCTATCGTCGAACTGCGGCAGCTCGGCGGCGCGTTCGCACGTCGGCCCGGCTCCCCCAACTCCGTCAGCGGCCGTGACGCCGCCTTCCTCGTGGACGTCATCGGGCTGTTCCCCGACGAGCTCCGCGAGGTCGTCCCCGCCCTGTCCGACGGCATCCTCGCCTCGCTGGCCCCTTGGACAGGGGATCAGCGTCCCGTCAATTTCTTCGATGATGTGGACTCTCCGGAGCAGACGGCCTCGTTCTGGGACGAGGAGACCTTCCGTAAGCTCCAGGACGTCAAGCAGCGCCACGACCCGAAGGGCGTCTTCGGCGGCCCCTTCTCCGTACCGCTCCCGTAGCGGCGGCACACGGACGTGCGGCGGACCCGGTGGGGTCCGCCGCACGTCCGCGCGTTCCCAGCGGCCGGGAGCGCGGCCGGCTCACCCGTGCTTCACGCATTCGACGAACAGGTTGATGCCCTCCTCCTCGAACCACGAGTCGACCGAGGGACGTCGGAAGTCCGAGGCCTGCAGCAGCAGGTCGAGTTCCTCCAGAGTGCGGTGGTTCAGCCGCCAGTCGAGGACGTGGTCCATGACGGCCTTGGACGGATTGCTCGGGTGGAAGTTTCCCAGGATGAGCCGCCCTCCCGGCGCCAGGGAGCGGTGAGCGGCGTTCATCAGCGCCACGACCAGGTTGTCGTCGAAGTAGTCGATCAGCCCGATCGAGTAGACGAGGTCCTGGTCCCCCGGCAGCACTTGGGCGCCGGGGTCGAGCGACACCTTGATGAGGTTCGCCTTGATCGTTCTCATGGTGGCGCCCGGTTGGACGTTGCGAACACCCGTCGCCG
Organism: Streptomyces sp. man185; assembly: GCA_002551355.1. GTDB lineage: Bacteria > Actinomycetota > Actinomycetes > Streptomycetales > Streptomycetaceae > Streptomyces. The sequence goes on along the minus strand of NTHE01000004.1, from coordinate 61,868 downwards.
CGTACCTCAGGGCGGCCGGGTCGTTGTCTACCAGGGTAACGTCGAGCCGGTCGGGCGTCGCGAGGCGCCGCATGACGTCCGCAACCTCCTGCGCGGGCCCGCAGGCTAGGCTGGTCACCCGAGCGGGGGCCGCTTCCGCGGTGGCCGCGAGCCCCTCCAACCGCCGACTGAGGAGGTCCCTGCGGTTCCTCACCGCACGGACGGCCCGCATCTGGAGGAAGCTCCGGTCGATCAGGCGTCCGATCCGCCCGAAACCCTCCTCGCGGTCTTCGTACATCTGCGCAATGGTGAGGTAGTCGCCGGCATGTCCCCGGGGCTTGGCGTACCACCTCTCCGCATTGCGCGACATGAGCAGGTACGGCAGGAGTTCCGCCTGCACGCGCTCGCCCACTGCTTTTGCGCGAGCGGGCGGGATGTTGGCCTCGTCGCCGATCACGGAGTTCAAGACGAGTTCGAGTTCGGCCACGAATCGCCTGATCGATTTCTCCATTTCGAAGGGAACCAGCCCCGACCCCAGGGCATGCCGGTCCGCTGTGGCCACCAGCCGCCTGAAGCCGTCGAGTTGCGACCTTACGGAAGCCGTCCCGGTCTTCGCCGAGGTGACGGGGAGAACACCATTGACAAGCACGCAGTACCTCCGGGTAGACAACGTGGATCGCCCCGTCGAACAGGCGGGACGATTCGGTGATCCATTCCTTCGAAAAACACGAGGAAAACGATCGACACCAGGTCGCCAGGCGAACGATTAACGGCAACGCTATGCAGCGGTACGCACGGAGAGCCATACTCGGGAGGGATTTGAGTACAGAGCCTGAGTACCCATGGGCATGCATTTCGAAGCCCTTCGGCTCCCTGCCGGGTTCCCCCCGCGGTCCGGGCGAGGCGATCCTGCCGGCGGCGCGTGCGGCGAAACGGTTGCTTGTGCTCCCGGGGGGCCCGCTGCGGCACGCGACGCCCGCCGGGCGTCGGTACCGGGCCGCGAGAGAGCCGTACGATCCGTGCATGCGCATGTGCCTTTCCTCCTTCCGGAGCGGCGACCAGGTCGGGGAGCTGACCGCCCTCCTGGGGAACGACGCCGCCGGATGCCCGGTGGCCGTCGTCGCCAACGCACTGGACGCCCTGTCACCCGGTGCGCGCCGGGAGGGGGTGGAACGGGAGATGGACGCCCTGGCCGGACTCGGCATGCGTCCCGCCGAACTGGACCTGCGGACGTACTTCGGCCGGCCGGAGACGGCCGTCGCGCACGTGCTCGACGGAGTACGGATGGTCTGGGTCCGCGGCGGGAACGCGTTCGTCCTGCGCTACGCGCTCTCCCTCAGCCGCGCGGACGCGGTGCTGACCCGGATGGTGGGCGAAAACTCCCTCGTCTACGCCGGTTACAGCGCCGGCGTCTGCGTGTTGGCACCGGACCTCAGCGGCCTGGACCAGTGTGACGACCCGCGGGAGGTTGGGGTCGCCTACGGCGCCTCCGCGCGTCCCGTCGTGAAGGGGCTCGGCGTCCTGCCCTACGCCGTCGTGCCCCACGTCGACTCGCCCGACCACCCGGAGAGCGAGGTCCTGAACCGGGTCGCCGACCGGTACGCCGAAGAGGGCGTGCCGTACCGCACCTTGAAGGACGGCGAGGTCCTGGTGGTCGACGGCGAGCACAGTCGGATCTGTTGAACCCGCACGCACGCCCCACCCGATGGGGAGCGACACGGAGAGGTGCACGGGCACACGAACCCGTGCCTGGCCTCCCGCACCCGGCACTCGGGACGGAGCCTCGGGCGGGCGAGGGCGCGAGGGCCTTCGCGAGCGGTACGCGGGCCACCCCTCGCCAGCGAGTGGACGCCGTTCGGGACGCCGACGGACCCCACCGTGGGCATCCCGAAGAGGCCCAGGGCCTCCGTAAGGAACCGGGGCCGGATTCTGCGCCGGAAGGCGCCTGGGACACGCCGGACACAGATCTCCACCCCGACGTTCCAGGAGGGAGGTCGGGGTGCCGCTCCCTGCGTCGAGGCGAAGACATCCGGCCGGCCGGAGAGCAGGACGGCTGGTGGGGCACCAACGGTCCTGCGGCTCCCGCGACCGAGGTCAACCCCTCTGCGGGAAGGCCGCCGCGAGCGGCGGGAGGGGCGCGCGCCCCAGTAGGTGGCGCAGGTCGCCACCGGTGCGGGACATGAACCCGGCCGCCACGGCGGAGCAAGTGCTCACCAGCATCGGCACTTGGAACGGTTCGGCACCGGAGGCGGCCAGGTGCGCACGCGCCCGGGCGAGGGTCACCGGCTCGTAGGTGACGTCCGGGCCGTGGGCGCGGGCGAGCTCGGCGCCGCCCACAGCCTCCTCGCCGACGAGTTCGTAGATGCGCCGTGCGTGGGCGGGGGCGTCCAGCACTACTCGTGCAGCGGCCTCGGCCAGGTCCGCCCGGGCGACGGCCGCCAGTCGGCCCTCGCCCAGTGGGGCGGTGATCCGTCCGTCCGTGGGCGGCACCGTGAGCCCGGCCAGCAACTCCGCGTAGAGGCCGTTGCGCAGGATGGTCCAGTTCGGCCTGCCCTCCCGCAGCCGGCGCTCGGTCCAGCGGTGCGGGAGGGCGTACGAGAGGTGGTCACCGTCGGCGGTGAGGCTCGTGTAGACGACGTGTCCCACCCCCGCCTCGGCGGCGGCGTCGAGGGCGGCTCCGTGACGGGCCGTGACCACGTCGTCCTCGCCGTAGCCCGCGGAGATCAGCAGGAGTACGTCGACGCCCTCGAAAGCCGGGACAAGGGTGGCGGGAACGTCGAAGTCGACGTGGCGGACGGGCAGCCCGACCCGGACCCGCTGGGGAGTGCGCGTCCCGAGGACGGTGTCATCGCGGCCGACCAGCCGTTCGGCGATCAGCGTACCCAAGGCGCCGGCTGCTCCGGTGACCAGGATCATCGAGATGTTCCCTTCCGATAGGTTCTTCGGTATCCAGGATCATCCTGTGCGTTCCCACGGACGCACGTAAGGAGGCACTTCGATGTCAGTGGGGCACACCGGGGTAACCACTCCCCCCGTCGTCACGTGCGGCGAAGAACATGAGGACTGCGGAATCCGGGAGGTCCTCGACCGGATCGGGGACAAGTGGTCGGTCCTGGTGCTCGTCGAACTGGCCCGGGGCGTGCGACGCTTCCGGCAACTACAGCGCGCCGTCCCATGCATTTCGCAGCGCATGCTGACACTCACCGTGCGCCGTCTGGAACGGGACGGGTTGATCGACCGGACCGTGCACCCGACGGTTCCGCCCCGGGTCGACTACGAACTCACGGCGATGGGCCACAACCTCACCCATCTGGTGAAGGCCCTCGCGGACTGGTCGGCGGAGCACCGCGGCGACATCGCGCGGGCGCGTCGGGAGTGGGACGCCGAATACCCCGACTCCGGGATCCGCTGACCGAGCGGATCGGCTCCGGTCCGTACGGGGAAATCCCAGGCCCGTTGCGCGCGTCAGACGGGGCGAGCGCAGATGACGGTGACGGTGAGCGCCCAGGGGGGGGACGAGGTCGGTGTTCGTCGCGCTGCTCCTCCACCCGTTCTCCTGATAGAGGTTGTCGGACAGCACGGACATCCTGTCCATACTGCCGTTGATGTTCGCCCCTCCGCCGATGGCACCTTTCCGTCGGGACAATAAGACCGTGTCCTATGTGGTGCTGGCTCGTTGGGCCCATCATGGGGCGGGGTACGTGGAGTTGGATTGTTCCGGACGGGTTGTGGGAGATCGCGGAGCCGCTGATCCCGCCGTCGAAGGTGAGGCCGCAGGGCGGCGGGACGCAGGACACGCCTGATGAGACGCTGTTCGCGGCGATCATCTATGTCCTGGTCAGCGGATGCGCCTGGCGGGCACTGCCGCCGTGCTTCGGGATATCGAAGTCGACGGCCCACCGCAGGTTCCTGATCTGGTCGAGAGCCGGTGTCTGGGGCCGGCTGCACGAGGAGATCCTGCACCGCCTGGACGACGCCGGCCTGCTCGACCTGTCCCGGGCCGTGCTCGATTCCGCCCACGTGAGGGCTAGAAAAGGGGCGAACTCACAGGTCCGTGCCCCGTGGACCGGGGTAAGCCGGGTTCCAAGATGCACGTCCTGTCGGACGCGAACGGAGTGCCCCTCCTCGTCGGCCTCTCCGCGGCCAACACCCACGACAGCCTCGCGCTGAAGCCGATGGTCGAGGGCCACCAAACGAGACACGACCCCCACCGCGGCCGGTACTTCAAGCCCCAGCGCTTGCACGCAGACAAAGCCTACGACGTTCCCCACCTGCGGAAATGGCTATGGGGCAAGCACATCGGCGTGCGCATCGCCCGCAAGGGAGTCGAGTCCAGCGAACGGTTAGGCCGCCGCAGATGGGTCATCGAGCGGACCATGTCCTGGCTGACCGGCTACCGCAGATTGAACCACCGCTACGAACGCCGTTCCCGCAACTACCTGGCCTTTCTCGGCCTCGCCGCAGCGCTCTGCTACAAACGATACTGCAACGGCCTTTGGCGTGACGGGTGGGCAGGTTGGTCGTTGGGCTGGATATGGGTGGGGACCTTGGTGCTGTGAGGAAGTGGGCGGCGGGTCTGGGCGAGGTGCATGAGCGTTTCATGCACCGGTTTGCCCGGTCCGAGCCGCGTGAGTCAGCGCTGGCGTATATGCGGGGCCTGATAGCCCCGCTGGAACGGAAGAACGGCTGGACGCTGGCTGAGGAAGCCGGCCACGCGGCTCCCGACCGCATGCACCGGCTGCTGAACCGGTGCGACTGGAACCCTGACGAAGTCCTCGGCGACGTGCGTGATTACGTCGTCGAACACCTCGGTGACCCGGAAGCCGTGCTGATCGTGGACGACACGGGCTTCCTGAAGAAGGGGACCCGCTCGGCCGGGGTCCAACGGCAGTACTCCGGGACGGCAGGGGCCCGTATTTCAATAAGTGCTCGGTAGAGGGGTGTTGGTGGGAGTCTGAGATATGCCCCCGTGTCTGCCAGGCCGCGTTGCCGCTCGTGCTCTGCGGACCAAGTTCGATCAGATCCTGCCGCACTTCGATGAGCGCCGGCGTCGGTTGTACCTGGCCAGTGAGGCGACGGCCCTCGGCCGTGGCGGGATCGTCCGGGTCGCCGCCGCTTCCGGTACCAGCACTGCAACCATCGCGCGAGGTGTGGCCGAGTTGGCCGGTTGCTCAGCACCGACCTTGCGGGTCCGGGCTCCAGGTGCCGGCCGCAAGCGGCTGACAGACACCGACCCTGGTCTGCTGCCCGCGCTGGAGTCGCTGATCGAGCCGCACACCCGAGGCGACCCCGTCTCCTCATTGCGGTGGACCACGCTGTCGTTACGGGCCCTGGCCTCGACCCTCACCGCACAGGGCCACCCGGTCAGCGCTTCAACCGTCGGACACCTGCTGCACACCCTGGGCTACAGCCTGCAGGGAACCGCGAAGACAACAGAGGGCATCAGCCATCCGGACCGCGATGCCCAGTTCACCCACCTGAATGCCACCGCCGCCGCGTTCTTCGACGACGCCCAGCCGGTGATCAGCGTCGACACCAAGTCCAAGGAATGGCTCGGCAACCGGGACCGGCCCGGTCGCACCTGGCGGCCGGGCAAGAACGCGATCAAGGTGGACTGCCACACGTTCACCACCAACGAGCAGCCCATGGCGATCCCCTACGGGATCTACGACATTGCCAACAACAGCGGATGGGTCAACGTCGGCACCGACCACGACACCGCCCAGTTCGCGGTGGAGTCCATCCGACGCTGGTGGCAGCACCGCGGACGGTCGGACCACCCGAATGCCGGCAGGCTCCTGATCACCGCCGACTCCGGCGGCTCCAACGACCCCCGCCGCTGGACCTGGAAAAGCAACCTTGCCGCATTCGCACGAGAGAGCGGCCTGGAGATCACGGTCTGCCACCTACCGCCGGGGACTTCGAAGTGGAACAAGATAGAGCATCGGATGTTCTGTCACATCACCGCGAACTGGCGGGGACGGCCGCTGACCAGCTACCAGGTCGTCCTCGAGACCATCGCCGCCACGACAACCAGAACCGGCCTGACCATCGGGGCCGAACTGGACACAGGCAGCTACGACCTCGGCATCAGCGTCACACCCGCCGAGTTCCACGCCCTTCCGATCACACCCAACACCTTCCACGGTGACTGGAACTACACACTGTCTCCCGTTCCCCCGCGAGCGCCAGACGCGCCGGCCACGACACACCGGACCGACCCGACGCTGACCGCGATGCTCACCGATCCGGCCCTGACCGGCATGTCACGAACCGCCTTCGCGTATTTGGTGACGGTCTCGGAGCCTTTCTGGGACGCCTTGGCCGAGGCAGCATTCCAGCGACGCTTCCACCGCCCGCGCAGCTACCGCCACCCACAGACCAGCAGCGTGGACCACACCCACCGGCTCCTTGCAGCCATCCTGCGCCGCCGCAGAGCGGTGACCATGACGTTCCTGGCCCAAATACTGGGCGTCAACCGCACCAACCTGTCCATCCAGTATCAAGACGCAAAACGGCTCCTGGACCTGCACCGGGTCCTCGTCACGCCGATACCAGGATCGCCCGCCCGCACATTGGAACAGCTACACGACCGAAGCGCCCGTGCGGAAACCCCTCGCTGACAGTTATTGAAATACGGGCCCCAGGGCGGACGGAGAATTGCCAGGTCGGCGTCTTCCTCGCCTATGCCAGCGCCCGTGGGCGCACGCTGATCGACCGCCGTTTGTATCTGCCCACGTCATGGACCGATGACCGGGAACGATGCCGAGCCGCGGGCATTGACGACGTGGTCGCCTTCGAGACGAAAGTGGTTACCGCCAAAGCGATGGTCCGCCGGGCGGTCACCGACAAGATCCCGTTCCGATGGGTGACCGCGGACGCAGCCTACGGCTTCTCCAAAGGCTGGCGGACCGAGCTCGAGCGGGCCGATGTCTTGGACCACCCTGTCCATGACCTCTTCCCCGGCCTGCCACGGCAGAAATGGAAACGCCGTTCCTGCGGCAATGGTGCCCACGGACCACGAATCTATGACTGGGCGAGAGTCGAAGTCCGGCCCTGGCACCGCGAAGACCGCCGGCACTGGGTGATCGCCCGCCGCAGTGTCAACCGACCCCAAGAGATCTCCTACTACATCGCCTACTGCCCCGCGGAAACCACTCTCGACGAACTGATCCGCGTCGCCGGCAGCCGCTGGGCTGTCGAGGAATGCTTCCAGACCGCCAAGCAGGAGTGCGGCCTGGACGACTATCAGGTCCGCCGCTACCCCGGCTGGCACCGTCACATCACCCTCGCCATGGCCGCCCACGCCTGCCTCACCGTCCTGCGGGCCCGCGCGCTCGACACCGACAAAGCAGAAACGGATCCTCCCAGCTCATACCCCTCACCCTCCCCGAACTACGACGCCTGATCCACCGCCTCACCCACCGCCGTCCCGCACCCGTCGAACACGTCCTGCACTGGTCACACTGGCGACGGCGCCGACAACACCAAGCTCGCCTCAGCCACTACAAACGACGCGGACACACACCACCAGAAGCTGCCCACCCGTCACACCAAAGGCCGTTGCAGTACTAAGCCTCGACCACCCGTGCCGACTCCGGCTCGTATGGGCTCCTCACCGTCACCACCTCCCTGGCCGCCAGGGCTCCCGCTCCGGAAAGGCTCTTCGGCTCCGAGAACTCCGCGGCCGCCATTCCGGCGGACAGGACGATCGTCGTCGCCGCCGCGCCCAACACGACTCTCGCCTTTTCCCTCTTACCGCCCCTTTGAAAACCGGTGATGCGCTTCTCCCCCAATCCTTCCAGCGCGGATCCGCCGATGTCTGAGTACCGAATGCCACCATGCGGTGGCCTTCCTCGCCGTGTGCCGGGCAGGTCGGCGGCGAGGCGACCTTCGCCGCGAACGACATCCTCTCCCCGCCCAAGGAGCGCACGGCGGGCGAATACCACAACCTGGTGCTCCTCACCCAGCGGGAGCACCACCTCTACCTGCGCAAGGCCCTCACACGGGTCGAGGAGTGGATCGGACGGCGCCTGCACGAATACCACAACCGCCGCCGTGCCCGGCTGCGCACGACGTTCCCTTCCGTCCCGCGCCTGGACGTCCACGTCCACGTCCGCGTCTCCGCCGTTGCCGCACTGGTTCGCGAAACCGCCGACTGGAACCTGGAGTCCGGCCGCTACGAACCCTGGTCCTCGCCCGCGGAAGGCACCGCGGCGTCCGTCGCGCCCTGCACCGGCGGGGCCCGACCACGGCGGGAACGCCGGTCTGCCCGGGCCCTGCGGTCCGCCGGAACCGGCGAGAGCGGTGCCCGCCGACGGAAGGGCACGGCTTACTCATACGGGCTCGCCGCGCGTCTGCTGACATGGGAGGCGCGGAGCGCCGGCCTCTATCTTCTGTGCGAGGCCCGCGCGACGTCCCCGTCCCCGGACCCTCCTCCCGGGTCGGGGCGTCCGGTGGGTGCCGGGCTTGCGGGAAGCACGGCACCCACCGGACGCGGCACGGCGGTTCGCGCAGTGGGAGTGGCGACCGGGCCGGCGCCGATCGCCCGGGCCGCTTCACCGCCCTTCGCCACGGTCCCCGGTACGCGGCGGAACCCCCGGGCAGCCTTCGAGCGGTCCGGGCCGACGACACCATGCCTTGCGCCGTATGCACCGCCGCGCGTCACGCGGACAACCCTCGTCTCCGCCTTGTGGGCAACCGTCGAGGGTCTCGGCGACGCGAACACCACCTGCGCGTTCACCGGCGGGATCGTGTCCGACCGCGCCGACGCGGGTGCCCCGCTCCTTTGCCGCGGAGCGGGGCACCCGCGTCGATGCAGAATCACCACCTTCCGGTCAGGGGGTGCAGGCCGGATCGGTGGGGGCACTAGCCTCGCTCAGCAGGGCGGTGCGGTCCACCGGCGTTCCGATCCGCCAGATTCCGGCGATCTTCCGGGAGTCCAGCACGTCGTTGATGGGATTGCCGTTCACGAGCAGGAGGTCGGCCAGCTTGCCCTCCTTGACCATCCCCCGGTCGGACAAGCCGTAGGCCTTGGCAACCTTGTGGGTGGCCGACCTCAGGGCCTGCTTGGGCGTCAGCCCGGCGTCGACCAGCAGTTCCAGCTCCCGGTGCATGCCCGCCCCGGTGGTGACGCCGGGGTTCGCGTTGTCGGTGCCGGCCAGGACGGTAATCCCCGCGGTCTTGATCTGGGCGAGGTTATTCCTGGAGTCGGTGTAGCTCCACCGATCCCCGAAGCCGGGCGGCGGCGTGAGACCCAGGAAGAACTGGTTCGTCGGCGAGAGCCAGGGCGAGAGGTGGGGGTCGGCCAGTTCCCCCACTCCCAGGGTGACCCCGTCGCCGGCCCGCTCCACGTCGAGGGTGGGCGTCATGTGGGCACCGTTGTCCACCATCAGGTCCAGGAACTCCTGGTCGATGGGGTCCACCGGCACGTGCGTCAGGCCGTCGACGCCGGTCTCTAGGAGCTCCTTCGCGTCCGCCGTGGTCGTCGCGTGACCGATGACGTCGAGGCCCTTCGCGTGGGCGTCGTCGACGAGTGCCTCGACGATCTCGATCGGCAGCTTCGGGGCGGGGGTCTCCTGGAACTTCGAGTGGTCCTCGTAGATCACCTTGATGTGGTGCGCGCCCTCCGCGATGCGGTCGTCGACCCACCCGGGCACCTGGGAAACCTGGGTGAGCAGCGGGATCTCGCCGAAGAACTCAGGCGGGAGTTCGGTGCCGTGGCTGCCGGTGGTGGTGGCGAAGAAGCTGGACGGGATCAGGTCCGCGCGATTTGTCTGCGGTCCCGTGCACTGGGTGTACTCGCGCACTCCGGGGTTCTCGCCGGCGCTGACGACCGTGGTGACGCCGTAGAGGAGGGCATCTTTCATGTCCCGGACGGTCAGCATGTGCGTGTGCCCGTCGATGAGACCGGGCATCAGGGTCTTGCCGCTTCCGCCGACGACGGTCGCTCCGGTGGGCGGCGTGATGGCGTGGGTGGGGTCGACCTTCTTGATGAGCCCGTTCCTCACCAGGACGTCCGCCTTCGGTATGGCCTGCTTGCCGTCGAAGACGCGCACGTTGTCGAAGAAAACGACGGCTCCGGTGTCCGCCTGGGCCGTGCCCGCCGGTGCGACGACGCAGGTCATCACGGCGGTCAGCAGCAGTGGGAGGCCGAGGTGTTTGTTGCGCTGGGCTTTCATCGTGTCCCCTCGAACGTCTGGTGGTTCGTGCGGCCGTCGGACGGCCGCACGGGGCGGCGCCGTTCCCCGCGGGTGTGGGCCTCCCCGAGGGCCGGTCGCCGGCGCTCGCGCGCCGCGCCGTGCACGAACCTAGAGACGGGGTGACGTGGGCCACATGAGTAGTCGTTGCTCTCCGGATCCGCCGCGTCACCGACCTAGAGTCCGGCCGGTGACGGCGGGGAGGGCGACCTCCGACGGAACGAATCTCGGGGTGGGTTCGACGCCCCGTGCGTCCGAAGGGGCCCCGGTCAGCCGGGGGCGGCGCGAGAGGTCGCCCTCACCGGGCCGGGACGGAGCAGGTCAGTGGTAGACGTCCACGACGAGGCGGTTGGGCTTCGCGAGCTTGAAGGTCTTGTACCGGGAATGGTCGTCGAGGGAGACCCCGAACAGCACGTGCCCCTGAGAGTCGTTCAGGAGCTGAACCCCCTTCACGGAAGGGAGGTCCACGGCCTGCACTCGGGGGCCGGTGTACGTGTCGACCCCGCGGTCGTCGTGGGCGTGGGCGGTCGACAGGTCGAGGACCAGGTAGGACTTGCCGGAGATCTCGATCAGCTGGTCCTGTCCGCTGGGTGTCTCGTAGGCCCCGCTCGTCGACGCGGTCACCCGGGCGTCGGGCAGCGTTCCCGCGCTGAGGTCGAAGACGACCCTGTCGAAGTCTGCGTGTCCGCCAACGCGGGCGTCGAGTACGCAGATGGGGGTGCATGCGACGGCCGCCGCCGCCGGCGTGGCACCGACGCCGGTACTCAGTACGGCCGTGAGCACCGCGCCCGCGATGAGGAAGGGGGTGCGTCGTGACGTCTTCATGGAGGGCATCCTTCACGGATCTGCGGATAGGTGGTGTCGAGGGGCATGTCTCCGGGATGGACACGGCCGGACGCCCAATCGAAAGGGCTCCGCCCGGCAGGTTCGTCCGCACACGGAGCGTCGCCCACGACGGAAGCCTAGGCGGGGCGAGGGGGGGATGAATTGAGTAGTCGGTGCTTCTCGACGGACCAAGGAGGCCGCTTCTGAAGGCCGATGACGAGCGCACCGACTGCTCGGCTCGAGGCATCCCCCTCGTACAGGGCCTGGCCCAGTCGGTGTTCCTGTGGTTGAGGGCGAACCCCGCTACGGCCGTGCAACGGCCCGTCGTGGTCGAGCGGTTGGTCGTGTGCAACCAGAAGGGAGGCGCCGGCAAGACCGCGGTCGCCGCGGGAGCGGGCCAGGCCCTAGCTAGTCTAGGGCGTGTCCGCAATGTCGGTGGGCCGTTTGGCCGTTCGTGTGCGTCGTCATGAAGTGACTGATGAAGCGTGGGCGGTGATCGGGCCGTTGCTGGCTGCGCCTCGGATGGGGCGGCCGGTGCGGGACCGGCGTCAGGTCCTCAACGGGATCCTGTGGAAGCTGTCCACGGGACGCGGCGGCGTACGTTCGGAAGATCATGTCCACGTCCGCACGGACAGGTTCCGCAGACGGAGGATCCGCGAGTGGTTCACCCCAGGATGCCGGAGACTCCGGTAACCGATCGGACGGTTCTGTTGGAGCACCGCAGCGTGCTCGTCGACGCCCCGCGCCAGGCTGCCGCTCCGGCAGCGGTCCGCGCTGGTACTCCACTACTTCGAGGACGTGCCGCCGCCCCAGATCGCGGCGCCTCGGGAACGTGGGAGAGCACCGTGCGCAGCCAGATCGCGCGCGGTCTGGCCAAGCTCCGGGACGACGGAGCCCTCACCGACCCGGCGGGGCGGCACGGGGAAGCCGGCACCCACGCGGGCGGGTCGGTCGCCCTGGAAAGATGGCCCAACTGCCAGGACGACTGGCAGCGGCGCTCCACGAGATCGCGGCGAGTGTGCGGGTGGGATAGGCCCCGACGGGCGGTGATGCTCCGGGAGGAGGGTGATCCGTCGACGGCGCGACGCGGTGAGGTCCACCGTCACGGTGACCGCGGTCCTCGTTCCACTGGCAGGTGTCGCCTTGGCCGTGGTCCCCGGCACCGTCTCCGCCCGGCGAGGAGGTGCTGCTCGGCCACGGCGCGACGATGCGGCTCTCGGATCGGGACGCGTCCTGGACGGGAGGGGACGGACACGGCTTCGCCGGCGCGCTGCCGGCCCGGCCGGTCGCCGCCTCGGGGAACCTCTCGAGGAGCCTCGCCGGTGCGCGCGACGGCCTCTTGGGCGTCGGTGTCTACCGGGGCCCGGGGAAGGTCGCCAAAGTGACCCAATCCCGGGCGGGCCGGTCCACGAACGCGCAGGTGGTCACCCTACCCGGCCGTCCCGGGGTGGGTCCCGCTCCACACGAGGATCAGGTGGGACGGAACGGCTGCCGTCACCGTCGAGGCCGCCGAATCCTCGCGTGGTTCAGCGAGCCCGACACCACCGCGTGACCCCGTGCGGGTTTCGGCGTTCCGTCGGTGCGCGGGGACCGCTCGGCCCCGGACGCCCGACCGGTGGGGCTGTGCGCCCCGACGGACACACCGTGGTGAGGGGAGGTCAGAGCAGTCGCTACTCATGGACTCGCCCGCGTTGCCCCGTACGGTCCGTAAGGCATGACCGCGCGCACCCCGTCCTCTTCGGGGACGAGGACCAGAGCATCGTCCTCCGATGTGCACTGCGACCTCAGGATCGTTTTCAACGATGTGGGCGTAGCCGCGGTACCAAGAAACCACCTCGATGATGCGGGCTGCGTCGGCCCCCGCGTCACTGGCCCCGGTCGACGGCCAAACCTACATCGTGGAGAGCGTGTGATGACGGAAAGCAAGCGGCGCTGCGGTCTGAGGGCCGCGACCGGGCTGCTCGGCGGTGTTCTGGTGCTGTCGGCCTGTTCAGGCGGCGGCGACGAGCCCTCCACCACCACGCCTTCCAAGGGGTCGCAGGCACAAGTCGACGAGGCGGCCGCCAAGGGTGTCTCCACGGCGCGAATAGCCATCAAACCGAAGAAGGGCGCGTCCAACGCCAGCATCAACGCCGCCAAGGTCACCGTCACCGACGGCACCCTCACTCAGGTCGCCATGACCATGGGCGACGGCACCGAGGTGCCCGGCGCCCTCTCCTCCGACGGCAGGAGCTGGACGCCGAAGGAGCAGTTGGAGCGCTCCACGAGGTACAAGATCTCCGCCACCGCGAAGGACAACGAGGGCTTGGAGGCCCACGAGACGTCCTCGTTCACCACTGTGTCGCCGGGCAACAGTTTCATCGGCAACTTCACGCCCGAGGACGGCTCCACCGTCGGCGTCGGCATGCCCGTGTCGATCAACTTCAACAAGGCGATCACCGACCGCAAGGCCGTCCAGTCCGGGATCACCGTCTCCTCCAGCAGCGGCCAGGAGGTCGTCGGCCATTGGTTCAACGACCAGCGGCTCGACTTCCGCCCCGACGAATACTGGCAGGAGGGCTCGACCGTCACCCTCGAGCTCGCCCTGGACGGCGTCGAGGGAGTAGAGGGCGTCTACGGCGTCCAGCAGAAGACCGTCACCTTCACGATCGGCCGCAACCAGGTCACCACCGTCGACGCCGCTACCAAGACGCTGACGGTCACCCAGGACGGCAAGACGGTCAAGACCATCCGGATATCCGCCGGTTCGCCCGAGACGCCGACCTACAACGGCCAGATGGTGATCTCCGAGAGGTTCAAGGAGACCCGGATGAATGGCGCCACCGTCGGGTTTGCCGACGACGACGGCAAGGGCGAGTACGACATCAAGGACGTCCCGCACGCCATGCGGCTCTCCACCTCCGGCACCTTCATCCACGGAAACTACTGGGGCGCCGACTCAATCTTCGGCAAGGTCAACACCAGCCACGGCTGCGTCGGCCTCAACGACGTCAAGGGCGCCGACGACCCCAACCAGCCCGGCGCCTGGTTCTACGACAACTCGATCATCGGCGACGTGGTGATCGTGAAGAACTCCAAGGACAAGACCATCGCCCCCGACAACGGCCTCAACGGCTGGAATATGAGCTGGGCGCGGTGGAAGGCCGGCTCGGCCGTCTGACCCGAACCGCCCCGTCGGCGGCGGAAACCCACCCGGGCGCCCCCGCCGGCCACGTCCCCGGGCGCACACGCCGGAAACCGGGCTGCGCACGGACCAGCTCGACGCGGCCTCCGGCGCGAAGGACTGCGAACTCGTCGTTCCGCTTGGCTGCTCCGTTCAGTCGCCGAGGAGGACGAGGACTTCGCTCACAGGGGCCGCGGCCTGTTCCGGGGAGTTGGGGACGCCGCCCGCGGTGTGCTCCGTCACCGAGGGGGCACCCGTTTTGGCGCCGTTCGGGGCCGCTCCGTCGTCGAGGCGCTCCGTCCCCGGGATTTGAGGGCCCCCTCGGCCCGGTCGTGGGTGCGGTAGCGTCGGCCCCTGCATATTTCCTCGTGTCCGATCTGGTGGCGCTCCTCGTAGAGCGGCCACACCTCGTACACGACCGGGCCGTTCAGATGGACGGCCCTTTCGCGTTCCCCGGTCCAGGGGTCGCGTGCCGTCCGGCCGACGGCAACGACGACACCCACGACCTCAGGAGACCACGTGAACGCCACCATCGAGCCGGCCGCCTGCGCAGCACCCCGCCCGCCCTCCCGCACCGATGTCCCGGGTAGGGCCGCGGTCCGAAACCGTAGCGTGGTGCTGGAGGAACGGATCCTGCAAGAGCCCGGGAGGTTCCGTGTACTGACGGGTGACCGCCCGACCGGCCGCCTGCACCTCGGCACTACTTCGGCACCCTCCACAACCGGGTGCCTCTGCAGGACCTCGGGGTGGAGATGTTCGCGATCATCGCGGACTACCAGGTCCTGACTGACCGCGACGTGGCGGTCGACCTGCCCGCGCACGTTGAGGAACTGGTCCTCGACTACCTCGCCGTCGGCGTGGACCCGGAACGCAGCACTGTCTTCGCTCATAGCGCGGTACCCGCCCTCAAACAGCTGCTCCTCCCTTCCCTCAGCCTCGTCTCCTGGCCGAACTGAACCGAAACCCCACGGTGAAGGACGAGATCGCCCACTCGAAGCAGTCCTCAGTCAGCGGCCTGATGTTCACCTATCCCGTCCACCAGGCCGCGGACATCCTGTTCTGCAAGGCCAACCTGGTCCCGGTCGGGCAGGACCAGCTCCCGCACGTAGAACTCACCAGGACGATCGCCCGACGCTTCAACGACCGGTACGGAACAGGTGTCCCTGTGTTCCCCGAGCCCGACGTCCTGCTGTCGCGCGCACCACTGCTCCTCGGCACAGACGGGGGGAAGATGAGCAAGAGCCGGGGCAACGCCATCACTTTGGCCGCGAGCGCGGACGAGACAGCACGTCTACTCAAGGGCGCCAGGACGGACTCCGAGCGGTACATCACCTACGACCCGGTTAACCGCCCGGAGGTGTCCTCGCTCCTGCTCCTGGCGGCCCTCTGCCAAGACGACAGCCCTGAACGCATCGCCGCCGAGATCGGTCCCGCAGGGTCCGGCGCCCTCAAAAGGTTGGTGACGGAAGCAGTGAACCAGTACTTGGCGCCGATCCGAGGCCGTCGCGCACTGTACACGCAGGACCGTGGGTACCTGCGCCGGATACTGCGCGACGGAAACGAGCGGGCAACGAGCGTGGCCGATGCGACCCTCGACGAAGTGCGGGCCGCGATGAACAGCCTCTACTGAGGCGGCCGGGCACCTCTCCCGGCCGCCGTACGAACACACCGCCGGACGCACAGCAGAGCATTGGCTGCTCAAGAACAGCTCCCCCTGCACAGCAACACTTGACCACACACCCCGGTCATGCACGTGCAATTGGCCTAAACTTCACGAAGGGAAAGCAGTGACCCTGCCCAAGAGAATCATGGCTACATTGACAGCCACAGCAGCGTCCGTGATTTCGGTACTCGCCCTTTCCTCACCAGCCCACGCGGACACCGATCCGATGCCGATCCAATGCCAGCCGGACGCGGTCGGCGGCTACATCTGCGAAGGGCTCCTCCATGTCCCCGGGGACTACATGCGGTGGGAGGAGTACCGCTGCAACAGCCTCGGTCGGTATCTGACCGATTTCATGTACTCTCCACAGACCGGCGACATATCGATCACCGGTCTGGTAAAGCTGAGGCCAAGCCAAATTCACCCCGAGGGATTCGGGGCAAATGTGATCAATCGAAGCCGTACGGCAAGCGGCACGGTTCACATCGGCTGGCGGTGCAGTGAGATCAACCCGATCGACTTGACGATCACACATGGAGTTCCGGCCGCCAAGATCGTAGACGGAAAGATCCAACCCACCACCACCACCGCCACAGCCACGTGCCCTTCCAGTCACAGATTCGTGGCTCTCTCCTCTATCCAAATCACGACGAGGACGGGGGTAAAGAGTCATTGGACTCCGAACTCCAACGAAAGCGGCATCGTAGTCACCTATACCAATGAGAATTCCATCCCCGAGCGGGCAACCGTAGACTTTACGTGCCTGACACAGGCCGAAGCCTGACCACTGGGGCGTTCCAGGCCGGACGGCACATCCCGGGCCGTCCGGCCGTCCGGCTGTCCCGGTAGGACAACGGAGCGCCGCAACGGCCCCGTTTCTGCGATCGGCTCCCGACCAACTTCAACCCAGGGGCGGGCTGTGCCAGAAGCCCAACAAACCGGACTGATCGTGAACGACCCCCAGTCTCGCGAAGAACAACGGGAAAGGTAGGCATCACGATGCACGGCGAATCGGCGAGCGGATTCAGCGAAGGCTTGCTCCGATTCACCGAACGGGACGCCGCATGGGGCACGGAACAGCTCGATAGCTTCAGCGAGGTCCTTCTCGTGGAGAAGTGGAGCGTGGACCTGAGCCAATGCCCCTTCAGGCAGACGGATCGGGAACGGCGGATCTCCCTCGTCGGCACCTTAATCACAAACGAGCAGTCCTGATTGTGGGCCTAGGATAAATCCGAAATACGGGGCACAGCGGTGGCCGCCGCCTCGGAAGCCGTGCACGCCCACAGGAAGGAGGAGGACGTCGCCGAGTTTCGCCGAGGACGGCGTACACCTCGCCGCCGAGATGCTCGCACTCGCCGCGTTGGGGGTGTTCGGCGCAACCGGCTACATCGGGGTGCAAGCAAGCCCTCGTGGCTCGCGCAACATGCTCCTCGACGACCCGCGAGTCCCCACTCCGAGCCCGACACCATTACCCTCCCCCTGATGCGGCTCTCCGGAGCCGTGCTCTTCGGTCGCTCTGCCCTCGCGTTGGCGGACGAGCTATTTCACGCACCACGACCTGCCACAGTTACGTACCAACGCCCGGTAGACCGCTGGGCTGCCCGACGGGGGCACGGTGGGGTTCGCCTTCGACGATCCGGCGGCATCGCCTCCGTAGACATCGGCAACGGTGGGCCGGCCATCCCTTCCTGACGTGCGCATAGGACCAGGCGGAGGCCAAGACGGTCGTAGTCGTCCGAGAACCGAACGCGCGACCGTGGATTCCGAACCGGGCGACACCGGGCAGAGGGACCAGGCTGTCTGGCCGAAGCCGCCCCGGGCGCCCACCTCCGATCTCCACACCAGTCTGTGGGGAAGAACCAGAGTCGTTTCCCGTCACGAGATACGGATATCCGAATGACTGCTCACGAGGAAGGACGCCTGCCCCTTGCCGGTCCCGACGGCCGGGCGGTCCTCACCTACGTCCGAGGCACTCATCACGGCCGCCCGTGCGCCAAACTCGTCGAGGTCATAGGGCCCAATCCCGTCCCGTCGGTACTGGCCAGCATGTCCGGATGGATCGTCGAGGGGCCTGAGGACCTCGGCCGACAACTCGTGCGCCACGGTGGATACGTCGTGCGGCATGCCCACACCATGCGCCGTGATCTCGTCTCCCTGCCGCTCCCGGCGGAGTGGTCGGTCCTGAGCCTGCCGGGGGAGCTTCGCAGCGTCCCCTGCATCCGTCCAGCTCGTGACGTCCTCCCTGCCTGGCGGTGCGCCTTCCCCGCGGGCCATCCGGATCACTTCCAGGGGAGCGACGAGGAAGCGCTGGAGACCCAGTTGGGACCGTTGCTGGCGGGTGAGATGGTGGGACCGGTCCTGGGCTGCAGTGCCCTGGCGGTGGACGGAGCGGACCGGGTGGTCGCAGGAGCCGTCATCACGGACCGCGGTGGTCTTCCGTGGATCGCCAACGTCTTCCGTCGACCGGACGTGCGTTTCCCGGGGTTGGGGTCTGTCCTGCTGCGCCGGGTGCTGGTTGACGCCGCGTCACGTGGCTTCCCGTCGATGGGGCTGGCGGTGAGTGAGGGCAATCCGGCCCGCCGCCTCTACGAGAAGCTCGGCTTCAGGCTCTCGGGGACCTCCCTCAGCGTCCTCGTCCCCTGACGCCAGCACTCCCGCTCCTGCCCCGAGTTCGACGGGAACGACAACCCGCGCGAGGTCCGGTTGGAAGGTGCCCGGGGGAGCAGCACAGGTCCGGGCAATGCCTCCCAACCCCAACCCACTGCGAACCGCAGGGCAGCAATTGCTCAGGCATTCGGCACGGAAGCGTCATACGTTGACGCGGACAGCTGGTACACCAAACACTATCGGGGGATGAACAGATGAGCACCAAGCTGACTCGAAGCACGGGCGCGGCATTGGCGGGAATGCTGCTCGCCACTGGACTGGCCGCTTCCTCGGGCCCCGCGTTCGCCGACGAGGTCCCCGGGGAGACTCTGAAGACGAAGACCACGCTGAGCGCGGTCATTGGCCCCGGCGGGAAGGTACAGGTTTCGCTCGGTTGCGGTGGGACGAAATCCTTCCTGAAGTCCGTGGGAATGGACGCAATTCAGCGCGGGAATCTCGACAGGGATAACATAGCGAAGAACGTCTTCCGGGCGGACAAGGTCCGACAGGGCCAGGTATTCAACGAGGTGACCGTAGAGTTCAGCAACAGTCAGCCCAAGGGTCAGCCGTCGCACAAGCAACAGACGGTGCAACTCAGGCTCACCATTGTGTGCAGCAACGTGAACCCCGGGAAGTTCCCCGACACGGTGAGCGTGGAGAACCAGCTCCGTATTTCCGGAGCGCCGGAGTGGGGCGCAAAGAGCAGTGGTGAGATAACCACGCCCTGCCCCTCGACGCACCCGTTCTACTCGGACAGCGCCGTGACCGTGGACGACGAGGACGGAGACGACCTGGAGACGGGCATCGTCGCCTACAAGAATGTCGACCGCAGCGTGTACCCGAACAAGGCCACGTACGACATCCTCAACTACAACGACCTCACGACGGACGTCAGCACGTTCGTGTTCTGCTCGGTCTGAGCTGCCCCTCCCCACAACGCTCCCCCATCTCAGCGGTCGATCGCTTGGCTTGGGAGGAAGGAGCAGTGCGAGGAGCCTGACGCTCCAGGGCCCGTGCCGGCGGTACGGGCCCTGGGCCGCTCCGACGTGTCGACGGGCCCGCCCAGGCGGGCCGTTGGGCATTCGCGGCAGAAGGACATGAACCGGGCCTACTGGGGGCGTCCGCGGGGAGCCCGCTCCGGGGGGAGGCTCCTGAGGGGGAGAGGGAGGGACCGTAAGCAAGTCGGCTTCCCACCCCTGCCTTCCCCCACCACGCCTTGGCGTGCGGAACGCGACGTCGACGGACTCCCCGGCAACCTATTACAGGGGGGATGCCCTGCTTTCGGGCTGAGTAACTGTTGCTCTGATTCTCGAGGAGGAGGGGCGCGACCAGGGTCAGGAGCAAGGCAGGGCGGGCGGACTTCGGACCCTTTTGGTCCCTCCACCAGAACCGCAGGTCAGGTGGCACACCAGAGGCGGAAAGGGACTGAAGAGACCCTCTTCTATCCATCGGCTCTTTCGCGCGTGTGCATGTGCGTACGTGTCACACCTGCCTCGTGTGGCGATAACTAGAGAACAGGGTCCCTTCGGTCCCTCCGTCCGGCCTCAGAAGGGCCTGACCTGCAGGTTCCCTCGGTCCCTCGTTGAGGGACCGGCCCCGCCGGAAGGGTCCCTCCCGCTTCGGTGCCTCCCCTCCCCCACTCCAGACCCCCGAGGGACCTAAGGGACCAAGCTCCTCTACATGCCACATCTGCCCCCGTTCCGGGGCTCCGCCCATGCGCTACGCTCGCCCGGCGCCAGGAGAATCCAGTCCCTTCAGTCCCTTGAGTCCTCGGTGTGGCGACATGCCGCGGTGGCGCCCAGGTCCGCTGATCACAACCCGAGAAGGGAAGAATCGTGCGGAGCCACGGTGATCCACAGCTCGCGGGCACGGCCCAGGAACCGACATCGCGCGAGGTCGCCCTCTGGTTGGCAAGCCGTGGATTTCCGGTGCTCCCCCTGGCACATGGCCGCAAGACCCCCCCGGCGAACTGTTCTCGCTGCCGCGCAGCAGGCCACGCCCCTCAGGGCTGTGAGTGCATGGCGGCGGGAGGCTGGTGCCACGGATTCCACTGCGCCACGCTCGACCCGGTCAGGATCACCTCTTGGTGGACCAGGGACCCGCGTTTCGGGGTGGGGGTGGCCACCGGTCCCGCGGGCCTGGTCGTCCTCGACGTCGACGCCCACGCCGCGCACGCCCCCGAGCGCGACCGTCTCCTGCCGGGAATCCCCATCCCGGACCAGGTCGACCTTGACGGACTGGCCTCCGGGTACGACACCCTTGCGCTGCTCGCCGCGTACCGAGGACAGCCGAACCCCGCCCACGACGTTTCGACCCTGAGGGTGAGGACCCCTTCCGGAGGTCTCCACATCTGGTACGAAGCACCCCCCACCCTCGGGCGTTGCCGCTCCTCCACGGGTTCCAGCCCCAGAACGGCGTTGGCCTGGCAGGTCGACGTGCGGGCCCACGGCGGATACATCGTGGCTCCCGCCACCACCACTCCGAAGGGCACGTACGCACCGGTCGCAGGGGCCCGGCTCCCCGCCCCCCTGCCCGATTGGATCGCCGCGGAACTCCGGCGGACGGACCACATAGCCAGAAAGGCCGTTCCCGTGCCGCTTGCGCCCCGACACACCGCACCCCTTCGACGGCGTACCGCGGCGGGCACGCTCCGCCCGCTGCTGGACCAGGTGGAAGCCTGTGCTTCGACACCGGAAGGAGCCTCCTTCAGCGAGAAGCTCAACCGTGCCGCTTGGACCGCGGGGGGTCTGGTATCGGCAGGCCACATTGGGGAACAGGTCGCGCGCGACCTGCTCTTCCAGGCGGCGCGCCTCGCCCGCCCGAAGCAGGAACGGCGCAACGGGACCATCATCGAATCGGCCCTCCGCGCCGGGGCCGTCCGACCGTTCCACCCGAAGGACTCGCATGAGTAGCGCCGAGAGCACCCGCTTCGACGCCGCTGCCGCCGCCCAGCAGATGCTCGACCTCCAGATCGGCACCACCGGCACAACCGACCTCCGGCCAGCTCACCACGCGCTGTCCGCAGGCTCACCGGATCAGGGCGCGTTTCCAGCGATGCTCACCGACCGGGGCAACGCGAAACTGTTCGCGCACCTCTACAGCGACAGGTTCCGGCACGTCGAAGGACTGGGCTGGTACACCTGGGACACCTACCGCTGGAAGCGGGTCGGGGGAGAGAAGGCTGCCCTGTGGGCCGCCGGCGACATGGCCGAGCAGATGCCCAACAGCGACCCCCGGGGACTCTTCACGGACAAGGAAATCGCCCAGCACCGGCGCAGGACCATGTCCACCCCGGGCATGAAAGCCCTGCTGCACCAGGCCAAGGCGTCTCCCGTGCTCAGCCTCGATCCGGACGCGCTCGACGGCGACGCCTACGCTTTGTGCACCCCCACGGGCGTCGTTGACCTCCAGACCGGGCGCCTCCGGGCTCCCGACGCCTCTCGTGACCTGCACTCCCGTTCGACCACGGTGGCACCGCAGGCCATACCCACTCCGCGTTGGAACCAGTTCCTGACCGACACCTTCGGGGAGGGCGACAAGGGGCGGGAGATGATCGATTTCCTGCATCTGCTCCTCGGCTACTCCATCACGGGTGACGTGGGTGCCCAGGTCCTGCCTTTCCTCTGGGGCAAGGGGGCCAACGGGAAGTCGGTTCTGTTGGACGTCATGATCCAGATCATGGGTGACTACGCGGACGCCGCCCCACCGGGCTTCCTGATGGACAAGGGCGCCTTCGCGGAGCACTCCACCGAGCTGACCGAACTGCACGGCCGACGGATCTTCGTGTGTAGCGAGCTCAAACCGAACGACAAGTTCGACGAGGCGAGGGTGAAGCTGCTGACGGGCGGCGACAAGATCAAGGCCCGTCGCATGCGGCAGGACTACTTCAGTTTCACCCCGACGCACAAGCTTTGGTTGCTGGGAAACCACCGGCCTGAGGTGGGAACCGGAGGCCACGCGTTCTGGCGCCGGATCCGGTTGATCCCCTTCGAGCACGTGGTCCCCGCGAACCGGAAGATCGACAACCTGGCTGCCGAGCTGGTCCAGGACGAGGGGCCGGGCATCCTCACCTGGCTGATCCAGGGAGCCATCCGCTACCTTGCAACGCGTGATCCCCTCGCGGGCCCGAGTTCGGTGCGCACCGCCACCGCCGCCTACGAGACGACCGAAGACCACATCGGGCGCTTCCTGGTGGAGCGGTGCGTCCGGGACATCAGCGCCGATCTCCGGGTCGAGCAAGGGCTTCTCTACGCGTCGTATGGAGCCTGGTGTCACGGTGAGGGGATTCGCCCCGACACCGCCCGTGCCTTCGCCGGCCGTATCCGACAGGAGGTCGGCCTAGCTTCGCCGGCGGAGATGATGAAGTCCAGCGGTAAGAAGTACTACCCCGGCATTGCGCTGCTGTCCGATGACAGCGGTCACACCTCGGAGGGCAGGGCATGAAACGACAGGAGGCGGCAGGGGACGGCAGGGCCGGAAAGCGGCCTACGATGGTGGTGCGCCACTCGGATCCGCCTGCCGATCGACGTGGTACCGACGACGAGGAGAAGTTGCGGCCATGAGCTCGCTGATGCATCAGAGCCAGCTCGTCCACGAAGCCGCCGTGGTGTGGCTAGAGGACCCAGAGTGCTTCGACTACGTCCGCCAGGCCCTTGACAAGACGGGGAGGCGTACGGGCAGGCCTCAGTACGCCCGTGATGGACGCATGGTCGGGTACACCGAACTCGTCCGTGACGCCGAGCCTAATCCCGACAGCGGGCTTTACCAGCGCCGGACTTTCTTCCTCCTTCCCCACGACCGCCCTAACGACCCCGAAGGCCTCTACAAGGCCGGCGCCCCCGGCGAGGCGGTCGACCCCCGCACGATCGAACCGAAGCGGGTAGGCGAGAAGACCCCTCGATCGCAGGGGGAGACGAAGTCCGAGGCGTTGTCCTAAACCACATGCCCGTGGGCGGGGAGGACACCTGAGGTGTCCTCCCCGCCCACGGGCATGTGGTTCTTCGACGTCAGGAGGCTCTGCGGCAGTAGGCGCTGGCGCTGGCGCTCACACGGAACCGGCTGCCGTTGGTGTTGGCGAACTCGGCGCCCTTGGTCCCCGCCACGTCGATGGGGATGATGTCGCTGTGGACGTCGGCGTCGGGTGTGTTCACCCTGACCTCAGCCCTCTTGTAGACGGGGTGACTACTCGGGCAGTAGAGATTGAAGTCGTATATCCCGGGGCTGTCGATGCCCGATTCCTTGGGCATCGCCTCCCGGATGGAGAACTTCTTATACACCTCGTACTCCTCGTCGGAGGCGCAGGTGTACGAGAGCCTCGCCGAATGGCTCTGCGTATGGCTGTTGTTGATCACGGTGACGTTGAAGCCGAAGCCGCTCGCCTGGTTCGGCGGCTCTTCGGCGAAGTTCCTGATCTTGAGTTCCGAACTGTTCGGCTCAAACGACTGGGTGAGCATCCGGGTGCCCGGCTTAGGGCACTTGACGGTGACGACCCCCATGAAATCCCGGGAGTAGCTCCGGACGACCTCGTTGCACGAGTACCCTCCGTCCTCGAGGTAGCCGCAGGTGCCCGTACCGATACCGCCCGGGACGTTCTGGCGGGATGCCGCGTCGGCATCCCCCGCTCCCCCGGCGAGTACGGAAAAAGTGAGCGCGGCTGCGAGGCTTAAAAGCTTCATGACTCTTTTCCAGATTACGTGGACAAGGTGACCGGACGATCACCGGCCGACAGCCTTCCACCGATTCTCTTTCCCGCAATGAGTACCCGTTGCTCTGGGCAACGTCATTGGTGTGGGAGTCACGAAACTGAGCCCTGCTCCAGCAGGCCGCGCGGGATGCCCAGTTGGCCTGACAACGAGCTAAAGCCCGTGGTAGCTGGTTCTGCGGCTACGAGAACCGTCTCCACCAGAGGCTTCATATGCTTGCCTACTCGGCCGGTATCGACGTGTTCAGCTCCGCCCTGCGCTTCGTCGCACGGCAACTGCGTGCGCACCATCGTGCGATCTGCTCCCGGTGGCGGCCTCGGAGCGCCGACCGACAGGCCCTTCTTGCACTCGCCCACCTACGACCAGATCGACGCCGGCTTCGACATCGGGGCCAGGACCGCCTACCGCTATGTCATAAAGGCCGTCGACCGCCTGGCCGACCTCGCACCCACCCTGGCCCGACGCCGTCCGCAGCGCGCGGCGTCCCCGCGTCGAAGGTCACGGGGACGCTGCGTTCTAGGCCTGTGACCGACTGCGGGCGAGAACGACTCCGAGGAGCCCCGCCACCGCCCACGCGGCGAGGACGAGCACGGGCGTACCGGCTGCCGCTCCGTCGAAGAAGGAGACCGATCGCAGGAGTGAGGCACCCGCGCCGGGGGGCAGCAACTGGCCGAGTGTTCCCAAGGGTTCGGGAAGGACGTGCGGACCGCCGGCCGCGCCCGAGAAGGGGTTGCCCAGCAGAACCACCAGCAGGGCACCCACCGCCACCCCCGGCTTGCCCAGTACGGCGTGCAGACCTGCGACAGTCGCCGCGACGGCGAGGGTGGTCAGGGTGATGCCGCCCGCGACGAGCCACCACGGCCCCTCCAGCACGCCGAGCCAACTATGGGCCACGCCGGCACCGACCAGCCCGACCAGCGGCGTGCAGGCGACGAGGGCTCCTACCGCGCGCGCTCCGCGCAGTCCGGAGAGCGCCGTCAGGGCACCGGCCGCAACGCCCGAGAGCACGAGGGGCAGGATGCTCGCACCGAAGGCGCTCCCACGGGGGTCTCCCGCGGGGGCCGGGACTACGTCCTCCACCGCGGTGAGAGGGGCCCCTCCCTCGGAGGGCCGCTTGTCCCCCCCGGGTGCCTTGGGCTGCAGGGACGCCGCAGACTCGCGCAGCAGCTGAGCTACGGCCGGACTCGCCGCGGAAGCCGTAAGGATCCGCGGTCCCTGAGCCGACACGACGACTGCGCCGTAGATCTTCCTCTGTTCGATGGCGCGTCGCGCGGCGTCCTCGTCGGCGAACTGGCGGACCTCGAACATCCCCTCGCGTTCGGCCAACCGGTGCTCGACCTGACTCACTGCGGCGGGCGGGCCGGCCACGCCCAGCGGCAGGTCGCGAGGTGCCATGCGGGCCGCGGGCCAGGCGAACGCCCACAGTGCGAAGGCGGCCAGGAGGGGTACCGCGACGATGACCACGAGCAGTCGGTGGGCGGATCCCGCGGACCCGCCGGAGGCGTCGGGGATGTCGGACATGATCGTCTCCAAAAAGAAGGATCGTTCGTTTTTGCATTCTCACTATGGAGACGCGCGCGCTCACTTGTCAAGAAGGAACGTTCGTTTACACTGACGCAATGGCACGTGTCTCCCAGGCCCACCGCGACGCCCGGCGCCGTCAGATCCTCGATGGCGCCGCCCGCTGCTTCACCCGCAACGGCTTCCACGCCACCTCAATGCAGGATGTGTTCAAAGAAGTCGACCTCTCGGCGGGCGCGGTCTACCGCTACTTCGGCAGCAAAGAAGAGCTGATCGCGGCGATCGCGGAGGAGACCCTCGAGCTCATCCGCGACGCCTTCGACGAGGCGTGCGCGCAGGACCCGCCGCCCCTCCCTGACCGGTTGCTCCAGCAGGTGATCGACTCGTTGTTGGCCGCCCCGGCCCTCCCCCCGGAAAACGACAGGGCGGCGTTCCCTGGCCTCATGGTCCAGGTCTGGGCAGAGACGCTGCGGAACGAGGAGCTGTCGAAGCTGCTGGGCAGCGGCTTCCGGCAGATCAGCACCTCGTGGGTGAGAGTCGTGGAGAGCTATCGGGCCGCGGGGCTGATCGGCGCCGACGTCGAAGCGGGCCCTGTCGCCCGTGTGTTGATCGCGGTGGCCCAGGGATACCTGGCGCAGCAGGCACTCTTCGGCGGGACCGATTCGAAGGTGCTCGTCGACGGATTGCGCGCCGTCATGTCAATGGCCCCGCGGGAAGCCCACGTGCCGGCCCGGGAGGCAGGCTGAGAATGCCCCGGATCAGAGTGGGAGGGTGCCGGACAGAGCACCACTTACTCATCCGGGGCCCATGGCTGCTCACTAGGCTCAGACATCAGGCGAGGATCAGGGCCCGCAGTGCCGAACCGCAGTGCCCCGGCCCGGCGGGCACCATCGAAGCGCCGCCTCCCCGCCTGCATCCGCACTGGTCTCACGAGCCCCCTAGAAGGTCCCATGCTATCCAAGCGCCTGTTCTCCGTAGTCGTCGGCTGCTCGCTCCTGGCGGCCGCCGCCACGGCGTGCGACGGGGACTCCGACACGTCCAAGCACCGTAAGTCCCGCAGTTCGAGCATCGGGGGCTCGTCGTCCTCGGGTGGTTCCACGGCTGGTTCGTCGTCGGACGACGACCCCTTCGCCTCGCTGACCGCGCAGCAGATCGCCGACCGTTCGCAGGGAAGGATGGCGACCCTCTCCTCCCTCTCCGTCGACGGCACCCTGCCTGGCCAGAACGGCACCATGAAGCTCCACCTGACCATGGACAACGTTGGCACCTGCGAGGGCAGCATCGGCCTGCAGGACGCGGGGGAGGTCGCCATCCTCCGGATCGGTAGCGAGTCCTGGATCAAGCCCGACCAGAAGTTCTGGCAGGCCATGGCAAACAACCCGCAGGACGGCCAAACCGCCGCCGACCTCTTCAACGGCAAGTACCTGCCCGTGGATTCGACGGACCCCGACTACCGGGATCTCTTCTCGGCCTGCTCCCTGATCGCCAGCTTCGCCAGCGACACGAAGTCCGACAACACCTACACCAAGGGCAAGACCCACACCATCGAGACGGTGGACACCATCCAACTCAAGACCTCCGACCCCTCGGGCGAGGTCGGCGAGATGTACATCGCCACCGAGGGGGAGCCTTACGTCATCAGTATGGAGAAGGACACGGGGAACTCCGCGACCCGGATGACCTTCTCAGACTTCAACCAGCCCCTTCAGGTGACGCCTCCCGAGGCCGACCTGCTGATCGACCCCGCGACCCTGGAGTCCGTTCTCTAGGAGTCCGGCCGTCTCCGCCCCCGTTCCGTGACGGAACGGGGGCGGAGAGCACGAGGCTGAACAGGGACGGTCAACGGGGCGTCACGTAGTCGAACGTCCGCCAGCCACGGCACCCGTTGTTCAGCTGGAGCACCTGAATCGAGGAGATCTTGTCCCCGAACTTCCACTTGTGCAGGTCGTCGATCCGCTCACCGGGCCGGATGCAGTAGTTGTTCCCCCCGCGGTAGTTCTTGTCGTCGTAGAGGACCCAGTACTCGTCGCTGTTGTTGAACACGGAACTCGCTTCGTCGTTGTAGTCGAGCAGATCGCTGATGGAGTACTCGATGGCGAAGATCTTCCCGTTCAGGTTCTGGTGCTGCCCCAGGACGAGGTCGCCCTGCTCGTAACGCGCGGGGGACGCTGTCGTTCCGCTGAAGCTCGCTGCGACGAGGGAGGCCGTGGTAGCCAGGGCAAGGGCGTAAGCCTTCATCGGTTTCCTTCCGTGCACCGAAGTGCTGTCTGTGATCTTCGGCGGGACCGGTTCGGTGCCGTCCGCGCCGCCCCCGCCGAACCGGTCGACGCACATAGGGGGCACGCGGCTGGCGCGCCCCGCCGCATGTCTCCGAACGCGGTGGGTACCGGCCCGACGGACGCACGGTTCCCGTGACGCCCCGGGATTCCCTCGTGAAGGGAGGGGCCGTCAAGGTCTCGACGTTCGCAGCCGACGGTAGAGCCCCGCACCGGGTCAACTCATGAGTACCGGTTGCCCCTTACCCGTCTGCGGTCGGCGTCGAGGTCCCGGTCCGACGCCGCCCGGTACCTCGGCGCCGTCGTAACCGACAAGCGCACGGCGAATCCGTAGCCGATCCAGGGAAGAACTAGGCCAACAGCGCCGGCGGGACGATGGCGCCCCCGCTACCGACCAGGTCTGGGAGGTCTTCTCCCGCTTGCAACTGACCCCTGGTGACCGACTCCCTGCATAGGTCGCTGGTATGCGCTGCCCCTGTTCATGACCGAGGCGAGGCAATTCTGCTGAGTATTCATTACTCACAATACGGAGGTGTGGTGAACCTGGTTGCTTCAGCTGTTGTCAGAGGCGTGGACTAGGGTCTTTGCCATGATGAATAGCAACGGTGCCATTGACGGCGAGGAGTCGTGCGGGCGTGCACTGGCGCCTGTTCGGGAAGAGCTGAAGCTGGAGGAGATTATTCGGAGAAGAGTGTTCGATGAATTCCGTCAGCACGGCGCGAGTGAGCTTGTCGGCGCAGGGAAAAGGGCACGGAGGTCCGAGCGGCCCGAGGATCCGCAGCGGGCTTTCGATTTGGCCCTGGAGGCTTTCCGGCGGCAGGGCTTCGTTGTCCTGGTAGGTGATCGGCAAGTGGAGGATCTGGATGAGGAAGTGATTGTGTCATCGGATGTTGAGATTACGTTCCTGAAGCTTTTTCCTCTGGCGGGTGGCTGATGACTGCACCGCAGGTTTCGCACAGACTGGAATTCGTATCAAGGTTGGCTGCCGAGGGGAATACATACCGCCTGGCACGGGAACTGATGGACGCCGCGGTTCAGGGAGAGCTCGATGACCGCCAGCAGCTTTCTGGTGTTCTGCTTTCGCTGTCGGAGTTTAACGCCGCGAAACTTCGCAATGACATGATCTGGCTCTATCAGGCCACAGTATCCCAGCAATGGGTCCGCTATGGCTGGTCCGAGCTGGATTGCCGGAACAACGAACAGTCGCTGTGGGGCCGTATGGTGCAGTTGAGGGAACTGCTGATCAGCAGTCTTCCGAGCTGTCGTTCCCTGGACGGACAGCTGAAAAAAATAGATGACATGGGCCAAAGCTTCATTCTGCCCCACGAATATAAGCCCGGGGAATTGGCGGCAGGTGTGATGCCTTCCGTTTCGTTTCTTACCGCGCTTCGCCGCACCGAGCGAACCGATGGGTGGAAGCCAGAGGGGATCGGGGGCCTGAGTAGCGATCAGGTCAATTTCCTCGTCCTCAATCCGGGAGAGGCGTGGTCCGACCGGGTACTCGCAGAACTCCCTCGTCTGCACAAGAGCTGGCCGCTGCTACTGCAGCATGCGTTGACGGCAACCAGCGCTCGACCGACCGCTGAGTGGCGCAGGAAGGCCCAGGCCCTCATTGACGAGATCGGACCGGAGACAGTGCTGACCGCTGTCGTCTCATGGATCGGCCTGGTAGAACAGCCCCGCTCGGTTCCGCTGATCTATAACAAAAACGCCCATCCCGGCATGCTGGACCCGTACAACGCAGTGGCAGTGCGGGGACTGGTCTGGCTGCTCGCACAAGTTCCGGAGAAGGTAGATTCCGCACGGGTATTGGGCCGCCTGGTGGAGTTTTGCCTGCGCAAGATCCCGGGGGCGGGGCCCCGGGATATCAAGGTGGCGAACGCTGCCGTCTACACGCTCTCCGCACTCGAAGGAGAGGCGTCTTTGGGTGAACTGGCACGATTGTCCGCGCGTCTAACCTTTAAGGCCACGCTAAAACTCATCAATGGGGCATTGGAATCCCGGGCCCAGGCCATGGGCAGAACACGGGAGGAGATCGAGGAACTCTCCCTACCCAGCTACGGGCTCACCAGCGTGGGCCATGCCGAACTCACTCTGGGCGACACAACCGCGCTCATCTCGGTGTCCGACGGCAAGGCCACCCTGACATGGCGCAACAAAAACGGCCGGACCGCAAAAGCCGTGCCGGCTACGGTACGGCGTGATCACCCCGACGAGGTCAAAGCACTCAGAGCATCAGTCAAAGACATCGACAAGATGCTGGCTGCCCAAAGCACTCGGCTAGAACGCCTCTTCCTCTCGCGCCGATCTTGGACCCTGGCCGCATGGCGCGACCGCTATGCCGACCATCCACTGCTCGGCACCCTTACCCAGCGCCTGTTGTGGAACATCGACGGCCAGCCTTGCGGATACGTCGACGACCAGTGGTGCAGCCTCGACGGCAAGCCAATCGAGGCTGCACCAGACGTCCCTGTGGAACTGTGGCACCCCACTATCCAGGATGCTGGCGACGTCGTCGCCGCGCGGAACTGGCTGCAACGGCACGGCATCACTCAGCCCTTTAAGCAGGCACACCGCGAGGTGTACCGGCTCACCGACGCCGAGCGGCAGACACACGCCTACTCCAACCGGTTCGCCGCCCACATTCTGCGCCAGCATCAGTTCAACGCCCTGGCGGCCAAGCGAGGGTGGCGCAACCAGCTCCGGATGGGCGTCGATGACGTGTACCCGCCGGCCACCATCGAGCTGCCCGCATGGGGACTACGCGGCGAATACTGGGTCGAAGGTATCGGCGGCGACGTAGGACAATCTGGAAGCTTCCTGACCATTCGCACGGACCAGATTCGCTTCTACCCGCTTGGTGCTCCGCAGAACTATGCCCACGCCAGTGGCGGCGCCTACGAGATGCCCGAGCGCGTTGAGCCGCTGCCCCTGGAAGAGATCCCCGACCTCGTCCTCAGCGAGGTCCTCCGTGACGTCGACCTCTTCGTCGGCGTGGCGAGCATCGGAAACGACCCAACCTGGCAGGACGGCGGGCCCGGAGGACGCTTCCAGCACTACTGGAACGCCTACGCCTTCGGCGACCTATCCCACACGGCACAGACCAGGAAAGAAGTGCTGACCGGCCTGCTGCCTCGACTTTCCATCGCCGACCAGTGCGGCATCGACGGACGATTCCTCAACGTCCGTGGCACGCTGCGCACCTACCGAATCCACCTCGGCTCCGGAAGCATCCTCGTGAGCCCGAACGACTCCTACCTGTGCATCGTGCCTCTGCCAGGCAACGCACCTGCCTTGCACGGTACGTACCTTCCGTTCGAAGGCGACCGAACACTGGCCACCATCCTCAGTAAGGCCATGCTGCTCGCCCACGACCACGCCATAGTTGACCCCGCAATCCTCCATCAGCTTAAGTAAGAAACAGACAATATGCGGCGAACCGGGAGTAATCCTGCGCCGCGCCGTCTCTAACGCGCAAAGGGGAAGCGCGCACCGGAGGGTGGGCAATGTGTCCGGATGGGCGAGGCCCGAGCCGCAGGGTGAGCGGCTCCGGCCCAGGAGTCTCGGTCTCTTCGGTCGCTGTCCAGTCGCTGCACGGACACAGCGACTGAAGACCAGCGACTGAGCGACTCTTGAGTCGCTCCCTCAGTCTCATGTGAAACCGCAGGTCAGAGCGTGTTCTACAAGCCATCAGCGACTGAAGCGACTGAAGAACCTGGTATATGAAGGGTTCCCGCGTGCGTGTGCGCGTCATATATAGGAGGCTTGAGTCGCTTCAGTCGCTGTTCTGGAACTTCAGCCCCTCTGACCTGGGGTTTCCGCGAGGACTCAAAGCAGCGACTGAAGAACGTCAGTCGCTGTGCTTCGGGCGCTGAGTCGCTGACCAGGATGTACGCCCCCGTCCCGGTTCCCCGCAGGCCCCTCCGACACGGACGCGCCACCTCCGCCGCCGCCTCATCATCACCCCGGCGACTCTTCGCTAAGGTAAGTCCATTGTTGAGTCGCTTCAGTCGCTGATAGGGGGCAGGATGTCTGCTGAGCTGCACCTTTCCCACAGCGACTCACTGCATCCAGTCCCTGATGCCATTTTCCAACCACTTGCCGGGCAGGCGATGGCCGCCGCCCAGTGGTGTGCCCGCCAGGGCTGGCCTGTCCACCCGCTGGCTCCCGGCAGGAAGACCCCGGCGGCCAACTGCCGGGCCTGCCGCGAAGACGGGCACGCGGCCGTCGACTGCCCCTGCCCCCCGGCCGGCCGTTGGTGTCACGGCTTCCACGCGGCCACACTGGACCAGCGCCGCATCCATCAGTGGTGGGGGGATAACCCGCGTTTCGGCGTCGGCGTCTCCTGCGGCCCGGCCGGCCTGGTCGTCATCGACGTCGACGCCCACCGAACCGTCCTGCCGGGCCGGGACCGCCTCCTTCCCGGCATCACCATCAGCGACCGGGTCGACCTCACCGGCCTCACAAACGGCTTCCACACCATCGCCGTGCTCGCCGCTCTCAGAGGCATGCCCAGCCCGGCGGACGACGAAGGGACCCTGCGAGTACGCACCCCCTCCGGCGGCCTGCACGTCTGGTACCGGACCGGGGACAACCGGCGCTGGCAGTGCTCGAGTGGTTCCGGCAAGGGCCGTGCCCTGGCGTGGCAGGTGGACGTCAGGGCACACGGCGGCTACATCATCGCGCCCGGCACCACCACAGCCGCCGGGACCTACACCCCCATCGGCACCGTCCGCCGCCCGGCCGTGCTCCCCGACTGGCTCGCCCAGGAGTTGGAGCGCACGGGGCACCTGCCAGCCCTCAACGTCCCCGCCCCCCGCTCAGTTCCGCCCCGGGCCCAGCAGGCCGTTCAGGCTGCCGGTGGAGGGCGTGAGAAGGGCGAACAGACCCTCGCCGCCGTGCTGGCCCCGGTAGAGGCGTGTGGGCAGGTCCCCGAGGGGGCCGGGTTCTCCGACGCACTCAACCGGGCCGCTTACACGCTCGGAGGACTCGTCGCCTCCGGGCGTTTCGCCCGCGACGACGTCGAACGGTCCCTCCTCGCGGCCGCCGTCGCCGCCCGCCCCGGTCAGGAGCGCCGCACCGAACAGATCATCCGCAGCGGCATCGCCGCCGGGCTCAAGCGCCCCCTCTACCGCGGGAACCGCCCATGACCGTTCCGGGTAACGACAACACCCTGTTCTCCTTCGACGCGATCTCCGTCGCCGCCCAGATCCGCAGCCAGGGCCCCGTCCCCCTGCCGACTCAGGGAGCCTCCTCCCCCGTTC
Organism: Streptomyces sp. man185; assembly: GCA_002551355.1. Taxonomy (GTDB): domain Bacteria; phylum Actinomycetota; class Actinomycetes; order Streptomycetales; family Streptomycetaceae; genus Streptomyces. The sequence continues at coordinate 28,630 of NTHE01000004.1, read as the reverse complement.
AGGCGCCCCCGGGCGAGGCCACCCAGCACGGACTGCTCCCGGACACCCTGACCGACCGCGGCAACGCGAAGCTCTTCGTGAAGCTCTACTCCAACGACTACCGTCACGTTCCCGGCATGGGCTGGTACCGGTGGGACACCACCCGTTGGCAGATCGACGAGGACGACACCATCCTGTGGGCTGCGGGTGACCTGGCGGAGAGCATCGCCCCCAACGACCCCCGCGGGGTCTTTACAACCTCGGCTCTGCAGCAGCACCGGCGCCGCGCTCTGTCCACCAGCGGCATGAGCGCGATGCTCACCCAGGCCAAGTCGGCCCCCGGCATGGTCCTCAACGCAGCCCGCCTGGACGCCGACGCCTACGCCCTGTGCACCCCGGACGGGATCGTCGACCTGCGCACGGGACTGATCAAGGTTCCCGACCCGAACAAAGACTTCCACTCCCGCTCCACCACTGTCGGACCGCAGACGATCCCCACCCCCCGATGGAAACGCTTCCTGACCGACACCTTCGGTGAGGACGAAGAGGGCCGGGAGATGATCGACTTCCTCCAACTCCTCCTCGGCTACTCCGTCACCGGCGACGTGGGCGGTCAGGTCCTGCCCTTCCTCTTCGGCTCGGGCAAGAACGGCAAGTCCGTCCTTCTCGACGTGCTGATGAAGCTGTTGGGCGACTACGCGGACGCGGCCCCACCCGGTTTCCTGATGTCGCGTCCCTACGAGGGCCACCCCACAGACCTTGCCGAGCTGCACGGCCGTCGCGTCATCGTCTGCTCCGAAGTCAAGCACGGCGACAAGTTTGATGAGGCGCGGGTCAAGCTCCTGACCGGCGGCGACCGGATCAAGGCTCGCCGCATGCGTCAGGACTTCTTCAGCTTTCAACCCACCCACAAGCTCTGGCTGCTGGGCAACCACCGTCCCGAAGTCGGCACGGGAGGCTTCGCGTTCTGGCGGCGAATGCGCCTCATCCCGTTCGAGCGAGTCGTCTCCGACGACCGGAAGATCGACAACCTCGCCGACATCCTCGTCACAGAGGAAGGGGCGGGGATCCTGGGCTGGCTCATCGACGGCGCGCGCCGCTACCTGGCAGGAAACAAGGACCTTGCCGGCCCCGAGCGCGTCCGCATCGCCACCACCGCCTACGCGGAGACCGAGGACCACACGGGCCGCTTCTTCGAGGAGTGCTGTGCCCTTGGCTCCGAGCTGAGGGCTGAGCAGTCTGGCCTGTACGCTGCCTACCGCTCGTGGTGCCAGCACGAAGGAGCCCCCCCGATGTCCTCCCGGGCGTTCGCCGCCCGGGCCCGCGAACTCGCCGGTCTCGCCTCTCCCAAGGAGATGATCCTGTCCAACCAGCGCAAGTACTACCCGGGCATCGGACTGCTCACCGACCATGAGAGGCAGGCGACCGCATGAGCTCCCTGATCACCGAGGACGAGATCAGCCACGAGACCGCCCTGGTGTGGCTGGAAGAGATCACCGACCTCGACTACGTCCGGCAGAGCCTCGACCGGCTCCCCACCCGACGCGGCAAGCCCGCCTACCACCGAGACGGGCGCATGATCGGTTACGCGCTGCTCGGTCCCGGCGCCAAGGCGTCGCGCTCCTCGGGGACGTTCCGCCGCAGGGTGTTCTGGCTCCTGCCGCACGACCGCGACGCCCAGCCGGACGGCCTGTACGCCACCGGGGCCCCCGCCGAGGCGGTCGACCCCCGGACCCTGGCCGTCGGGGTGAAGGGCTACAAGACCGAACGCTCTGAGGGCGGCCCCCCGTCGAGCGCGATGCAGGAGCTCGGCATAACCCTTCCGCTCTGACGCGGCGACCGCGGCCATGAGATCTGCGGTGGACCCGGTCGCGGAGCGCCCGATAGCCGCTCCCCCACGGACGTTCGCACCGGGCGGATCCGACGGATCCGTCTGTCCGTAGGGGTGCTGAGCTGGGACGGCTACCTAGTGTCCGTTCGCGGCGATACGGCTCGCAGCGAGTAGAGGATCGGGAGGAAGGTGTCACTGAAGGGAAACCGGTAGGTACCGTCGGGTTCCTGGGGCAGGATGCGGCGTCCGTCGAATTCGGCCTCGGTGTGCTCGCCGAGCCGGTCGATGATCATTCCTGCTCTGGCGGCCGCTGTCACGATCTCGCCCACGGAGTGCGGGTACTGGATCACCTCCTGTGCGGACATAGGCAGGTCCGGATCGGCATATGTGCCCGTTACGGCCTCGCGCTGGGGCTCTCCTCCGCCGTAGGGCCAGTCGGCCATGAGCGGCTCGTAGCTCGCCAGGGTCTGGAATACCGGGTGCAGATCGACCAGCACCAGCCTCCCGCCGGCCCGCAGCGCCATTGCCGCACCACGCATCCAGGCGTCAAGGTCTCCGATCCAGCACAGCACTCCGTAGGTGGCGATCACGAGGTCGAACCTGTCGGCTAGGTCGGACGGCAGGACCTGCGTGTCCGCCTCGACGAAATCGGCAGTCAGCCCGGCGCGCTCGGCAAGCTCACGTGCCCGGACGATCGCCGTCGACGAGAAGTCAACACCGGTGACCCTGGCACCCAGACGGGCCCAGTTGAGTGTGTCCATGCCGAAGTGGCACTGCAGATGCAGCACGTCCTGGCCGGTCACATCACCGGCCAGCTCTAGCTCGATTCCGTAGAGCGTCTGCCGGCCATCCAGGAATGAATCGACGTCGTAGAACATGTCGTTGGGGGTCGTGCCGTGTGCCCGGGCACGGGCATCCCAGAGGGCGCGGTTCGCGGCGAGTTCGTTGTCGGGAGAGTTTCCGTTCATGCTGCAGTTTAGCGAGCACTCTGACGCCCGGTTCCGGCACCGTGGCGGACGCTGGTCGGGTGGGCAGGGCTCGGCAGCGGGGCCTTCAGTCGTGAGGCCCGGGTTCGGGGAGGGTGAGTCGGGGGTCGAATGGTTCGGGCGGGACCTGGAGGCCATCGATGGTGTACTCACCCAAGCGGCGGATGGTCTCGCGCCGGTGCGGGCTGAGGGCGGCCAAGTCGGCGGGGTGATCTTCCAGCCCTCGGCGGCCATCGTCCGCAGTGCGACGGTGAACGCGGTGCCAGGAGGAGTGATCCACTCGGCCCGAACCGACTCGCACCGGTAACGTCCCGCCGCGCCGCCGGACAACTCAGGCCCTCGCCGGCCATGGTGGATAGCTGCGCCTCCGCTCGCCGCCTTCGCCGCTCTGCTCCTCCCGACGGGCTGCGTGTCCGTCAGCACCGCACCGGCGGACAGCGCCCCCTCCCGCGCACCGGCCCGCCGGGCAGTCCGTTCCGCTCCCAACTCCGCCGGCTCCAGCGCCCTCTCCCTGGCGCAGCCGCGCGGCCTGGAGGAACCGGCGTGGATCGGACCGTCACCGGGAGCGTCGGCGGCCGCGGACCGCAAGGGGAACCACAGGCCGACGGCCAGGCTGGCGAACCGGCCGCGCAGGAGCGTGCCGACGCCGTGGCGGACCCGCCCGTCCTACCCGCGCAAGAACGCCCCGGCCGCCTCGCGTAGTGCGCAGCGGTGGGAGCCGCGTCTTCTGGGGCCTGATGCTGGGCTGGAGGTCCGGGAGATCGACAGCAGCGCGAAACTCGACGCCAATACCCTCTTCGAGCTGGTGAGACTCTCCTTCGGTGTGGTCGCCGGGGCCGGTGCGCTCGTTGCCTTGGTCGTCGCCTACCGGCGCCAACGCGAACCTCGGGCTGAACGGGCCCGCCTGGTCGACGCCTCCAGCGGTCACGGGACACGGGGCTCAGGGGTGGCAGATGGTCCGCGACGCGGGGCTCGGAGGACTGATCGCGAAGCGGCTCACCTCCCGGTACGAACCCGGCATACGGGCGAAGACCTGGGTAGAGATCAAGGTGCACCGGCTCGCGGACGTCGTGATCGGCGGGCGGGCACCCGGGCACGGACGCTGACTGGCCTGCCCGGGGCCGTCCTCGTCGGGGAGCGGCACGACGGACTGCTGCATTACGCGGGCAGCATTGGCACCGACTGGAGCCAGACCGAACGCACCCGCCTCGCCGCCCTCCTCCAGGTGGTAGCCACCGATGCCTGCCCCTTCGCCCGGGTCCCACCTGTGACCGGCGGCCGATGGGCACTCCCCCGGCTCGTCGGCGAAGTCCGCTGCACCTCCCGCACCCGCGCCGGACGTCTGATGAGCTTGGACACCTGATAGCAAGGCGGCTGGCTGTCCGTCACGGATGCGGGGCGGCTCGCGAGACTCTCCTGGTTCCCGCGACCATGATCTGCCGTGGTGAGTAGCGGCGGATGGCCCCCGACCGCGTGGTGAGTTGTAATGGCCTTCTCTGCGCGGGACTCGGGGCCGGGCCAGTTCGCACGCGAGAGTGTGGTGAGTGGCAGTAGCGTCCAGCCAGTGTTCCAAAAGGGGTGGCCTGCGGATTCCAAGTTTCAGTACGTGCACCGTCCCGGCGGCCCGTGCTGGGCTTCACGTTGTCGGACGCCCTGTACCCGCCGATCTCTGGCACCGCCTGCCGGGCGGGATAGGGTTCCCATCTCAATGGTGAGCTGGAAAATCGCAGGTCAGCTCGTTCCAATCCCGCTCAGCGCTCCATGGCGGCCATTGGAAACGGAGTCACGCCCAGGGGCTCTGGGTGCGGCCAGGGCAGCGATTCCAGCGATGGTGAGTCCCTCTCCGGGGCGTCACTCACCAGGGGCCACGATGGTCCCTACCGCGGCCGGGCATTCTGGAATCCTCTCTCCCCGTGACTTTGGAGGGACGAGTTCCTCAGTCGACTGCGGCGGCCTGACGTTCGGCGCGCTTGATGTCTCCCAGGTACTTGCGCACCGTTCCAACCTTGTACGGCGTGCCCTCGGCGAGCTGGGGTGCGAGGGAAAGGGCGGACCTGGAACGCTCATCGGCGGACAGTTCCCAGTAGCGGGCCGCCATTAGCTCCGCTCCTGTCAGCGGCGACGACTCCCGATCCGGGGCTTCTTCCCGCTCGGGCTGCGTGTCGTGGTGGCAGCTGGGAGGCGACGCCTCGGAGGTCTCTTCGCCCTCGGGGATCCGCATCTGTGCGACGCGGCGCCTCTCCCCCGTCCGGTCAGCCGTCGCTCCCTTAGATACCGCAGCAGCTTCTGGAACGGGGCTGGAATGGGAACGCTCGTCGTCGGGTGCAGTGTCCCCAGACGCTCCGCTCCATCCCTCCGGGTTTTCGGGCTTGTCCTGCGTCGCGCCTTCCACGGGTGCCTTGTGCTCGGAGTCGAACCAGGCGCTGGGCCCGCCGCCCGAGCCGGGCGGCTCCTCGACGTCGGCCCTGGGTTCGGTGGGGATGTCGTCTCCACCCGTCGGGGCCTGGCCGGCGCGGATGAACCTCTCGTGGTGCTCGATCCAAAGCGTGTCGAGCACAGGGCCCAGCAGCGTTCCGGGCAGAGGCCCGCGTGTCGAGAGCCCGACGACGCCGTACTGGGCGAGGAAGAGCCCGAACTGCTCGGCGTCGGGGAAATGCCCCCGCTGGGCCACGTACCCCTCGACGGCCGCCAGGTAGTCCACGTCCGGGAGAACCGGCTCCGGTGCCACCGCCGCGGCCTGCTGCATGTGGCCGCCGAGCCCGGCCGCTGAGACCTCGCGCCCCGCGGCGACGGGGTACTCAGCTTCGGTGCCCCGCTCCCCCGCCCGCTGGTGCCCGATCGTCAGTACCAGTGCCTCACCGGTGGCACCGTCTCGTTCGAGTGCGGTGCGGATCGGCTCCTCGATGCCGGCGGCGGCGAGGCCGGCCGGGCCGGTCTCGGCGAGCGGCACGCCGTACTTCGCCAGGCGCAGCGGCATCATCGACTCGACCGGGGCCTTGCGCCGCCAGTTGCGGCCGAAGCGGGCCTGGAGCCGGGCCTGGTAGATCNACGCCGTACTTCGCCAGGCGCAGCGGCATCATCGACTCGACCGGGGCCTTGCGCCGCCAGTTGCGGCCGAAGCGGGCCTGGAGCCGGGCCTGGTAGATCAGCCGGTCCTGTTCGAGCTTGATGACCTGCTCGTAACTGCGCAGCTCCCACAGCTTCATCCGCCGCCACAGCTTGAACGTGGGGACGGGGGAGAGCAGCCAGCGGGTGAGGCGGACGCCCTCCATGTGCTTGTCGGCCGTGATGTCCGCGATCCGGCCCACCGCGTGCCGGGCGGCCTCGACGGAGACGACGAACAGCACCGGGATCACCGCGTGCATCGCGGTGCCCAGCGGGTCGGGCCAGGAGGCGGCACCGTTGAACGCGATCGTCGCGGCGGTCAGCAGCCACGCCGTCTGCCGCAGCAGCGGGAACGGGATCCGCATCCAGGTGAGCAGGAGGTCCAGGGCGAGCAGGACGCAGATGCCCGCGTCGATGCCGATCGGGAAGACCAGGGAGAACGTCCCGAAGCCCTTCTTCTCCGCGAGCTCGCGCACGGCGGCGTAGGAACCCGCGAAACCGATCGCGGCGATGACCACCGCACCGGCGATGACGACCCCGATGAGTATGCGGTGCGTGCGTGTCAGCTGCATCGNCGGCGGCGTAGGAACCCGCGAAACCGATCGCGGCGATGACCACCGCACCGGCGATGACGACCCCGATGAGTATGCGGTGCGTGCGTGTCAGCTGCATCGAACCCCCCACTTACTGTCTCCGGCAGTCACCCGGCGGCCTTCCTCTGCACATGATCGGAAGCCCTAGGTTCCCATGCTGGGCATCAGGGGGAACATCGAGCCATCGAGGATGAGCTGCCTCAGGACTACTGACTGAGAAGTGGCCGCTCTGGGCGGTTCAGGGTGTCGATCGCGACGCTGATGGTGAGGCAGCCTGGTGTTCTTGCCGGAAGAGACCGCGCGGCCATGCGGAGCTGGGAGAGGATCCCGGCATGGCACGCCCGAAGGGCCCTGACCGGCCGAACAGGTGGCCGTCCCCCTTGGCTCAGATGCCCGATTCCCTTCGGCATCGGCAGCTATTCCAGGTATCCACGCCTCGTCGGCGAAGTCCACTACACATCCCGCACCCGCGCCGGACGCCTCCGCCATCCCTCCTGGCACCGGCTACGCCCCGGCCTCGCACCCGACGACCCCAGTCAACGAGCCTGGACCTCCCGCGAGCAGGGCACCCGGCAGTGGGGGCTCGCTGTCCGTCGCAGTTGCGGGGCGGGCTCGCGGGAGGCTCCTCCCGCTGGATAGGCCGCCTCGGAGATTCGCACCTGTACGACGCGGCGCCTCTCCCCCGTCCGGGTAGCCGTCGCTCCCCCAGGCACCGCAGCAGCTTCTGGAACGGTGCTGGAATGGGAATGCTTGTCGTCAGGTGCAGTGCCCCAGACGCTCCGTTCTAGGATCCCGAGCCTTTCGGGCTGTCCCGCGTCGCGCCTGCCACGGGCCCCTTCGGCTCGGAGCCGAACTAGGCGCTGGGCCCGCCGCCCGGCACGGGCTGCTCCTCGACGTCGGACCCGGGCCCGGTGGGGATGTCTCTGGGCTCGTGGGGGGCTTGGCCGCGCTGGATGAATTCGACGACGCCGTGCTGGGCGAGGGGGCTCGAAGCGCTCAGCGTCGGGGTATCGCCCCCACTGGGCCACGCCCCTCAGCAGCCGCTAGGTGGTCCACGTCCAGGAGAACCGGCTCCGGTGCCGTCGATGCGGCCTGCTTGCGGTGCCGCCGAGCCCGGCGGCTGAGACCACCGCGGCGACGGGGCACTCGATTTCGGTGTCCCGCTCCCCTGCCCGCTGGTGCCCGATCGTCAGGGCCGACGCATCCCCGCCGTCACCGTCACGTTCGTCTGCTGGGTTGACCGGATCCTCAATGATGGCGGCGAGGTCGGCCGGGACGGTCTCGGCGAGCGGTACTCCGTACTTCGTCAGCTGTCGCCGACTCAGACCACGTCATTACGGCGTAATAATTCCGCGGAGAAGGCGAAGCCTGGCATCCAGGCTCTGCCGAGCTGACCATCTCACCGAGAGTTGAGCAGCTACAGCGAAGCTTGATCGGCGCGCGGGAGCATCTCTTTCGGGCTCGACCATCCCGATGAGACGGGTTGTGATGACCTGTCATGGGCGTCATGATCGCGGGATGGCTGAGGAGGCTGTGGTCGAGGAGACGTGGCGCGGGATACTGAACAGGACTCCGGCGCGCGGAGGGGCGAGCTCGCAGTGATAGGGGCCGGGTACGCCGAACCTCGGCTGCGGGCCCTGTTCCCGTTTCCCAGCCATGGGCCGCTCACCTTTCACCGGACCACGGAGTTCCCGTGGAGCAACGATCTGCCGTTCATCGTGGGCGATGTGCAAGCGTGCACCGTATACGCGCCCCTGCACGCGTCGAGGCGCGTCCTGGGGGAGTCGCTCACCCCGCGAGAGACGGCCGCGTTGGTGGTGGCCCACCTGCCTGACGACTGCGGGTCGGCTTTCGAGGGGCCGTGGCCCCCACCGGGGAACCCTCACTGAATGAGCGAGCCGCAGAGCGTTCCTGCCGTTCCGGTCATACGCGGCTGATGCGGCTCCGAGACGGGTGACGGGCTCTTAAGCGTGTCGTCATGTGAACCAGACGCAGATGGCGGGCCCCACATCGGTGGGGCCCGCCATCTGCCATGCTCTGAGTCCTTCGCCACCGTGTGGAGGCTACGTCCCCGCGCGCAGACCTGTCGCGATCTGCTGGAGGATATCTGCGAGCGAGTTTCGCGCATCGGCAGGAAGGTCTCCTCGCATATCCGCTGTGACGGCCTCGACCCCGGCGCTCCGCTGGAAGTAGCGGAGGATGAACGCGCTCCGCTGCTCGGCGTTGAGCTTGGTGAACGCAGCGTCCATGAGTGCCTCGCCCTGCTGCCGGAACTGCGCGGAGGGAGACACCTCCTCGCTGTCGCCGACCCCTGCATCCGCGTTTGAGGATTTGTCTGCGACGCTTCCAGCGTCCACAGCGTCATCGCTGCCCGAGACGGGCTTCATTACGGCGTAATGATCCTGAGCCGGGGGAGCGGGAGCCGGAATGGCCGGAGGCTTCGGCGCTGCCTTCCTCCTTGGAGCCTCCTGCTCCTTCGCTTTGAGCTGGCGAAGGTGCGCTTCCTGCTCTTCGGGCTTCTTCTTTCCTACACGCCGCAGCAGAGCTGCGGACTCCTCGCCGGACTGCAGCTTCTCCTTCAGCTCCGGCGTCAGGCCCAGCAGGGCCAGGCGCTGTGACACCCATCCCTGGGAGCGGTGAAGGCGGGCGGCGAGAGCGTCTTGCGTCTTGTGGATGGCAAGCAGTTGCTGGAGAACCTTCGCCTCGTCGAGGGGGTCAAGGTCCTGGCGGTGGACGTTCGCGACGAACGCGGACTCAAGGATCTCGTCGGGGTTGCTGCCGAGTTCGTCGTCCAGCATCACCTTGATCTCGGTGAGGCCGGCTTCGCGCGCAGCGGCAAGGCGCGTGTTGCCGTCGATGACAACGTACTTGGTCCCCTCCTCAAGATCATTTTTCCGGTCGGGGTTGCCTTCCAGGTAGGCGAACCGGCTCATGATGCTGATGGCGGTCTTCTGCCCGTGGTCGCGAAGACTCGCTCCGAGGTCGGTCAGGTCACCCAGCTCTTCACGTGGGTTGGCCGGGTTGAGGCTGATGACGTCCACAGGGAGCTTGAGCGGCGGGGGCGCGCCGTCGGTGGGTGCAGCTGCGGCGGCTTCGATCGCGGCGCGACGGGCGCTGATGCCTCCCCTGGCCTGTCCGAAGGACGCACTCGCACGCAGGGTGTCTGCCTTGCTCATGAGATCTCCCTGGTCAGTGCGCGCATGCCGACGGCCTGGTCGCAGCGGGGGGCGTAGGCGAGGAGGGGCCGCTTGAGGCGGACGGCTTCCTTCTGCTCCTTGAGGTCTCCGATGACGCCGACGACCCGGGGATCCTTTATGTCGATCCATGACTGGAGGGAGGAGGTGGCGATGTAGCCGCGGCGTGCGTCGTAGTGGTTGACGACGATGCCGAGGTAGTCGAGTTCGAGGTGCATGTCGCCGCGGAGGTCCTCGATCTGGTTGGTGAGGAGCCCGTAGGCGTCGGCGGAGCTGTCCTCGGCCTGGACGATGATGAGGATGCCGGAGTTGCCGGGGGCTTCGGCGTCGCGGCGCCGCCCGTAGTAGGCGGCGGCGTCCATGCTGAGGCCGAGGCTCGGGGGGCAGTCGATGATGACGACGTCGTACTCCCCCTCGACCGTTCCCAGGACGCGTTCGAGGGCGGCTTCGCGGGCGCGGACGCTGGAGAGCTTCACGTCGAGGAGGAAGGCGTCGGTGCACGCGGGCAGCAGGTGCAGCCGGTCGCCGAAGCGTGGGTCCTCGATAGGGACGATGAGGTCCTTGAGTTCGCCCTTCGCCTCACCTGCCATGTGCTTGGTGAGGGAGTCTCCCTCGATGGGCAGCGGCTCGTGCCCGAGCTGGTTCGTGAGGTGGCACTGCGGGTCGAAGTCGACGAGGAGTACGCGGAGTCCGAGACCGGGGAGGTCCTCGTAGTCGAGGGGAGAGGCCGGTTCCGTGTCAGGATCGAGGAGCGCGGCGGCGAAGTGCTTGGAGATACGCACGGGGTGCAGCTGGTCGCTGTCCTCCGCGAAGGCTTCACCGACGCCGGCGGCGAGCGCTGTCTTGCCCACGCCGCCCTTCTGGTTGCAGATGATGATGCGCTTAGGGTGCTCCGGGCGAACGACCCCAGGTGCCGGGTTGGTGTCCAGCCAGAACAGGACGGACTGCGTGAGCCCTTGGATCAGCGAGACCCCGCGAGAGGCGCAGGCCTCACGGAACTCGTCCCACTGGCCCGTCGGGAGGAAAGTGGCGAACGGCTTGGCGCCACCTGTGTCGGCAGCGGGGAGGTTCGCTCCGAGTCGGCACCAGGCGGTGATGCCTGCTTCGACAGCATGCTGGATGTCGGTGCCATGTTGGGCTGCGCGGACCTTCAGGGCTTGCTGGAGGGCGGGGGGCAGCTTGGAAACGACCTTCTCGCGGTCGGCTGCGTCAGGCGAAGTCATGTGCATACCTTACTAACCACAGAGATCATGTTCACCAAGGACACGTTAGCTAATGCACTGAGAGCCCGTCAGTGGGCCAGTATTACGGCGTAATACCGCGACCCCGCATGCAGGACGGCCCGGTGCCCCGTCAACGAGACGGCTGCCGGTCCCATTAGCGGCTTCGACGGACGGGCACCAGACCACACCTCCCGAGTTCACCCGCGACAACCCCCTTTTCCTCCCCTCTCCCTACAGGCGCCGTCCAGCGATAGTGAGCGCGTGAAAAGTGGCAAGAGCACACAGGACAATCGACACACGGGAGCCTTCAGCCCGCGCGAGCTGTCAGGTCGGCAGGAAGCTGGCCGTTACACCAAAGGCAATGAGTGCGTCCTCAACGGAGTCAGGCCCGGCTCTGTTGAGGCTGGATGAGGCAAGCTGCTGGTGTTCTCGGGGGCGCTGACGCCGTGTTCGGTGGTGCTGGGATGGTGGCTTCGCCGACCCAGCGGCTGGCGTTGGCGCACATGGAGATCTCGTTGAGGCTGCGTCGAAGGCCATGACGCACGCCCCACACGTCCAACGCGCCGATCATGAGACAGCGGAGCGACGTCGAGGATTTCGATGATCCCGACGTGTAAGTCCGGGGGAGGGCCGGGGGATTGGTCCGGTGACGGCACCACTGCTGTGGAGAAGACCGCCGAGCCGGGCCTGGTGCAGTAGGAGTTCGGCGGCCGCGAGCTACCGGCCGCGAAGACCTCCGTAGTGCACGCGAAGGACTGCTCAAGTGCGTCCAGACAGGCGCTGCCGCGGTGGCCGGGGGAGTGGGGGAGTGGGGCAGGGTGCAGCAGACGCCGATGGGGCCCGCGCCGTCTGCGTGAGTGGCGTGGTTCATCCACCAACTCCGCATGATCCGCACACCCTCGAGGTAACAACAGCACCAGGGAATCGTGGTGACGGCAGCCTTGGCCTTGACCTAACTTGACCCACATGACCCACCTCGACGGCAGCGAAGGCAGCAGCGTGACTCTCCGGTGCCTGGATAGCCGCGCTGCCGGAATACAGCTGGACGGGAACCCATCGTCACGATCGGCCTGCGCCTTGCCTGGCGCCTCGACGGACACGGCTGGGCTGACTGCACGGTCACAGACCTTTACACGGCCATCGCGCTCACCGCCTCCCACATCACGAGCGCGCCGGAAGATTTCCTGACCGCGCTGGCCCGGCTGATCGCCGGCGAGACGGAAACGCGAGCGCAGTTCGAGGCCGAGCCGACCGCCTATCGATGGATCTTCTATCGGGAAGACGAGCATGTCTGGGTCCGGATCCTTAAGCTCCGGGGCGGAAGCGACCACGACAACAAGGGCACCGAACTCTGGTCGAGCCAGTACACCATCGACGAACTGGTCTGCGCAGTGATCCGCTGCTTCGACAACGTCGCGCGCACCTACGGCGAGAGCGGGTACCGCGGGAAGTGGGGCGAGCACTTCCCCCGCACCGAACTCGAAGCCCTCAGACGACTCTGGAACAACCGTCGGCATCCCCACAGTGCACAGCCCGGACCGCACCAGACCCGCAGGGGAGAGCGATGAGACAGATCAGAGAAATGAGCGAGCGCGAGTACTTCGCCTGCGTCGGGAAGCGTCCCGGCACGTTCGTCGGCACATCCTCGTCGTTCCACCAGCTGACCGCCTTCCTCACTGGCTACGACCAGCACGCGATACGTCACGGCGGACAGGGTCTCGAGGGCTGGCACGAGTGGCTCGTCGCCCGCCGCGGCCGCAACTGCAACCATGCCTGGCCAGGACAGGTCCTGCACATCGCGCTCCCGGAGGGCTGGAACAACATCACCGACCTGCTACCCGGGGACGAGACGCGCGCGATCAAGGTCTTGTTCCAGCTTCTCGACGAGTTCGCCGCCGACCGCGAGGCAAGTCCTGGCGCGCAGAACTCAGATTGAGCGGGACGCCAGCAGCACCTCCGTCTCGCCCCGACCGAACCACCGCTGGTCACGGCTCCGACATAATTCACCCCACGGCTCTACTTGTCGCGTGTGGCGCTCGGGGGAACAAGTCGAGCGCTCAGTCTCAGCCCGTGCGGTCGGGCAGCCGATGACCATTGCTGATCCCCGGCTACCCGACCACAACAGCCCGCTGCATGGAGCCATTCGGGTGGGTCAACTCCCCTCAACTGGCGGCGAAAACGCCTGTGAGGCCCACAGACGGCCTCTCAGCGTGCGCCGCATCCCATCACCCCGGCGCTGCGGAGATCGTCCGCCCAAGCCCCCGTCTAGCGCTTCGCTTTTCAGGCGTAAAATCCCTTACCGGCGATATGCGGCCTGGGGAGGCTGCACCGAAGACCAGTACACGACGGATGCCTGCGAGGTGCTGGCAGAGGCGCGACGCCGGTCCCAGACCAAAAAGGCCCGTGCCCCTTACGAGGGGCACGGGCCCGACGATGCTCTATGCCGCTAGGGCCCCTCGTTCGGATCATGCCGGACCCCGCGCGTCGACCTGATCACCAGGCAGGCCGATCGACGTCCGGCGGCCCCGATGAGATCGCCGCTCCTTACGCGAATCCCCTACAGACCAAGGGAGATGATGCCGAGAGCGGCGAGCGGCCCCACCAGGCCGATGGTGACCAGGGCCGCAGCCATGACGAGGGACAGCAGGCAGACACAGCCGGCGAAGACCAGAGTCCCCGTGGTGCGGTGGCCGATCTGGGCCGTATCCCGTCCGGGGGCGGGGTCGTGGAGGATCTCCACTCGCTCGCCGGACGCGTAGTCGTCCGTGAGGCGGCGGGTGCGCCCCTCGACGTCGGTGAACTCATAGGTTCGGGCGTACACCCGGCGCCCCTCGACAAGGACGCCGCGGATGCGCAGCCGCCACGCCTCCAAGCCCATCTCCCCTCCCGCGCGTACCCCGTGGCCGACCGGCACCGCGATGGAGCCGGCCAGCCAGCATCCCAGCGCGACATACCACTCGCGCGCGCCGAGCAGACCGGTCGCAAGCATCAGCGCGGCCGCCAGCAGATAGAGCCCCACGGACACCCGAAACACCGTACGACCCCAGCCCCGCGACGGCTTTTCAGGCGGGGCTGCCACACCGGCCCCGGCAGCGTCGGCCGGGGCCGCGTCCGATGTCATGCGGGCAGTCTAGAGCTCGATCCGAACGAGAGGCCCTAGCTCACCGACGCTTTCGGAAACACTGAGCCTGCCTCCGGTACCAGGAGACCTGTCCAGGCCCATGGCCGAGGGAGAAGGCGAGCAACCGGTCGAGCTCGGTAACGCGGTCCTGGGCGACCCATTCGGGCTGGTGGTCCTCGCCTCGGCAGACCGGGCAGACGTGTGGGTGGTCGGCGAACTCGTACTCCCGTGGGCTGCCAACCTCTTGGCAGTTCGGCAGCGTGGGTCTTCTCCGAGGCCGGAGCAGTACGGGCACCGCGTGAAGCGGTAGTCGATGGGCGCGCCGTGGTGGTGGTCGGAGTGGAGTTGGGCGAGGCCGCGGACTCCGAGCTCGCGGAGCAGGGCGTCGGCGGCGAGGACTTGCCGGTCGAGCGTGGTGTGGTGGTGGTCGGCGAGCATCTGTGCGGCGGTGCACCAGGCGAGGATGGTGCGGTCGACCGGCGGTGCGGGGAGGCTGCTGCCCCAGGAATTGTCGTGGTCGGGCGGTGCTGCCGGGGCGGCGGGTGCGGTGAGCGGGATGCTCTGCGTGGTGAGTTGGGTGGTGACGTCGGCGATCCGCTGCGGGAGCTCGTTGAAGAGGCGGTTCTTGGGTGTGGGGCCGTTGGGTGCGGCACGGTGTTCGTGCCGTGCAGGGGGATGGCTGTGGGCCGTGTGCGGCTGGGAGTTCAGGGATGGTTGGTGTTCTCGAAGGCGCGGATGAGGTGTCCGATGGCTTCGGGGGTGGTGGCTTCGCCGACCCAGTGGCCGGCGGTGGTGAACACGGGGACTTCGTTGCGGTCGGCGTCGAAGAGGAGGGCGTAGTTGCCGTAGCGCTCCAGCACGGTGCCGCTGATGGTGGTCAGCGGCGCGACGTCGAGGATGTCGACGGTGTGGACGCGCAGGCGCGGGGGAGTGCCGGGGGTGTCGGGTTCGGAGAGGGCGCCGGTGACGCGGAGGAGGTCGCCGAGCTTCGCCTGGTGCAGGACGAGTTCGGCGGCCGCGGGGTGATCGGTGGTGCACGCGAAGAGCTGCTCGAGGGCGTCCGGGTCGGTGGGGTCCAGGTGGTCGGGGGAGTGGATCAGGTCGAAGCGGACGGTGGTGCCGGTGTCGGTCTCGGGGGTGGTGTCGATGTATCCGTCGAGGGTGGCCTGGCTCGTCATCGGGTTGCCTCCGTGGGGTTCTTCCGTGTGCGGCGGGGGCTGGGGGTGTGCTGGGCGAGGAGGAGGGCTTCGCGGTTGCGCTGCTGCTGTGCGGGCGTGAGGGGCGGGTTGCGGTTCGGCGGGTGGTCCAGTTGGGGTGGGCGGCGGGTTTCGGGTAGGCGCGGTCGTGCGTGCTGGTGCTCATGAGGTGCCTCCGGAGGAGGGGGGTCAGGAGTGGACGCTGCGGTGGCGCTGTGATGGGGCATTCGGTGAGTGAACCGGGGTGTGGTCACCGGTTAGCTCACCGCGGCGAGCCGGTCGGAGTCACGGCTTGGAGACGCCGTCGTGGTGAGTGCGGGAGGGGGTGGTGGGGCGTCCCGCAGGGGCGGTTCAGGCGTGGTATTGGCCTCGGCGGCGGCCTGTGTGGGCGTCGGAGGCGAACCGGCCGCGACGGGGTTCGCCGCGATCCACGTTTCGGCGCAGCTCTTGTGAATGGGCTCGCCGGTGTGGGAGCGCACCGGGGTGGGGTGGTCGCACAGGGCGCGGGCGGTCCTGCCAGCGGTCGAAGCGGCTGGCGTCGCGCCAGTCGAGGAGGCCGCCGGGGGCCGGGATCGGGCCGGGCTCCACCGGTGGCTTCTTGGCTCGGGTGCGGGTCACGGGCGGAAGCCGGGAAGCTGCTGGAACACCTGGTCCAGCAGGTCCGGGGCCGGTTTCCAGCGGCCGAGTTGCCCGCGTGCGGGGGATGGGCAGGGGAAGCTCTTGCAGGTCGGCGAGTTCCAGGTGCCAGGCGCCTGGGTGTGCCCAGGGCGAGCAGGGCACGGTTCCTTGGGCTAGTAGTGCTTGGTCATGTTGGTGCGGGGTCGGGCATGTCGCGGTGACAGGTGGGGCAGGCGCCGGTCCAGGTCGCGAGGAGTATCTGCAGTTCGCGGACGACTCGGTAGAGGCTCAGGCCGACGCCGTCTCTTTTGGGGATCTGTTCAGTCGCTGCAGGGTGCAGAAGGCGTGGGCGACCGAGACGAGGGTGACGTGGTGGTGCCAGCCTGGCCAGGTCCGGCCCTCGAAGTGGGCCAGGCCGAGGGCCTGTTTCATCTCGCGGTAGTCGTTCTCGATGCGCCAGCGGAGCTTCGCGGTGCGCACGAGGACGGGCAACGGGGTGGTCTCGGGCAGGTTGGAGAGCCAGAACTGCACGGGCTCGTCCTGGTCGGCCGGCCACTCCGCCAGCAGCCAGCGGACCGGAAGGTCGGCGGTGGTCGTGGCCTGGCGGATCTCGCGCCCGGCGGGCCTGATCCGCAGGGCAACGAAGCGGGAGTACATGCGTTTGTGCCCGCTGCGGCCGCTGCCCGGCCGTGATCCCTCCCTCCACTGCACCGGCCGTGCGGAAGATTTGCCGGCCGCGATGACCATGTCCTTCACCCGCTGTGCCGACTGGAGATAGGCAGGGGCCGGCCGCCGGCCCCTGGCGAGGTAGGTCGGGGTCGACGGCCGTGCATCCTCGGGTTGTGCGGTGGTTGTTGTCGAGATGCCCACCACGTAGTCGAGTCCGCGTGTCTCCAGGCCGAGCCGGAAGGCGGCGGTGTCCCCGTAGCCGCCGTCGGCAATGACCTGGGGCACCTCGATACCCCAGGACCGCGTCTCGTCGATCATGTCGAGGGCCAGCTGCCACTTCTCGACATGGCCCACCTGGGCAGGGATGGCGCACTTGTCACGGCGGGACACTTTGGCCGGATCGGCCTTGGGCGAGGCGGGATCCCAGCTCCCGGGCAGGAACAGACGCCAGTTCACCGCCGCCGAGGCGCCGTTGGAAGCCAGGTGAAGCGAGACTCCGGCCTGGCAGTTGGTGACCTTGCCCGCGGTGCCGGTGTACTGCCTGCTCACGCACGCCGACGCGTCCCCGTCCTTGAGGAAGCCGGTGTCATCGATGACCAACGCGGTGGGTTTGATGACCGGCTGCATGCGCCAGGCCAGCCGGGCCCGCACATGCGCCGCATCCCACGGGCTGGAGGTGACGAAGTGGGCCAGCGCCTGCCGGTTACCCTCCTCGCCCAGGCGGGCGGCCATCGGCTCCACCGACTTACGCCCGCCGTCCAGCAGCAGGCCCCGCAGATAGACCCCGCCCCACCGGCGCTGATCCGCCCGCGCGAACGGCTCGAACATCTCCGCCGCGAAGTCCTCCAGATCACACCGGACCGCAGCCAACTCCTCACTCAGCACACACGATCAACGACACGACCGATCAAGAAGACACGCCATCACAAACGACACATGACCAAGCCCTACTAGGACTTGCCGTCGATCTGTCGTCGCCGCCCGGAGAGCCGCCGGCCGGTGTGCTCAGCCGTAGCGGCCGGCGAACCAGGCGTCGGCGGCCTCCGTGTGCAGCGGGAAGGCCAGAGGGCGGGGGCCGTACAGGATGGCATAGCCCGATGTCTCGTCGGTCGGGGTCGAGGGCGGCAGGCTCGTTGGGGGGCGGGGCGGGAGGAGGCCGAAGACCAGGAGGTGGCCGTCGGTGTCGCTGAGGACCTCGGCGAGCCGGACGTCCTGGGCGGCGGCCTCGATGCCGGTCTCCTCGCGCAGCTCGCGGACGACCGCCGTACGCCAGTCCTCGGCGTGGTCGATGAACCCGCCGGGCAGGGCCACGCCTCCCTTCTGCGGCTCGATGGTGCGGGTGATGACGACGAGTCCGGTGGAGCGTGGGCCGGTGACGGGGAGCAGGGCCACCGCGACGGGGAGCGGGTTGCGGTAGGCGGTGGTTCCGCACTGTGCGCAGGTGCGGGGCCAGGCGTCGGCGGACGGGACGGTGTACGGGGCTCCGCATGTGCCGCAGTGGGAGTCCCGTGCGTACCGGGGCGGCTGCGGGGCGGTCGGGGATGGGCTGTTGCCGGGTTCGGACACGGGCGGACTGTATCGAACCGGTTCTTCCCCGTGGGCCGCCCAGCTGATAGACGGTGTGCCCATGACAGGAATGCGTACCGCTCTGCGTGCCCTGGCCGTCACGGCCGCCGCCCTCCTCGCCGCCACCGCCCTCTCCCCCGCCGCCCAGGCGCGCCCCGAACCGCGGGCGCCCGAGGAGTTCGTGGCGCTGCGCTCGGTGGATCCGACGATCATCCAGGAGATGCGTTACACCACGGCGCACACCTTCATGGGCAAGCGGGTGGACGGCTACCGGCAGCCGGTCTGCATCCTGACCCGGCCGGCCGCGCGCGCCCTGCACCTGGCACAGAAGCGGCTGTTGCGTCAGGGGTATTCACTGAAGGTGTACGACTGTTACCGGCCGCAGCGGGCCGTGGACCACTTCGTGCGGTGGGCGAAGGATCTCGACGACCAGTCCATGAAGGGGGAGTTCTATCCGCGGGTCGACAAGACCCGGCTGTTCGAGGACGGTTACATCGCCGAGAAGTCCGGGCACAGCCGGGGCAGCACGGTGGACCTGACCCTGGTCGAGCTCCCCGCCCTGCCGACCAGGCCGTACCGTCCGGGTGAACGGCCGGTCCCCTGCTTCGCGCCGAAGGGCGAGCGGTTCCCCGACAACTCGCTCGACATGGGCACGGGTTACGACTGCTTCGACACCCTGTCGCACACGGACGATCCCCGGGTGCAGGGCGCCCAGCGCGCCAACCGGCAGTTCCTCAAGCGGACGTTGACCGAGGTGGGGTTCGTGAACCTGCCGGAGGAGTGGTGGCACTTCACGTTCAGGCCGGAGCCGTTCCCGGACACCTTCTTCGACTTCCCGGTGCACCGCCGGTCGGTCGCCGGGCACTGACGGAGGCGTCCGCCCCGAGGGGCTGAGGAACGGGCGACCGGGACCACCCCCGTGGGCTCCGGCCGCCCGTTCTTCATTTCGGACGCGAAAGGGGCGTGTTCGGTTGCCGATCGGACGACTACGGTGCCCGTATGTCACAGCAGACGTTCGATACGTACGAGGAATTCTGGCCGTACTACGTGGCGATGCACTCCCGGGCCGCCACCCGGTGGGTCCATCTGACCGGCACGCTGACCGGGCTCGCGATCTCCGCATACGGGCTCGCGCGGGGCCGGAAACGGTATCTGGCGGCCCTGCCGCTGATCGGATACGGCACGGCGTGGCCCGCGCACTTCCTGATCGAGAAGAACAACCCGGCGACGTTCGGGCATCCGGCGTGGTCGCTGCGCGGGGACGCGCAGATGATCCGGACGATGCTCGCGGGCCGGGACGCGGAGCTGGCGGACATCGCGGCGAAGTGGCTGGCCGAGCACGGGCAGGGCGGGGAGGACAGGCTCGGCTGAGGAGGCCGGGCCGGACCCCTCGCCGGACGCGGGCGCCCGTGGCACACTTCTGACGTTCCGTCAGCTTTATGGCCGGGAGGGGCTTTGTCGCGCACGCGCACACCCGTGGTGGCCGGTTGGTTCACCGAGGAAGCCGCGGAGGAGGATTTCCGGCTGCTGGGCACCCGCTGCTCCGGCTGCCGGTCGGTCCACTTCCCCCGGGAGGACGGCCACTGCCGCAACCCGGGCTGCCCCGGCGGGGAGTTGGAGGAGGTGCCGCTGTCCAAGCGCGGCACGGTGTGGTCCTGCACCGACGGGCGCTACCGGCCGCCGCCCCCGTACGTCAGCGACCCCGACGCCCCCTGGACTCCGTACACGCTGGTCGCCGTCGAACTGGCAGCCGAGCGCATGGTGGTGCTGGGGCAGGCCGCCGCCGGGGTGACCGTGGCCGACCTCCCGGTGGGCTCGGTGGTGGAGGTGGTGCCCGGTGTCCTGGACGAGGACCGGGCGACGGGCGTCGTGCACACGACCTGGCACTGGCGGCCCGTACCGATTCGGGAGTCCCGGTCATGACCGGCGAGGTGGCCGTCCTCGGGGCCGGGATGCACCCATGGGGCAAGTGGGGGCGCGGCTTCGCCACGTACGGCCGGATCGCCGCGCGGGCCGCGCTCGCCGACGCGGGGATCGGCTGGCCGGAGGTCGGGTCGGTGGTCGGCGCGCAGACGGTGCGCGGGGGCTATCCGGGGTACGTGGCGGGTGCGACGTTCGCCCGGGCGCTCGGGTGGCAGGGGGCGCGGGTGGCGTCCGTGTACGCGGCGTGCGCTTCCGGGGCGCAGGCCATCGACACGGCGCGGGCGCAGATCCTGGCAGGGCTGGCGGACGTGGTGCTGGTGGTGGGGGCCGACGCGGCGCCGAAGGGGTTCTTCGCCCCGGCGGGCGGGGATCGTCCTGACGACCCGGACTGGCTGCGCTTCCGGGTACTCGGGGCGACGAATCCGGCGTACTTCGGGCTGTACGCCCGCCGCCGCATGGCGCTCTACGGGGACACCCCGGAAGATTTCGCACTGGTCAAGGTGAAGAACGCGGCGGCGGGGGCGCTGAACGAGTACGCCCGCTACCGCAGTCCGGTGACGGCCGAGGAGGTCGCCGCCTCGGCGATGGTCGCCGATCCGCTGCGGCTGCTGGACATCTGCGCCACGTCCGACGGGGCCGCCGCGCTGGTGCTGTGCAGCATGGAGTTCGCGCGGCGGCGCGGGGTGCGTGATCCGGTGCGGATCCGGGCCGTCTCCACCGTGACGCCGACCTTCCCGAGGACCGTCCTGGACCTGCCGGACATCGGCACGGACTCGGCGGTGGCCGTGGACCCCTCCCCCGAGAGCTTCCGCGCCTCGATCGCGCGGAGCGTGTACGAGGAGGCGGGGATCGGGCCGGCGGATCTCTCGCTGGCGGAGGTCTACGACCTGTCCACCGCACTGGAGTTGGAGTGGTACGAGGACATCGGGCTGTGCGGTCAGGGCGAGGGGGCGAAGCTTCTGCGCTCGGGGGCGACCGCGCTGGGCGGCCGGGTTCCGGTGAACGCGAGCGGTGGTCTGGCCTCGTTCGGCGAGGCGGTCCCCGCCCAGGCGATCGCGCAGGTCTGCGAGCTGACCCGGCAGTTGCGCGGGCGGGCCGGACAGCGGCAGGTGCCGGGCGCCCGGGTCGGCATCACAGCGAACCAGGGGCTGTTCGGGCACGGCTCGGCGGTGGTGGCGGTCCGCTGAGTGCGGGGTCCGCCCCGACTCGCCCCCGTGCACGCCCCGGCTGTTCCCGGGTCCGCCCAGAGGTTTTCCGTGTCCCTGACTTGACTGACAGTCACCGCAGCAGAACACTCGGGACCCGGCGCGCCGGGCGACGTGCGGCTCGTACCCCTGTCGGCGGGGGTACGGGCCGTACGCGTGACCAGAACTCCCCGGCTCAGGTGGCGACGGGTTCGCGGTCCCGTGCCGCGCGCTCCAGGGCGTGTTCCACGACCGCGATCAGGACGTCCCGCACGGAGGACCGGTCCCGGGCGTCGCAGACGAGCACCGGGACCTCGGGGTCGAGGTCGAGCGCGGCCTGGACGGTCTCCGTGGGGAACTGCTCGGCGCCCTCGAAGGTGTTGACCGCGACCGTGAACGGGATCCGCCTGCGCTCGAAGTAGTCGACCGCGGCGAAGCAGTCCTCCAGACGCCGGGTGTCGGCGAGGACGACCGCGCCCAGGGAGCCCTGGGCCAGTTCGTCCCACAGGAACCAGAAGCGGTCCTGGCCCGGTGTGCCGAACAGGTAGAGGACCAGGTCCTCCCTGAGCGTGATCCGGCCGAAGTCCATCGCGACCGTGGTGGTGGTCTTGGACTCGACCCCGTCGAGATCGTCCACCGGGCGGCCCGCCTCGCTGAGGCGCTCCTCGGTGCGCAGCGGCCTGATCTCGCTGACCGCGCCGACCGCGGTCGTCTTGCCGACGCCGAATCCTCCCGCCACCAGGATCTTCAGGGTGACGGGCTCGACGGGCCGCTGCCTGACGCGGCTAGAGCGCCCGAAGGCCATTGATTACCTCGCGAAGAATGTTCACGTCCGGCAGCTCGGCCGGCGGAACGGGACGGGTGACGTGCACCAGTTCGTCCTCGACGAGATCGCCGACCAGGACCCGTACCACCCCTACGGGGAGGTCGAGTTCGGCGGCGAGCTCGGCGATCGAGCGGTGCATGTCGCTGCAGAGTTCGACGATCGCCACGTGTTCGGGGGCGAGCGTCTGGTCCCGGCCGGGATCGTCGGCGGCCGGTTCCGGCACGACGAGCGCGATCAGGTCGAGACGGTGGCGGGAGGCGCTGCTGGTACGCCCCCGGGTCATGGCGTACGGGCGGACGACCGGCCCCGCGTCCGCGTCGTACCAGCGGGAGGCCTGGGGGTCGGCGGACCCGTCCGGGGATCCGGGGTTGGCGCCCCGGGGGGAGTCGGCGCTCATGCCCGCCACACTCACCCTCCGGCGGGCAGACCGGTCGTCCGTGGGGCGTTGGCCAGATGGGCCCCCACGCGCTTGACCATCAGCGTCATCTCGTACGCGACCTGGCCCACGTCGGAGTCGGCCTCGGCCAGGACGGCGAGACAGCTTCCGTCGCCGGCCGCCGTGACGAAGAGGAACGCCTCGTCCAGTTCGACGACGGTCTGGCGCACCCGGCCCGCGTCGAAGTGGTGGCCCACCCCCTTGGCGAGACTGTGGAACCCGGAGGCGACGGCGGCGAGATGTTCGCTGTCCTCGCGGGTCAGGTCGGCCGAGGCGCCGGTGGCGAGTCCGTCGCTGGAGAGCACCAGCGCCTTGCGGATGCTGGCGACGCGCTGGACGAGTTCGTCGAGCAGCCAGTTCAGTTCGCCCGAGCCGTGGTGTGCGGGGTTGTGTGCTGCGGCGTTCGGTGCGGTCATCGACCGTCCCCTCCCGGAGTGGTTCCTGGTGCTGTGCCGCCGGGGTTGTCGGTGTCTTGAATGTTCTCGGTGGTTCCGACAGTCCCGGTGGTCGCGGTGGTCGCGGTGTCTTCGGTGTTCTCATCGGGTTCGGCGTTCTGCCGACGGCCGCGCTGCCAGCCGCGCTGGAGCGAGGCCATGCGGTCGCGTACCTCGTCGGCGTCGCGCTCGGCGTCGTCGAACGTGTCCACGGGCGCCCGGTGCACAGGGCGTTCCGGGGAATCCTCACGGAGCTGGCGGGCGAGGCTGGCCTGCCGGACCCGCCGGGGCAGTCCGCCCACGGTGTCGGGCGCCGGTGCCGGGGTCTCCTCGCGCCCCGCCCCTGGCGTGCGGGGCGAGGCGGGCGTGCGGGGTGGCTCAGGTGCGCCCGGTGGCTCTGTCGAGCGGGACGGCTCCGCGGTGCGCGGGGCGGCGGTCGTGCGGTGGGCGGCGGCTCGCGTGGTCCAGGGTGCCTCGGCGCTGCGGGGCCTGTCGGCCGCCTCGGGGGAGCGGTCGGCGGTGTGCCGAACCGGGCCGGTGGCCTTCGCCGGGGCCGCGGTCGGGTCGTCGCCCGGGCCGTCGACGCGGTGGCCCCGGTCCGTGACCAGCGTCGGCGGGGTGCGGCGCGGCAGCGGTACGGGCCCGGCGGGGCGCATCGGGCGGACCTCCGCCGTGGGCTCGTCGCCGTGGTCGCGGGCCTGCTGGTGCTGCTCCCGGTCGGCGTTCCGGCGCGGGCTGCCGGGCTCCTCGCGGCGCAGGTCCCGGGCGCGGAAGATGCCGCCGCGCTCGCTCTCGGTGTCCTCCAGATCGGACACTCCGTCCAGGACGGGCCCGAGAGCCGGGTCCAGGGCCGGGTCCGGCGAACGGTCCAGCGGGTCGCCGGCGAAGTCCAGCGGGCCGACCGGGGCTTCCAGCTCGACCGGCCCGTCCAGGACGCCGGGTCCGGTGAGCCCGGTGGGCACCGGCGACAGGACCGCGGACCTGCCGTTGACGCGGCGCTCCCCGCCCGGGGCCGTGCCCTGCGCGCCCGGCGTCCCATCGGAGCTCCGGCCGCTGCCGATCGCCCGCTCGGCCCGGCGGTCGAGACGGAATCCGGTGCCGTGGGTGTCGGGGGCGTCGGTGAGCAGGGCCGCGGGGATGAAGACGACCGCGGTGGTGCCTCCGTACGGCGACTTCTGGAGGGAGACCCGGACGTTCTGCCGCTGGGCGAGACGGCTGACGACGAACAGGCCCAGCCGGTCGGTGTCGGAGAGCTCGAAGTCGGGGGTCTCGGCGAGCCGCAGGTTGGCGTCGAGAAGGACCTCGGGCGCCATGCCGAGACCGCGGTCGTGGATTTCGAGCGTGAAGCCGTTGGAGACGCGTTCGCCGTGCACCTGGACCGCGGTGTGCGGGGGTGAGAAGACGGTGGCGTTCTCCAGGAGTTCGGCGATCAGGTGGGTGAGGTCGGCCACGGCCGGTCCGCCCACGCCGATCCGGGCCAGGCGCCGGACCTCGATGCGTTCGTAGTCCTCGACCTCGGCGACGGCGGCCCGCACGACGTCCATCAGCTGGATGGGCTTGCGCCACTGGCGGGAGGGGGCGGCGCCGGAGAGGATCACGAGTCCCTCGGCGTGCCGCCGCATGCGGGTGGTGAGGTGGTCGAGGCGGAACAGGTCGGCCAGTTCGTCGCTGTTCTCGGTGCGGCGCTCCATCGCGTCCAGCAGGGTGAGCTGGCGGTGCAGGAGGACCTGGTTGCGGCGGGCGAGGTTGACGAAGACCTCGGAGACGCCGCGCCGCATGTCCGCCTGCTTGACCGCGGCCTCGACGGCGGCCCGCTGGAGCGTGTTGAGCGCCTGCCCGACCTGGCCGATCTCGTCGGGCTCGTAACTGAGGTGCGGGGCCTCGGTCTCGACGTCCACCTGTTCGCCCGCGGCCAGCCGGCGCATGACGCTCGGCAGCCGGACGCCGGACACCTCGTGGGCGTCCTTGCGCAGTCGGGAGAGGTCGCGGACGAGTTCACGGCCGATGCGTACGGAGACGAAGACGGAGACGATCAGCGCCAGGAAGCCGAGGACTCCGGCGATCCCGGCCTGGGCGAGAACCCGGTAGGCGGCCGGTTCGGCACGGTCCTGAAAGCGGTTGCCCATCTCGGTGGAGTCGCCCGCCAGCCGGTCGAGGACGGGCACGGCCGCCTCCTCCCAGCGGGCGGCGTCGACGGCGCCGGGGAGCTTGGCCGGTCCGGCGGCGATCAGGGTGTCCTCGGCGGTGCGCAGGGGTTCGGTGCCGGGGCTGCCCCAGAACTGCTCGACGCGTCGGCGTTCTTCGGCGGGCAGGTTCTCCAGGCTGACCTCGTAGAGCAGCTCGCGCCGCGCCACGAGGCCGGATATCTGGCGCAGTTCAGCGGTGGTGAAGCGGCCGGCGATGAGGCCGGAGGCGATCAGCGCGTCCTGGCGCGAGAGCATCTCCCGGGCCCGGGAGACCCCGACCAGGGCGCGCATCTGCTTGTCCATCGAGACGTTCTCCAGGGTGTGGAGTCCGTTGAGGAAGCGGTACGAGGGGTCGACGAGGCCGTTGTAGAAGTCCAGGGCCTTCGCCCGGCTGATGGTGCGCTTCTCGACCGATTCGCGCAGGGCCTCCAGTCCGTCGACGGCGCTCAGGATCGCGTCCAGGCGGCTGGTGTCTGCAGCGCTCAGCGCTTCGCGGACGTCCTGCTCCCGGGCGTTCTCCCGGACCTCGCCCACGATGCGGTCGGTGGCGGCGCGCTGGCCCATGAGGACGGGGAGCGCGTCGGAGGCCCGGGGGTCGGCGAGGAAGACCAGGGTCTGGCGTCGCTCGTCCTGGACGGCGCGGACGGCGTCCTCCAGCGGTTCGCTCACCTTCTTCACGATGGATCCGGCGCTCATCAAGTCGTCGGCCTGGCGGCCGGTGATGTAGGTGGCGAAGACCCAGAGGCCCGTGAGGGAGACGAGCGGCACCAGCAGCAACGCCACGATCTTCCTGCGGATGGACTTCCCGCGAAAGCGCATGGCCTCCCCCAGATCGGCCCCGCACCGCGGGGGTCGCCCCGCGCGTGGCTGCGCGGGTTGTCTTCTCCGTCAATAAACGGCGCGAGCCTACTACTGACACAGAGACAACTCGAAGACACGTCCGGATGATTTTCAGCCGTCCACCCTGGGCTTGATCACGAGTTGTCCTGGTATTCCCGGAGATGAAATTCGCGAAAGCGACAGAGGACACCGGCCGGACCCCTCGGTACCGGCACGTATCAGTTGGCTGGAATTTTTCGCTCCATGACCTTCTGTGCCCTGCGCGTGCTTTTTCGGGGGAATCTTCGGGACGGGTGGTTCGTCCATATGTACGGGGTAGTCGCACGG
Organism: Streptomyces sp. man185; assembly: GCA_002551355.1. GTDB lineage: Bacteria > Actinomycetota > Actinomycetes > Streptomycetales > Streptomycetaceae > Streptomyces. Next base: position 2,393 of record NTHE01000004.1, on the reverse strand, counting down.
TGGGGTCGTGCGCGGCAGGACGGACGTGTTCCGCCCGCGTAGAACCGGCGCAAGCCGGGCAGCCACCCTGAAGTCGGACCGTGGTGGGGAGTTGAAGGCCTTGAGTACGCAGGAACGCGGGAGCGCCGGAGCATCGGCGGCCGCGCGGACGGATGCCGCGGACGGGGTGCGGGTGCCGCGGCAGTTGTGGGTGGAGGAGCCGGCCTCGAAGCGGCGGATGCCCGATGCGGTGCGGACGGCCGCCGTGCGTGCCGTTCTGATCATGTCGCTGACGATCATCCAGGCGATGGTCGCTTTTCTGAGCACCTTGACCGGCTCCTGGCTGGCCTTCCCGATGGTGCTCAGCAGTGTTGCCAGCACGGTGGTCGCCACCTGGGCGGTCCTCGACGTCTGGGTGACCCGTCAGGTGTGGAACCAGCGCCACGGCGTGGTGTCCGTGCCGAGCAGCTCGGCCCGGCAGATACGCCGTGAGCGGCGCCGGTCCCGTCGGGCCGAGCGGGCGGCCGAGCGGGACGGCACGGGCGGGGGCATAGGCGGCCGCCGGAACACCGGCGACCTCTCCCGGGCCTGACGGGGGGGTTACGCGTCGGGCTGCGACGGGGCAGGGACCTCGGCGGCGCCCTGCTCGCTCCGTCTGAACATGCGGGTCGCCGTGATCTCGCCGTGGACCGTCTCTCCGTCGGGGTCCTGCTGCGGCAGGCCGGGGCGCAGATGCTCCTCCACGCTGATGTATTTGAGCCCCGCCCTCAGGTCGGCGTCGTTGCGCAGCCGGATGACCAGGGGGAATTCGGCGAGCGCGGTCGTGTCGAACAGGCCGGTCGTGTAGAGCAGTTGTACGCCCAGCGCGTCCGACACCGCCCGCTGGAGCTCCAGCAGGTAGGTGGCGTTGGCGCGGCCGATCGGGTTGTCGAGGAACAGGGTGCCCGCGTGCCGGTGGCGGTCGCGGCCCCGGTCGTTGCTGCGCAGAGCCGCCATCGTGCAGTAGAGGGCGATGGCGGCGGTGAGCAGCTGACCGCCGGAGAAGACGTCGCCCATCTGCCCGACCGGGACGCGCTCGGCGCGCAGGACGGCGTCCGGCTTCAGGATCTCCACGGCGATGCCCTTGGGCCGCAGGGCCGCCTCGACACCCCTCAGCAGCAGGGACATGCCGTCCCGGCGCAGGTCGGAGTTCTTCTTGAGGGCGGCGTGGGTGGCCTCGTCGATGACCTCGCCGAGGCGTTCGGTGAGGGTGGCCTGATCGGGTTCCTCGAAGCGGATCCGGAGGAATTCCTGCCCCGACCACTCCCCCAGTCCCTCGGGGAGCTGGGAGAGCCGCTGGGCGGAGCGCAGGGTGGTGAGCGCCGACTCGACCAGTCCGCGCAGCCGGTCGACGATGGAGTCGCGGTTGCGTTCGAGCTGGACCAGCTCGTCGGTGAGGACGCGGAGCCGGGGGGCGAAGGCGTCGGCCCACTTCTGGGCGTGCTCGGGGAGCGCGGATGCGGGCAGCTCGCGGATCTGCTGGCGGGCGGGGGTGCGGACCTGTTCGTACCGGGTGGAGTTGGCGTGCCGGACGAGGATGTCGCTCGCTTCCCTCACGGCGCTCTCGGCGGCGGAGAGGTCGGCGTTGCAGCCGCGCAGGGAGCGGCGGGACTCGGCGGCGGACTGCCGGGCCTCCTCCAGACTGCCGGGGTACGGGTCGGGGTCCTCGGTCCCCTCCTCGGCGCCGTGGTCGCGCAGAAGGTCCCGCAGGAGGGCCGCGGTCTCGTCGAAGCCGCCGGCGGAGTCCTCCGCGGTGCGGTGGGCGTGCAGCAGTTCGCTGTGGGCGGCGCGGGCGGTCTCCAGGGCCCCGGTGGCTTCCGCCAGTTCGGCGGTGGCGGTACGCAGCAGGGCCTGGGCGCTCTCGGCGTCGGCGGGGGCCAGGTCGTCCGGCAGTTCGGTGTGGTGCTCACGCTCGTCGTCGGGGGCGAGCCGCTCGGCCTCGCCGCGCAGCCGTCCCAGGTGCTCGCTGGCCGTGGATGCGCGGGTCTCCAGGAGCTGGACGTGCGCCTCGGCGCGGGCGGCGGCGGCCTGCCGGGAGGGGCCGTCGGCTCCGTCGGTGCCCTCCAGGAGCTGGGCGGCGCGGGTGCGGACCTTGTTGGTGAGGCGGTCCAGCTCTGCCAGGGCGGCGCTCTCGTCGCTCTCGGCGCGGGCCTGTTCGGCGCGCAGATCGGCGCCGACGCCGACCTTCTCGTACAGCTGGGACGCGGCCCGGTAGGCCTCGCGCAGGGTGGGCAGGGCGGTGCGGGCCCTGGACTCGTCCTCCTCGGGGAGGACTTCGGGTACTCCGGCGATCTCCGCGCGCTCGGCCCGCAGGGCGCGGGCGGTGCGGCGGGCGTCGTCCCCGGCGCGCTGGGCGGCGCGGCGGTCCTCGTCGG
>NTHE01000039.1 GCA_002551355.1 Streptomyces sp. man185 | reverse complement strand
CACGTCGTCGCCGTTGACGCGGACGCCGTAGTCGGCCCGGTTGGTCTCCCAGCCCCAGCCCTCACCGTGGTCCGCACGCCACACCCAGGTGTGGTCGATGATCGTGTCGTCGCTGTTCACGACGATGCTCGTGGTCGCCTTGCCGGGGCCGGCCCCGCCGATCCGCACGAACACGTCCTGCAGCGACGTGGGGTTGGCCGAGTGGTCCGCCGAGGCGTTCTCGGGGCCGACCTCGATCAGTGTCTCGGAGTTGACCGGGCCCGCGTCGACCAGGAGGCCCGCGAGCTTGACGCCGTCCACGTCACCGACCTTGATCGCGGTCACCCCGTTGTCCGGGATGATCGTGGCCAGGCCGAGGCCGAGGGCCACGGTGTCCGCGCGGTCGATGTTGATCGTCTCGTCGATGTGGTAGACGCCCGGCGTGAAGAGCAGGTGCAGGCCCTGCTCCACGGCCGCGTTGATCGTGGCGGCGTCCGCCCCTTCCTTCACGACGTAGAACTGGTCCAACGGGATCGACTCCCCGGCCGGAGTGCCGTTGGCCCACGAGACACCGTGCGCGTTCTCGCGCTTCTGAGGAACGAAGACCTTGTAGTCGTCCCCGTCGAGGTAGAGGAACGGCTTCTCGCGCGAGATGGGGGTGGTGTCGAGCGTGGTGTACGGCGGTTCCGGGAAGCTGTTGGCCGGTGCGCCCTCGACGCCCGAGAACGTCATGTTCCAAACGCCGTTGACCCAGCCGCCCACCGAGCTGTCGCGGGTGTACCACTGCTGCTGGGAGTACGGGCCGACCTCGCCGTCGATCTTGGAGTCGGCGATGTAGCCGCCGCTGGCCCATCCGTATCCGTCGGGCGCGAGGTTCAGCCCGCCCTTGACGTGCATGCGGCGGAAGGGGGCCGCCTGGGAGACCGCCCAGCGGTTGGTGCCGCTGACCGGGTTCAGGGTGAGATTCTCCGCCGAACGCCAGAAGTTCTGCGTCGCGTTGCCGTCGAACCAGCCCGCGTCGACCGTCACATCGCCGTTGAACGTGGTGTCGTTCGGGTTCAGGCCGAGACCCGCGATCTGCGTGTAGAAGCCGATCTGCGCGTTGATGTCGTCGTACGTGCCCGGCTTGAACATCAGCGCGTGGCGGTCGAGGCCGAACTGCGCCGACTCCTGCTTCTTGAAGATCTCGTCGACCTTGCCCTGGATGTCGGGCGTGGACGGGTCGAAGACATGGACGTTGGGGCCGAGGTCGCCGCCGCCCGGCACGGCCCGGGCCTCCTCGCCGAACGCGGTCTGGGCCGTGGGTACGGACATCAGCACCGCCACGGCGAGCGCGGCGAATCCGAGGGCCCGGCTGCGGCGGGTGCGTGGTGCGGTGGGGGGAGCATGCATGAGGTACGTCTCCTGGGTCGTGGTACGTGTGCACGACGGACGGGCGAGAGAGCTTGGGGGGAGGCTTCGCCGGAGAGCGCTCTCTCGTTACGGTGATGTTTCCCCCGTGGGCCTGTACGCGTCAAGAGGTGTGCGTCAGGAGCCTCGGGAGATGCCACTGAATCCAACAACTGGCTTTGGATGTCGAGAAATTGACGGCTCCGGCGCGGTGCGGGCGGCCCCTGGCTTCAGAAGCTGACGTCGTGCCTGGTCGTGGGTGGTGGACAGGCGGACGCGCCGCGCGCGGGGGACCATGGGGCCATGAGCTCCCCCGCCGGTCCGGAACGCCCGCCCCGCGAAGCCGATCAGATCAAGGTCTGGTTCCGTCTGGTCCCGCGCGAGGACCGGCCGCCGTACGACACCGAGGGGTTGTGGGCGACGCGGCTCGGCCCGGACACCGCGCGGGTGGACAACGTGCCCTTCCTCCGGGACGGGGTCGCCGAGGGCGAGACCGTACGGTTCCGGACGGACGACGACGGGGTGCACTGGGCCGCCGGCCGGGTGGCGGACTCGGGCAACTGCACGGTGCGGGTGCTGCCCGTGCCGGACGGTCCGCTCGGGCATGACGCACGGGCCGTGCACGAGAGGCTCGCCGGCTTCGGGCTCACGGGCGAGGTCTTCAGCGCCGCGTTCCCGCTGGTCGCCCTGACCGTGCCCGGCGGTGCGGACCTGCGCGGGGTCAAGGCGCTGCTCGCCCGGGGCCGGGACGAGGGCTGGTGGCACTTCGAGGTCTCGTGCGTCACCGATGCGTGGCGGGCGGCGTAGTGCGCCGGGGCGTTACGCCTCCTCCTCGCCGATCTTCCGGATCACCCGCGCCGGGTTGCCCACCGCCACCACGTCGGCGGGCAGGTCCTTCGTGACGACCGCCCCCGCGCCGACCACCGTGTTCTCGCCGATGGTCACCCCGGGGCAGACGATCACCCCGCCGCCCAGCCACACGTTGTCGCCGATGGTGATCGGCTCGGCGGCCTCCCACTTGGCGCGGCGCGGCTCGGGGTCGACGGGGTGGGTCGGGGTGAGCAGCTGGACGTTCGGGCCCAGCTGGACGTCCGCGCCGATGGTGATGCGGGCGACGTCCAGGAGGACCGCGCCGAAGTTGATGAACGTACGCGGGCCGATGGTGGTCTGGTAGCCGTAGTCGACCCGCAGCGGCGGCCGTACCTCCACGCCCTCGCCCACCTCGCCGAGCAGCTCGGTCAGCACCGCGCGCCGGGCCTCGGGGTCGGCGGCCGACGTGGCGTTGTAACGCTCGCTGAGCACGGCCGCGTGCAGTGCCTCGGCCGCCAGTTCGGGGTCGTCGGCGATGTAGAGCTCGCCGGAGAGCATGGCTTCCTTCTGGGTGGGCCCGGTCTCGTCGTTCATGTCGTCTCTTCCGTGCGGGGTGTACGGGACGCTCGCGGTGATCCGTTCGCTTTGAGCAGTCTGCCCCCGTCGGCGTCGACCGGGGTGCGCAGCCCCGGGGCCAGTGCCAGCGTCACCGCCACCGACAGGCCCGCGACCGCCGCCATGCCCGTCGCGGGGGAGGTCAGCTGGGCGATACCGCCCGCCACGGCCGCGCCCACCCCCTGCATCGCGAGCATCCCCGAGGAGCTGAGCCCGAGCGCCTGGCCGCTCAGCTCCTGTGGGGTGAGGGCCAGCAGCCGTTCCTGGAGCAGCAGGCTCGCGGCGAAGCCCGTGCTCGCCAGGACGACCACCGCCAGCGCGAGGGGCAGCCCCGGGCGCAGGGCGAAGAGCAGATAGGGCGCGGCCAGCAGCAGCCGGAGCGGGGCCCCGAGCCGCGCCCGCCACCGGGTCGTGACGAACCGCCCGACCAGCGCGTCCCCGGCCAGCATCCCCAGGGCCCCGCCGGCGAAGAGGAGCCCGGCGTGCCCGGGCGCGTACGCCACGTACAGGGACTCGCAGCCGACGACGAGCCCGTTGGGCACCCACAGCGCCAGGAACACGTACCGGCGCGGCGTGGACGACCAGAGCAGCGCGTTCGTCCGCCGGGTCTCCCGGACCGAGGGGCGCCCGGTGGCCCTCGGCGGCCGGGCGGTCAGCCCGAGCCGGGTCACGGCCGCCGCGACGACGTACAGGGCCGCCCCGATCAGCAGCGTGCCGCGCGCCGAGAACACCGCCACCAGCGCCCCGCCCGCCGCGAATCCGCAGATCTGCATCGCTCCGCCCGTCATGTTCAGCACCGAGCGGCCGAGCAGGAACCCCTCGCGCGGAACGATCTCGTTGAGCAGCCCGTACCGCACGCCCCCGCCCGGCGACGCGACCGCCCCCACCACCAGCAGGACGGCGAACACGGCCCACAGCGGCAGCCCGGGGGCGGCCTGGACGCAGGCGGCCCCCGCCGACAGCAGGGCGAGAGCGGTCAGCGCGGCGCGCGGTGGCAGCCGGTCCGCCGCCGACAGCAGGGTGAGCGCCCCTGTCACCTGGGCCAGCGACGGGCCGAACATCGCCAGCGCCGACAGCAGGGGCGAGCCCGTCCGCGCGTAGACGAGGGTGCCGAGCGCCAGGCCGGTCGCGGTCTGGGCGGCCGTCTGCACGGAGACGGCCGCGAAGAAGGGGGTGAACTCCGGGGTCCGGAACAGTTCGCGGTAGGTGCGCATGCGGGGGAGTCTCCGGACGCCGTCGCCGGGGCCGTTACTGTTTCGCGCTGACGCGAAAGCCTGGGGCCGGCCGGTGGCGCGGGGGTCTCCTGAACCGAGGCGTCAACCGGTATGGCGGCGCGAGCAGGGAACGGGGCGGCCGGACCGGGCATGGCGGGCCGGAGCGAACAGGGAACGGGGCGGTGGGCGCGACGTGGGCTGGTGGCAGGTCTGTGCGGACACGCTCGCGAACACCCGGTTCGTCGTCTCGCCGCTCGCGGAGGCCGTCGCGAGCCTGCTGCTCCTGGAACGGGCCGACGCCGCGCACCCGGGGGAGCGCGCCTGGCTGGAGGCCCACCTGCCCGCGTACCGGCGGCGGGCGGCCGACGAACCGCTCTCCGCGCTGGTGATCCGCTCCGCCCTCGCGCCCCGCTGGACCGCCGACTTCCTCACTCCCGCGCCGGTGCCCGCTCCGCCGGGCCAGGCCCCGCCCCCCTTCGCCGAGGAGCTGGCGCGGGTGCGGGCCACCCCGCCCGACCGGGCCCGCGCCGAACTGGCCGAGGCGCTGCGCGGGCCGCTGCCCGCCGCGCTGGACCGGGACGACCTGGCCCGGCTCGCCGCCGACACCCTGGAGTGGGTCTGGACGCACACCGTGCTGCCCGACTGGGCGCGGCGGCAGCGGGTTCTGGAGGCCGATGTGATCGCCCGCACCGCCCAGCTGGGGCGGGCGGGCTGGGCCGAGGCCCTGAACGGCATGCGGCCCGGCATCCGTTGGCTGGGCGACAGCCGGCTCCAGATCAACACCTTCGACAACCCGCCCCGTGAACTGGACCGCGCCCAACTGCTGTTCATGCCCGTCACCCCGCACCAGTCCTGGGTCTGCTGGGACATCCCGCACCGGTACGGGCTGGTGTACCCGTGTTCCGGCGTGCTCGCCGAGGCCGGGCGGGTCCCCGTGCCCGCGGCCCTGGGGGCGCTGATCGGCCCGGCGAGGGCGGCCGTCCTGTTGCTGCTCGCCTCCCCGCTCAGCACGACGCAACTCGTCGCGCTGACCGGCCAGGGGCTGGGCTCGGTCGGCCGCCATCTGCGGATCCTGCTGGACGCCGGGCTGGTCCGCCGCCGCCGGGCAGGCCGCTCCGTGCTCTATTTCCGCACGGAGGCCGGGGACGCCCTGGCGCACGGCGCGGGCTGAGGAGAAACGAAAGCGCTCTGTGCGCGCCTCCGCGCGCCCCCGGCCCGAACCCCTTCACAGCTGGGCGACGAGCGGATACTCATCAGTACGCGGTGCGCTCCGCATGGTTGGCTCGCATGTACGAGTCGTGACAACGGTGACTATGGGCATCCCTCGTCGTTATGACAACTTCTCTCTCGCCGCGAACGACGCGGATGAACCGAGCGAGGGGGCCGTGCGTGAATCCGGAGTACGCCGCGTACTGCCAGGCGGACCGCCGCTTCTACGACGCACCCCACCGCGCCCTCGGACCGGGCGGCCGAGCCGCCGACGAGGAGCGCTCGTTCTACGCGCCGCTCCGTGGCCCGGCGCCCGAGGGATGGACCCGCTCCCGGCGCGGCGACTGGCTCGCGTACAACCCCGACGGGCTGCGGCTGCCGCCCCAGGGCTGGAAGATCCACGTCTCGGCCGCCCTCGACAACGCGGCCTCCGTGCTGGACCGGGTCGTCGCCCACTGTCTGGAACACCGGCTCGCCTTCAAGTGCCTCCCGCATCCCGGCCTGTTGGCCCTGCGGAACGCCAAGTACGCGGACCGGGCGGGCAGCGGGAAGTTCATCACCGTCTACCCGCCGTCCGAGGACGCGTTCCCCGAGGTGTGCACCGCCCTGATGCAGCTCCTGGAGGGCGAGCACGGCCCGTACATCCTGAGCGACCTGCGGTGCGGCAACGGGCCCGTGCACACCCGGTACGGGGCGTTCGCCGCCCGCTTCTGCTCCGGCCCGGACGGGCGGCCCGTACCCGCCGTCGCCGATCCGCAGGGCCGGCTCGTCCCGGACGACAGGGGCCCGTCCTTTCGCGTCCCGTCCTGGGTGACCCCGCCCGGTTTCCTGATGCCGCACCTCGAAGCCCGGGCCGCCGTGGGCCTCGCCGACCTCCCGTACACCGTGGAGAAGGCGCTGCACTTCTCCAACGGCGGCGGGGTCTACCTCGGCCGTGACACCCGTACCGGCGAGCAGGTCGTCCTCAAGGAGGCCCGCCCGTACGCCGGTCTGGCCGCCGACGGGGCGGACGCCGTGGCCCGGCTGGAGCGGGAGCGGACCGCCCTGGAGCAACTGGCCGGGCTGGACTGCGTGCCGGCCGTCCGGGACGTCTTCGAGGTGGGCGACCACCACTTCCTGGTCCTCCAGTACATACCCGGCGCGACCCTCAACACCGTGTTCGCCCGCCGCTTCCCGCTCGCCCGTCAGCACCCGTCACCTCAACTGGTCGCCGAACACGCCGCGTGGGCACAGGAGTTGTACGGACAGGTCGAGCGCGCCGTCGAGGCGGTGCACGGCCGGGGCATCGTCATCAGCGACCTGCACATGAGCAACGTCATGGTCGACGAGGAGAACGCGCGGATCGTCCTGCTCGACTTCGAGGCCGCCTCCCCGGTCGCCGAGCGCCGCCGCCAGATCGTCGCCAACCCGGCCTTCGTCGCCCCGCCCGACCGGCGCGGCACGGACATCGACCGGTACGCGCTCGCCTGTCTGCGGCTCGCCCTGTACCTGCCGCTCACCACCCTGTTCGGAATCGACCGCACGAAGGCCGCCGGGCTCGCCCGGGACATCGCCCGCGTCTTCCCGGTGACGGAGGAGGCGCTGCGGCCGGCGGTCGAGGAGATCCTGCGCGACACGGGCGAGGCCGCCTCCCGCGACACGGATAGGGCCGCCTCCCGGCCCGCTCCCGCATCGGCTTCCGGCCTCGCCCCTGTTCCCCGCCTCCGGGACTGGCCGCGCAGCCGGGACGCGATGGTCCGGGCCATCACCGCCTCCTGCACGCCGGAGCGCGACGACCGCTGCTTCCCCGGGGACATCGCCCAGTTCGCCACCGCCACCGGCGGCCAGTCCTTCGCCTACGGGGCGGCCGGAGTGCTCTACGCCCTCCACGAGACGGGCGCCCCGCCGTGCGCACCGGCCGAGGACTGGCTCCTGCGGCAGGCCAAGGACCCCGCGTCCGGCAGCCCCCTCGGCTTCTACGACGGGCTCACCGGCATCGCCTGGACCCTGCACCGGATCGGCCGCGCCGCCGAGGCCGCCGACCTCCTCCGGATCATCCTCGACCAGCCCCTGGAGGGACTCGCGCCCGGTCTGCACAACGGGTACGCGGGCATCGGCCTCGCCCTCGACGACCTGGCCCGCACCGCCTCCGCCGCCGACGCCCCGGCGCTGTCCGCCGCGGCCGCCCGATGTACCGCCCTCGCCGTCCGCGCGCTCGCCGACGGTCCGCCGTCGCCCCGCACCGGACTGCTGCACGGCGCGAGCGGCATCGCCCTGCTGCTGATCCGCCGGTACGGGACCACGGGGGACGCCGGCCTGCTCGACCTGGCGGCCGCCGCCCTGCGCCGCGACCTGGAGCGGTGCCGGGCGGGCGACGACGGCGAACTCCTCGTCGTCGAGGGCAAACGGCTGATGCCGTACGTCGGTTCGGGCAGCGCCGGCATCGCGGCCGTCATCGACGCCTACCTGGCCCACCGCCCGGACCCGGCGCTCGAAGCGGCGGGCCGCGACCTCCTGCCGGCCGCGCTCTCCGCCTTCTACGTCCAGCCCGGCCTGCTCAGAGGCTCCGCCGGACTCCTGACGCACCTCGCGGCCACCCCGCTGTGCGACCCGGCCGGCCGGCAGCGCGCCATCGACCGCCACACCGAACTGCTGGACAGCCACGCCCTGGCGTACGGCGACGGACTCGCCTTCCCCGGCGAGCAGTTGATGCGCCTGTCGATGGACCTGGCCACCGGGACCGCCGGCGTTCTCCTCGCCCTGGGCGCCGCGTTCGGCCGCCCCACCGGACTTCCCTTCCTGCCCGCCGCTCCGGCGGCGCACCCCGGCCGCGAGAGCGGCCCCCTGAACCGGCCCCGCCAGGGGTCGTCGGACCGGCCCCACCCGGGGTCGTTCTAGCACCACCGCCCAAGCACCACCACCGTCCCCGAAAGGACACATCATGGCGCTTCTCGACCTCCAGGCGATGGACACCCCGGCCGAGGACTCCTTCGGCGAGCTCGCCACGGGCAGCCAGGTCTCGCTGCTGGTCTGTGAGTACAGCTCCCTCAGCGTGGTCCTCTGCACCCCGTGACCCGCACCGGGCGGCCCACCGGTGATCCTCACCGGTGGGCCGCCCGGCCACGTGCCCCCAGGGGGCGTCCTGCCGATCAGAAAGGCGAACCGTGCCGCTGCACCCTCGTCCGGGCACGGCGTCCGGCACCCGGCGGCTCGCCCGGCAGCACCCGGCCGCCCTCACCTGGCTGTTCCTCTGCTCCACCGGCGGGGCGCTCGCCGCTCTCGCCCTGCCCGCCGCCCTGGGCCACACCGTCGACCGGCTCGTCTCCGGCGGCCCCGTGCCCTGGTCCGGGCTGCTGCTCTGCGCCGCCCTGACCCTCACCGAGACCGGGTTCGACGCGGCGGCCGCCGTCACCGGCACGACGACCACCGCCAAGCTCACCGCATCCCTGCGCACCCGCACCGCCGCCCGGATCCTGGCCGCCGAACCCCGCCGCGCCCTGGCGCTGCCCACCGGCGACCTCACCGCCCGGCTCACCGCCCGCACGGCCGACGCCGCGTCCGCGCCCGCCACCGCCGCCGGAGCCGTCGCGGGCGTACTCCTCCCGCTCGGCGCGCTGGTCGGCCTCCTCCTCATCGACGCGTGGACGGCCGCCGCCCTCCTCCTGGGCGCCCCCCTCCTCGTCGTCCTGCTGCGCACCTTCACCCGGGGGACCGCCGACGCCGGGGCCGACTACCAGCGCGCCCAGTCGCTCATCGCCCACCGGCTCACCGAAGCCCTCGAGGGCGCCGACACCATCCGTGCCGCCCGCACCGGCGCCCGTGAACACCGCCGGGTGCTGGAACCCCTGGCCGCCCTCGCCGAACACGGCCGCCGCACCTGGACGGTGTACGGGCGGGCCGTCGGCCGCAGCGGCCTCCTGCTGCCTCTGCTCATGCTGCTGGTCCTCGCCGTCGCCGGACTCCGGCTCGGCGCGGGTGCGATCGGCGTAGGCGACCTCGTCGCCGCCTCCCGCTACGCGAGCCTCGCCGTCGGCATCGGCTCCCTCACCGGCGCGCTCGGCTCCCTGGCCCGCAGTCGCGCCGCCGCCCACAGCCTCGACCCCCTCCTCACCCTCGCCCCGCTGCCGCACCGGGGCCTCGGCCCGGTCCCCGACGCCCCCGGACACCTCGAACTCCGGGACGTCGGCGTCGAACAGGACGGCCGCCCCCTGCTGACCGGAGTCCATCTGACCGTCCCCGGCGGCACGTCCCTGGCCGTCGTCGGGCGCTCCGGCTCCGGCAAGTCGCAGCTCGCCGCGGTCGCCGGGCGGCTGCTCGACCCGGACACCGGCAGCGTGCTGCTGGACGGCGTCCCGCTGGACGGCATGGAACCGGTCCGGCTGCGCCGCGAGGTGGCGTACGCCTTCGCCCGCCCCGCCCTGCCCGGCGCCACCGTCGAGGACACGATCGCCTACGGGCCCTGGACCGCCGCGACCGAAGCCGTGCGCGAAGCCGCCCGCGCGGCCCGTGCCGACGGGTTCGTCTCCCTGCTCCCGTACGGCTACGCCACCCCGGTCGCCGACGCCCCGCTCTCCGGCGGCGAGCGCCAACGCCTGGGCCTGGCGCGCGCGTTCGCCCACCCGGGCCGCCTGATGATCCTCGACGACGCGCTGTCCAGCCTGGACACCGTCACCGAGCACCACGTCCGCCGCGCTCTGGACGCACGGGCCGGGCGCTGCACCCGGATCATCGTCGCCCACCGGCTGTCCTCGGCCGCGCGGGCGGACCGGGTCGCCTGGCTGGAGGACGGCCGGCTCCGCGCGACGGGCCGCCACGAAGAGCTGTGGGCCGACCCGGACTACCGGGCGGTCTTCCGCGGCGACCCACCGGGCGAGCGCCCGCAGCGGGCCGGAGCGGAGGCGTCCCGGTGAAGGAGGACGAGCGCGCGGGTGCCAGGAGGACGGGCCCCGGGGCCGACACGGTCCACCCCCGGCGCGACACCACGTCGCACCGGGGCGCGAAGTCCACCCCGGCCCACCCCCGCCGCGACACCGCGCTGCGCAGGGTCGTCCGGGAGGCCCGCCCCTTCCTGCGGGCGCGCACCGGCGTGACCCTGCGGCTGGCCGGCTGGTCCCTGCTGGAGTTCGCGCAGACCTTCCTCAGCGGCTACGGGGTCGCCCGCGCCCTCGACGACGGCTTCCTCGCCGGACGCCCGGCGACCGGCCTCCTCTGGCTGGCCGTCGCCGCCGTCGCCGTGCTGCCCTCCGTGCTCGCCGCCCGCGGTGTGTTCGGCCGGCTCGCCGACCTGGTGGAGCCGCTCCGCGACGGACTGGTCCGGCGCGCCGTGTCCCGGGCGCTGTCCGGCGCGCTCGGCCGCTCCGGCGACGTCGGCACCCGGTCCCTTTCGCAGGTCACTCATCAGAGTGAGATCGCCCGGGACGGCTGGGCCGGACTCGTCCTTACCCTGCGCTCGTTCGTGTTCACGGCCGCCGGAGCCGTCACCGGCCTGCTGGCCCTCTCGCCCGCCCTCCTCCTGATCGTGCTGCCCCCGCTGGTCCTCGGGGCCGCCCTGTTCCTCGGAACCCTCCCGCCGATGGCCGCCCGCCAGCGCGCCTACCTCGCCGCCGACGAGGCGTACGCCGCCCACGCGGGCGAGATCGCCGCCTCCGTACGCGACATCGCGGCCGCCGGAACCGCCGAGCGGACGGTGGAGGAGTCCCGGACCCTGGCCGCCGCGCAGCTCGCCGCCTCCCGTTCGCTGGCCCGCTGGTCGGCCGTACGGGTGGTGGCCCTCGCCGTCTGCGGGCGGTTCCCCCCGCTCCTGCTGCTCCTGGGAGCGCCCTGGCTGCTGCGGAACGGGCTCACGCCGGGCGCGCTCGTCGGCGCGCTGACCTACCTGACCCAGGCGCTCGCCCCCGCCGTCCAGGCGCTGATGACCATGCTCGGCACGGCGGGCGGCCGGCTCGTGGTGGTCCTGGACCGGTTCACGGAGGCGCCGCCCCCGCCCGCCGACGACCCACCGCCGACCGTCCGCGACACCGCCCCGCCGCCGCGCGGCACCCCGGTCGCCGAACTCCACGAGGTCACCTTCGCGTACGGGCCCCGCGCCCAGCCCGTCCTGGACCGGCTCTCCCTGACGATCGGGACGGGCGAGCACCTCGCGGTCGTCGGCCCGAGCGGCAGCGGCAAGTCGACCCTGGCCGCCGTCCTCGCCGGGACCGATCGGCCCACCGGGGGAGCGGTGCGGTGGCGGGGGCGGCCGGTGCGCCCGGACGACGCCACCTCCGTACGCGTCCTGCTGCCCCAGCACGCCTACGTGTTCAGCGGCTCGCTGCGGGACAACCTCCGCTACCTCCACCCCGACGCGTGCGACCGGGAGATCGCGGCCATGGTGGACGCGGTCGGCCTGGACGCGCTGCTCTCCCGGCTCGGCTCCCTCGACGCGGCGCTCGAACCGGACCGGCTCTCCCAGGGCGAACGGCAGCTCGTCGCGCTCGGCCGGGCCTACCTCGCCGCCCCGCCGCTGCTGATCCTCGACGAGGCCACCAGCCGGCTCGACCCGGCTGCCGAGACCCGGGCCGAGCTGGCGTTCGCCGCCCTGCCGGGCGCGCTGGTCGTCGTCGCCCACCGGCTCAGCTCGGCGCGCCGCGCCGACCGGACCCTGGTGATGGACGGCCCGCGCACCCGGTGCGGCACCCCCGACGAACTCCGGCGCTCCAGCGCCCTCTACCGGGACCTGGCCGGCCACTGGGAGCCGGAGGATGCGGAGGCCCCGACCGGAGCGGCGGGCCCCGACCGGAAGGAGCGGCGCGGCATCAGATCCACCCCGCCTCCTTCGCCCGTCTGATCGCGTCCAGCCGATTCCGCCCCCCTGACTTCCGGATGGCGGCGGCCAGATAGTTGCGGACCGTCCCCGGAGTCAGGTGCAGTCGCGCGGCGATTCCGGCCACGGTGTCACCCCCCTCGGCCAACGAGAGCACACTCAATTCCCGCGGCGATAACGGCATGTCGGCCACCTGCAAGAGGCTGAAGGCCAGCGACTCGTCGATATGCCGTCCGCCGTCCGCCAGTTTGTGCATCACCTCGGACAGGTCGTCCACCGGACGGTACTTGTCGATGTAACCGAGGGCTCCCGCCTCGTACGCCCGCCGCAGACCGCGCGGCCGGTCGCTGCAGGTGAGCACGGCGAGCGGACACGGCTCGCCGTGCGGGGCGGTCATCGTCCTCATCTCGTCGAGTACGTCCAGTGCGCCCGGACAGTCGAGGTCGGTGAGGAGCACATCGGGTCCCGGACCGCTCAGCGCGGCGCGTATCGCACCGCGTTCGGCGGTGCGGACCTCTATTCCCCGCCCCGTGCCGAGGAGCGAGGCCAGCGATGCGCGCCACAACGGCACGGTGTGGACCAGCAGCACGGTCGTCATCAATCTGCCCTCAGCATTTCTCTTCCGGCCCGCCCACAGCGGAATGCGATGGGTCGTGCGCGCCCGGTGACGGGTTTCCAGTTGAGCGCATGGGCATTCGCGTACGCCGACGAACAGGCCGAATAACGCGCCCGTTGGGCGCGGAAGGGGGCGTTCGGATGTAAAGCGGGAGCGCACATCGCCCACGGACCCATCCGTCTCGCCACCGCGGGGGCGTCCAGGGGGCCGGTGGTGCGGCAGATTCCGCAAATTTCCCGCCGGTTGGCCGGTTCAGTTCAGCAGGGCGCGTGCGGCGTGGGCCTTGCGCCGGATGTTCTCGGCCGTCGTCGGCTCGATACCGTCGAGGATCTCCGCATATTCCTCCATCTCCGCCGCCCCGCGCTGGAACTCACCGCGCTGGACGAGGAGCTGGGCGTGCTCGTAGCGGAGCCTGGCCGGATGCGCGGGCAGGAGCAGCGACAGCTCCACCGCCCACAGAGCCACGTCCGTGCGCTCGGGCCGGGCCGCCGCCCACGCCCGGACGTTGTTCAGGATCCGCAGCACGATCTCCAGCGGGCGGGCGGGCCCCATCATCGACGGCTCCAGCGCCGCCCCGGTCGCCCCCGTCACCAGCAGCTCGGCGTCCTGGCCGGTCAGCGGTGCGCCCCCGGCGAACGGATCGGCCAGCACCGGGTCCTCCCGATTGCCGAAGCCGACCACGAAGTGCCCGGGCAGCGCCACCCCGTACACCGGTGCGCCCGCCCTCCTGGCGACCTCGATCCAGACGACGGAGAGCAGGATCGGCAGCCCTCTGCGGCGTCGCAGCACCTGCTGGAGGAGCGAGGAGTCCAGCCGCTGGTAGTCGACCGACGAGCCGCCGAATCCACAGCGCCCACCCAGCAGTTCGGCCAGCGCCGAGGCCCAGGCGGCGGGGGAGCGGGAGCCGTGGGGCAGCAGTCCGGCCAGCCGGTCCAGCTCGATCTGCGCGGCGTCGATGCCGTACGGGTCGGGGACGGACTCCCCCGGATTGACCGGGACTACTTCGGCGGGCCCCACCGGTCCGGCCTCCGCGCCCAGCAGCAGGCACAGGAAAGCGAGATCCGGCCGCTCGGACCGGGCCTCCTCGGCGAACTGCCGCCGCCGCTCGGCCGCCCCGGAATCCAGCGCACTCATATGCGACCCACGCCCCTGCTCCTCCTGTCCCCGCCCCGGCGGCCTGCCGCGTGGTCCCTCATGCCGAGCGGTAGTGGTGATAGCGGTGGTGGCCCGCGAAGCCCATGCCGTCGTACAGCGCCCGCGCCCCCTCATTGTCCTCCTCGACCTGGAGCCAGGCCGCCGAAGCGCCCTCGTCCAGCGCCCGGCGGGCCAGCGCGGTCATCACGGTGGTGGCCAGTCCGCGCCGCCGCTGCTCCGGGGCGACCTCGACGGCCATGAACCCCGCCCACCGCCCGTCCACGACACACCGCCCGATCGCGTCCGGCGGCGCGCCGGCGTCCCCCGGCACCGTGGCGAACCAGACCGAGGGGCCGCTGCCCAGCACCCGCAGCACATGGGGGCCGGGGGTGGAGAAGCGCTGGTAGCGGGCGAGCCAGTCCGCGTCCGGCTCCCGGGTCAGGCGGACCGCGGACACCTCCGCGTCCCGGTCCCCGACCGGCGCCAGCGCGGCGATCCGCACCTCCGCCGAGACCTCGCGCCGCCAGCCGTGCCGCTCCAGCTCCGCGCACAGGGTCTCCTGCGTGCCCTCGGCCCCGGTCGCCGTCTGGACGTACGCGGGCAGGCCACGCTCCTCGTACCAGTGGCGGACCCGCCCGAGCGCCTCGTCGAGCGGCAGGCCCGGATCGCCGAGCGGCAGCGCGGAGTTGGCGCGCCGGGTGAAGCCCCCGGCCGCGCGCAGCCGCCAGTCGCCCAGCGCCTCGCTCTCGACGGGCTGCCAGGCGCGCGCGGTCACGGCCGCCAGCTCCTCGAAGGAGGCGGCGGGGCCCCGGCGCCGGGCCGGGGCCGCGGGCACGACCTTGCCCGCGGCCAGTGACGATTCCACGATGTGGACGGATTTTCCGCTCTTATCTGTGATCGAGAGCACACCGCCGTCCCATGATGTGAGCACGCCGACCGTGTCGGCGAATTGCACGCCCGTGCCCCCGCCGTCCGTCCGGCGGCGCACGGATACGCGTTTGCCCACGTCAGCGGGGGTGATGCGGACCTCCAGCCGTCCGCCGATGGTGAATTCCACAGCTCTGTCCGCCCCTCCTGTTCGGATCGCGCCCGAGAACGGAGATACTAGGGGCGGGCATCGACGACGCCGCGCTCCCGCGCGAGAGCCAACGCCCTACCGAGGAGGAACGACAGCGTGACCTACGTCATCGCGCAGCCTTGTGTCGACGTGAAGGACAAGGCCTGCATCGAAGAGTGCCCCGTCGACTGCATCTACGAGGGCCAGCGGTCCTTGTACATCCACCCGGACGAGTGCGTCGACTGCGGAGCCTGTGAGCCGGTCTGCCCGGTCGAGGCCATCTTCTACGAGGACGACACTCCGGAGGAGTGGAAGGACTACTACAAGGCGAACGTCGAGTTCTTCGACGACCTCGGCTCGCCGGGCGGTGCTTCAAAGCTCGGTCTCATCGAGCGCGACCACGCGTTCGTCGCCGGACTGCCGCCGCAGAACCAGTAAGCGGCGGCACCACGTGCGCAGCCCGGTCCCGTACGGCTCGTCCCGTGCGGGACCGAGGTGTTTCCCCGTACCGCTGCCGGTACCTGAACAGCCCGAGAAAGCCCCGAGAAAGCAGAGCCCCGTGTCCGCAGTCTCCTCCCGCCTCCCGGTCTTCCCCTGGGACAAGCTCGCGCCCTACAAGTCGACGGCCCAGGCCCACCCGGACGGCATCGTGGACCTGTCGGTCGGCACCCCCGTCGACCCGGTCCCCGAGCTGATCCGGCGGGCGCTGGTCGACGCGGCGGACAGCCCCGGCTATCCGACGGTGTGGGGCACCGAGGCTCTGCGGGACGCGCTGACCGGCTGGGTGGAGCGCCGCCTCGGCGCGGTCGGCGTGACCCACGCCAACGTGCTGCCGGTCGTCGGCTCCAAGGAGCTGGTGGCCTGGCTGCCGACGCAGCTCGGGCTCGGCGCGGGCGACAAGGTGGCCTACCCCCGGCTCGCCTACCCGACGTACGAGGTCGGCGCCCGGCTCTGCGGCGCGGAGCCCGTCGTCTACGACGACCCGACCGAGCTGGACCCGGCGGGGCTGAAGCTGCTCTGGCTCAACTCCCCGTCCAACCCGACCGGCAAGGTGCTGTCCAAGGACGAGCTGATCCGGATCGTCGCGTGGGCGCGCGAGCACGGAATCCTGGTCCTCAGCGACGAGTGCTACCTGGAGCTGGGCTGGGACGCCGAGCCGGTCTCGGTGCTCCACCCGGACGTCTGCGGCGGTCACTACGACGGCATCGTGGCGGTCCACTCGCTCTCCAAGCGCTCCAACCTGGCCGGATACCGGGCCGCCTTCATCGCGGGCGACGCGGCCGTCCTCGGCGAGCTGCTGCTGATCCGCAAGCACGGCGGGATGATGACGGCCGCTCCCGTCCAGGCCGCCACCGTCGCCGCCCTCGGCGACGACGTGCACGTCTCCGAGCAGCGCGCCCGCTACGCGGACCGGCGCCTCGCCCTGCGCGCGGCCCTGGAGGCGCACGGCTTCCGGGTCGAGCACAGCGAGGCCGGCCTCTACCTGTGGGCGACCCGCGACGAGCCGTGCTGGGACACCGTGGCGTACCTCGCGGAGCGGGGCATCCTGGTGGCGCCCGGCGACTTCTACGGCCCGGCGGGCGCGAGCTTCGTCCGGGTGGCGTTCACCGCGACCGACGAGCGGGTGGCGGCGGCGGTCAAGCGCCTTTCCTGATCCGGATACGCGGGAGGGCCTGAGGAGTGCGCACTCCTCAGGCCCTCCCGCGTATGTGTGGGTGTGTGCGGAGCCGGGTCAGCCGATCGGCAGACCGTTCAGCGGCAGGGCGTCGGTGGGCAGGCCGCCCTTGGTCAGGGAGTCGGTGGGCAGGCCCTCGCCGAGCGCGTCGGTGGGCAGACCGCCACCGGCGGCCTCGGCCACGCCGCCCACGGCCTGTCCCGCGCTGCCCGCGGTCTGGCCGGCGGTCTCCTGGGCGGCCGGGACGGCCACCTTGGCGGACTTGCCGACGGTCTCGCCCGCGGCCGGGACCGCGGTGCCGACGAGCCGGCCGCCGGTCTCACCGGCCGCCTCGGTGCCCTGCCGGGCGGCGCTGTCCAGGGTGTTGCCGACGCTCGCCCCGTCCAGCGCGGTCAGGCCGCCCAGGTCCGGGCTCTGCGGGAGCTCTGCGGCGCCTGCGACGCCGGCCGCACCGACCACGGGGGCTGCGCCTGCGGCGATCAGCAGCGCGGCACGAGCGATCCGACGGGTCAGGGGGAGGGACATGATGCTCCTTCAGCGGGTTGTGCACGAATCTGTCTGTCCGGTGATCGGACGCACTGACAACCGCTTCGGGGGAGGGGAAGGTTGCGGTGGGTGAAGGTAAAGACTGAGTAATGCGTCCGATTATCCGCAGCGGAGGAACCCGGGCAAACAATCCATACCGCCGAGTCCCGATGAACCGTCACTTCCCTTGAGCGACACGGGAATCGGAGCAAGGCGACGCAGCCGTGGGAAGCCGTGCGGAAAAGGTCCGGGGGCAGGGCCCCCGGGGTCCGTACGAGTGACGGGGCGTACTACTGAACGACCCGGATCGTGACCGCCGCCGTGCCCGTTTCCTTGTCCTTCGCGCGTTCCGTCCGCCAGCCCGAACCGGAGTCCCAGACCCGGTCCGCATAGCTCACGCGCTCGATCCGCAGCGCCTCGGACTGCGCCACGGCCCAGTGCGCCAGCTCCCAGCCGCGCCGCGGTGAGCCCTTGTCCTCGGCCCGTGCCGACGTCGCCGGGACGGGCACCGAGACGGTGGAGGCGGCGGACGCGCCCGCGGACTTCGTGGCGGGCAGCACGTCCTTGCCGAAGGCGCGCACCAGCTCGGCCCGCACCTGCCCGGCGTCCCCCGGGCCCGTCGCCGTGGCGGTCGACGGGGTGCAGTTCAGCGAGGCCGGCCTGCGCCCGGTCAGCGCTGCGGCCAGCAGCGCGGCGTCCGGCTCGTGCTTCGCGTACGCCTGCGGGAACCCGCTGCGCTGCACCCGCTGCGCGGCCACCGTCAGCGGCAGCCGCGAGTAGCCCGGGACCTCGGCGAGATGATCGTAGAACTCCCCGGCGGAGTAGACCGGGTCCATGAGCTGCGCGGGCTTGCCCCAGCCCTGCGAGGGCCGCTGCTGGAACAGCCCCAGCGAGTCCCGGTCGCCGTAATCGATGTTGCGGAGCGTGGACTCCTGGAGCGCGGTGGCCAGCGCGATCGTCACCGCCCGCTCGGGCATGCCCCGGGTGGTGCCCACCGCGGAGATCGTCGCCGCGTTGACGGCCTGGGCCAGACTCATCTCGTAACGCTGCGTCTCGCCCTCGTCCCCGTCCTTCGCCTCCACGACGCAGCGCGGCGGGTTCTTGGAGCCGGAGGAGTCGTACTGCACGGCCAGATAGCCGCCCAGCGCCGCGAGCACGGCGAAGGCGGCCCCGTAGCGGAAGAGGCGTCGTCGGCGAGGGCTGGCTGTCCTGGGCACGGGCCCACCGTACTGGAGGGTCCGGACGGGGCCGGTACCCAAGTCCCTTAGGGTCGGGTCCATGGCCGACAGCACCCTTGCCCCCGCCCTTGACCTCACCCTGGACGGACCGGCGCTCACCGCCCGGCTCGTCGACTTCCCCTCGGTCAGCGGGGAGGAGAAGGCCCTCGCCGACGCGATCGAATCGGCCCTGCGCGCCCTGCCCCACCTCACCGTCGACCGGCACGGCAACAACGTCGTCGCCCGCACGAACCTGGGCCGCGCCGAGCGTGTCGTCCTCGCCGGGCACATCGACACCGTGCCGATCGCGGACAACGTCCCCTCCCGCCTCGACGAGAACGGGATCCTCTGGGGCTGCGGGACCTCCGACATGAAGTCCGGCGTCGCGGTCCAGCTCCGTATCGCCGCGACGGTCCCCGAGCCCAACCGCGACCTGACCTTCATCTTCTACGACAACGAAGAGGTCGCCGCCCACCTCAACGGCCTCGGCCACATCGCCGACGCCCACCCCGACTGGCTCGCCGGAGACTTCGCCGTCCTGCTGGAGCCCTCCGACGGCGAGGTCGAGGGCGGCTGCCAGGGCACCCTGCGGGTCCACCTGCGGACGACGGGGGAGCGGGCCCACTCCGCGCGCAGCTGGATGGGCTCCAACGCCGTCCACGCCGCCGCCCCGATCCTGGCGAGGCTCGCCGCGTACGAACCGCGCCGCCCGGTCATCGACGGCCTCGAATACCACGAGGGCCTCAACGCGGTCGGCATCGAGGGCGGCGTCGCCACCAACGTCATCCCCGACGCCTGCACCGTCGTCGTCAACTACCGCTACGCCCCCGACCGCACCGAGGAGGAGGCCGTCGCCCACGTCCGCGAGGTCTTCGCGGACTGCGGGGTGGCGGAGATCGTCATCGACGACCACTCCGGCGCCGCCATGCCCGGCCTCTCCCACCCCGCCGCCCAGGCGTTCATGACCGCGGTGGGCGGCACCGCCCGGCCCAAGTTCGGCTGGACCGACGTCTCCCGCTTCGGCGCACTCGGCGTCCCCGCGGTCAACTACGGACCCGGCGACCCGATGTACGCCCACAAGCGCGACGAGCACGTGGCGGTCGACAAGATCACCCACTGCGAGAACCGCCTCCGCTCCTGGCTGAGCGACTGACCGGCTGACCGTCCGACGCACGACATTCCCCCGTACGTAACCTCCGCCGATCTACGCTGACCGTACGCAGCACGACACGTACGACCCAGCACGAAGCAGGTCGGTGGAGGGAGCGGAACATGGGCAACGCCGAGGACGCACGGATCCCCGAGGGCGCGGAGGTTCCCGAGGGCGCGGTCAGCCCCGGGGAACAGTGGCTGGGCCCGGTCCTGCGCCGCAGGGAGCAGGTCCAGCCCGGCACGACCGATCAGCGGCTGCTGGACTCCGAGGGCGACTCCGAGTGGGTGCACACCGACCCCTGGCGGGTGATGCGCATCCAGTCGGAGTTCGTCGAGGGCTTCGGAGCGCTCGCCGAACTGCCGAGCGCGATCAGCGTCTTCGGCTCGGCCCGCACGCCCGCCGGATCGCCGGAGTACGAGGCCGGGGTGGCGATCGGCAAGGCCCTGGTCGACGCGGGCTTCGCGGTGATCACCGGCGGCGGCCCGGGTGCGATGGAGGCCGCCAACAAGGGCGCCCGCGAGGCCAAGGGCGTCTCGGTCGGCCTCGGCATCGAGCTGCCCTTCGAGTCGGGCCTCAACCCGCACGTCGACATCGGCGTCAACTTCCGCTACTTCTTCGTCCGCAAGACGATGTTCGTGAAGTACGCCCAGGGCTTCGTGGTCCTGCCCGGCGGCCTCGGCACCCTGGACGAACTCTTCGAGGCGCTGACCCTCGTCCAGACCGGCAAGGTCACCCGCTTCCCGATCGTCCTGTTCGGCACCGCCTACTGGGGCGGCCTGATCGACTGGCTCCGCGACACGGTGGTGGCCCAGGGCAAGGCCTCGGAGAAGGACCTGCTGCTCTTCCACGTGACGGACGACGTGGAAGAAGCGGTGATGCTGGTGACGAAGGAGGTCGGGCGGTAGCCGCTCATTCCCGGCCCGTCCGGCAAATCAAGCCCGTCCGGCGATTGAGGACGTCCGGCGATTGAGGACGTCTTTTCCGCCCCTCCGGCGCTTGAGGAGCGGGGCCCAGGGGCAGCGCCCCAGGCCCCGCCCGCCGGGAGCGGGCGGCAGAACTACGCCAGCCCCCGCCGCGCCACCGCCGGAGGACGGTGCCCCGCGATCGACGCCACCATGTCCAGGACCTGCCGCGTCTCCGCCACCTCATGCACCCGATACACCCGCGCCCCCAACCACGCCGACACCGCCGTCGTCGCCAGCGTCCCGACGACGCGTTCCTTCACCGGCCGGTCCAGCGTCTCCCCGACGAAGTCCTTGTTGGACAGGGACACCAGCACCGGCCACCCGGTCTCCGCCATCTCCCCGAGCCGCCGCGTCGCCTCCAGCGAGTGCCGGGTGTTCTTCCCGAAGTCGTGACCCGGATCGATCATGATCCCGTCCGCCCGCACCCCGAGCTCCACCGCCCGCTCGGCAAGTCCCACCGTCACCCGCAGGATGTCCGCCAGGACATCGTCGTACGCGATCCGGTGCGGCCGCGTCCGCGGCTCCGCGCCGCCCGCGTGCGTGCACACGAGCCCCGCGCCGTACCGCGCGGCGACCTCCGCCAGCTTCGGGTCGACCCCGCCCCACGCGTCGTTCAGCAGGTCCGCCCCGGCCTCGCAGACCGCCTCGCCCACCTCGTGCCGCCAGGTGTCCACGCTGATCACCACGTCCGGGTGACGGCGGCGGACCTCGGCGACGAACCCGACCGTGCGGCGCGCCTCCTCCTCGGCGCTCACCTCATCGCCGGGGCCCGCCTTCACCCCGCCGATGTCGATGATCGCGGCGCCCTCGGCCACCGCCTGCTCGACCCGGGCGAGCGCCGGCTCGTCCCGGAAGGTGGCGCCCTGGTCGTAGAAGGAGTCCGGGGTCCGGTTCACGATCGCCATGATCACCGGCTCGTGCGGACCGAATTCCCGCCGACCCAGCCTGAGTGCACCGCTGCGCATCCCGTGTTTCCTCCTCAGATAGCCCGCCTGCGACCCTAAGGCCTGGAGCGAAGCCCTTTCGTGGTCGGCCCCGCCTTGTCCGTGTCGCATGGCACGATCGGAGCCGGACGAGGTTTCCGCCCCCGGGGAGATGTGCGTGTTCTGGTTCTTGCTGCTCACGATGGTCGTGGTCGTCACCGTGGTCACCCTGGCGGTGGTCGGCGGCGGTGGGAGCACGGTGCTCCAGGACGTCCCGCCCGAGCGATTCACCGATCCGCTGCCCGCGACCCGCCCGGTCGGCCGGGCGGACGTCGAGGCGCTGCGCCTGCCGATGGCGCTGCGCGGCTACCGGATGGTCGACGTCGACGAGGCCCTGTCCCGGCTCGGCGCCGAACTGGCCGAGCGCGACGCCCGGATCGCGGAGCTGGAATCCACCCTGGCCGGGGCGCAGGCGGCCGCGGTGACGACGGGCACCGACCTGTTCAAGCCGCCCGGCGACCGGCCCGCGGAGCCGGGCGACCGGGCGGACGGCCCGGCCCGCACCGAGGAGGACGGGCGATGAGCGGCGGAGCCGTGCCCGCCCCCGACGGCGGGCTGCGCTGCCCGTGGGGCCTGTCCACCGATGACTACCTCGCCTATCACGACACCGAGTGGGGCCGGGCGGTCCACGGGGACGACGCCCTGTTCGAACGGCTCTGCCTGGAGGCGTTCCAGTCCGGGCTCTCCTGGCTCACGATCCTGCGCCGCCGCGAGACCTTCCGTACCGCCTTCGAGGGATTCCGGATCGAGGCGGTCGCGAAGTTCACCGACGCCGACCGGGAACGGCTCCTGGCCGACCCGGGGATCATCCGCAACAAGGCCAAGGTCGACGCGACCCTCGCCAACGCGAAGGTGCTCGCCGGCTGGTCGGCCGGGGAGCTGGACGAGCTGATCTGGTCCCACGCCCCCGATCCGGCCGGCCGCCCCGCCCCGCGCAGCCTGTCGGACGTCCCGGCCGTCACGCCGGAGTCCACCGCGCTCGCCAAGGCGCTGAAGAAGCGCTCGATCCGCTTCGTCGGCCCCACCACCGCCTACGCGCTGATGCAGGCCTGCGGACTGGTCGACGACCACCTCGCGGACTGCGTGGCGCGCGGCGGCGCGACTCGCTGAGGGGCTATTTCCCCAGGTAGACCGGCTTCTCCTTGGCGAGGAACGCCTCCACCGCGATGGTGTGGTCCTGCGACCGGCCGGCCAGGGTCTGGAGCTCGTCCTCCTTCTCCAGCGTCTCGGCGAGGGTGTGTCCGGCGCCGTATGCCATTGACTCCTTCAACGCCGCGTACGCCACCGTGGGACCGGCGGCCAGGGTGCGGGCCACCGCCGCCGCCTGCTCGGCCAGCTCGGCCGCCGGGACCACCCGGTTGACCAGGCCCAGCTCGAACGCGTCCTGCGCGGAGATCGAACGCGGGAAGAACAGCAGATCGGCGGCGCGGCTCTGCCCGATCAGCCGGGGCAGCGTCCAGGACACGCCCGAGTCCGCGGTGAGTGCGACGCCCGCGAACGAGGTGTTGAAGGAGGAGGAGTCGGCGACCACCCGGAAGTCGGCCGCCAGGGCGAGACCGAACCCTGCCCCGGCCGCGACGCCGTTCACCCCGGCGACGACCGGCTTGGCCATCTCCGTGATCGCCCGCACGATCGGGTTGTAGTGCTCCCGCACCGTGCTCAGCGCGTTGCCGCCGCCCGCCTCGCGGGTCGCCGTGAGCGTGGCGACATGCTCCTTGAGGTCCTGGCCGACGCAGAAGGCGCGCCCGGTGGCCGTGAGCAGAACCGCCCGGACGCCCGTGTCCGCCGACGCCTCCAGCAGCGCGTCGCGGAGCGCGACCTTCGCAGCGGTGTTCAGCGCGTTCATCGCGTCGGGTCGGTTGATCGTGATCGTCGCGAGCCCCTCGCTCACGTCGTACAGAACGGATTTCGCCTGCTCGTCGGCCATTTAGGTGTCCCCTCGCTGCTCGGGCATCGTTGCCCCTGAAGGCAAGCATGGCCGACGCCGACCGGGCCGAGGATGTGACCTGCGTCTAACGATTGGCTCTCACCTGGGGGTCCGGGGCGGCGCAGTATCGCAGCCGGATCGCCGAATTGGGTGGTTTTGAGAGAGCGCGTTGCGCAAGCGATGCAGACCGATGTTGGTCATCGGGGTCGTTGATGCGGGATAATGGTGAAGAAGCAATGTGTTCGATGCCGGTGAGGCAGCGCCTGTCATGGGGCCGCCGGTTGCGATGAGCTGGTTTCAGGAAGGGGAACGAGCATGGCGGCCATGAAGCCGCGGACGGGCGACGGCCCGCTCGAGGTGACAAAGGAGGGGCGGGGCATCGTCATGCGCGTTCCGCTCGAAGGCGGCGGTCGGCTTGTTGTCGAGCTGACTCCGGACGAGGCCGACGCCCTCGGCGACGCGCTGAAGAAGGTCGTCGGCTGACGCGGAACGCCCATCACCTTCACCACTGCCCGGCACGGAATCCGTGCCGGGCAGTGGTGCGTTCGGCACTCCGGGGCCTTCGCGCCGTTCAGCCGCGCCGGACGGCGCAAAGCAGCCCGTCGCCGACCGGCAGCAGGGTCGACATCAGCTCCTGGCTCTCGCGCACCGCGCGCAGCAGCTCCCGCAGCCGCAGCACCTCGGCCGGCTGGGCGGCCGAGTCGACCGTGCGGCCGTCCGCGAAGACGCCCTCGAAGCAGACCAGGCCGCCGGGCCGCAGCAGGCGCAACGATTCAGCGAGGACGTCGAGGCTCTCCAGCCGGTCGCCGTCGCAGAAGACGAGGTCGTAACCGCCGTCCGCGAGCCGGGGCAGGACGTCCAGGGCGCGGCCGGGGATGAACCGGGCCCGGTTGGTGGCGAAGCCCGCCTCGCGGAACGCCTCCCGGGCGAACTGCTGACGCTCGGGCTCGGGGTCCACCGTGGTCAGGACCCCGTCCGGCCGCATTCCGTGCAGGAGATAGATGCCGGACACGCCGGTGCCCGTGCCGATTTCCGCGACCGCTTTGGCGTCGACGGCGGATGCCAGCAGGCGCAGCGCGGCGCCGGTGCCCGGTGACACCGGGCGAAGCCCCAGCTCGCGAGCCCGGTCCCGGGCCACGTGCAGTGCTTCGTCCTCGGCGACAAAGGCGTCGGCGAACGCCCAGCTCGTCTGCCGGTTGGCGGTAATGACCCTCTCCTGTCCCCGTAGTTGGCGCAACGGTGACTGTATCCGCTGGACCCGGGAACCCGCAGATGGGACCGGGCGTTGTGCAAGGAGTGGGGAAAGCGCAGCGACGGGACCGCGGATCGGACCGGCGAGCTGAGCGGAAGTCCCGGGCGACGCCCGGCCCCATCAGGGAAAAAGGCTTATCCGGAGCTAACGGGCGAGGTGGCTATGGTAGGGGCTCCACTGGACACCACCAGAGCCGATAGGGGAGGTGCGGCTGCGCCTGTGGACCGGGGAGGGGTGCTGCGGCGCCTGCTCAGGTCGGCCGGTGAGCCGAAATCCGTGACCAACATTGCTGACCGTTCTTCCGAAGACTCCGCACCGACCGCGACCTTCGCCTCTGATGCGGACTCTCAGGCGTGGACCCCGCCCTCATGGGAAGAGATCGTCAGCACGCACAGCGGTCGCGTGTACCGCCTTGCCTACCGGCTGACGGGAAACCAGCACGACGCCGAGGACCTCACCCAGGAGGTCTTCGTCAGAGTGTTCCGCTCGCTGTCGACGTACACGCCCGGCACCTTCGAGGGCTGGCTGCACCGCATCACGACCAATCTCTTCCTGGACATGGTCCGGCGCAAGCAGCGCATCCGCTTCGACTCGCTCGGCGACGACGCGGCCGAGCGGCTGCCGAGCCGTGAGCCGTCCCCGCAGCAGATCTTCAACGACACCCACTTCGACGCCGACGTGCAGCAGGCGCTGGACACCCTCGCGCCCGAATTCCGTGCGGCCGTGGTCCTCTGCGACATCGAGGGCCTCAGCTACGAGGAGATCGCCGCGACCCTCGGCGTGAAGCTCGGCACCGTCCGCAGCCGGATCCACCGCGGGCGCTCGCACCTGCGCAAGGCGCTCAAGCACCGTTCGCCCGAAGCCCGTGCCGAGCAGCGCTCCCTGGCGGACGCGGTCCTGGCGGGGGAGGGCGGAGTGGCGTGAGCGGCACAGGTCCGACCGGTCCCACCCCTGCCGAAGCGCACCTGGGGGACCGCCTCGCCGCGCTGGTCGACGGCGAGCTGAAGCACGACGCCCGCGAGCGGGTCCTGGCCCACCTGGCGACCTGCGCCAAGTGCAAGGCCGAGGCCGACGCCCAGCGCCGCCTCAAGAGCGCTTTCGCCATGTCCGCCTCACCCTCGCCCTCCGAGGGGTTCCTGGCCCGTCTGCAGGGCCTTCCCGGGGGTCCCGGGGGCGACGACACCGGCACGGGCGGACCGTTCGGCGGCCGGAGGGCCTTCGCCGACGAGTTCTTCCCCGGGCTGCGGCCCGCCGGAGGCAGCACCCGCGCCGACACCGCGCCCTCCCCCCTGGACGGCTTCGGATACCTCCCCGCCACCCACGGCTCCACCGCCGTGCTGCGCGGCGGGCCCGCATCCGGCTCGGTCTTCCGCATACACGAGGTGGCCCGCGACGCGGACCGCTCGCCCTGGCGCGGACGGCGCTTCGCCTTCGCCGCGGCCAGCGCCGTCTCCCTCGCGGCCATCGCGCTGGGCGGCACCCTGCCGCTGGACTCCGGCCCCGAATCCTCCCTGCGCGCCGAGGGCGCCGGGAACACCGTCACCCCGCTCGACGCCGAGACCCGCGCGGAGAGCGGCGCCAAGGCGGTCAGCCGCCGGGGCGGCGGCGCTCTGGCGGTGACCGGCGACGGCCGGGCGCCCGAGCGGCCCACGTCCGGCACGGACCCGGCCGGGACGAACAGGGTGCCCCCGTCGCTCGGCGGAACGACCCCGATGGTTCCGGCCGTCACCCCCCCGGTGAACCGGCAGGGACTGCCGACCGCTCCGCCGCTGTTCGGCGCCACGACCTCGGGCGGACACCCGTTCACGCTCCCCGTGCTGAACGTGGCCGTGCCGCCGTTGATACGCCCCACGACCTCGGGCGCCCCCCTGCTGGCGGCGGCGCTCGGCAGCGGCGCGGTGCCGAAGACGGCTCCCTCCTCGCTCGCCTCGGGGCCGCCTCCGGGCTCGCCCGCCAACGATCTCGCGAGCCCGCTTTCCCCTCGGCCCTGACCGGACCCTGCGCGGGGATTCGCAAACCTGGTTGAATTCCGGTGAGGGACGCCTCTGGGGGCGTACGACAGAGGCCAGTTGCGGAGAGAGCATGGACGACGGGAAGCCCACCGGGCCGCAGGCGAAGTGGTGGAGCCGCCCCACGGCGGGGCCCGCCGACCGCACGGAGCCGGACGTCGGGCCGGCCCCGGCGGCCGAGGAGCGCGAGCCGGCCGACCACGTCCCGCATCCGGCCCCGGCCGCCGACGCCCCGGACGGCCCGCCGGCCCGGTCCCCGGCCCCGGACCTTCCCGCTCCGCCGTCCGACGCCCCCGGTCGGGGTGACGAGCACGGCGTTCAGGAGGTCCCGCGCCCCCGCCCGTCCGGTCAGCCGCTGCACGAGCCCGACGAGTACAGCACCCCGCCCTACGGCGGCCCCGGCCCCTGGGCGCCCGCCCCGCCGGTGCAGCGGCCGACTCCTGCCCACGGCACCGTCGTACCGCCGGGGGACGGAGTGCTGTCCCCGCAGTACGCCGCGACGAACGGCGCCGGAATCCCGGCCCCCGCACCGGCGCCGGCCACGCCCCCCGCACCGCAGCCCGCGCCCACCGACGGCCGCACGCCCCCGCACACCCAGCCCGCCGGAGGCTTCACGCCCCCGCCTCCGCCTCCGCAGGACCCGACACATGCCCCGCACGCGGCGGCTCCCGCCGCCCAGCACACTGCACCGCACGGGCAGCAGCAGACCCAGTGGCTCCAGTACGACCCGTGGGGCGCTCCGGGGCAGCCGCTGACCCGGCCGGGTCCTCCCGAGGGCGCCGAGACCGGCCGGAAGAAGAAGCGCCGGGGCGGGGCGTTCACGGGGGTGCTGCTGCTGGCCCTGGTCGCCGGCGGCATCGGCGGCGGGGTCGGCGCGTACATCGAGCGCAACGGCGGCCTGACCACCGTCGAGCTGCCCCAGGCGGGCCGCGACAACGGTGACCGGGCCCCCGACAGCGTCGCGGGCATCGCCGCCAGCGCCCTGCCCAGCGTGGTCACCCTGCACGTCAGCGGCACCGCCGAGTCCGGCACGGGTACCGGCTTCGTCCTCGACGGCCAGGGCCACATCCTCACCAACAACCACGTCGTCGCCCCGGCCGGATCCAGCGGGGACATCACCGTCACGTTCAGCAGCGGCGAGACGGCGTCCGCCGAGCTCGTCGGCAAGGACAGCGGCTACGACCTCGCGGTCGTCAGGGTCCGCGGGGTCTCCGGGCTCAAGCCCCTGCCCCTGGGCAACTCCGACAACGTCCAGGTCGGCGACCCGGTGGTGGCCATCGGGGCCCCCTTCGACCTGTCCAACACGGTGACCTCGGGCATCATCAGCGCCAAGCAGCGCCCGATCACCGCGGGCGGCGAGAAGGGCGACGGCAGCGACATCAGCTACGTCGACGCCCTCCAGACCGACGCCCCGATCAACCCGGGCAACTCCGGCGGCCCCCTGGTCGATGCCAAGGCCCACGTCATCGGCATCAACAGCGCCATCCGCGCGGCCGACAGCGCCCGGGGCCCGGAGTCCGGCGGCCAGTCCGGCTCCATCGGACTCGGCTTCGCGATACCCATCAACCAGGGCAAGCGCGTCGCCGAGGAGCTGATCAGCACCGGCAAGGCCACCCACCCGGTGATCGGCGTCACGCTGGACATGAAGTACACCGGCGACGGGGCCAAGGTCGGCACCGAGGGTGCCGACGGCGGGCCGGCCGTCGCGAAGGACGGCCCCGCGGCCGAGGCGGGTATCGAGTCCGGCGACGTCATCACGCACGTCGAGGGCCAGCGCGTGCACAGCGGCGAGGAGCTGATCGTGAAGATCCGGGCCCACCGACCCGGCGACGACCTCGACCTCAAGCTGACCCGCGGCGGCAAGGAGCAGACCGTGAACCTGAGGCTCGGCTCGGCGAGCGGCGCCTAGTCGACCTCCGGGACTCCACACCCCCCAGCCACCGCGAGGTACCGCCCGGACACCTTCGACAGGTACCTTTGAGCGGTCCGGGCAGCCGGCAGGCCCGGGCCGCGATCGCACGGAGAACACGCGGAGAACACGAGGAGCAACAAGGTGTTCAATGACATAGGCGCACTGGAGCTGCTGACGCTCGGGGTGCTGGCCGTGCTGGTCTTCGGCCCCGACAAGCTGCCCAAGCTGATCCAGGACGTCACGCGCACCATCCGCAAGATCCGCGAGTTCTCGGACAGTGCCAAGGAAGACATCCGCTCCGAGCTGGGCCCGCAGTTCAAGGACTTCGAGTTCGAGGACCTCAATCCCAAGACGTTCGTCCGCAAGCAGCTGATGGACGGCAACGACGACCTGGGGCTGAAGGAGATCCGCGAGAGCTTCGACCTGCGCAAGGATCTCGCCGATGTCACCGACGCGGTCAACGGGCGTACCCCGGCGGCGTCCGATACCGCCAACAGTGCGGCGAACGGCTCTGCGGGCGCGTCGGCCGGCGGTTCGTCCACCAGCCTCACCAAGATCGGCGACACCGCCCCTGACCTGCTGAAGAAGACTCCGTCGCCGACGCAGCCCGAGCGCCCGCCGTTCGACGCAGACGCCACCTGACCCCGGTCAATCCCGACTCGTCCGGACGGTATGGCTATTCTCCATCTGTCCGGTTGCGAGGACGCCCAAGCCCGCGGGGGGCGGGCCGCTCCGGATCCTGACTGATCGAGGAGGCGGCCGCGCAGATGGAGACGACGAGTCGGATTGATACGGACGGTGTCCCGGGCACGGCCACGGCGGAGGAGGGGCCGGTGGTCCGGCGTACCGTCGACGGCTACCTGGAAGCGACCTTCCCCTGGTACGGGCTGGACGAGGCCTTCACCGGTCCGCGCTGGCTGATGCAGGTCGGCACCGCGGCCGACGGCACCGTGCAGCACGGTGCGACGGGGCACGGTGACGAGCCGTCGGTGAAGTCGGACGGCTCCGCCGACAAGGAGCGGTTCGCCGCGGTGATCACGGTGGCCGCGAGCCCGGTGCGCCGCAGCGGTGACGGTACGGGCGTGCTGGACGCCACCACGGTGTCCTCCGCGGCCTGGCTCGCGGGCTCCGGTCTGCTGGCGTACACCTGGCCGCCCCAGATGGACCACACCCTGCGCGACGACTGGCTGGACCAGCAGACCGAGACGGCCTTCACCCTCGCCGACGACCTCGGCAGCGCGCCCTGGACGACGCTCTCGCTGCCGGTGGACGGGGTGCCGGTGGAGTTCCACTACCGCGAATCCGAGTTCGGCTGGGTGCTGGCCGGATCCGCCCACGAGGGCGTGCACATCGGGGCGTACGGGCGGGGGATGAGCGCGTACGGCCTCGGCTTCGCGGCCATCAAGGACATCGAGACGTACGGCTAGGACCGGGGGCGTCCGGCGGGCCGCTTCGCCCTCGAGCGCCGGACGGGCTGGATGTGCTCGGCCTCGTCCGGCGCCGGGGCGGAAAGATATGTCCGCGAGCGCCGGACGGGCCGGGTGGGTCAGAACTTGTTGCGCGGGGTGATGCCCAGCGACATGCCCGACAGACCGCGCTGCCGGCCGCCCAGCTTCTGCGCGATCGAGCGCAGCGCGCTGCCCGCCGGGGAGTCCGGGTCGGACAGGACGACCGGCTTGCCCTCGTCGCCGCCCTCACGCAGCCGTACGTCGATCGGGATCGAGCCGAGCACGGGCACCTCGGCGCCGACCGTCCGCGTCAGCCCCTCGGCGACCCGCGCGCCGCCGCCCGAGCCGAACACGTCGACCATCTCGTCGCAGTGCGGGCACGGCATGCCCGACATGTTCTCCACCACGCCGACGATCTTCTGGTGGGTCTGCACGGCGATCGAACCGGCCCGCTCGGCCACCTCGGCCGCCGCCTGCTGCGGGGTCGTGACGACCAGGATCTCCGCGTTCGGCACGAGCTGCGCCACCGAGATCGCGATGTCGCCGGTACCCGGCGGCAGGTCCAGCAGCAGGACGTCCAGGTCGCCCCAGTACACATCGGCGAGGAACTGCTGGAGCGCCCGGTGCAGCATCGGCCCGCGCCAGACCACGGGCGCGTTGCCCGGGGTGAACATGCCGATGGAGATGACCTTCACCCCGTGCGAGGACGGCGGCATGATCATGTTCTCGACCTGGGTGGGCTTGCCGTCCGCGCCCAGCATCCGGGGCACGCTGTGCCCGTAGATGTCCGCGTCCACGACGCCGACCTTCAGCCCGTCGGCCGCCATCGCCGCGGCGAGGTTCACCGTCACCGAGGACTTGCCGACACCGCCCTTGCCGGAGGCGACGGCGTACACCCGGGTGAGCGAGCCGGGCTGGGCGAAGGGCACCTCCCGCTCGGCGGTGCCGCCGCGCAGCGAGCTCGCCAGGTCCTTGCGCTGTTCGTCGCTCATGACGTCGAGGGTCACCTCGACCCGCGAGACGCCCTCGACCCGGGCGACCGCATCGGTCACGTTGCGGGTGATCGTGTCGCGCATCGGGCAGCCGGAGACCGTGAGGTACACGGTGACAGCGACTACACCGTCAGGATCGATCTCGACCGATTTCACCATGCCCAGCTCGGTGATCGGGCGGTGGATCTCCGGGTCGTTCACTGTCGACAGTGCCTCAAGCACCGCGTCTTCCGTAGCCATACAGACGATGTTACGGCGCGGAGCACTACGTGCGGGTAGCCCTTCAGCGGTCGCCTTCGTCACTCTCGGCCGGAAACAGCACCTGTCGCTCCTCCATGTCCTTCACCATGTCCTGGAGTTCCGAGCGGATCCAGTCCCGGGTGGCGACCTCGCCCAGGCCCATACGCAGGGCCGCGATCTCCCGCGTCAGGTACTCGGTGTCGGCGATGGAGCGCTCGTTCTGCTTGCGGTCCTGCTCGTGCGTGACCCGGTCGCGGTCGTCCTGCCGGTTCTGCGCGAGGAGGATCAGCGGCGCGGCGTACGAGGCCTGGAGCGAGAGCATCAGCGTGAGGAAGATGAACGGGTACTGGTCGAAACGCAGTTCCTTGGGCGCGAAGATGTTCCACAGCACCCAGATGATGATGATCAGCGTCATCCAGACGATGAACCGCCCGGTCCCCAGGAACCGCGCGATCCGCTCCGAGAACCGGCCGAACGCCTCCGGGTCGTACTCCGGCAGCAGCCGCCGGCGCGGAGCCTTCGGCTGGTCCAGCCGGGCGCGCGGGGGCCGCACCAGGCCCGAGGAGCCGGTCGAGGTGGCCTTCGCCCGCTCATCGCCCGCCATGACCGATCCCCTCCTCCCCGTGCAGATCCGTCAGGTCCGTCTCGCGCCAGTCGTCCGGCAGCAGGTGGTCCAGGACGTCGTCCACGGTCACCGCGCCGAGCAGCGAACCGCTCTCGTCCACGACGGGGGCCGAGACCATGTTGTACGCGGCCAGATAGCTGGTGACCAGCGGTAGCGGGGTGTCCGGCCGCAGCGGCACCAGATCGCTGTCGACGATGGAGCTGACCAGGGTGAACGGCGGATCGCGCAGCAACCGCTGGAAGTGCACCGTGCCCAGGTACTTGCCCGTAGGGGTCTCGTCGGGCGAGCGGCACACGTACACCTGGGCGGCCAGCGCGGGTGAGAGATCCGCCTGCCGCACCCGGGCGAGCGCGTCGGCCACCGTGGCGTCCGGCCGCAGCACGATCGGCTCGGTCGTCATCAGACCGCCCGCCGTCCGCTCCTCGTACGACATCAGGCGGCGTACGTCGGCGGCGTCGTCCGGCCGCATCAGCGCCAGCAGCCGTTCCTTGTCCTCCTCCGGCAGCTCGGAGAGCAGGTCCGCCGCGTCGTCGGGGTCCATCGCCTCCAGGACGTCGGCGGCCCGCTCCTCGGCGAGCTTGCCGATGATCTCCACCTGGTCGTCCTCGGGCAGCTCCTCCAGGACGTCGGCGAGCCGGTCGTCGTCCAGCGCGGCGGCCACCTCCACCCGTCGCTTGGGCGAGAGGTGGTGCAGGGCGTTGGCCACGTCGGTGGGCCGCAGCCGCTCGAACGTGGCGACCAGGTTCTCCGCGCCCTGGCCGTGCTCCTCCAGCGAGAAGCCGCTGACCGCAGACCACTCCACCGTCAGCGTCTCGCCCTTGCGGCGCAGCGCACCGCCGCGCCCCTTGCGGACGAAGTACTTGTCGATCTCCCAGTCGCGGCGGGCCGGCAGCTGCTGGATGGCCACGTCGAGGACGGTGACCTCCTCGTCGCCCTCCACCAGCCGCACCCGCCGGTCAAGGAACTCACCGAGGACGAGCCGCTCGGTGGGCCGCTGTTCGAAGCGCCGCATGTTGACGACGCCGGTGGTGATGACCTGGCCGGACTCGACGCCCGTCACCCGCGTCATCGGCAGGAAGATCCGCCGGCGGCTGATCACCTCGACCACCAGGCCCAGGATGCGCGGCGGCCGTCCGCCGACCCGCAACATCGCCACCAGGTCGCGGACCCGGCCGACCTGGTCCCCGTTCGGGTCGAAGACGGGCACCCCGGACAGGTGGGAGACGAAGACCCTGGGCGTGACCGCCGCCATCCGCCGCCTCCTTCGTCCGTCCGTGTCCGTGTGGTCCCGCTTCCGGCCGGAACCTTTTCGTCCGGTTCGTCGCCGTGCGCACCCGACCGTCCCGGACCGCCGTCGCCGACCAGCGGATTTCGCCGGTACGCCGGGATCAGGCTAGCCCGTACCGCCGCACCGCGCCCCGGCGGACCCGTCCGTACGGCTGGCTGCCGGACCGGGCGCGCCGCCCGGGTACGCTGCCGTCTGCTACCCCCGATCGCAGTGGAGAGGCAGTGCGCCCGTGACCTCTTTTGCCCCGGCCGTGCGGAACCATCGCCGGACCGCCCTCGCTCTCGTGCTGTGCGGAGGGCTCACCGTGGCCCTGGCCGCCTGCGGCACCGAGGAGGACCCGGACAAGGGGACCAACGGCGTGGCCAAACTCTCCGCCGCCGAGATCGACGAGAAGGCCAGAGCGGCGGCGGACGCCGCGACCGCGGTGCGGCTGTCGGGCACGCTCGTCAGCAAGGGCGGCACCTACCGCCTGGACATGAAGCTCAACGCGAAGGGCGGCCTGGGCTCGGTGACCTCGAAGAAGCAGAGCTTCGCCCTGCTGCGGGTCGAGGACGAGCTCTACCTCAAGGCGCCCGCCGAGTTCTGGACCCACGAGGGCAGCGCCGACGCGGGCGAGACCGCCGACGCGGCCGCCGCCGACAAGCTCGGCGGCAAGTACGTGAAGGTCCCCGAGGGCGACCCCAGCTACCGCCAGCTGCGCGGGTTCACCGACAAGAAGGTCCTGCTCGACGGGCTCCTCGCGCTGCACGGCAAGCTCGACAAGGGCGGCCGGGACACGGTCGCCGGGCAGCGCACCATCCAGATCCTCGGCGGCAAGGGCGAGGGCGGGGCCTTCGACGTCTCGCTGGAGGAGCAGCCGTATCCGGTACGGGTGGCCCGGGGCGGCGGCGGGGGCACGGTCTCGCTCGCCGACTGGGGGCAGGCCTTCCCCCTGGAGGCACCCCAGGAGGATGACACCGTCGACTACGGCGGCCAGCTGCCGAAGTCTTCGGGCTGAGCCGAGGGCCCGCTGCGGGGACGGTCCGGCCCGGCCCCGGTGCGGGCTCGGCTTCGGCTCAGCCCTTCCGGCGTCGCTTCAGCAGCAGCCGGGGGAGCGCCGCCGGGGCCGACCGCCGGGTGGTGGCCCCGGTCGGCAGCGGTACGGCCGCCAGCGAGGTGTCCGGCAGCGCGGTGCTCACGGCCTCGGGCGTCAGCCGCACCACCGTGCACGAGCGCGCCCACCGCTCCGTCATCGACTCGGCGTCCGGAGCGTTCAGCCGCTTGCCCTTCAGCTCGGCGACCGCCGCCTGCCACTCCTCGGAGTGCGGCGCCAGGACACGTACCGCCGCACTCCAGGCGACGATCCGGCCGCCCTTGTCCTTGCTGCGTACGGTCACCTCGGCGCGGTCCCCGTCGGCCAGGCCCTCGGGCAGCGGCTGCTCGCCGGGGCCGCCGCCGACCAGAAGCGCCGCGCCCTCGTGCCAGACGTGCCAGACGGCACGGGCGGGCCCGGAGCCCCGGACCCAGACCAGGCCCGACTTCTTCGTGGCCTCCTCGGCGAGGGCCCGGTCCAACAGGTCGGCGGCAGGATCAGTCATGGGCGCGAGCTTAGACCGGTGGGCCGTGCTCACAGCCAGCCGTTGCGCTTGAGGATGCGGTGGATGGAGAAACAGACCGCCCCGATGACGCCGAGCACCAGCGGATAGCCGTACTTCCATTCCAACTCCGGCATGTAGTCGAAGTTCATGCCGTAGACGCCGCAGATCATCGTCGGCACGGCGATGATCGCCGCCCAGGAGGTGATCTTGCGCATGTCCTCGTTCTGCGTGACCGTCGCCTGCGCCAGATTCGCCTGGAGGATCGAGTTCAGCAGCTCGTCGAAGCCGAGAACCTCCTCCTGGACCCGGGCGAGGTGGTCGGCGACATCGCGGAAGTACTTCTGGATGTCGGGGTCGATCAGCCGCATCGGACGCTCGCTCAGCAGCTGCATGGGCCGCAGCAGCGGGGACACCGCCCGCTTGAACTCCAGCACCTCGCGCTTCAGTTGGTAGATCCGGCCGGCGTCGGAGCCGCGCTGGGAGCCCTTCGCCGGGGTGGAGAAGACATCGATCTCCACCTCGTCGATGTCGTCCTGAACCGCCTCGGCCACCGCGATGTACCCGTCGACCACATGGTCGGCGATGGCGTGCAGCACGGCGGACGGGCCCTTGGCCAGCAGCTCCGGGTCGTCCTGGAGGCGGTGACGCAGGGCGCGCAGCGAGCCCTGGCCGCCGTGCCGGACGGTGATGACGAAGTCCCGGCCGGTGAAGCACATCACCTCGCCGGTCTCCACGACCTCGCTGGTCGCGGTCAGCTCCGCGTGCTCCACGTAGTGGATCGTCTTGAAGACGGTGAACAGCGTGTCGTCGTACCGCTCCAGCTTGGGCCGCTGGTGGGCGTGGACGGCGTCCTCGACGGCCAGCGGGTGCAGCCCGAACTCCCGTGCGATGCCGGCGAATTCGGCCTCGGTGGGCTCGTGCAGGCCGATCCACGCGAAGCCGCCCTCCTCCCGTACCTCCAGCATCGCCTCGTGCGGCGTCGGGGCGGCGGGCGTCACCAGGCGGCGGCCGTCGCGGTAGACCGCGCAGTCGACGACGGCGCTGGAGGCGGACGGGTCGCGGGTGGCGTCGTACGCGCTGTAGGGGGCGCTGTTCTTACGGAGGGACGGGCGCAGGGACGGGCGCACGGCGGCGCGCAGGTCACGGATCATCGACATGGCTGGCTCCTTCACGGAGGGCCGTCGGCGAGGGCGTGGAACAGCCCGGAATGGGGACGTGCGCTCACGTCCGCAAAGCGGGCGGCACCGCGCGGGCGCGATGACGGCGTTCGCTACAGACAGGTGAAAACGAAGGGCTCTTCCGTCGCGCGAACTGCTGTCGGGGAGTCGTCCGGACACGACGGCGATGTCGTCCCCGGGCGACCGACGAGGCGTCGGATCAACGGGAAATGCGAGGCGCGGAAGAGCGGTTGGTACTGCACGGTCGACTTGGATCCATGGCAGTCCCCACCTCCTCCGGCCGGTCCCCCGTGGGGGACGACTTGTCGTCGGGACGAAGAAGAGCGACGCTTCTGCGTGCTGTCCCGACTGGCGGCCAGGCTATCAGCCGCCCAAGGCCCAATCCCGTACTTTGCCCATTCACTACGCGATCTATGCTCGCGGCATGGCAGAAATTCTCGCTCTGGTCGAGGCCCGGCTCCGCTCCGCCCTCGGGGAACCGGACTCCCGCGCCGATGTGACGTTCCTCGGCACGGACCGTATCGAGGTGCTGCGCTTCCTCGACGGCGACATCGTGCGCTATGCGACCCTCGGCATGTCGGGCGCGCCGATGGCCGACCCCACCTCCCCGCTCGCCGACCCGGTGAAGGGCTCCCGCGCCGAGCTGGTCCTCTCCGTGCGGGGCGGGCTCGCCGCCACCGATCAGGTGCTGCGCCCGCTCGCCGTGCTGGGCGCCTCCCCGCAGGTCGAGGGGTTGATCGTGGCCCCGGGGGCCTCGCTGGACCTGGGCGAGCCGCTGTGGGCCGGGGCGCCGTTCACCTCGGTGCTGGTGGCGGAGTCCGGCGGTCTGGTGGAGGACCTGGAGCTGGACGAGCCGATGGACCCGGTGCGCTTCCTGCCGCTGCTGCCGATGACGCGCAACGAGGCCGCCTGGAAGCGGGTGCGCGGCGCGCAGGAGCTCCAGGAGCGGTGGCTGACGCACGGTACGGACCTGCGCGATCCGCTGCGCACGTCCGTACCGCTGGACTGAGGGTCCGTCCCGGGGGCGGTCAGTCGGCGAAGGCCGCCACGCCGTCCTGCCGGGCGTGGACCGGCTCCAGCTCCTCGGCCTCGTGGTTCAGCGCCGTACGCCGTACCCCCACGACGGCCGCTCCGGCCAGGGCGGCGAGCGCCGCCACCACGAACGGGATGTGGATGTCGGTCCACTCCTCGATCTTCGGGGCGAGGAAGGGGGCGGCCGCCGCGGCGAACCAGCGGACGAAGTTGTATCCGGCGCTCGCCACCGGGCGCGGCGCGTTGGACACCCCGAGGGCCAGTTCGGTGAAGACGGTGTTGTTCATGCCGATGAACGCGCCGGAGACGATCGTGGCGACGATGGCCGTGGTGTGGCTGCCGTACCCGAGGACCAGCAGGTCCACGGCGAGCAGCACCAGCGAGACCCCGAGCACCTTGAGCGAGCCGAAGCGGCGCTGGAGGAGCGGGGCGACGAGCACGGAGAAGACGGCGAGCAGCAGGCCCCAGGCGAAGAAGACCGCCCCCGACTTGTACGGGGTCATGTCCAGCACGAAAGGGGTGAAGGCCAGGATCGTGAAGAAGGCGTAGTTGTAGAAGAACGCCGAGGCCGCCACCGAGGCCAGTCCGCCGTGGCCCAGCGCCTTCACGGGATCGAGCAGTGAGGTCTTGACGGCCGGCCTCGGCTGCTCCTTGAGGAACGCGGCGATGCAGAGGAAGCCGATCGCCATCAGCGCCGCCGTGCCGAAGAACGGGTAGCGCCAGCTGGCGTCCCCGAGCAGCGCGCCGAGCAGCGGCCCGCACGCCATGCCGAGGCCGAGCGCCGACTCGTACAGCAGGATCGCCGCCGCGCTGCCGCCCGCCGCCGCTCCGACGATCACCGCGAGGGCGGTGGAGACGAAGAGGGCGTTGCCCAGGCCCCAGCCGGCCCGGAAGCCGACCAGTTCGGCGACGGAGGACGAGGTGCCGGAGAGCGCGGCGAAGACGATCACGAGCGCGAGACCCGCCAGCAGGGTCTTGCGGCCGCCGATGCGGCTGGAGACGAAGCCGGTGACCAGCATCGCGAAGGCGGTGATCAGGAAGTACGAGGTGAACAGCAGCGACACCTGACTCGCCGAGGCATTCAGCCCCTGGGCGATGGACGGCAGGATCGGGTCCACCAGGCCGATCCCCATGAAGGCCACCACCGAGGCGCCCGCCGTGGCCCAGACGGCCTTCGGCTGGCGCAGGATGCTGATCCCCGTCGCGCCCTCGTCGAACGGATCCTCTCCCTGCATGAGTTCTCTCCTTGCCTCCTCCGGATCGGCTTCCTCCGGATCGATGCGTTATGCACAGAATAAGTTAGGCGATCTAATAAATGCAAGTTACATCTATTCTGCGCGGTCAGGGCCACGCTCCGGACGGGTGATCGTCCTTGACGCGAGGACCGGCGGGGAGGACGGTTGGTCCCTATGAGGGGCGAACCCAGTTGCCCGAAGTGCGGTGGCCGGGTCAGGGCGCCCGGTCTCTTCGCCGACGCCTGGCAGTGCTCCGTGCACGGCCAGGTCCATCCGATGCAGCCGGTCATCCCGCCGAGCGTCGAAGGCCTCGGCGTCGTGGTGCACCGCGCACAGGTCCCCGTCTGGATGCCCTGGCCGCTCCCCGTGGGCTGGCTGTTCACCGGGGTCGCCAGCGCGGGCGACGACCGCAGCGGCGGACGCGCCAGCGCCGTGGCCTGTTCCGGACCCGGCCCGCTGGGCGGGATGGGCGAGCTGCTGCTCGTCGCCGAGGAGCTCGGCGTCGGACTCGGCGCCCGGTACGCCGGCATCGAGGGCCCCGACCCCGGCCGCCACCTGAACGTCGACTCCGCCCCCGACGCCAAGGTCCACGCGGCCGGCCGCCCCACCCCGCTCTGGCATGTCAGGAACGCCCCGGAGGACCGCGCCGTCTTCGCGGGCGAGGCGCGCGGCCTGTGGCTCTGGGCGATCCTGTGGCCCGAGCAGTCGGGGCTCCTGATGTACGACGAGCTGGTGCTGACCGATCTGCGGGACGCCGGGGGAGAGGTGGACCTCGTCCCCTGCGGCGCGCTCACCCCCCGGCTGCTCACCGTCCCCGAGGCGCCGCCCCGGCAGGCGACGGGCGAGCGGTAGATGACGGGCGAGCGGTAGATCACGCCGGCCCGGGGGCGATCGCGACCGGGTGCCCGGTGTGCGGCGGTTATCCTTGAGCGGTCCCCCGTCCGCCCGCGAGCTCCGGAGTCACGCGTCGTGCGCATCGACCTGCACACCCACTCCACGGCGTCGGACGGCACGGACACCCCCGCCGAGCTGGTCGCGAACGCCGCCGCCGCGGGCCTGGACGTCGTCGCGCTCACCGACCACGACACCGTGGGCGGCCACAAGCAGGCCATCGACGCGCTGCCCGAGGGGCTCACCCTCGTCACCGGCGCCGAACTCTCCTGCCGTGTCGACGGCGTGGGCATGCACCTGCTCGCCTACCTCTTCGACCCCGCGGACGCCGAGCTGGAGCGGGCCCGGGAACTCGTCCGTGACGACCGGGTGCCACGCGCCCAGGAGATGGTCCGCAAGCTGCGCGCCCTCGACGTCCCCATCACCTGGGAGCAGGTCGCCCGCATCACCGGGGACGGGTCGGTCGGCCGCCCGCACGTCGCCGCCGCCCTCGTCGAACTCGGCGTCGTGCCCACCGTCTCCGACGCCTTCACGTCCG
Organism: Streptomyces sp. man185; assembly: GCA_002551355.1. Taxonomy (GTDB): domain Bacteria; phylum Actinomycetota; class Actinomycetes; order Streptomycetales; family Streptomycetaceae; genus Streptomyces. The sequence continues at coordinate 36,098 of NTHE01000039.1, read as the reverse complement.
ACTGGCTGGGCAACGGCGGCCGGGCGTACGCCGAGAAGCACGAGTTCGACCCCTTCGAGGCCGTCCGCCTGGTGAAGGCGGCGGGCGGGGTCGCCGTCTTCGCCCACCCGGCCGCCGCGAAACGGGGCGCGATGGTCCCCGAGTCCACGATCGCCGCGCTCGCCGAGGCCGGCCTCGACGGTGTCGAGGTCGACCACATGGATCACGACGAGCGCGCCCGGGCCCGGCTGCGCGGGCTCGCCCGCGAACTGGGCCTGCTCACGACCGGCTCCAGCGACTACCACGGCAGCCGGAAGACCGTCGAGCTCGGCGCGTTCACCACCGACCCCGAGATCTACGGTGAGATCACCCGGCGCGCCACGGGAGCCTTCCCGGTGCCGGGCGCCGGCGGAGCCGGCCGCAACTAGCGCTTGGCGCCCCCTTCTTCGCCGCATCACGTCTTTCTCCCCGTGCGCCCCCTGCGTACCCCGCCGTGCTCGACGCACCGCGACGGCCGCTGCCCGGACCCGCGCCGCCCCTCCGTACCGCCCGCTCTTCTCTCGCAAGGCTCACTGTGTTCGACGTCGCTGTCTTCGGATCCCTCTTTCTCACCCTGTTCGTGATCATGGACCCGCCCGGGATCACGCCGATCTTCCTCGCCCTCACCGCGGGCCGCCCCGCCAAGGTGCAGCGCAGGATGGCGCTCCAGGCGGTCACGGTCGCGTTCGGCGTGATCGCCGTCTTCGGTCTGCTCGGTCAGCAGATCCTCGACTATCTGCACGTCTCCGTGCCCGCGCTGATGATCGCGGGCGGACTCCTGCTGCTGCTCATCGCGCTCGACCTGCTGACCGGCAAGACGGACGAGCCGACCCAGACCAAGGACGTCAACGTGGCGCTCGTACCGCTGGGCATGCCGCTGCTGGCCGGGCCCGGCGCGATCGTCTCGGTCATCCTCGCCGTCCAGCACGCGGACGGCATGGGCGGGCAGCTCTCGGTGTGGTCCGCGATCGTCGCCATGCACGTGGTGCTCTGGCTGACCATGCGCTACTCGCTGGTCATCATCCGCGTGATCAAGGACGGCGGCGTGGTGCTGGTGACCCGGCTCGCGGGCATGATGCTCTCCGCCATCGCCGTCCAGCAGATCATCAACGGCGTCACCCAGGTCATCCAGAACTCCTGAGCCGGCCCTTGGGGCCCCGCACACCACAGCGCCCCCGCACGGACGTTCCGTGCGGGGGCGCTTCGTCTTCAACGGCGCAATGCGGTGAGGCCCTCCAGGGCCTCGTCGGGCGTCATGAGCCCATGAGCGTTACGAAGCCGAGCTGTCGGCCGGCCGGATGTAGATGCGCTGGCCCGTTGCCGCGGCCTGCTGCACGATCCGGTTGACGGAGGCGGCGTCCACGACGGTGCTGTCCACGGCGGTACCGTCGACGTCGTCGAGTCGCATGATCTCGAAGCGCATAGGGCTTCCCTTCGTCTGATCCTCCTGCTGGAGAACTGCTGGCGCCGGTGGGGCGTCCCACCGGCAAGACTAGGAACGCGAGGCTTCCCTCGCGTTCCACACGGGTTACAACGGCTTGCCCTCTACAAACATTCCCTACGCTAAGGAAATTTTTTGGATGTCTAAGTACCCGTCGGTAGCCACTCCACCACAGACCATGGGGTTCGCATGAACGACGCGGACCCGCAGCTCATCGCCGGAGCCGACCTCGGCGCCCGGCTGGACCGCACCAACGAGCTGCTCCAGCGCATGCTCATCGAGGTCTCCAAGACCCCGTCGACACACGCCATCTTCGTGGACGCCGGCTATGTGTACGCCGCGGCCGGACTGCTCGTCACCGGCACGGAGGACCGGCGCTCCTTCGACCTCGACGCCGAAGGGCTGATCGAGGCCTTCATCGACAAGGCACGCACGATCTTCGCGGACAGCAGGCTGCTGCGCGTCTACTGGTACGACGGGGCGCGGAGGCGCATCCACACCACCGAGCAGCAGGCCATCGCCGAACTCCCCGACGTCAAGGTGCGACTGGGCAACCTCAACGCCAACAACCAGCAGAAGGGCGTGGACTCGCTCATCCGCACCGACCTCGAATCCCTCGCCCGGCACCGCGCCATCAGCGACGCGGCGCTCGTCGGCGGCGACGAGGACCTCGTCTCGGCGGTCGAGGCGGCCCAGGGCTACGGCGCACGCGTGCACCTCTGGGGCATCGAGGCCGGCGAAGGGCGCAACCAGGCCGAACCCCTGCTGTGGGAGGTCGACAGCCAGCGCACCTTCGACCTCGACTTCTGCCGCCCCTACGTCACCCGGCGGCCCGTCACCACGTACGAGGACGACACCCCGGCCCCCTCCCGGGAGGACGTCCGCTTCGTCGGCGCGCAGATCGCGGCCGCCTGGCTCGCCGCCCGGGGCCGGGAATCCCTCGCCGACCTGCTTCCCGGCCACCCCTACCTGCCGGGCTCCGTCGACCAGGATCTCCTGGTGGAGGCCGAACGGCTGCTCCAGCACTCCCTGCGCGGCCACGCGCACCTGCGCCGGGCGCTCCGCGACGGCTTCTGGCAGCACCTGCAGTCGCAGTACTGACCGGGCGGGACCACATCCGTCAGGCGGGTGTCAGGCCGTCCCAGAACGCGGCGATCGCCTTCGCGGTCTCCTGCGGGCGGGCGGTGTTGGGGGAGTGCTCGGCGCCGGCGATCGTGGTGCGGCAGGCGCCGAGACGCCGCGCCATGGAGTCGAACAGCTCCACCGGCCAGACGTCGTCGCGCTCCCCGGACAGGACGTGGACGGGCAGCCCGACGACGGCCAGTTCGCCCACCCGGTCCGGTTCGGCGGCCAACTGGGCCCCGGTGGCGATCAACTGGGCCGGGTGGTGGGCCAGCCAGCGCCGGCGCAGGTCCGCGCCGTCGCCGGTGTCCGCGTCCTGCGGGGGATCCAGCGCCTGCATCGCCTGCCACACCTCGTCCATGGACAGCACGGACAGCGCGTCGCTCAGCATCTTCACCTTGTCCCGCTGGGCCGCGACGACCTCCGCGGGGCCCGAGGACATCAGCGTCAGCGAGCGGAAGGGGGTGGCGTCGAGCAGGACGGCGGCGCGGGCGATCTGCCCGCCGAGCGAGTGCCCGAGCAGGTGCAGCCCACCGGGGCCGGTGCCCAGCTCCGCCGCCTGGGCCAGCACGTCACGGGCCAACTCCCCCTGGGCATAGCTCTCCTGACGGTCCGTCCCCGGCGACTCGTACTGCCCCCGGCCGTCCACGGCGACCACCCGGTAGCCCGCCTCGGTCAACGGTTCCAGCAGCGCGACGAAGTCCTCCTTGCTGCCGGTGTATCCGGGCAGCAGCAGGGCGGTGGCCCGTGCCGGAGTACGCGGTACGGCGTCCAGGACGGCGAAGTCGCCGCGCTCGGTGGCCAGGACACGGGCGCGAGCGCAGGGCGGCGGGGCGAAGGTGGGCGGGCGGCTCATACGCCGAGGCTATCCCCGCCGCCCCTCTCCCTGCGTCACCGGGCAGCAGAGACGGCCCCGGCCCCCGCGAGTGCGGGGGCCGGGGCCGTCTCTGCTGCGGTGTCGCCGGAAGCGTCAGCTCTCGGTCGTCGTCGCCGACGCCTTGCCCGCCGGGCGGGTGGCGCGGCGGCGGCGCGGCTTCGGCTCGGCGGCCGCCTCGCTCACCACGGCCTCGGCCTCGGAGACCACGGCGGCCTCCTGGGTCGCGGTCGAGGTGACGCTGCGGGTGGCGCGGCGGCGGCGCGGCTTGGCCTCCGCCTCGACGACCGGGGCTTCGACGGCGGGCTGCTCGGTGGCGACGGCCTTGGCGGTGGCCTTCGAGGCGGTCTTCGCGGTCTTCTTCTCCGCGGGCTCCGCCGTCTCCGCCTTCGCGCGGGACTTCGTCGTCCTGGTCGCCCGGGCCTTCGGCTCGGCCGGCGCGGACTCGGTGGCCTTGGCCTTCGACTCCGTCTTCGGCTTCGTGGTGCGGGCCGGACGACGACGCGTCTTCACCTCGGGCTCCGGCTCGGCGGCCGGGGCGATCTGGAAGTCGACCTCGTCGGCCGGCTTCACGATCCGGGTGCGCCGGCGCGGCTTGACGGCCTTCGGCTCGGCGACCGGCTCCGCGACACCCGCGGCGACGGCCACGGTCTGGAACTCGGCCGGGGCCGGGGCGGCCGGAGCCGCGGCGACGGGCGAAGCCGTCTCCTCGGTCACCGGCTTCACCGCGGCACGGCTGCGACGACGTCGCGGCTTGGTCTCCGCCACGGCCGTCACGGCCTCCGCGAGCGGCTCGGCCACGGGCGCGGCCTCGGCCACGGGAGCGACATCGGTCACGGGCGCGGCCTCGGCCACCGGGGTGGGAACCGCCGGGGCCTCGGCGACCGCCACGGCCGCCTCGGTGACCGCTTCGGGGGCGCTGACGCGGGTACGGCGGCGACGGCGCGGCGTGCGGGGCGCGTCGGACGCCGCGTCGGACGCCTCGTCGGCGGCCGGGGCGACCGGGGCGGACTCCTTGGCGGGTGCGGGCACCGTCGCGGCACCCGCCTCCGTGCCGGTGCCGCCACGGGTGCGGCGGCGCTGACGCGGCGTACGGGTACGCGGCTCGCGCTCCTCACGGGCGGGGGCCGGGGCGGCGGCCTTGCGGCCGCGGCCGCCGGTCTCGCCGAGGTCCTCGACCTCCTCCGCCCGCAGACCGGCACGCGTCCGGTCGGCGCGCGGCAGAACACCCTTGGTGCCCGCCGGGATACCGAGCTCCTCGAAGAGGTGCGGCGAGGTGGAGTACGTCTCGGGCGGGTCCGGGAACTTCAGGTCCAGGGCCTTGTTGATCAGCTGCCAGCGCGGGATGTCGTCCCAGTCGACCAGCGTGATCGCGATGCCCTTGGCGCCCGCGCGGCCGGTGCGGCCGATGCGGTGGAGGTAGGTCTTCTCGTCCTCCGGCGACTGGTAGTTGACGACGTGGGTCACACCCTCGACATCGATACCGCGCGCGGCGACGTCGGTGCAGACCAGGACGTCGACCTTGCCGTTGCGGAAGGCGCGCAGCGCCTGCTCGCGGGCGCCCTGGCCGAGGTCGCCGTGGACCGCGCCGGAGGCGAAGCCGCGCTTCTCCAGCTGCTCGGCGATGTCGGCGGCCGTGCGCTTCGTACGGCAGAAGATCATCGCGAGGCCGCGGCCGTCGGCCTGGAGGATGCGGGCGAGCATCTCCGGCTTGTCCATGTTGTGCGCGCGGTAGACGTGCTGGACCGTGTTCTTGACGGTCGTGCCCTCGTCGTCGGGCGACGTGGCGTTGATGTGCGTCGGCTGCGACATGTAGCGGCGGGCGAGACTGATGACGGCACCGGGCATGGTGGCCGAGAACAGCATCGTCTGGCGCTTGGCCGGCAGCATCGTGATGATGCGCTCGACGTCGGGCAGGAAGCCCAGGTCCAGCATCTCGTCGGCCTCGTCGAGGACGAGCCCGCGGATGTGGGAGAGGTCGAGCTTGCGCTGGCCCGCCAGGTCCAGCAGACGGCCCGGGGTGCCGACGATCACGTCGACGCCCTTCTTGAGGGCCTCGACCTGGGGCTCGTACGCCCGGCCGCCGTAGATCGCGAGAACGCGGACGTTACGGACCTTGCCGGCCGTGAGCAGGTCGTTGGTGACCTGCTGGCACAGCTCGCGGGTGGGGACGACGACGAGCGCCTGGGGCGCGTCGGTCAGCTGCTCGGGCGTGGCGCGGCCCGCCTCGACGTCGGCGGGGACGGTCACGCGCTCCAGGAGCGGAAGACCGAAGCCGAGCGTCTTGCCGGTGCCGGTCTTGGCCTGGCCGATGACGTCGGAGCCGGAGAGGGCTACGGGGAGCGTCAGCTCCTGGATGGGGAAGGGGGACATGATGCCGACTGCCTCGAGGGCTTCGGCCGTCTCGGAAAGAATGCCGAGGTCGCGGAACGTAGTCAGGGTGCTGCCTCTTCTGTGAGACGCGGTCCGAGGCGAACGCTGGGGGTCGTACCGTGCCGGGGTTGGTCATCCGGCCGTGGATGGGCCGGGTGGCGCGGGACCACTGCCGTCGCTCGAGCGCTCGTGCCGCTGAGGGGGCCCCTCATCTGCAGTCGTACGTGTCGTACGCACCGCGTGGAGGGCTGTCGGGTCGGAGCCGATCGGGCCACCGACCGGGCATCCTCATTCAAAGGGCGCGCCCCTGGCACAGCACAGTGCTCAGTAAGCGCAATACCACTGTACCCCGGATTTGCGCATGTGTGTTGGACGAATTCATCGGAACGGTATGACGCCCCCGGCTGACCAGGCCCTTCCGCCCTGCGCGGAGCGGGCTATCGTTCCGTTCATGGAGACGCCAGACCACGCCACCGATACCCCCGCCGAAGCTTCCGGAGCCACCGGGATCGCCGCCCAGGACTGGGCCACCGCGGCCGCCGACCCGCAGTACCGCGCCGCGGTCGTGGACCTGCTCGGCGCCCTCGCCTACGGAGAGCTGGCGGCCTTCGAGCGGCTGGCCGAGGACGCGAAGCTCGCGCCGACCCTCGGGGACAAGGCGGAGCTGGCGAAGATGGCCGCCGCCGAGTTCCACCACTTCGAGCAGCTGAGCCGACGGCTCACCGCCGTGGACGAGGACCCCACCGCCGCGATGGAGCCGTTCGCCAAGGCGCTCGACGACTTCCACCGCCAGACGGCGCCCTCCGACTGGCTGGAGGGCCTGGTCAAGGCGTACGTCGGCGACTCGATCGCCAGCGACTTCTACCGCGAGGTCGCGGCCCGGCTGGACACCGACACCCGGTCCCTGGTGCTGGCCGTGCTCGACGACACGGGCCACGGGAACTTCGCCGTGGAGAAGGTGCGGGCCGCGATCGAGGCGGACCCGCGGCTCGGCGGGCGGCTCGCACTGTGGGCGCGTCGGCTGATGGGCGAGGCGCTGTCGCAGGCCCAGCGGGTGGTCGCCGACCGCGACGCCCTCTCGACGATGCTGGTGGGGGGCGTCGCGGACGGCTTCGACCTGGCCGAGGTGGGCCGCATGTTCTCCCGGATCACCGAGGCTCACACCAAGCGGATGGCCGCGCTGGGGCTGGCGGCGTAACGCTTCGGGCCCCGCTACTGGGCCGCCGCCGACCGGGCGAGGCGGCGGCCGCGTGGGCGGATCAGGAGCGACAGCGTCACCGCCCCGACCGACACGGCTCCGATCAGCGTCGCCAGTACATGGCCGGGACCCAGCGCGGCATGCGTCAGATACGCGCCGAACAGGGCGCCCAGCGCGCCGGTGAGATAAACCGCACGGCCGGACGGCAGGCGGTCGGCCAGCGATCGGAGCGCCGCCCAGGACAGGGCGAGTCCGAGCACGGCGGCGCCGAAGGATTCCCAGATCACAGAGGATCACCTCGCGGGGGTGTGCGGGGCGGGCAAATCGGTCGTAGGCGGTACTACCCCCCGCCCGCGGCGGGCAATCCTCCAGCGGCCCGTTCCGACCCGTACGGGAACCCTGCGGCAGCCCGGCACACGACACAGGAGCGGCCCGGCGGGAAAATCCCCGCCGGGCCGCTCCTGTGATCAACGCGTCCGATGGACTACAGCGCCCCGAACCCCACCCGTCGGGTGGTCGGCTCACCGATCTCCACATACGCGATCCGGTCGGCCGGCACCAGGACCTTGCGGCCCTTGTCGTCCGTGAGGCTGAGCAGCTCCGCCTTGCCGCCCAGCGCCGCGGCGACCGCGCTCTCGACGTCCTCGGCGGAAAGCCCGCTCTCCAGAACGATCTCGCGGGGCGTGTGCTGTACCCCGATCTTGACCTCCACGGCTATGTCCCTCCGACGGTCAGTCCTTGCGCGGCGAACCGCGCCGTACGCAGCCACATTAGCCCGGCGGGAGCGGGGCTCAGGGCCCGACCGGCAACGCCCGCAGCGAACACGGCGTCGGGCGTCCCGTCACGGAGGGCTCAGTGCTGCTCGACACCGTGCAGCGGGAAACCCGCGATGCCCCGCCAGGCGAGCGAGGTGAGGAGCTGCACGGCCGTGTCGCGGGGGATGGCGGACCGGCTGGAGAGCCAGTAGCGGGCCACCACCTGGGAGACGCCGCCCAGCCCCACCGCCAGCAGCATGGACTCGTCCTTGGACAGGCCCGTGTCCCCGGCGATCACGTCGGAGATGGCCTCGGCGCACTGGAGGGACACCCGGTCCACCCGCTCGCGCACGGCGGGCTCGTTGGTCAGGTCGGACTCGAAGACCAGCCGGAACGCGCCGCCCTCGTCCTCCACGTACGCGAAGTAGGCGTCCATCGTGGCCTCGACGCGCAGCTTGTTGTCCGTCGTCGAGGCGAGCGCCGTGCGCACGGCCTGGAGCAGCGACTCGCAGTGCTGGTCGAGGAGGGCCAGATAGAGCTCCAGCTTCCCGGGGAAGTGCTGGTAGAGCACCGGCTTGCTGACTCCGGCCCGCTCGGCGATGTCGTCCATCGCGGCGGAGTGGTAGCCCTGCGCGACGAAGACCTCCTGTGCGGCGCCCAGCAGCTGGTTGCGTCGGGCGCGGCGGGGCAGGCGGGTGCCCCGCGGGCGCGCCGCCTCTGTCTGCTCGATGGCTGTCACGCCGCCTCCCAAATATGTGTTCCAGCACAGCCGGTCCGTGCAGGCTGCGCCGTACAGCCATCGTACTTTTGGGTAACCCTGGTGTGCGCGGCGCGGACGCAGAATTTCACGGACCGGACGGCTGTGGAAGTCACAGTTCTCTGCGGTCGCGAGTAAACCGGGGCGTATCAGCGGTAATCGTCCTCGTCCAGGGGGATCACCCTGCGCTGCTCCGCCACATCGGCCTCATTGGCGGCGGCCGGGTCGACGCTCTCCGCCCGCTCGTCGTCCTCAGGCCGGACGTCCGCTCGCTGCTCGGCGGCGTCGGCCTCCGGGGCTTCCGGTCCCGGTGCGTCCGCCTCCGCGCTCTCGAAGGTGTCCGGGTCGCTCGGATCGACCGTCATGTGCAGCTCCCTTCCTTCCCATGAAGCCTAGGAGCTACCCGTCTACCCCGCGATGCGGCCTTGTGACGGCGAACACACGAATCAGTGCGTGATCGTCTCGTAACATTGGCGCATGTCTTCGACCGAGCTGCCGGGTGTCCAGGCCGCCGCCGCCGCGGTGGCCCCCACGGTCAGTGCCGTCCGGGTCGCCGACGGCGAACGGCTGCGCTCCGTGTCCTTGCCGGGGATCGGTCTGAACGTCCGCTGCCGGCCGGGAGACCGGACCGGACTGCCCTCCGCGCTGTACGTGCACGGGCTCGGCGGATCGTCGCAGAACTGGTCCGCGCTGATGCCGCTGCTGTCCGACCTGGTCGACGGAGAGGCCGTCGACCTGCCCGGATTCGGGGACTCGCCGCCGCCGGACGACGGCGATTACTCGGTCACCGGACACGCTCGCGCGGTGATCCGGCTGCTGGACGCGGAGGAGCGGGGGCCCGTCCACCTCTTCGGCAATTCGCTGGGCGGCGCGGTCGCCACCCGGGTCGCCGCGGTCCGCCCCGACCTGGTGCGCACCCTCACCCTGATCTCGCCCGCCCTGCCGGAGTGGCGGGTGCAGCGACCCGCCGTCCCGACCGGTCTCCTGGCGGTGCCGGGGGTCGCTTCCCTGTTCGCCCGGCTCACGAAGGGCTGGACGGCGGAGCAGCGGACCCGCGGAGTCATGGCACTCTGTTACGGCGATCCGGCACAAGTCTCCGACGAAGCCTTCCGCAACGCGGTGGCCGAGATGGAGCGACGGCTGGAGCTGCCGTACTTCTGGGACGCGATGACGCGTTCGGCCCGGGGCATCGTCGATGCGTACACCCTGGGCGGCCAGCACGGACTGTGGCGCCAGGCCGAGCGGGTGCTCGCACCGACCCAGCTCGTGTACGGCGGACGGGACCAGCTCGTCTCGTACCGGATGGCACGCAGGGCGTCCGCGGCCTTCCGCGACGCCCGGCTGCTGACGCTGCCCGACGCGGGGCACGTGGCGATGATGGAGTACCCGGAGGCGGTCGCCCAGGCGTTCCGGGAACTGCTGGACGATAGCGGCGGGAGCTGATCCGGGGCGTGGGACGACACAGTCGAAAGGGCGGGGCGATCCGCCCCGACGCGGCAGCGGCGGAACCGGACGGCGAGCGCGCCGCGGCGAGGCCCGCCTCCGGCGGCCGGCGCAGGCGGATCGCGCCCGCAGCGACCGGTGACGGGCGGAACCTGTTCTCCCCGCTGACCGGTGACGGGCAGGGCCCGTTCTCCGCCGACGCCCCGCAGGTGCGTGGCGGCCATCCCGAACAGCGCGAGCAGGGCGGCGGCTGGGGCACCGGACCGCAGCCCCGCTACGGACAGGGGCACGGCGTACCCGCGCCCCACGGCGCCCCCCGTACGCAGGCGCCCGGGCCGGGCGCGGGCAGCCGGACCGGCGATGCCCGGCCGTATCCCGGCGGGTCCGGCGGGTCCGGCGGGTCCTCCGGACCTGAGGACACCGACGCCCGGCAGCAGGCCGTGGCCCGCCAGGTGTCCGCCCAGCGCGCGGCCCAGCGCGCCGCGGACGGCCGGGCGGCACAGCAGCCGACGCTCGACGGCTCCCCGGTGCCGGGCCCGCGCCGGGAGTTCCTGGAGGCCTTCGACACCGACGCCCCGCCGAGCGCCCCCGTGGCGACGCCGCCGGGCCCCTCGGACGGCGCGGACGGCGTCGACGAGACCGACGACGAGGCCGGGGAGCCGGACGAACGCTCCGCCACCCGGGGCGGCAAGGGGCGGACGTTCACCGGGATCGCCGCCGCCGCGGTGACCAGCGTGCTCGCGGTCGTGGTGGCCGGACAGGTCGCCGAGGACTCCGGTGGCCGTGCGGCCGCCGCGCGCGCCGCCGAGGTGGAGCGGCAGGGCCTCGGCGGCGAGGCCTCCCGCTCCGACGCCCGCCCGACCCCGAAGCAGCCCTCGTCCAAGCCCGAGGTCAAGCCCCTCTCGTACGCGGCCAAGATGGCGCAGCCGTATCCGCTCGCCGCCGATCTGAAGGCGAGCGGCGAGTTCGAGGCGGTGCCCGGTCTGGCGAAGGCCCCCGGGAAGGGGCAGAAGCACACCTACCGGATCGATGTGGAGAAGGGGCTCGACCTCGACGCCGGCCTGTTCGCCGAAGCCGTGCAGAAGACGCTCAACGACGACCGGAGCTGGGCGCACAACGGGGCGATGACCTTCGAGCGCATCTCCTCGGGGGACCCGGACTTCGTGATCACCCTCGCCAGTCCCGGGACCACCGGCGACTGGTGCGCCAAGTCCGGTCTGGACACCACGGTCGACAACGTGTCCTGCGACTCCGCCTCGACCGACCGCGTCATGATCAACGCCTACCGCTGGGCGCAGGGCGCCGTCACCTTCGGCCCGGACAAGATGCTGTCCTACCGTCAGATGCTCATCAACCACGAGGTGGGCCACCGGCTCGGGTACAACCATGTGAGTTGCCGCACGCCCGGCGCCCTGGCCCCGGTGATGCAGCAGCAGACCAAGACCCTGGAGCTCGAAGGCATCAAGTGCAAGGCCAACCCCTGGGTGTACCCCGAGAGTTGAGCCCAGTCGCTCGGTCGGGGAGTCCGTCGCGGACCCGCTGCGGGCGGCGGGGGAGAACGACGAGGGGCACGTCCGGGACCGGGTGGGCGCACTCCTGGAGCGCGTCGGGCTGGACCCGGCGCACTTCGAGCGCTACCCGCACGAGTTCAGCGGCGGACAGCGCCGGCGCATCGGGATCGCCCGCGCATTGGCCGCCGAGCCGAAGCTGATCGTCTGCGACGAACCGGTCTCCGCCCTGCACGTCACCACCCAGGCCCAGGTCATCGCCCTGCTCGCCGAACTCCAGCGGGAGCTGGGCATCGGCCAGGTCCTCATCGCCCACGACCTCGCCGTGGTCCGGCAGGTCAGCGACCGGGTCGCGGTGATGCGCCGGGGAGTGATCGTCGAGCAGGGCGGGGCGGACGAGGTGTACGGGAACCCCGAGGACCCGTACACCCGGCAGCTGCCGGCGCCGTGCCCGCCCTCGATCCCGGGCTCGCGGCGGCCCGCCGGACAGCCCGCAGGGAGCTGGCCCGGGCCTGACCCTCCGTAACAACCGACCGCTGTATCGCGACGGAACGCGACCGGGGCGGGAAAGTTACGACGGTTCACCCCTTTCGGTGGTGCGACGGACAACCGTCCGTCGCACCACCGGCGTATCCGCTTACGGTCGTCCCGCTGCGAGTCGCCGTTTCAACGGCGGCCGCCCACAAGGGAGATCGGGGGTGTACTCGTGCGGATCGGACTGCTCACCGACGGTGGTTATCCGTATGCGACCGGTGAGTCCAGACTCTGGTGCGACCGGCTGGTGCGCGGGCTGCCGCAGCACGAGTTCGACCTGTTCGCACTGAGCCGCTCCGCCCACCAGGAGGACCAGGGCTGGGTCCGCCTGCCGCACCAGGTCAGCCGGGTGCGCACCGCGCCGCTGTGGACCCCCGATGACGGCACCCTGCGCGGCAGCGGCGAACGCGGCCTGCTGGCCCGGCTGGTGACCGGCGGTGAGCAGTCCTACCGGAGGCGCGACCGGGGGCGCTTCACCGAACACCTCACCGCGCTCGCCACCGCGGTCTGCATTCCCGACGGGGCCGGCACGGAAGCGGGCGAGGGTCCCGGCGCGGAGCTCTTCGCCGACGGGCTCTACGGGCTGGCCGAGCTGGCCCGCGAACGCGGCGGGCTCCACCTGGCCCTGCGCTCCGAGGCCACCGTCCGGATCCTGGAGGCCGCCTGCCGCGCCCGCGGCACCGGCCGGACCGTGCAGAGCGCCACCGTCACCGACCATCTCGCCTTCGCCGCCGAGCTGGAACGCGCGCTGCGCCCGCTCTCGCTGGACTGGTACGACCAGGAGAGCCTCGGCGCGGTCGACCTCTGCCATGCGGCCTCCGGCGGGGCGGCCGCCCTCCCGGGACTCCTGGCCAAACGCTTCTTCGGGGTGCCGCTGCTGGTCACCGAGCACGGAGTCCCGCTGCGCGCGCACTACCTGGCCGCCGCATCCGGCACCCCGTACGGAGCCCCCGTGCGCGCCCTCCTCGCCGGGTTCCACGGCCGCCTCGCCACCGAGATCTACCGCCAGGCGGCGATCGTCACCCCCGGCAACACCCACGTCCGCCGCTGGCAGCAGCGCTGCGGGGCCGACCCCGCCAAGCAGCGCACCGTCTACCCGGGCATGGCCGCCGAGCGCTTCGACCCGGTCGGCGAGAACGCCGAACGCCTCGGCGCGGCGGGCGAGGGCGATGCGGCGGGTGGCCCGGACACGCTGGTCTGGGTCGGCCGGATCGAGCCCGCCAAGGACCTGATCGCCCTCCTCCACGCCTTCGCCGAGGTCCGCCGCGCCCGGCCCGGCGCCCGGCTGCGGATCTTCGGCGCCCCGGCGGAGGGCGACGAGGCCACCGCCTACCTCGCGCACTGCACGGCCCTGGCCGCCCAGCTCTTCCCGGACGAGGCCACCGGCTCCCACACCGAGGGCAGCAGCCCGGTCACCTTCGAGGAGATCGGCGGCCCCGAGGTCCCCGATCTCGCCGAGGCCTACGGCGCGGGCAGCGTGATCGTCCTCTCCAGCACCGTCGAGGGCTTCCCGGTCAGCCTCGTCGAAGCCATGTTCTGCGGCCGGGCCACCGTCTCCACCGACGTGGGCGCGGTCGTCGAAGTCATCGGCGGCACGGGCCTGGTGGTGCCCCCGCGCAACCCCAAGGCGCTCGCGGACGCCTGTGTCGCGCTGCTGCGCGACCCCGAGCGCCGGGCCCGGCTGGGGGCCGCTGCGAGGGCCCGCGCGCTCGAACTCTTCACCGTCGAACAGAACCTCGCGGCATTTCGCGGCATTTACCTGGAGCTGATGTCGCACACCCCGGTACGCAGGGAGGCCGACACGGTGGACGCCGACGGCGACCCGCTGCCCTTCGCCACCCCGCCGGAGGCCCACCTCCTCGGCCGCTGGACCCAGCCCGGGCCGCACCTCCGGCCCCGCCCGGAGCCGGAGCACACGCCGGAGCCGGAGCCCGAGGGCGTCTGCGCGGTCGCGGCAGGACCGGCGGGGGACGGCGATGCCTGACCGCCCGGCCCTCCGCCACCCGACCCGCCACGCGCCTACGCCCCGGGCCCAGACCCCCCACGCCCCTACGCCTCACGCCCCCACCCTCCACGCCCTTGCGTTTCACGACCACGGAGACCTCCCGATGACCCGTCCGGACGACCCGGCGACGCCCGCTGCCGCCCCGGAGCGCCCCGCGGAGATTCCGCCCCGCACCACGGCGCGCCGGGCGCCGGTCGCCACCGCCCGCCGGGGCCCGGCCGACCCGGTGAAATCCCTGCTGCACCATCACCGCGACCTGTGCGAACGGGCCGTGGACCCGCTGGAGATCGCCGCCGGTTTGGAGGCGCACGGCCTCACCGACCGCACCGCCGCCCGCTACCGCCACCGGGACGTCTTCGCCCTCGCCGAGGAGCTGTACGCCCGCATGCCGCCCCGTACGCGGGAAGCCGCCGGCGGCGGACCCTCCGGTCCCGGTCCCGACACCGAGGCGCGGGCCGCCTGGACGCTCCTCGCCCTGCTACCCGGAGCCGCCTGCCTGGCGACCGCCGGGGTGCTCCGGGTCACCGAGGGCGTCCTCGGCGACGGCGCCCGGGCCCTCGTCACCGTCGTCGGCGCCCTCCTGGCCTGCCTGGCGCTCCGGGCGTGCCTGGGCCGCGGCCCCCTGCGCGCCCCCGAAGGAGCGGGCCGCGCCGGCATGTACGCCTGCTGGCTGCTGAGCTACGCGGTGTACGGCGAGGAACTGCTCGCCCAGGTCATGACCGGTGGCCCGGACGGCCCGTGGGACGGCAGCCCCGCCCCGCTGCTCGGCCTCGCCGCCGCCATCGCCCCGGCCGCCTGGTGCGCCCACCTCTTCACCGTCCACGCCCACCGCAAACTGTCCGGCAGCCGCGCCCTGGAGGAGTTCGGCGCGGGTGTGCGCCCCCTGCTCCTCGCGGCCGTCACCCTCTTCCTCGGCGCGCTGCTCCCCCTGTTGTACCTGGCCGACCTCGGTCTCGGCGGGGGCGGTACCCCCGTCGCGGCCGTCGCCCTCGGGGTCCTGTTCTTCGTGGCCCGGCTGCTCGCCGCGCACGGGCTGCCCGAGCCGGGCACCGTCGCGCTCGCCGCCGCCTGCGCCGTCGAGGCAGGGGCCCCGGCCCTCGTGCTCGCCGCCCGGCTCCCCGGCCTCGAACCCCTCGCCCAGCCCGTGAACGCTCTCGTCTCAGCAGGCGGGACGGGAGCCGTCTCCGCCCTCGGCTGCGGCGGGGCCGCCCTCGGACTGCTGCTGCACGCCGCCCTCGCGCTCTCCCGTGCCTCCGCCCACACCCGGCCCTGACCCGGCCCCACCGACGCACCACCCCCGCTCCCCGCGAGCAGCACCACCGCACCACCCCTCCCCATGAACCGCTCCACCGCCTCACCGACCCACTCCCGCGGAGCCGACGCCGCGGGCCGGCCCAGCACCACCCGACCTGACTGACCTAGGAGAAACCCGCCATGACCCCCCAATCCCCCGCACCGGCAGTGAGCCGTCGGCACCGAGGCGGTGCGCGATGAGGGTGCTGCTGCTCGGAGCCAACGGATTCCTCGGCCGCTTCGTCGCCGACCGGCTGCTCGCCGACCCCGCCGTCCACCTCACGGCCCTCGGGCGCGGCGACGACGCCGACGTCCGCTTCGACCTCGCGGGCGGCAGCCCCGGGGCGCTCACCCGCTTTCTGGACGCCGTCCACCCCGGAGTCGTCGTCAACTGCGCGGGGGCCACCCGCGGCGGCGCCCGGGACCTCACCCGCCACAACACCGTCGCCGTCGCCACCGTCTGCGAGGCGCTGCGCCGCAGCGGCTGCGGGGCCCGGCTCGTCCAGGTCGGCTGCGCCTCGGAGTACGGGCCCTCGCAGCCCGGCTCCTCCACCGCCGAGGACGCCATTCCGCGCCCCGGCGGCCCGTACGGCGTCAGCAAGCTCGCCGCCACCGAGCTGGTCCTCGGCTCCGGCCTCGACGCCGTCGTGCTGCGGGTCTTCTCGCCGGTCGGCCCCGGCACCCCGGCCGGCTCCCCGCTCGGCCGGCTCGCCGAGGCCATGCGCCGGGCCATGCAGGCGGGCGACGGCGAGCTGAAGCTCAGCGGCCTCGGCGTGCAGCGGGACTTCGTCGACGTACGGGATGTGGCGCGGGCCGTCCACGCCGCCTCGCTCTCCGCCGCCCAGGGCGTCGTCAACATCGGCACCGGGCGGGCCGTCCGGCTCCGCGACGCCGCCGCGGTCCTGGCGAGAGTCGCCGGGTACGCGGGCGCACTCCACGAGCTGGACACGCCCCCCGCGCGCCTGCCCATCGGGGCCCCGCGCACCTCCGCCGAGTCCGTCATGGAGCACCTCTCCGCCACCCCGTCCCCGTATCCGGACGGCTGCGGGGCCTGGCAGCAGGCCGACGTCCGCACCGCGCGCGACCGGCTCGGCTGGCGGCCCCGGATCAACCTGGAGGAGTCCCTCGCGGACATCTGGATGGAGGCGGCGTGCCGCATCTGACCGCTCCCGTCGACGCCCGCAGGACCGCGGGCGGCGAACAGCTCGGCTTCGGCGTCCCGGGCTACGCCCACCCGTTGCTCGCCCCCGCCGAGTGGGCCGAGCTGGCCCGCCCCGGCACCCCGCTGCACTGGGCCGTCCTCAACATCGCGGACGGCCCCGGCTCCCGGCCCGACCCGCACTGCCTGGAGGCGGCGGGCCGGCTGCGCAACGCCCGCGAACGCGCCCTGCACGGCGAGGCCCCGGACGACACCGTCCGGGCCTCCGGCGGCAGGCTGCTCGGCCATCTCGACCTGGCCCACGGCGAGCGGCCCTTCGAGGAGCTGATCGCGGACGCCCGGTCCTTCATCGACTGGTACCGGATCGGCGGCTTCTACCTCGCCCGGTGCCCCACCGACCGCCCCGGCCTGCCCGCCGTCCGGCGGCTCACCGGCACCCTGCACGCCCTGCTGGCGGAGAGCGACAGCGCGGACGGCGGAGGCCGCCTGGTGCTGGGCCAGGGCACCCACCCGTACCCCGGGTACGCGGAGGCGGCCGACCAGCTGGTCACCTTCCGGGGCCACTGGACCGACTACCGCTGGTCCCAGGTGGCCGAGTGGACGGCCGATTATCCGCCGGAGCGGTTCGCCCACTTCGTCCACGGCGTTCCGCGCACCCACCTGGAGGAGGCCATGCGCATCGCCCGCTGGCAGGGCGCCGGGACGATCTTCTTCACGGACCGGGACGACCGCGGCGGACAATCCGATCCATTCGCGACACTGCCCAGGTACTGGGACGAAATTGTCTCGCGGGTCGGACCCGGTATCTCGGAATGAGGCGGGGCGTGGCAGTGTTACGGGGAGAACAACCGTACGTAGCCGACCGTAAGAAGTCGGTCTCCGTAGAATCCGACCACCTGCATTGTTGAGGTTCCTGTGTCGCTGCCACCCCTGGTCGAGCCAGCTGCTGAGCTCACCGTCGACGAGGTCCGCAGGTACTCCCGCCACCTGATCATCCCGGATGTCGGGATGGACGGACAGAAGCGCCTGAAGAACGCCAAGGTGCTGTGCGTCGGCGCCGGCGGCCTCGGCTCACCGGCCCTGATGTACCTGGCCGCGGCCGGTGTCGGCACGCTCGGCATCGTGGAGTTCGACGAGGTCGACGAGTCGAACCTGCAGCGCCAGATCATCCACAGCCAGTCCGACATCGGCCGGTCCAAGGCGGAGTCCGCCAAGGACTCGGTGCTGGGCATCAACCCGTACGTCAACGTGGTCCTTCACGAAGAGCGGCTCGAAGCCGAGAACGTGATGGAGATCTTCGCGCAGTACGACCTGATCGTGGACGGCACGGACAACTTCGCCACCCGCTATCTCGTCAACGACGCCGCGGTGCTGCTGAACAAGCCGTACGTGTGGGGCTCGATCTACCGCTTCGACGGCCAGGCCTCCGTGTTCTGGTCCGAGCACGGGCCCTGCTACCGCTGCCTCTACCCGGAGCCCCCGCCGCCGGGCATGGTCCCCTCCTGCGCCGAGGGCGGCGTGCTGGGCGTGCTCTGCGCGTCCGTCGGCTCCATCCAGGTCACCGAGGCCATCAAGCTGCTCGCCGGCGTGGGCGACCCGCTGGTCGGCCGGCTGATGATCTACGACGCCCTGGAGATGCAGTACCGCCAGGTGAAGGTTCGCAAGGACCCCGACTGCGCGGTCTGCGGCGAGAACCCCACCGTCACCGAGCTCATCGACTACGAGGCCTTCTGCGGCGTCGTGTCCGAGGAGGCGCAGGAGGCGGCGCTCGGCGCGACGATCACTCCCAAGCAGCTCAAGGAGTGGATCGACGGCGACGAGAAGATCGAGATCATCGACGTCCGCGAGCCGAACGAGTACGAGATCGTCTCGATCCCCGGCGCGAAGCTGATCCCGAAGAACGAGTTCCTCATGGGCACCGCCCTCCAGGACCTCCCGCAGGACAAGCGCATCGTCCTGCACTGCAAGACGGGCGTCCGCAGCGCCGAGGTCCTCGCGGTCCTCAAGTCCGCGGGCTTCGCCGACGCGGTGCACGTGGGCGGCGGTGTGATCGGCTGGGTCAACCAGATCGAGCCCGAGAAGCCGGTGTACTAGAAGCGGTCGCACCAGCAGTACCCCTTACGGGAGGGGCCCGGTCCGACGTCCGCGGACCGGGCCCCTCGCGCGTCGGGCGACCATCGTGCGCGGCGGCGCCGACCGCCTTGTGCGGTACGGGAGTCGGGGCAGGCGGTCAGTCGCAGACCGTGCCGGACCTCGGCACCGTACCGTTCAACAGATAGCCGTCCACCGCCCGTTGCACACACGCGTCCTTGCTGTTGTACGCCCCGTGCCCCTCGCCCTCGTACGTGAGCTCGACGCCGACGCCCTTGCCCAGCTTCTCCACCATCGCCTTGGCACCCGCGTACGGGGTGGCCGGGTCACCGGTGTTGCCGACGACCAGGATCGGTGCGGCCCCCGGGGCGCTGACGTCCGGGGTCTCCCAGGCTCCTGCCACCGGCCAGCCGGTGCAGCTCATCAGCCCCCAGCCCAGGTAGTCGCCGAACAGCGGGGACGCCTTGCGGAAGGCGGGCAGGGCCGCCTTCGTCTGCTCCAGGGAGAACCGCTGCTTGCTGTCGGCGCAGTTGATGGCGATGTTGGCGGCGTTGGAGTTGTCGTACCGCCCGTCCTCCGAGCGGCCGTTGAGCGAGTCGGCCAGGGCGAGCAGCAGCCCGCCGTTCCCGCCGTCCGCCTCGTCCAGGCCCTGTTCCAGCAGCGGCCAGGTCTCCTTCGAGTAGAGGGCGGACGCGATGCCGGTGGTGGCCAGCGTCTGGGTCAGCGTGCGGTCGCCGAGCCCGTCGACGGGCTCCTCCTCCAGCTCGGCCAGCAGATCGGCGATGAACTGCTCGACCTCCTGCTGGGTGGCCCCGGGCAGCGCGCAGTCGTCGCGCTCCGCACAGTCCTTCGTGAAGTTGTCCAGGGCCAGCTGGAACCCCTCGGCCTGCCCGAGGGAGGACTGCTCGGCGTTCTTCGTGGGGTCGACCACCGCGTCGAAGACCGCCCGGCCGACCTTGTCCGGGAAGAGGTGGGCGTACACGCCTCCCAGCTCGGTGCCGTACGAGATGCCGAAGTAGTGCAGCTTGTCGTCGCCCAGCACCGTGCGCATCAGGTCCATGTCGCGGGCGGCGTTCGTCGTGCCCACGAAGGGGAGTTCGGAGCCGGAGTTCTCCTCGCAGTCCGCGATGAAGTCCTTCTGACCCTGGACGAACTGCTTCTCCTCGGCCGGGTCGTCCGGGGTGGAGTCCTCCTGGTAGAAGGCGTCCAACTGGGCGTCGTCCGCGCACTCGACGCCCTCGCTGCGGCCGACCCCGCGCGGGTCGAAGCTCACCAGGTCGTACCGGGTGCGGAGCTTGTCGTACTCGGTGCCGAACGCGGGCAGCGTCGCGACGCCGGACGCGCCGGGCCCGCCGAAGTTGAACACCAGCGAGCCGATCCGCCGCTGCTGGTCCTTGGCCTTGCCCCGTACCAGCGCCAGCTCGATCGTGCGGCCGTCCGGCTTCGCGTAGTCGAGGGGGACGTCCATGAAGGAGCACTCCCACACCACACCGCCGGGCAGCGGGGACGGTGACTCGCCGCCGCCCTGGGCCGTGTTCGGGGGTGGGCACGGGGACCATTCGAGCTGCTGCGACGCCAGGTCCTCGGCGGTGGACGTCGGCGAGGCGGTCGAGGCCCCGGTGGGCGTCGAGGACCCCTCCCCGTCGCCGTCGTCCGAACAGGCGGCCAGCGGCAGCAGCACGGTGGCGGTGGCGGCGAGGGCGGCGGCACGCAGAGCGGGGGAAGTCCTCATGACCCCCATCGTGCGGCGGCCCGCCGGGGAGCGCGGCCGGGCGCGGTCCATGCGGGTGGCGGAGCGCCGGTGGCCGGTGGCGGCGCACGCATGGCCCGTGGCGGCGCGCGGGTGGCCGGTGGCGGCGGGTCCGCCCGCCGCCACCGGGCCTCCGGCTACAGCTCGCCCTTGCGGGTCAGCTGGTTGAAGGCGATCCACCCCGGCAGCACCGGCAGCCACAGCGTCATCACGCGGTACAGCAGCACCGCCGGCGCCGCGACCTCCTTCGGCAGCCCGACCGCGATCAGGCCCAGTGTCAGGGCCCCTTCGACCGCGCCCATGCCGCCCGGCGTCGGGGCTGCCGAGCCGAGCGCGTTCCCGGCGAGGAAGACCACCGCGATGCTCGCGTAACTCAACTGGGGGACGTCCGGGCCGCTGAACGCCCGGATCGAGGCGTCCAGGCAGAGCACGAACAGGCCGGTCAGCAGCAGCATCCCGCCGATGCCGGTGAGCAGCTTCTGCGGCCGCTGCACCACGTCCAGCATGCGCGGCACGACCCCGGCGAACAGTGAGCGCACCCGGGTGACCACGAACTTCCGCAGGAACGGGATCGCCGTGACCACCAGCACCAGCACCGCGACCGTGAGCAGACCGGCGATCACCGTCCGGGACGGGGTCAGCGAGTCCGGGGTCTTCTCCGTGCCCGTGAGATAGCCGAACAGCGCCAGCAGCATGATGTGGGCGCCGAGCCCGAAAAGCTGCGAGGCCCCGACGCTCGCCACGGCGAGACCGGGGCGCACCCCGGCCCGCTGGAGGAAGCGGGTGTTCAGCGCCACGCCCCCGACCGCGGCGGGCGCCACGATCTTCACGAACGAGCCGGCCACCTGCGCCTGCACGGTCTTCAGGAACGGCACCCGCTCCGGCACGAAGCCCAGCAGGCTCATCGCCGCCGCCACGTAGCTCAGCGCCGAGAAGCCGAGGGCGGCCGCCACCCAGCCCCACTCCGCCTGCTCCACGACCGCCCCGAAGTCGGCCTGGGTGACCTGCGAGATCAGGAAGTACGCGGCGATGGCCCCGGCGATGAAGCTGAACAGGGTGCGCGGCTTGATCCGCTCCAGGCGGACCGGTTCGACCGGGGCCTGCGGGCGGATCAGCAGCACCTCACGGCGGATCTGGGCGAGCAGATCCTCCTCACGGGCCTCCTCCAGCGCATCGTCGATGGCGCGCTTCTCGGCCTGCTTCTCGGTGCGCAGCGACTTGCGCTCCGCCTTGGCGCCCGCTTTGGCGCCCGCCCCGGAGTCCGTCGCCAGGACACTCCCGGAGTCCGCGCCGTGCTCCTGGGAAGCCTCCTCGGCGGCCTCCTCCGCGTCCCGCGCCTTCGCCTGCTTGGCCGCCTGCGAGGCCTCGACCACCGCCTCCCGCTCGCGCTGCGAACGCTCGCGGGCGATCCGGCGCAGCGTCGCCCGGGTGGAGCGGCTCAGCGCGATCGGCTGGAGCAGCGGCAGACAGTCAGCCACCGCGTCCGGGCCGAGCACGGCCAGCGCCCCGGCCACCGATCGCTCGGCCCCCACCCGCAGCCCCAGCGTGGTCAGCAGTTGGGCCACGTCCATCCGCAGGACCAGATCGCCCGCGGCGATCTCGCCGCCGCGCAGGTCCGTCACGAACGCCCTGCCGGAACGATCCACCAGGAGCGCGTCACCGGTCAGCCTGCGGTGCGCGATCCGCCGCGACTGGAGGGCCTTCACCTGACGCCAGGCGCTGCGCACCAGATCGTCGGTGATCTCCTCGTCCTCCATCGAGTCCAGCGACCGGCCGCCGATGTGCTCGTAGACCAGCATCACCGCGTCGGGTCCCAGCTCCGAGGTGGCGATCAGCTTGGGCGCGTTCGCCCCGGCGGCGATCGCCGCGTACGCGAGCAGCGCCTCCTGCTCCAGCGCCTGGCGCAACGACTGGATCGAGCGCCGCTGGGTGAGCGTGCGCAGCGTGAGCCGCCGCCAGGCCCGGTAGAAGAACCCCTGGGCCTGCTGTTCCCGGTCGACGACGGTCACGTCCAGCGGCGGGCCGTCCTCCAGGGTGACCAGATAGCGCCGCCCCCGGTCGTTCTGGTCGGCGTGGTCCGGGGCGTCCTCGGTCCGCATCGCCGCGACCGGGCGGAAGCCCACGTGCCGCAGCCCCGCCATCAGGTGCTGGCCGGTGGGGCGGACGTTCGGCGAGCCGACCGCGTACAGCGTCCCGTACGCCACCGTCCAGCCGATCAGCACGGTGAGGATGATCGAGAACGGGGTGGTGTACCCGCCCACCAGCATCGCGAACGCGTCGAGCAGCAGCACCACCCACAGCACCACGCGCCAGCGCGGCCGCCGGGCCATGCCGACCGCCGTCATGTACGCGATGACCGGTGCGAGATAGCCGTGCACCGGGTCGGTGAGACCGCCGGCCGTCTGCGGCTGGGTCAGCGCGTCCTGGATGGTGCCGGGCGCGGTCCGCGAGACCCAGAGGTCGGTGGCCAGCGTCACCCCGTGGGCGAGCACGGCGGCGAGCACCCCGTCCGCGATGCGCAGCCCGTCACGTTTGATGAGGCGTTCGATGGCGAAGGCGACCGGCACCAGCAGCACGGCGATGCTGGACACCAGACCGGCGATCTTGATCAGCAGATCGGGCGCCTGCTCGGTGCCCTTGGAGATGTCGTCCTCAAGGCCGGTGGTGGTGCCCTGGGCGAACGCGGCGATCGAGAACAGCACCGCGATCGCGAGCACCCCGATGAGCAGCCGCATCAGGTCGGAGGGGCGGTGCACCCGGGCGGGGAGCAGCGGCTCGTCCCCGGAGACGCGGTCGCTCAGCGCGGCCTCTGCGGAGGCCAGGGTCGAGCCGGCCAGATGTCCGGTGGTGGACGTCGTGGGGCCGTCGGCGCGGGGTGATCCGGTGGCGGCGCGGGGCGATCTCGAGGACTCGGGATCACCCTGCGGGCGCTCCCCGGCATCGGAGGCGTCCGCCGCCTTCGGTGGCTGCACGCCCTGCTCCTTCGTCGCCTCTGGTTCGTCTTCGTGTTCTGGTATCACCGGTCACCGCCCGCATGATGGTGGCACGGCCCGTAGACAGAGGGGGGCATCAGGGTGCATTGCACGGGCGCGGGAAGCGCAACATACGCTCCTTTGCACCTGCGTGCACGCGGTGTGCCGGGACGGATACCGTTTCGGCCGCGCTGTCGGTGGCGTACGGCAGGATGGGGCGGATGAGCCAGGACCAGACGGACGCGGGCGGCTCCGGCACCGCCCCTTCCGGCGCCGGACCGCCGGACTGCGCGGAGCTGCCGGAGTACGCGGAGCGCGTCCTCGACGTGGCCGATCTGATCCCGCCCGGCCGGGTGATGACGTACGGCGACATCGCGGAGTGGCTGGGCGAGGGAGGGCCTCGCCAGGTCGGCCGGACCATGGCGCTGTACGGATCGGCGGTGCCGTGGTGGCGGGTCGTCCGCGCCGACGGGACGCTGCTCCCCGCCCACGAGCTGCGGGCACTGGACCACTACCGCGCCGAGGGCACCCCGCTGCGCGAGGCGTCGCGGCACGTGGAGGGGCACATCCCGCGCATCGACATGCGGCGCGCCCGCTGGGACGGCGGAAGCGGCGGGCGGGCCGGTGAGACCGCTGACACCGCGCGGGGAGAGCGGGGCGGTCCGGGAAGCCGAGGCGGTCGGGACGGGCCGGGGGGTCGAGGCGGGCCTGGGGCACAGGACGGGCCCGGGGGCCGGGGCGGTCCGAGGGGACAGCACGGGCCCGGGGGTCGGGACGGACTCCGGGGCCCGCACGGGCCGGGCGACGAGGTTCACACCTGACAGTCTCCGTCGTACGCCTCCGGCAGCGGCGGCCCGACCCGGCCGAGGACGTGACGAGAGACGCAGCGCACGCGCCGCCTCCCGCGCCGCCGCTGGCGTAGCGTCGTCATCGCGCGGCACGTCCGCCCCCTTCCTCTGCTTCCTCGGCTGCACCGAACCTGTTCCTCATCACCAGTACACCCGCGTACACCCCCAGGACCGGCGATCCACGTGAGTTCCTCCTCCACCCGGCACAGTCCGCACCGTGAGTCACGGCCGCGGACCACGGGTGCGTACCGGCTGGTGCGCACTCCGCCGGGCTCCGTGGATCCCCCCCTCCTGGACGCAGGCCAGCGCGCGGTGGTTGACCACCCCGGCGGCCCGCTGCTGGTCCTGGCCGGGCCCGGCACCGGCAAGACCACCACCCTCGTCGAATCCGTCGCCGCCCGGGTGAACCGGGGGGCGGACCCCGCCCGCATCCTCGTCCTCACCTTCAGCCGCAAGGCCGCGACCGAACTGCGCGACCGGATGGCGGCCCGGCTCGGCGCGGCGCGCGGACCGCAGGCCACCACCTTCCATTCGTACTGCTACGCGCTGGTCCGGGCCCACCAGGACGCCGACCTGTTCGCCGATCCGCTGCGCCTGCTCTCCGGGCCCGAGCAGGACGTCACCGTCCGCGAGCTGCTCGCGGGCCAGCTCGACCTGGAGAAGGAGGGCCTGGCCCATGTCGGCTGGCCGGACGAGCTGCGGTCCTGCCTGACCACCCGCGGCTTCGCCGACGAGGTGCGCGCCGTGCTGGCCCGCAGCCGTGAGCTGGGCCTCGGCCCGGACGCGCTGGCCGACTTCGCCCGCCGTACCGGCCGCCCGGACTGGACGGCGGCGGCCCGGTTCCTCGCCGAGTACCTCGACGTCCTCGACGCCCAGGGCGTCCTGGACTACGCGGAGCTGGTGCACCGCGCGGTCCTGCTCGCCGAGCGCCCCGAGGTGGCGGAGCGGCTCGCGGGGGCGTACGACGCGGTGTACGTCGACGAGTACCAGGACACCGACCCCGCACAGGTGCGCCTGCTGCACGCGCTGGCCGGAAACCGGGGGCGCGCGCCGGAGTACGCCCGGGGGCGCGGCGAGGACGCGCGCGGCGGGCGGACGCTGATCGCCTTCGGCGACCCCGACCAGTCGATCTACACGTTCCGGGGCGCCGACGTGAACGGCATCCTCGACTTCCCGGACACCTTCCGCCGGGCGGACGGCGGCCCCGCGCCCGTGGGCGTCCTCACCACCTCGCGCCGCTCCGGGGCCGGGCTGCTGGCGGCGACCCGGCTGCTCACCCGCCGGATGCCGCTGACCCGGCTGCCCGCCGACACCGTCCGCGCCCACCGCGAGCTGCACGCCGTCCGGGAGGGTGGCCGGGTGGAGACGTACACCTACCCGACCGCGTCCACGGAGCTGGAGAACATCGCGGACCTGCTGCGCCGCGCCCACCTGGAGGACGGGGTGCCGTGGCAGGAGATGGCCGTGCTGGTACGGGCCGGGGGCCGCTCGCTGCCCGCCGTCCGCCGCGCCCTCACCTCCGCCGGCGTCCCCCTGGAGGTCGACGGCGACGACCTCCCGCTGCGCCACGAACCGGCCGTCGCCCCGCTCCTGACGGCTCTGCGGGCCGTGGCCACGGCGGCGCTCCGCACCGCCCGCGCCGACGAGGAGCAGGAGGAGGAAGCGCCTCCCCGGCTCGACACCGAGACCGCTCTCACTCTCCTCACCTCGCCCCTCGGTTCCATGGACGCCGCCGACCTGCGCCGGCTCGGCCGGGCCCTGCGCGACGAGGAGCGCGCCGCCGGGATCCGGGTCCCCGCCCCCTCCGACGAACTGCTGGCCCGCGCGCTGGCCGAGCCCGAACGGCTCGTCACGCACGACCCGGCCTACGCCCACGGAGCGCAGCGCCTCGGCGCGCTCCTGCGCAAGGCCCGCGAACTCCTCGAAGGCGGCGGCACCGCCGAGGAGGCCCTGTGGACCCTGTGGAACGGCACCCCCTGGCCCGGCAGGCTGGAGCGGGCCGCGCTGCGCGGCGGGGCCGGCGGCCGCAACGCCGACCGCGACCTCGACGCGGTGTGCGCCCTGTTCGACACGGCCGCCCGCGCCGAGGAGCGCATCGGAGGCCGCGGGGCCCTCAACTTCCTGGAAGAGGTCGACGCCCAGGACATCGCCGCCGACACCCTCTCCCGACGGACCGCCCGCCCCGACGCCGTACGCCTGATGACCGCCCACCGTTCCAAGGGCCTGGAGTGGCGGCTCGTCGTCGTCGCCGGGGTCCAGGAGGGCCTCTGGCCCGATCTGCGCCGCCGGGGCTCCCTCCTGGAGGCGGACCGGATCGGCCGCGACGGACTCGCCGAACCCCTGACGCCCGGCGCCCTCCTCGCCGAGGAGCGCCGCCTCTTCTACGTCGCCGCCACCCGCGCCCGCGAGCGCCTCGTCGTCACCGCCGTGAAGGCCCCCGCAGACGACGGCGACCAGCCCTCCCGCTTCCTGACCGAGCTGGGCGTCGAACCGCGTGACGTCACCGGCCGCCCGCGCCGCCCCCTGGCCGTCGCCGCGCTCGTCGCCGAACTGCGCGCCACCACCGTCGACCCGGCCGCCTCCGACGCCCTGCGCGAGGCCGCCGCCCACCGCCTCGCCCGGCTCGCCGCGCTCACCGACGACGAGGGGCAGCCGCTGGTGCCCGCGGCCCACCCCTACCGCTGGTGGGGCCTGGACGAGCCGACCCGCTCGGCCGTCCCGCTGCGCGACCGCGACCAGCCCGTCACCCTCTCCGGCAGCGCGCTCGACCAGCTCGCCCACACCTGCGCCCTCCAGTGGTTCCTGGGCCGCGAGGTGAAGGCCGACGCCCCGGCCACCGCCGCCCAGGGGTTCGGCAACGTCGTCCACGTACTCGCCGACGAGGTCGCCTCCAGCCGCACGCCCGCCGATCTGGACGTCCTCATGGAACGCCTTGACTCCGTGTGGAACGGCCTCGCCTTCGACGCCCCCTGGAAGTCCGAGCAGGAGAAGGACCACGCCCGCGCCGCCCTGGAACGCTTCCTGCACTGGCACGTCCTGGACCGGGGCGGCCGCACGCCCACCGCGAGCGAGCACGACTTCGACGTGACCCTGGAGGCGGGGGAGTACGCGGTGCGCATCCGGGGCTCCATGGACCGGGTCGAACAGGACGCCGAGGGCCGGGCGTACGTCGTCGACTTCAAGACCGGCAAGGGCGCGCCCACCAAGGACGAGGTCGCCGCCCACCCCCAGCTCGCCGTCTACCAGCTCGCCGTCCGCGAGGGCGCGGTCGACGCGGTCTTCGACGGAAAGCGCCCCGAGCCGGGCGGCGCGGAACTGGTCCAGCTCCGCCAGCCCGCCCCCAAGAAGGAGGGCGGCGATGCCTTCCCCAAGGTCCAGGCGCAGGAACCGTTGGCGGGGGAGTGGGTCTCCGACCTGCTCGCCACGGCCGCCGGAAAGGTTCTGGACGAACGCTTCACGCCCACCACCGGCACCCACTGCGCCCACTGCACCTTCCGCGCCTCGTGCAGCGCGCAGCCGGAGGGGCGGCAGGTGGTGGAGTAGCCGCCGCATCCGGTCGCCAGGTGGTGGAGTAGCCGCGGCATCCGGTTCGTACCGGGTTGTCGGTGGGCCCGGTTACCGTTGTCCGGGTGTCCTCACGCATCACCGATCCCGAGCAGCTCAAGGAGCTCCTCGGGATCCCGTTCACCCCGGAGCAGACGGCCTGCATCACCGCGCCGCCCGCCCCGCAGGTGATCGTGGCCGGAGCCGGCTCGGGCAAGACCACAGTGATGGCCGCCCGCGTGGTCTGGCTGGTCGGCACCGGGCAGGTCGCGCCGGAGCAGGTCCTCGGCCTCACCTTCACCAACAAGGCGGCGGGCGAGCTGGCCGAGCGCGTGCGCAAGGCGCTGATCGCCGCCGGGGTCACCGACCCCGACGTCATCGACCCGGACAACCCCCCGGGCGAACCCACCATCTCCACCTACCACGCGTTCGCCGGCCGCCTCCTCACCGAGCACGGCCTGCGCATCGGCCTGGAGCCGACCACCCGCCTCCTCGCCGACGCCACCCGCTACCAGCTGGCAGCGAAGGTGCTGCGCGAGGCCCCCGGCCCGTATCCGGCGCTCACCCGGTCCTTTCCCACTCTGGTCAGCGACCTCCTGGCGCTCGACGGGGAGCTGTCCGAACACCTCGTACGCCCCGGGGCACTGGAGACGTACGACACCGAGCTGCTGGGGGAGCTGGCCACCGCCAAGCTCAGCAACGCCGACCTGCGCAAGATCCCCGAGACCGCCGAGGCCCGCCGCTCCCTCCTCGGCCTCACCGAGCGCTACCGGACCGCCAAGCGCAGCCGGGACCTCCTGGACTTCGGCGACCAGATCGCCCTCTCCGCCGAGCTGGCCCTCACCCGGCCCGAGGTGGGGAGGATCCTGCGCGAGGAATTCCGGGTCGTCCTCCTCGACGAGTACCAGGACACATCGGTGGCCCAGCGGCTGCTGCTCTCCGCACTGTTCGGCAGCGGCGGCGGTACGGAGCCGGGCGCTGCCGGTCCCGCGCCCACCGGCCACGCGGTGACCGCCGTCGGCGACCCCTGCCAGGCGATCTACGGCTGGCGCGGCGCGTCCGTCGCCAACCTCGACGACTTCCCCGAGCACTTCCCGCACGTCGACGGCGCCCCCGCCACCCGCTACAGCCTCAGTGAGAACCGGCGCAGCGGCGGCCGTCTCCTCCAGCTCGCCAACGGCCTCGCCGAGCCGCTGCGCGCGATGCACGAGGGCGTCGAGGCGCTGCGCCCCGCCCTGGGCGCCGAGCGCGACGGCGTGGTCCGCTGCGCCCTGCTGAACACCCACACCGAGGAGATCGACTGGCTCGCCGACTCCCTCGCCCACCTCGTGCGCACCGGCACCCCGCCCGGCGAGATCGCCGTCCTGTGCCGCACCGCCGGGGACTTCCCCGAGATCCAGGCGGCCCTGGTCGCCCGGGACATCCCGGTCGAGGTCGTCGGCCTCGCCGGGCTGCTGCACCTGCCCGAGGTGGCCGACCTGGTCGCTGTCTGCGAGGTCCTCCAGGACCCGGGGGCCAATGCCTCCCTGGTCCGCCTCCTCACCGGACCGCGCTGGCGCATCGGCCCCCGCGACCTCGCGCTCCTGGGCCGCCGCGCGCGCCTCCTCGTGCACCGGGCCGGCCACACGGACGACACCGACGCTGACCAGCGGCTCGCTGACGCCGTCGAGGGCACGGACCCGGCCGAGGTGATATCGCTCGCGGACGCGCTGGACACCTTCCTGGTCGCGGGGGGCGCGGCCGACGACGGACTGCCGTTCTCCGCCGAGGCCCGCGTCCGCTTCGCCCGCCTCGCCCGCGAGCTGCGCGACCTGCGCCGCTCGCTGGCCGACCCCCTGATGGACGTCCTGCACCGGGTCCTGGCCACCACCGGCCTGGAGGTCGAGCTGTCCGCGTCCCCGCAGGCGCTGGCCGCCCGCCGCCGTGAGACCCTCGCCAACTTCCTCGACACAGCGGCCCGGTTCGCCTCCCTGGACGGCGAGGCGTCGCTGCTCGCCTTCCTCGGCTTCCTGCGGACCGCCGCGCAGTACGAGAAGGGCCTCGACAACGCGCTGCCCGGCGGCGAGAACACCGTCAAGGTCCTCACCGCCCACAAGTCCAAGGGCCTGGAGTGGGACGTCGTCGCCGTCCCCGGACTGGTCACGGGCCAGTTCCCCAGCGGCCAGTCCCGGGACGCCTGGACCGCCCAGGCCAAGGTGCTCCCGCACGCCCTGCGCGGCGACGCGGCGACGCTCCCGGCCGTCGACAGCTTCGACGCCAAGGGCATCAGGGCGTTCAAGGAGGAGATGAAGGAGCACCAGCACACGGAGGAGCTGCGCCTCGGCTACGTCACCTTCACCCGCCCCCGCTCCCTGCTCCTCGGCTCCGGCCACTGGTGGGGCCCCTCCCAGAAGCGGACGCGCGGCCCGTCCGCCTTCCTGGAGGCGTTGTACGAGCACTGCGCCGCGGGCCACGGCGAGATCGAGGCATGGGCGGACGAGCCCGCCGAGGACGAGGAGAACCCGGCCCTCGCGGAACGGGACGCAGACCTGGCCTGGCCGCTCCCGCTCGACGCCGACGCCCTCGCCCGCCGCCGCGCGGCCCGGGACACGGTGCTGGCCCACCTGGAGCGCATGGCCGTTCAGGGGGGAGAACAGCCGTCGGCGTACGGGCCCGAGCCCGACGACGTACCGGTCGACGGGGACGACGTACCTCCCGACGGCGTACCTCTCGACGAGGCTCCCTTCGACGAGGACTGGGACTGGGACGCGCTCCCGACCGAGCGCCCCCAGGACGCGCCGCGGGCCGAACCGGAGACGGCTCACGAGCCCGCCCCGCACATCCCGGCCGCCCGGCACCCGCAGGAGGAACCGGCCGCCCGGCACCCGCAGGAAGAACCGACGGACCGGCTCACCCCCGAGGAGGCCCGCACCCTCGCTTCCTGGGACCGGGACCTCGACTCCCTCGCCGGAGAGCTGCGCCGCGCCCGCGCCACCGTGCGCGAGGTCGTCGTCCCCGCCTCGCTCTCCGCCACCCAGCTGCTGCGGCTGGCCGAGGACCCGGACGCCTTCGCCCGGGAGCTGGCCCGGCCCATGCCCCGCCCGCCGCAGCCCGCCGCCCGCCGGGGCACCCGGTTCCACGCCTGGGTGGAGTCCCGGTACGAAGAACTGCCGCTGCCGATGCTCGGCCCCGACGAACTGCCCGGCGGCGACGAGAGCGACGCCGAGATCGCCGACGAGCGGGACCTCGCCGAGCTGAAGGAGGCGTTCGAGCGCACCGCGTACGCCCGGCGCACGCCGTACCGCGTGGAGACCCCGTTCCAGATCACGCTCGCGGGCCGGGTGATCCGGGGCCGGATCGACGCCGTCTACCGCACGGGCGACACCTACGAGATCGTCGACTGGAAGACCACCCGCCACCGCACCGCCGACCCGCTCCAGCTCGCCGTCTACCGCCTCGCCTGGGCCGAATTGCATGATCTGCCGCTCGACGCGGTCACCGCCACCTTCCTCTACGTACGCACCGGCGAGACCGTCCATCCGCAGGGGCTGCCCGGCCGGAGCGAGCTGGAGCGGATCCTGCTGGACGAGCCGTCCCCCGAGGGCGGATAGGCTCAAGAGCATGAGCGAGACCCCGGACAGCGCCGTCCGTACGTACACCGAGCAGCACCGCGCAGCCTTCCTCGACGACCTCGCGGAGTGGCTGCGCATCCCGTCCGTATCCGCCCAGCCGGAGCACGACGGGGACGTACGGCGCAGTGCCGAGTGGCTGAGCGCCAAGCTCAAGGAGACCGGCTTCCCGGTCACCGAGATCTGGGAGACCCCCGGCGCCCCGGCGGTCTTCGCCGAGTGGCCCAGTGAGGACCCGGACGCCCCGACCGTCCTGGTCTACGGCCACCACGACGTCCAGCCCGCCGCCCGCGAGGACGGCTGGGCGACCGACCCGTTCGAGCCGGTGATCCGGGACGGCCGGATGTACGGACGCGGCGCGGCCGACGACAAGGGCCAGGTGCTCTTCCACACCCTCGGGGTCCGTGCCCACCTCGCCGCGACCGGCCGCACCACCCCCGCCGTGCACCTCAAGCTGCTGATCGAGGGCGAGGAGGAGTCCGGCTCCCCGAACTTCCGCGCCCTGGCCGAGCAGCAGGCAGACCGGCTCGCCGCGGACGCGGTGATCGTCTCGGACACCGGCATGTGGGACGAGGACACCCCCACCGTCTGCACCGGCATGCGCGGCCTCGCGGAGTGCGAGATCGAGCTGTTCGGACCCGCCCAGGACATCCACTCCGGATCGTTCGGCGGAGCCGTCCCCAACCCCGCCACCGCGATCGCCCGCCTGGTCGCGGCCCTCCACGACGAGGACGGCAGGGTCGCGATCCCCGGCTTCTACGACGGGGTCACCGACCTCACCGACACCGAGCGGGCCCTCTTCGCCGAGCTGCCCTTCGACGAGGCCACCTGGCTGCGCACCGCCAAGTCGAGGGCCGCGGTCGGTGAGGCCGGGTACTCCACGCTGGAGCGCGTCTGGGCCCGCCCCACCGCCGAGGTCAACGGCATCGGCGGCGGCTACCAGGGCGCCGGAAGCAAGACGATCATCCCCTCCTCCGCCCTGGTGAAGATCAGCTTCCGGCTGGTCGACGGCCAGGACCCGGACCGCGTACAGCAGGCGGTCCGCGCGTGGGCCGAGTCCCGCATCCCCGCGGGCATCCGGCACACGATCGCCTTCCAGCCCGCCACCCGCCCCTGCCTGACCCCGCTGGACCACCCCGCCCTCCAGGCCGTGGCCCGCGCGATGGGCCGGGCCTTCGGAAGCAAGATCCTCTTCACCCGCGAAGGAGGCTCGGGCCCCGCCGCCGACCTCAGGGACGTGCTCGGCGCCCCCGTCCTCTTCCTCGGCATCTCCGTACCCTCCGACGGCTGGCACGCCCCCGACGAGAAGGTCGAGCTGGACCTTCTGCTCAAGGGCGTGGAGACGGCCGCCCACCTGTGGGGCGAGCTGGCCTCGGCGCTGGGCCGATGAATTCGCCGCACCTCCACGCAACCGTGCACACCCGATCCACCCAGGGGGAGTAGGAAGCACCTGTGAGCACCTTCGACAACGCCACCGCAGACCGTCCGATCGGCCTCACCGCTCCGAGCGGCATCGACCGCGCGGCACACCACCGTCTCGACGAGGCGTGGCTGGCCGTGGCGTGGAGCCACCCGACGACCCGTGTCTTCGTCGTCTCCGGCGGGCAGGTGCTGATCGACGACACCCCCGACGGGGGCACCGAGATCGTCATGACCCCGGCCTTCGAGGCCCCGGTCACCGAGACCCACCGCTACTTCCTCGGCACCGACGAGGACGGCGTCAGCTACTTCGCGCTCCAGAAGGACTCGCTGCCCGGCCGCATGGACCAGTCCGCCCGCCCGGCCGGACTCCGCGAAGCGGGTCTTCTCCTCGGCCCCCGCGACGCGGGGCTGATGGTCCACGCCGTCGCCCTGGAGAACTGGCAGCGCCTCCACCGCTTCTGCTCCCGCTGCGGCGAGCGGACCGTCATCGCGGCGGCCGGCCACATCCGCCGCTGCCAGGCCTGCGGGGCCGAGCACTACCCGCGCACCGACCCGGCGGTCATCATGCTGGTCACCGACGACCAGGACCGGGCCCTGCTGGGCCGCCAGGTGCACTGGCCCGAGGGCCGCTTCTCCACGCTCGCCGGATTCGTCGAGCCGGGGGAGTCGATCGAGCAGTCCGTGGCCCGCGAGGTCTACGAGGAGGCCGGGATCACCGTCGGCGAGGTCGAGTACATCGCCAGCCAGCCGTGGCCGTTCCCCTCCAGCCTGATGCTCGGCTTCATGGCACGGGCCACTTCCTTCGACATCCAGGTCGACGGCGAGGAGATCGAGGAGGCCCGCTGGTTCTCCCGCGAGGACCTCACCGCCGCCTTCGAGTCCGGCGAGGTCATGCCCCCCTTCGGCATCTCCATCGCGGCCCGCCTGATCGAGCTCTGGTACGGCAAACCGCTGCCGAGGCCGGGTGCTGCGAAGCGGACCACCTGAGGTCCTCCCCCGGACACACCACTGCCCCCGGCGATGCCGGGGGCAGTGGTACGCGCGACGGGCGGTCGTTCCATCCGCCGGATCAGGCGGCGAGCGCCTGCTTCACCTGGGCGAGCGACGGGTTCGTCATGACCGACTCGGTGCCCGAGGGGGCCACGATCAGCAGCGTCGGGACCGTCTGGTTTCCGCCATTCGCCTTCTCGACGAACGCCGCCGACTCCGGGTCGTGCTCGATGTTGACCTCGTTGTACGCGATGCCCTCGCGATCCATCTGGCTCTTCAGCCGACGGCAGTAGCCGCACCAGGTGGTGCTGTACATCGTCACAGTGCCCGCCATGTCGCTGGCGCTCCTTCGTCTCGTCCGTACCGCTGCGCGGCCGGCAGCGTCACATGCGGTCCGGCCGCTTACCGCAGCGCTCCCGCAAGGTTAAGGAACGTACGGGAGGCGGCCACCATTCCCACCGCGCCGCTACGGTCCCCGGGACCGTCCCTGCACGGCCCGCCCCGGTACGACGAATACCTCACCCCTGTGGACAACGGCCGCATCCGCCCCCGGGGACCTGGCAGCATGGCGGGGTGACAGCAGCAACGCACTCCACCCTCTTCCCACAGGTTCCCGAGACCCCGGACGCCGTGCTCGACGGGCTCGACCCCGAGCAGCGCGAGGTGGCGCTCGCCCTGCACGGACCGGTGTGCGTGCTGGCCGGAGCCGGTACGGGCAAGACCCGCGCGATCACCCACCGCATCGCGTACGGGGTGCGGGCGGGCATCCTCCAGCCGGCCACCGTGCTCGCCGTCACCTTCACCAACCGGGCAGCGGGAGAGATGCGCGGCCGCCTCCGTCAGCTCGGCGCGACCGGCGTCCAGGCGCGGACCTTCCACTCCGCCGCCCTCCGGCAGCTCCAGTACTTCTGGCCGAAAGCAGTCGGTGGCGAGCTGCCCCGGCTGCTGGAGCGGAAGGTGCAGCTGGTCGCCGAGGCCGCCGCCCGCTGCGAGCTCCGGCTCGACCGCAACGAGCTGCGGGACGTCACCGGCGAGATCGAGTGGGCCAAGGTCACCCAGACCGTCCCCGCCGACTATCCGGCGGCGGTCGCCAAGACCCAGCGCGACGCCCCCCGCGATCCGGCGGTCCTCTCCCAGGTCTACTCCACGTACGAACAGCTCAAGCGTGACCGCTCGGTGATCGACTTCGAGGACGTGCTGCTGCTCACCGTCGGCATCCTCCAGGACCGGACCGACATCGCCGAGCACGTGCGCGGCCAGTACCAGCACTTCGTCGTCGACGAGTACCAGGACGTGAGCCCGCTCCAGCAGCGGCTGCTCGACCTCTGGGTCGGCGACCGGGAGGATCTCTGCGTGGTCGGCGACGCCAGCCAGACGATCTACTCCTTCACCGGGGCCACCCCCGACCACCTGCTGAACTTCCGCACCCGCCACCCCGGGGCGACCGTGGTCAAGCTGGTCCGCGACTACCGCTCCACCCCCCAGGTCGTCCACCTCGCCAACGGCCTGCTGAGCCAGGCCCACGGCAGGGCCGCCGACCACCGCCTGGAGCTGGTCTCGCAGCGCGACAAGGGCCCCGAGCCGGCCTACACGGAGTACGGGGACGAGCCCACCGAGGCCGAGTCCACCGCCCGGCGCATCCGCGACCTCATCGCCGCGGGCGTGCCGGCCGGCGAGATCGCCGTGCTCTACCGCGTCAACTCCCAGTCCGAGATCTACGAGCAGGCCCTGGCGGACGCCGGGGTGCCCTACCAGCTGCGCGGCGCCGAGCGGTTCTTCGAGCGGGCCGAGGTACGCGAGGCGGGCACCGCACTGCGCGGCGCGGCCCGCGCCGGCCGCAACGACTCCCTCCTAGACGGGGCACAGGACCTGGCCTCCCAGGTGCGGGCGGTGCTCTCCACCAAGGGCTGGACCACCCGCCCGCCCGCCGGATCGGGGGCCGTGCGCGACCGCTGGGAGTCGCTGGCCGCGCTGGTGCGCCTGGCGGAGGACTTCGAGACGGCGAAGCCCGGGGCGACCCTGACCGACCTGGTCCGCGAGCTGGACGAGCGGGCGGCCGCCCAGCACGCCCCGACGGTCCAGGGGGTGACCCTGGCGTCGCTGCACGCGGCGAAGGGCCTGGAGTGGGACGCGGTGTTCCTGGTCGGCCTGACCGAGGGCATGATGCCGATCGCCTACGCCAAGACCGACGAGCAGGTCGAGGAGGAGCGGCGCCTGCTGTACGTGGGGATCACTCGCGCCCGCGTCCACCTCTCGCTCTCCTGGGCGCTGTCCCGGTCGCCGGGCGGCCGGGCGAGCCGGCGGCCGACCCGCTTCCTGAACGGTCTGCGGCCCGGCTCGACGGGATCCGGCGCGCGGGGCGGCGTCGGCGGGGGCGGCGGGATCGACCGGGGC